>NZ_JBEZHS010000010.1:0-243355 GCF_040650695.1 Amycolatopsis sp. NPDC048633
GCGAATGACTCATTCGGGACCTCCGAAGCCCCGAATGAGTCATTCGCGACGTTCCGGGTGGGCCGCCCAGACTGTGGCCGAACCGCGCCGAGGTCATGAACGACTCTTTCCTGTCCTCCGACGGCAGGAAAGAGTCGTTCACGACGTTCGTGCGCCCCGTCGAGGGCGTGTCCGAGGCCGGGTTTCGCGTGACCGCAAGCGGATCTCGCGTGATTGGAGCCGGAACTCGTGCCCGGCTCACGAAATGCAGAACTCGTTGCCTTCCGGGTCCGCCATCGTCACCCAGCTGTGCGGCCCCTGCCGCCCCCGGTGCAGGTACTTCGCCCCGCGCGCCGTCAGCTTCTCCAGGGTTGCCTCGACGTTGTCCGCGCCGACCCACACGTCGATGTGGAGGCGGTTCTTCACCGTCTTCGGCTCCGGGACCTCCTGGAACAGGATCCGCCGGGGTGGACCCTCGGGTGGGGAGTCCGGATGGCGGATCGCCGCCCCCGTTCTCCACACCAGTGCTCCGTCGTACGTCCGGGTTTCCTCTTCCTTCGCGTACCCCTTCGCGATCATCTCGCGGATGAAGTCCTCGTCGGTCGGTTCCACGGGCCAGCCGAGCGTCTCGGCCCACCAGTCGGCGAGCACGTGCGGGTCGGCCGTATCCACCACTACCTGGAAGTCATGCGCCATACGGGCACGTTAACGACCGAGTCCGACATTTTCCGGAGCATCGGGTCCTCGGGCACGACCGCGAAGCGCCACTTGTCGACGCCGCCGCCCATGATCTCGGCGTAGCGGCGGGCGCCGTCGGCGTTGGCGAAACGCACCTGCTGGCCGTTCGTCAGGTGGGTGATCTTGACCGCCATGACAACCTCCGAAGTCTGTGGGCCGGCCCAGGAGCTTCCCCCTCCGAGGCCGGCGAGCACAGTAGAACACATGTTCGACCGGGTGCGCCAGTGGATCCCCCACGCAGGTGAGAACCCCAGGTCAGAGCGGACGGATCATCGCCACGCGCGGCCAGGCGTCCAGGCCGCGGGCCGCCTCCGCGCGGCGGATCGCCCGCAGTCCGGCACCGATTTCCGCGTCCGCCAGCACCCGGAACCGCAGCCGCTCGTAGTACGGCGCGTTCCACGGGACGGCCGTGAACGTCGTGAGCGTCAGCGCCGGCAACCCGCGTGCGGCCGCCCATCCGGCGAGCGTCTCGATCAGCGCGCTGCCCAGCCCGCGCCGCGCGTGCGAGGGCCGCACCGAGACCTGCTCGACGTGCGCGTGCCCGTCGACCACCTCGGCGACGAGGTAGGCCACCGGCCGGTCGCCGTCGTCCACACTCACCCAGGCGCGGCCGTCGGACTGGTACACCGCCAGCTCGGCCACCGAACCCGGGTCGTCGTCGGCGATCGCGGCCATGTCGAGGGCGCGGAAGAGGCTGCCCGCCTCGCGTTCGATGTCGATCAACGCGGGCAGGTCGTCGGGGCGTGCGAGCCGGATCACGAAGGCATTCGTACGCGCCCGGCCGGGATTTTCACAGCGAATAAGACGAAACCGTC
Source organism: Amycolatopsis sp. NPDC048633 (assembly GCF_040650695.1). Lineage (NCBI taxonomy): Bacteria > Bacillati > Actinomycetota > Actinomycetes > Pseudonocardiales > Pseudonocardiaceae > Amycolatopsis > Amycolatopsis sp. NPDC048633. Next base: position 1,533 of record NZ_JBEZHS010000010.1, read on the forward strand.
CGCTGGATGCGGGTCGCGTACCCCTGCAGGGCGGTGATCGCGGTGTGCCGGGCCTCGTCGGTGATCCGCGCGGCCGGCCCGGCCAGGCTCAGCACGGTCGGCCGCCGCCCGTAGGTGGCCACCGGCACCGAACACGCCCAGACGCCTTCGTCGATTTCCCCGGAACTGACCGAAAACCGGTTCTCCAGCGCGTGTTTGAGCTCGTCGCGCACGATCGTGCCGCGCTGTTCGACGATCGGCACCAGCCGCCGGTCGCGCTCGATCTCCGGCAGCAGCGCGAGCAGCATCTTCCCCGACGCGCCGACGCCGAGCGGCACGGAATGCCCCGGCTCGAACGTGAACCGCATGGCGCGGTCGCATTCGACGCGGTCCGCGCACACGGCGGCGTCGCCGAACTGCTGGAAGAGCATCACCGTCTCGCCGAGCTCGCGGGCCGCTTCCTCCATCGACGGCTTCGCCAGCCGCACGAGGTCGTTCGCCAGCTGCGCGGCGCGCGCGAGCGGCATCACCTGGCTGGTGAGGTGGTAGTGCCCGGCCCGGCCTTCCTCGAGCAGCTGCAGCTCCTTGAGCAGGGCCACGTAGCGGTAGGTCGTCGCGACCGGGGTGCCGATCGTCGCGGCGAGCTCGGCGACACTGGCCTCCCAGCGGCGTTCGGAAAAGGCGAGGAGCAGCTGGAGGACCTTCCGGGAGCTGCTGGCGCCGGGGGTGCGGCGTGGGGCGGTGGTGGCGGAACCGTCGACGGTACTGACGGCAGGCGTCATCATGACCTCTCGGTGAGACAAAAACGACCTTCGCTATCACACGGGGTGAATAAATTAGCACGTTGTGTTAAACGAAGGCCAGCATTCTGCCGACGGCCCGCCATTGGGGAAAAACCGCGGGTCAGAGCGTCCGGAACGCGCCGGGTTTCGTCACCGCCGGTGACCCGACGTAATATCCACCGAAACGTGCCGATCTGCGTTTTGTTGTAGTACGACCAGCCGCCATTTACCGTGGACGACGCCGTACGGGTCAGCCACGCTCCAGGAACGGCGTCAGCAGGCCTGGCATCGCCTGGTCGGCGAGCGCGAGCCCGTCGGCCTCGCCGACGTCGAGCACGCGGTAGTGCCCCTTGCCCGCGGCGACCGGCGCGATGATCGTGACCAGCCCGGCCCGGCGCTGGAAGTACGAGCGTTCGACGACGACGCCGGTCATCCCGTCGCGGCGGACCGCCGCGGTGCCGCGGTCCAGCGAACCCGAGCGCGTCACCAGGTAGCGGCCGGTGAAGGCGTGCCCGAGGCCGCGGTAGCGGTCCCAGCCGACCAGCGCGGCGAACGGCACCAGCGCGAGCGCCACCTGCCACGGCCAGTCCGGCAGCGGGCCGAGCCACGCCAGGCCGTACAGCGCCGCGGCGAGCAGCAGCACCCCGCCGACGGCCCGCGAGAGCCGCCGGTACAGCGCCCGGCGCGGGTGGCGCACCAGCGGCGTCGCGGCCGGGTCTTCGCCGAGCACCTCCGCGACGACCTCGTGCGCTTTCGCGAGCGGCGCGGGCGGGAGCAGCAGGCCGCCGCTCTTGTCCGCGCCCTTGCCCTCGCGCAGGCCGCCGGCGATGGCGACGCAGCGGGCGCCACCGGCCAGCCGCAGCGGCAGCGGCTCGCGGATCTCCACGCCCCGCAGGCGGTCCTCCTCGATCGACACCGAGCGCGTCGTGATCAGGCCGCGCCGGATGTGCAGCGTGCCGGCGGGTTCGCGAGTGAGCCGGAAGTTCCAGAACGACAGCACGTACCCGCCGACCGACAGCAGCGAGACGAGCACCAGCAGCCCGGCGGCGGCCAGCACCAGGCTCACCCACGTCGGAGTGTCGGCGAAGTGCCCGACGACCGTCTGGACCAGCGAGAACTGGACCGGGTCGAAGTGCAGCTCGTGCGCGAAGTGGTAGACGGTGCCCACGGCGGCGCCGACCACCGCCAGCCCGGACAACGTGAACGGCGCGTACCGCAGCCACTTCTTGTCGACCACGGCGACGACCTGCTCCGGCGGCGCGGGAGCCGCGGCGGTGTCTTCGGCCGCCGTCTCCACGGCCTTGCGGTGCAGCAGGAGCGTCCGCAGCCGCTGCGCTTCGGCGATCGTGACGGCGTCGAGGACGAGCTCGTCCTTGCCCGGGCCCTTGCCGTGCGAGTGCCGCCCGGTGCCGATCCGCGCGGCCGCCAGCTTGAACAGCCGGTGCTTCGGCTCGGAGGTGACGTCGACCGTGCGGATCCGGTCGCGGGGGATGGCCCGCTGCTTGCGCAGCAGCAGCCCGGTGTGCCACTCGACCTGTGTCTCGGTGATCCGGTAGCGCGAGGTCAGCACGTGCGAAACGCCGGTGAACACGGCGATCGCGGTGAAAACGAGACCGATCCACTGCCACGGTTCGCCTTGGCCGACGAGCAGCGCGCCCAGCAGCACCGGCAGCGACCGCACCAGGTCCAGCACCGGCCGGATGAGCAGCATGCGCCGGTCGAGGCGGTGCCACGGCGCGTCCTGCGAGCCTTCGGCGGGCGGCGTCACCAGGGCTTCGGTGCTCTCGGCCGCCTCCGCGGGGGAGAGTGCGTCGGCGGGGCTCATGTCGCGTCACCCCGGATCGCTTGTGTCGTCTTCGTGAGCTCGTCGGCCAGCTCCAGCGCGCGGTCGTGCCTGAGGCCCGCGATGCGCAGCGGACCCGCCGCGGACGCCGTCGTCACGGTGATCTTCGCCAGCCCGAACAGCTGCTCGAAGGGGTCGCGCTCGATGTCGACGGTCTGGATCCGCGAAACCGGCGCGATCCGCCACTCCTGCTTCAGCCAGCCGGCCTGCGTGTAGACGGCCTCGTCGGTGACCTCCCAGCGGTGCACGTGGTAGCGCCACTGCGGCATCACGATCAGGTGCAGCGGCGCGAGCACGCACGAGACGATCAGCGTGACGTCGAGGAACGCCGGCGGATCGTCGCTGGTCAGCACGATGACCGCCTGCACCCCGATGAGGATGATCCACAGGATCGCGGCGGTGGCCGTCCAGTAGCCGATGGCCCGCCGGCTGACCCGGTGCGCCGGCGGCCGCAGCCGCAACGCCACTGTGTTCGTGCTGTGTTCGGTCACAGGTCAAGCGTGCCCGATCGGCGCCTTGCGTGCCCACGACAAGTGTCACGATGGCGATTCGGTCCGCCTTCGATCGCGTGCCGTTACGATCGGCCACACCGTCGGAGGAATGGATTCGCCGTCGGGGTGTGTTGTGCTTGATGGATTGCTGTATCAGCGAGCTGGAGGACCCGGTGGGACTCGATCCCGACGACCTGTACGAGGTGGACTCGGACGTCCCCGACCTGACCGGAGCGGTGCTCATGCACCACTTCGAAGGGTTCATGGACGCCGGCTCGGCGGGCCGTGTGCTGGCCGAGCACCTGCTCGGCGGCGAACACCGGGTGATCGCGCGCTTCGACGTCGACCGGCTCATCGACTACCGCTCGCGCCGGCCGACGATGACCTACGCCGTGGACCACTGGGAGGACTACGACGCGCCGGAACTGGTCGTCCACCTGCTGCACGACGCCGACGCCACACCGTTCCTGCTGCTGTCCGGCCCGGAGCCCGACCACGACTGGGAGCGGTTCTGCCGCGCGGTGCGCAACCTCGTCGAGCGTTGGGGCGTCCGGCTCACCGCCGGGTTCCACGGCATCCCGATGGGCGCGCCGCACACCCGCCCGCTCGGCGTCACCGTGCACGCGACCCGCAAGGACCTGGTCGGCGAGCACCAGCCGTTGCCCAACCGGCTGCAGGTGCCGGGCAGCCTGGCCGCGCTGCTGGAGTACCGCCTCGGCGAGTGGGGCCACGACGCCGTCGGGTTCGCCGCGCACGTGCCGCACTACCTGGCGCAGTCGACGTACCCGTCCGCGTCGCTGATCGTGCTCGACGCGCTGGGCCGCTCGACCGGCCTGAGCCTGGCCGAGGGCGAGCTGCGCGCGGCGGCGGACCTCGCCGACGCCGAGATCAACCGCCAGGTCGCGGACTCCGACGAGATCGCCGAAGTCGTCCGCGCGCTGGAGCGGCAGTACGACACGTTCATCGAGGCCTCGGAGCGGGGTTCGCTGCTCGCGGAGTCGGTCGAGCACATGCCGACCGCGGAGGAGCTCGGGTCCCAGTTCGAGCGGTTCCTGGCCGAGCAGAACGGCGGCGACAGCCCCGAGCGATGACCCGCTACGACGAGATCGGCGTCGGCTACGCGCTGGGGAGGCGCACCGACCCGCGGTGGCTCGCGCCGGTGCTCGACGCGCTGGGTTCGGCGGGTTCCGTGCTCGACGTCGGCTCCGGCACGGGGTCGTACGAGCCTCCTTCCCGGCGCGTCGTCGCCGTGGAGCCGTCGGCGGAGATGATCCGGCAACGGCGTCCTGAAGCCGCCCCGGTGGTGCGCGCAGTCGCGGAGGCGTTGCCGTTCGCCGACGGCACGTTCGACGCGGCTCTGGCGGTGCTGACCGTGCACCACTGGCCGGACTGGCGACGGGGTCTTGCCGAGCTGCGCCGCGTTTCGCGCCGTCAGGTCGTCTTGGCCTACGACACCGCGCTGCACAACGACTTCTGGCTCGTGCGGGATTACGTGCCGGAGGTGGCACTGCTCGAGCGGTCCCGTCCGTCGGCGCCGGAGATCGCGAATTTCCTGGGCGCGTCTTCGGTGGTCGAGCTGCCGGTGCCGTGGGACTTCACGGACGGCGTGTTCCCGGCTCACTGGCGCCGTCCGGAGGCTTACCTCGACCCGGCGGTGCGGCGGTCGTGTTCGGCGCTCGCGCAGACGTCGCCCGAGGCGGTGTCCCGGGGAATTGCCCGATTGCGGGCCGACCTGGAGTCGGGGCGCTGGCACGAGGACCACGCGGAGCTGCTGGACCTGCCGGAGTGGGACGCGGGGTTCCGGCTCATCGTGGCGTGAGCCGGCCTCACCACTCCCGGGCGGCGAGCTTGGCGACTCCCTCGGAGGTCCGCCGGAAGCCGTCCTCGCCCAGGACCGCGTGCAGCTGAGCGTTGAACTCTTCGATCTCCGGCGCCACCCGGACCAGCGCGTCTTCGCCCGCCGCGGTCAGCTCCAGGAGCACCGCGCGGTGCTCGCGCGGATGGGCGCTCTTGCCGACCAGGCCCGCGTCGACCAGGCGCGTCACCATCGCCGTCACCGCGGATTCGCGCTGGCCGAGCCGGGCCGCGAGCTCGCGTTGGGTCAAGGCGCCTTCGCGGACGGCGAAGAGTGCCCCGAGCTGGGCCGTCGTGATGCCGGCCGCGGCCGAGCAGCGGCGGTCGGCGGCCACGCGCAGCCGGTGGGCGGCCTGCTGGAGCAGGAAGAACAGGCGCTGGTCGGGTTCGGGCACGCCCCGATCTTGACAGCCCGGCACCCGGAGCGCCATCCTCACTTCACTAGTGAAGTGAGGATGCATGCTGGATTTCGAAGCCGCCCGCGCGGGTTTGGCTAGCCAGCCGTTCAGCCGGCTGCTCGGTGCCCGGCTGACCGGGTTCGGTGACGGCGCGGCCACCCTGGAACTGGACATCCGCGACGAACTTGAGCAGCAGAACGGCTTTCTCCACGGCGGCGTACTGGCCTACGCCGCCGACAACGCGCTCACCTTCGCCGCCGGCACCGTGCTCGGGCCCGCGCTGCTCACCGCCGGCTTCACGATCGACTACCTCCGCCCGGCCACCGGTGTCCTGCTGCGGGCCCACGCCGTCGTGGTGCAGGCCGGAAGATCGCGAGCCACCTGCCGGTGCGAGGTGTACACAGTGGACGCTGCGGACGAGGTCACGCTCTGTGCCGCGGCCCAGGGGAGTGCGCGGGTCGTCCGGCCCCGTCAGGTACCGTCCCTGAATGAGCCCTACGGAAACCCGTTCACCCGTAACGAAAACCCTGCGGCGAACGCTGGGTAGGCTCCTGTTCGGGCTGGCCTCGAAAGTGCACGACCCGTACACCGATCAGCTGAACCGGATGGCCGCCGAGCTCCGCGAAGAGATCGTCCGTCAGAGTGACCGCGTCCTCGACCGGGTGGTGGAGTTCGAGATTCGCAGCCGTCGCGACATCGTCTACGCCGGCGATCAGGACGCCGCGCTGGAGAGCAACGTCTTCGCCCGCGAGAACCTGGTCGGCGCGAGGCACTTCGGCCGGCCGAAGGAGACGCTCGAGTACGCGCTTTCCCTGGCGCCGCAAGGCGGGATGGCGCTGGAGTTCGGGGTCGCGTCCGGCAACACGCTCCGGACGATCGCCGGCGCCCGGGGCGGCCGGGAGGTCTACGGCTTCGACTCCTTCGACGGGCTGCCCGAAGCGTGGCTCAACGGCATGCCCGCCGGCGCCTTCGCCCGCGACGACCTGCCGGACGTCCCCGGTGCCGAGCTGGTCGTCGGCCTGTTCGCCGACAGTCTCCCGGGCTTCCTCGGGACGCACGAAAAGCACGTCGACTTCCTGCACGTCGACGGCGACCTCTACAGCTCGGCCAAGACCGTGCTCGACCAGTGCGGGCCGCGGCTGCGCGCGGGCAGCATCGTGCACTTCGACGAGTTCTTCAACTTCCCCGGCTGGAAGCGGCACGAGTACCGCGCCTGGACGGAGTACGTCGAGCGCACCGGCGTCGAGTTCGAGTACGTCGCCTACACCTACAGCGACAACCAGGTGACCGTGAAGATCACGAAGCCGTAGGCGGCCCGTCGAGGATTTCGCGCAGCTCCAGCGTGCCGATCGCGGCCCACGGGTGCCGCGAAGCGACCTCGACGGCTGTCGACCGGTCCGCGCACTCGAGGATGTTGTAGCCGCCGACCTGTTCCTTGGTCTCGGCGAACGGGCCGTCGGTCAGCAGGACCGAGCCGTCCCGCACCCGGATCGTCTTCGCCTCGGCAGGCGGGTGCAGGCCCACGCCGCCCTGCCGGACGCCGCGCCCTTCGGCCTCGGCGGCCCATTCGTGGCAGCGCCGGGCCATTTCCGGGCCGGCCGCCGCGCCCGCGGACTCGTCGCCGCACAGCAGGAGCAGGTATCGCACGGCGCCAGCATGCCACGCGGGCTCAGCCGTGGCAGCCTTCTTCGTTCAGCGGGCCGAACGACGGCAGGACGAGCCCGCACAGGTAGCCGTCGATCCACCGGCCGTTCCCGGAGAGGTTGACGCCCAGCCGGACCAGGGGCGCGAACCCCCGGATGCCGGCGGCGAGCGCGTCCTGGTTGCGCTGCAGCATCGACGTCAGCTGGTCGAGCTGGGTGAGCAGCGGGCCGAGCTGCGCGTCGTTGTCGCTGATCAGCCCGGACAGCTCGGTGGCGAGCCGTCGTGACCCGTCGAGCAGGGAGCTGATCGCCTGTTCGCGGTCGCTCACCTCGGCGAGCAGCTGGTTCCCGTCGTCCAGGAGTTGCCGCACGGCGCTGTCGCGGTCGACGAGCGTCTGCGAAACGACGCGCGTGTTGCCGAGCAGGGAGGCGAGCTGGTGGTCCCGCGTGGCGAGCGTGTCCGACAGCCGTGACAGCCCGGTGAGCGCGGCCCGGACGCTCTGCGGCGTGTCGGCCAGCGTCGCCGTCAGCGTGTCGAAGCTCTTCGCCAGCTGGGCGGTGTCGATCTTGTCCACAGTGGACGAAAGCTCCCCGAACGCGTCGAGGATGTCGTAGGGAACGCTGGTGCGCGAGCGCGGGATCGGCTGTCCGGGATCCAGCGTCCCGTCGCCTTGCGGGTCGAGCGCGAGGTACTTCTGGCCGAGCACGGTCTTCAGCCGGATCGCCGCGCCCGTCGCGTCGCCCAGCCACGCGCCCTTGACCTGGAAGGAGATCAGCACGCGGTCGCCGCGCAGCTTGACCTCCGAGACGCGGCCGACCTCGACGCCGGCGATGCGGACGTCGTTGCCCTCGAACACGCCGGCCGCCTCGCTGAACTCGGCGGAGTAGGTCGTGCCGTCGCCGATCACGGGCAGGGAGCGCGCGTTGAGCGCCGTGAGCACGCCCAAGGCCAGCACGGTCAGGCCGACGAGCGCCGTCCGGACCGGGGCGTCGGCGGCCCGACGTATTGACATGGCGTCAAGAGTGACGCAGGCCACGCCGGGTCGCCAGCCGAGTCCCCCGAAGAGACGAAGATCGTCGCTTCACGCGGACGTGAGCGCGGGGTACTCACGATATTCCAGTGCGTTGGCGGCGCGATCGGTCATCCAGGTGAACACCTTGCCGAACAGCCGCGTGCTCAGCATCCGGTAGGCGCGGTTGCGGCTGCGGATCTTCGCGGCGGTGCGCGGCGCGAGGAAGTTGCCCGAGCCCTTGCCGTTCTTCTGCCCGACCGTGGCCGGCTTGCGGAGGCGCTCCTCGTACTTCGCGAACGCCGTCACGTGGTCGCCGCCGGCCGCCGCGAGCTCGCCGGCCAGCACCTGCGCGCCCATCATGGCGAGGCCGGTGCCGGACCCGCCGGGCCCGGCGCACCAGGCGGCGTCGCCGAGCAGCACGACCCGGCCCGTCGACCAGCGGTCGAGGTGGATCTGGCTGATCGAGTCGACGTACAGGTCGTCCGCCTCCGGCAGCGCCTCGAGCAGCTTCGGTGTCTCCCAGCCGGTGTCCGCGAAGAGCCGCGCGACCAGGGCGCGCTGCTCGTCGGGGGTGCGGCGGCGGAACTCGACGCCGTCGGCGGCGAAGACCAGGCCGACGTGCAGCCGGTCCGCCAGCCGGTGGCTGCCCACGCTCAGGCCGCGGCCGGACTCGTTGTACATGATGCTGGTGTGGTCGAGGCCGAGGTGGTTGGGCGCGGTGAACCCGGCGATCCCGAACCCGAGGTCGTGCCGGAAGTCCGGCTCGGGCCCGAAGGCGGCGGCCCGCACCCCGGAGTGCACGCCGTCGGCCCCGACGACGAGGTCGAACCGGCGCGGCGCGCCGTGGCGGAAGGTGACGTCGACGCCGTCGGCGGTCTCGGTGAGACTCGTGACGCGGTCGCCGAAGACGTACTCCGTGTAGTCCTTGGTGTGTTCGTAGAGGATCCGCGCGAGGTCGCCGCGCAGGATCTCGACCTCCCCGCTCCAGGCGGCGCCGGGCACGGTCAACTGGGGCTGTGCGTCGAGGCCGAGCACGGTCTGGTCGCCCATCGCGGTCTCGAACCGGCGGACGTCGTCGAGGATGCCCATGGCCCGCAGGAGCTTCACCTGCTCACCCCGGAAGTCGACGGCCTGGCCGCCGGGCCGCAGCGCGGGGGCGGTTTCGACGACGGTCACGCGGTAGCCGTGGCGGCGCAGCCAGTAGGCCGCGGACGGGCCGGCGATGCTGGCCCCGGACACGAGCACGGTCTTGGCAGTCATCGGAGAGTCCTCTCGGGTCGGTGGTGATGACCCGAGGGTGCGCGGCCGCGCTGACGGTCCTCGCACGATCCGCTGACCGTTCGGCCGGTGGTGTCCGGTTCGAGTGGCTAGCATGACGCGCGTGGACCGTTCCGCCGCAGACCGGATCCCGCAGGACGGCGAGGAAGCCGCCGTCGAGGCGCGCATTCTGAACGCCGCCGCGCACCTCGTCGCCGACGAGGGGTTCGGCCGGCTGAAGCTCGGGGCCGTCTGCGCCCGCTCCGGCTACGCGCGGTCCGTCATCTTCCAGCACTTCGGCGACAAGGACGGGCTCGGGCAGCGGCTGGTCGAGTACGCCGTCGAGGAGTTCACCAACGCCTACAGCGAGGCCGTCGCGGCCCGGACCGGTTCGGCCACTGCGACGCCGATGGACATGCTGCGCGCGCTGCTCGACATCATCTTCGAGCTGATCCGCACGATGCCGACGCTCAACCAGGCCTTCCTGGCGTGCTGGGGCGACGCGGCGGCGGAGTACTCGGCCCTGCGCGGCGCGCTGACCGAGGCCGACCGCCGTTTCCGGTTCGCCATCGCCCAGACTCTGGCCAGCGGCGTCGCGGACGGGTCCATCACCGGCGTCCGCGACGCGGATGCGTACGCGTCGGCGCTGCTGGCGCAGCTGCGCGGGATCTCGATGCAAGCGCTGGTCGACCCCGACGGCATCGACCTGCGCGGGGTCCGCAGCGAGCTGGAACGCGGCATCGACCGGCTGTCCCCGGGCTACCGAGGCAGTTTCTAAAGCGCGAAGACGATCCCCCGCAGCACGATCACCCCGATGAAGACCAGCGTGAAGGCGAGGTCGAGCGAGATCCCGCCGATCCGCACCGGCCGCACGACCCGCCGCACCGGCCCGATGACCGGCTCGGTCGCCGAGTAGGCCAGGCTCCGGGCCCGCCGCGTCCACGGCGGGCTGTCGGCCAGCATCCCGACCCAGTCCAGCACCATCCGCGCGATCAGCACGAGCAGGTACAGGCTCAGCGCGAAGCCGAGCAGTGTCCCTAGTGCACCCATGGTTCCTCCTTGTCCCCCTGACAACGCGCGGAGCCGCCCGGCAGTGCCGGATCCGTCCGGTTCACAGCTTTTCGACAGGATCACCCGCCCAGCGGTGGATGGCGAACCGGCTGCCGTCGCGGCGCACCTCGGCGGCGCCGGGGCCGGCGAAGTGGGCGGGGACGACGAGCTCGCGGTTGTCCGCGGCGCGTTCGAGGACGCTGCGCCGGGTGACAGCGGCCTGCTGTTGGTCTTCGCAGAAGCAGCTGCTGTGCTCAGGCGCGAGGATCTGGACGGGGCTGTGCAGCAGGTCGCCGACGAACACGGCGCGGTCTCCGCCGGAGGCCAGGCGGACGACGGACGAGCCGGGGGTGTGGCCGGGCGCGGGCTCGAGGGTCAGGTTGCGGTCGATGCGGTGGTCGCCTTCCCACAGCACGGCTTTGCCGAGCACGGGCGCGATGCTGTCGGCGTAGACGAGCAGGCTGCCTTCGCGGCGGAGCTGTTCGTGCTCGGTGCGCGGGGCGGGGCGCCGGTGGGCGTTGCGCGGGTCGAAGTACGTCTGGTCGGCGCGGGGGATCAGGTAGGTGGCGTTGGGGAAGGCCGGCACCCATTCGCCGTTGCGCAGCAAGGTGTTCCAGCCGACGTGGTCGTAGTGGATGTGGGTGTTGACGACGACGTCGACGTCTTCGGGCCGGACGCCGGCGTCGGCGAGCCGGTCGAGGAAGTTCGTCGTCAGGTGGTCGAACAGCGGGATCTGCGGGCGGTGCCGGTCGTTGCCGACGCCGGTGTCGACGAGGATCACCCGGCCCTCGCTGCGGAGCACCCAGGTCTGGACGGTGCCGCGGTAGCCGCCGGTTCCGGGGTTCCAGTGGTCGGGCGCGAGCCAGTGGGCGTTGTCCTGCCAGAGCTCGGGCGGGCTGGGGACGATGGTCCGCGCCGGGGCGATCTCGCCCTCCCACTCGAGAACCTTCACGACTTCGACGTCACCGATGTGCATGACTCCACTCTGACGCTCTCAAATGAGCTTTCCAATGCTCTTCTTGCTCACTTTGATGCGCGAACGTCTTATAGTTGCGGTGTGGACCTGCTGAGTGACGCAATCACCGCGGTACGGATCGGGCAGCCGACGTCGAACCGGCTTCGCGCCGGCGCCGACTGGTGTTACCGCTTCGCGCCGTACGAGGGCGCGGGCTTCCACGTGCTGCTGCGCGGCAGCGGCTGGCTGATCCCGGCCGCCGGCGAGCCGGTACCCCTGGGTGCGGGCGACGTGGTCCTGGTCCCGCACGGCAGCTCCCACACGCTGTCGTCGCGGCCGGACGCGTTCGGGGCGGTGCCGTTCGAGGCGGCGGTGGAGGAGCCGGACGGCCGCACGGAGTTCCTGTGCGGCAAGTACCGCCTGTCCCACGCGCGCCGCCACCCGGTGCTGGCGAGCCTGCCGGAGGTGGTGCACGTCCCGGCCGAGGTGGGCGGGTCTTCGGAACTCCGGGCGGCGATCGACCTGCTCGGAGCCGAGGTGACTTCGCATCGTCCAGGTTCGGCCACGGTCCTCGCCGGTTTGCTGGACTTGTTGCTGGTGTACCTGATCCGCGCGTGGCTGGCGAGCAACGCGGACACGGGCTGGCCCCAGGCGTTGCGCGACCCCGCGATCGCGTCGGCGTTGGCGGCCCTGCACGCGAATCCTGAGGCACCATGGCGGATCGAGGACCTGGCGGCCCAGGTGGGTTTGTCCCGCGCGACGCTCGCCCGCCGGTTCACGGCGTTGACCGGCCACTCACCGATGGCGTACCTGACGTGGTGGCGCTTGACCACGGCGGCCGGGTTGTTGCAGGACACGGATTTGCCGCTGCCCTCGATCGCTTCGAAGGTGGGCTATGGCTCGCCTTTCGCGTTCTCGCACGCGTTCAAGCGCCAGTTCGGTGTCGCACCGGGAAACTACCGGCTAGGGTCGCGATCATGAAGCAGGTTTCCGCCGATCATCTGGAAGCGGCCATCGTCTGCCTGGCCGACGGGTTGCGCCCGGCGGCTTCGAAGGACTGGACGACAGTGGCGGGCACGGGCGACCTGGACGGTTTCCGCACCGCGGAGCACATCGGCGACTGCTTGCTGTCGTACGCGGCCCAGCTCGTCTCACGCCGTCCCAGTGGTTACGTGCCGTTCCTGGCAGCGCTGGAGAAGGACGCGACGTCGGCCGACGCGCTGGAGTTCGCCTTGGCGGGCAGCGCGATCCTCGCGGCGGTGGTCCGCACGGCGTCCCCGGAAGCGCGCGCATACCACCCGACGGGCAACGCGGACCCAGCCGGTTTCGCGGCAATGGGGTGCGCGGAGGTGCTGGTCCACGGCGAGGACGTGGCCCGCGGCCTCGGCTTGACGCTGGACCCACCCCGAGACGTCTGCGCCCGAACGGTGTCCCGGCTGTTCCCGCACGTCGGTGACGTCTCGGACCTGGACCCGTGGACGGCGCTCTTGTGGGCGATGGACCGCGTCGAGGTCCCGGGCAGGCCGCGCCAAACAGGCTGGCGCTGGCGCGGTGCCCCACCGGAAAAGTGAGACGCGAAAAAGCCCCTGTCGCGATTTCGTCTACAGGGGCTGACTGGTTGTTGTAGACAAACGTGCCCTCGGCAGGATTCGAACCTGCGACACCTGCCTCCGGAGGGCAGTGCTCTATCCCCTGAGCTACGAGGGCCCATCGCTGGGCGACTCCGAAAGCTTAGCGCATCACCCCGACCCCCTGCGGGCAGGTGGGTCCAGGGGCAAACTGGCTGGTCAGCGGTAGGAAAGTTGATCCATTCGCCCGGACGTCGCTAGCGTGGGAAGCCCACCTGAAGGAGCCGAGATGGTCAAGCCGTTCCAGGTGTCTCTCGATGAGGCTGATATCTCCGACCTGCGGGAGCGGCTTCGGCGGACTCGGTGGCCCGAGGCCGAGACCGTCGGGGACTGGTCGCAGGGTGTTCCGCTCTCCTATGTCCAGGAACTCTGCCGGGACTGGGGTGAGGAGTACGACTTCGGGTTCGCCGCCCGGCTCAACGCCTTTCCGCAGTTCCGGGCCGAGGTCGATGGTGTCGGTCTGCACTTCGTGCACCTTCGGTCGCCGGAGCCTGGTGCGCTTCCGCTCGTGCTCACCCATGGGTGGCCCGGGTCCGTTCTCGAGTTCCTCGACGTCTTCGGGCCGCTCAGTGACCCCGCGAAGTACGGGGGTGACCCCGCCGATGCCTTCCACGTCGTCGCGCCGTCGCTGCCCGGGTTCGGGTGGAGTGACAAGCCCGCGCTGAAGATCGCGCGGGTCGCCGAGCTGTGGGACCTGCTCATGCGGGAGCTCGGCTACGACCGCTACGGCGCCCAGGGCGGTGACTGGGGCGCCGCCATCACCAACGCCCTCGCGCGGTCCGGGCGGGTCGCCGGGGTGCACGTCAACTTCGCTCCAGTGCCGATGGCCGAGGACGATCCGACGCCCGAGGAGCGGCTGGCCCTCGCCGACCTCCAAGAGTTCCGGCGGTCCGGGGCCGGCTACTCCGCGCAGCAGGCCACCCGGCCGCAGACGCTCGGCTACGGCCTCACCGACTCGCCCGCCGGGCAGGCCGCCTGGATCGCCGAGAAGTTCTGGGCCTGGACCGACAACAAGGGCCACCCGGAGGACGCCGTCGACCGGCAGAAGATCCTCGATGACATCTCCGCCTACTGGTTCACCGCGACGGCGGCGTCTTCGGCGCGGATGTACTGGGAGAACAACGACCGTGATCTGTCCACAGTGGATGTTCCGGCCGGGGTTTCGGTGTTCCCCAAGGAGATCGTGCGACCGTCGCGGCGGCAGGTCGAGCAGCGCTACACCGACCTGCGGTGGTTCGAGGAGCTTCCCGTCGGTGGGCACTTCGCCGCGCTCGAGCAGCCCGGGCTGTTCGTCGAGCAGGTCCGCGGCTTCTTCCGGCTGGTGCGCTAGGCGAGCCGGCCGGTCGTCAGCCGCTGCACGGCCGAGCCGTCGCGGTCGGCGAACTTGAGCCCGACGAACTCCTCGGCCTGCTTCGACGTCTGGATGCGGAACGCCGGCGCGTCGGCCCTCGTCGCGCCCAGGATCACTTCGGCCTGCCTTCGACGGCGAACTTCGCCGCGCAGTACGCCCGCCCAGGGGCTGACGACGGTGCGGGCCAAGGTGCTCGGCGCGCTCGGGGAGCCGCTGCCGATGCACCGGATCGCCGAGAAGCTGAACTCGGAGCGCTCGAACGTGACGGGGATCATCGACCGGCTGGAAGCCCGCGGCCTGGTCGAGCGCCGGTCCGACGCTCGCGACCGGCAGGTCAAGAACATCGTGGCCGCACCCGCGGGTGCCGTGCTGGCGCGGAACTTCCGGCGGTCGCTGGGCTTCGCGGCCGAACCGCTGGCGGCGCTCGGTCCGGACGACCGCGTGCAGCTGCGCGACCTGCTGCGGCGGATGGTCGACGCCGAAGCGTGACGGGTCCGCCCGCTGGGAAACCCCTCCTGGTGGATTGGTCACCGGAAGCCCGCGGAGTAGCTTTCGGGTGGGTGAATTTAGGGTGCCCTCTGTTGCACGTATGCGCATCCGACTATATGTTTGGCCTCGACGGTGAAACCGGGAACGGAGGCGTAATGGGACACGGCCACGGGCACGGGCAGTCGGTCACGCCCGCGAGCGCGTCCGGCCGCTACGTGCGGAGCCTGACCATCGCCCTGGGCATCGGCGCCGGCTTCATGGTGCTGGAGTTCATCGTCGGCTTCACGACCGGCTCGCTGGCCCTGATCTCCGACGCGGCCCACATGTTCACCGACGTCCTCGGGGTCGGCATGGCGCTGACCGCGATCATCCTGGCGCGGCGCACGGGCCCCACGGTCAGCCGCACCTTCGGGCTCTACCGCGCGGAAGTGCTGGCCGCGCTGGCCAACGCCGTCCTGCTGTTCGGCGTCGCGGGGTACGTCCTCGTCGAGGCCGTCGGCCGGATCAGCGACCCGCCCGCGGTGCCCGGCCTGCCGGTGCTGCTGGCCGCCACGGCCGGCCTCGCGGCCAACCTCGTGTCGTTCGCCGTGTTGCGGTCGGGCGCGAAGGAGAGCCTCAACGTCCGGGGCGCCTACCTCGAAGTGCTGGCCGACCTGATCGGCTCGGTCGGCGTGCTGGTGAGCGGCGCGCTGACGCTGCTGACGGGCTGGCGCTACGCCGACCCGATCATCGGTGTCGCGATCGGGCTGTTCGTGCTGCCCCGCACGTGGACGCTGGCCCGGCGCGCGCTGCGGATCCTCTTCCAGCACGCGCCCCGGGGCGTCGACGTCGGCGCGATCAACGCGGAGCTGGCCGCGCTGCCGGGCGTCGCGGACGTGCACGACCTGCACGTGTGGACGCTGACGTCCGGCATGGAGGTGGCTTCGGCGCACTTGACGCTGGCGCCGCCCGCGCAGCAGTCGGACGTGCTGACGGAAGCGCAGAACCTGCTGGCGACGCGGTACGCGATCGAGCACGCCACGCTGCAGGTGGAAGCGCCGCACTGTGCGCGGCGGTGCCAGGAGCTCAGCTGGTAGTCAGGGGAGTGGCTGGGCGCCCCGGCCCGAAAGCATCAGCTTCATCTGGTCCATCTCCGCGCCCTGCGAAGTGAGGATGCTGCGGACCAAAGCCTGCAACGCCGTCATCGAGGAATGCGCCGCCGCGTACTGGGCCATCGTCGTGCCGCCCTGGTGGTGGCGGAGCATCAGCTGGAGGAAGTAGACGTCCAGCTCCTTGCCCGACAGCGAACGCAGCTTGGCCAGCTCCGCCTCCGTCGCCATGCCCGGCATCAGCGCGCCGGCGCCCGGGTTGACCGAGGACGTGCCCATCGCCATGCCGTCGTGGCCCGTCATCGGCTCGGTCATCCACTTCATCGGCGCGCCGATCGCCTGCTCCGGCTGGTCCCACAGCATGAGCCAGCCCTTCATCCGGCCGACCTGCTCGAGCTGCGTGCGCTCGATGTCGAAGGCCAGCTGACGGATCTGCGGGTCGGTCGAGTGGTCGCGGGCCCAGCCGGCCATCGTGACGGCCTGCAGGTGGTGCGTCGACATGTCCTGGGCGAAGCCGACCTCGACCGACCCGGCCGCCGGGGTTGCGGCGGCCGGGTCGTCGTCGATGGTGCGGGTGAGGAACATCCCCGCGGTCGCGCCGATCAGCAGCACCGCGAGCAGCGTCCCGCCGATGATCACCCAGCGGGACCAGGTCGGCTGCTCGGGAGCTTCGACGTCGACGTCGGCTTCGGTGCTCACTTGGTGGGGGTCGCCGAAGGCGCGGGGGCGCCGGTCGAGGGGACGGGCTGCTGGCTCACGCCACCGGTCTGCTGGTCGGCCTGGGCTTCCGGCGTGCCCTTGTAGTCCATCGGCTTGGCGTCCGGGCCCGGCTTCGACGGGTCGAACGGCGGCGGGTTGTCCGGGTCGAACTGGCCCGCACCGAGGGCGTCACAGGACGCGCCGACCTCGGGGTAGACGCCGTTCGGGTTGCTGCGCAGTGCGGCGATGAACTCGTCGATCCGGGCGTCGTCGGCCTTGTCCAGCTTCAGCTGGTGGCCCCACGACTGCAGCGAGATCGGCTTGTCGAGGCCCGGGTACGGCGACAGCATCGTGTACGGCTTGCCTTCGGCGCGGACCTTCAGCAGGTTGAGCGCGTCGCCGCTGACCTGCTGCGGGTTGTAGGCGATCCAGACGGCGCCGTGCTCGAGCGCGTGGACCATGTTCTCGGTCCGGACCGCGTTCGGGTACACCGTGCCGGTGCAGGTGGCCCAGTAACCGTCGTGCGGGCCGCCGAACGGCGGGGTCTTGTCGTAGGCGACGCGCTCGGTCGGGAGCACGTGCACGCTGCCGGTGTAGGTGGCCGTCACCACGCCGGGGATGCGCTTCGAGGGGTCCGGGTCGGACGCCGTCGGCGCGAACGAGGCCGCGGCCGCTTCGCGGTCGGACTGCTCACGCTTCGGCGCGGACGCCACCATGTAGTAGGTGATCACGGCGCCGGCCAGGGCGACGATGGCCACGACGGCGATGATCGTGCCCCACGGCGTGCCCTTCTTGCTCACCACGGAACCGCGGGCCGCCTTCACCGCCGAGCCCTTTTTCCGAGTTGTCCCGTTCGCCATGGCTTCCGCGTTCTCCCTCTGGTGGATGCGGACGGATTCCCGCCCGGGCCAGTGTAGAGACCGCCCGTCTGATCACCGTTAACACCTCACAGTGCCCTGCCGAGGCTTCGCCTCGGGCCGGGGGCTCCGCCACCCGGAGCCCCCGGAAAAGCCGTTTGTGGATGCCCTTCGTAACGTGGCCGAGACCGCTGAAACCGTCCGACCTGGGCACACCTAGAATTCGACGAGTGACTCCCGCCGCTCTCGCCGACCTGGTCCGCAGCTCCGCCGTGCAGGTGCTCGCCGCACGCGGCATCGACGACGCCGTGCTGCCGGAGCAGGTGACCATCGAACGCCCGCGCAACCCCGACCACGGCGACTACGCGACGAACCTGGCCCTGCAGGTGGCCAAGAAGGCCGGGCTGAAGCCGCGTGACTTCGCCGAGGCGCTCGCCGCGGCCGTCGCGGCGGACGACGGCGTCACCTCGGCCGAGGTGGCCGGCCCCGGCTTCCTCAACTTCCGGCTCGCCGCGGCCGCGCAGGGTGACATCGTGCGCCAGGTGCTCGACGCCGGCGCGGCGTTCGGGCGCGGGGACGCGCTGGCCGGGACGAAGATCAACCTCGAGTTCGTCTCGGCGAACCCGACCGGCCCGATCCACCTGGGCGGCACCCGCTGGGCCGCGGTCGGCGACGCGCTGGGCCGGGTGCTGGGCGCCCAGGGCGGCGAGGTCACCCGCGAGTACTACTTCAACGACGCCGGTGCCCAGATCGACCGGTTCGTCCGGTCCCTGGTCGCCGCCGCGAAGGGCGAGCCCGCGCCGGAAGACGGCTACGCGGGCGGCTACATCAACGACATCGCGGCCGAGGTCATCAAGGCCGAGCCGAGCGCGCTGTCGCTGCCGGAGGAGCAGCGGCACGAGACGTTCCGCCGGATCGGCATCGAGCTGATGTTCACCGAGATCAGGCAGAGCCTGCACGACTTCGGCACCGACTTCGACGTCTACTTCCACGAGAACTCGCTGCACGAGTCGGGTGCGGTCGACACCGCCGTCCAGCAGCTGAAGGACTCCGGGAACCTGTACTTCAACGACGGCGCCTGGTGGCTGAAGTCGTCCGAGTACGGCGACGACAAGGACCGCGTCGTCATCAAGCAGGACGGCAACCCGGCCTACATCGCCGGCGACCTGGCCTACTTCAAGGACAAGCGCAACCGCGGCTTCGACCTGTGCATCTACATGCTCGGCGCGGACCACCACGGCTACATCGCCCGGCTCAAGGCCGCGGCCGCCGCGTTCGGCGACGACCCGGCGACGGTCGAGGTGCTGATCGGCCAGATGGTCAACCTGGTCAGCGACGGCAAGCCGGTGCGGATGTCCAAGCGCGCGGGCACCGTGATCACCATGGAGGACCTCGTCGAGGCCGTCGGCGTCGACCCGGCCCGCTACGAGCTGATCCGGTACTCCGTGGACTCCACTTTGGACGTCGACCTGGACCTGCTGCGCAAGCACTCCAACGACAACCCCGTCTACTACGTCCAGTACGCCCACGCGCGGCTGGCGTCCCTGCAGCGCAACGCGGCCGACCTCGGCCTCGTGAAGCAGTCCGGATCGGACGTCGATTTCGGACTCCTCACGCTGCCCGCCGAGGGCGACCTGATCCGCACCATCGGCGAATTCCCGGAAATGGTGCGCCGTGCCGCCGACATGCGGGAGCCGCACCGGATCGCGCGCTACCTCGAAGAACTCGCGGGCGCCTACCACAAGTTCTACACCGTGGGCCGAGTCCTCCCGATGGGTGACGAAGAAGCCACCCCGCTGACCTTCGCGCGGCTCGCGCTGTGCGAGGCGGCGCGCCAGGTGCTGGCGAACGGGCTCGCCCTGCTCGGTGTTTCTGCTCCGGAACGGATGTAACCCATGGCTCACCCCGCGGGCCCCAGGCACGCCGACGTCTACCCCCACGCCGACACCTCCGGGCTCCAGCCTTCGGGGGCCGAGGAGCTCGACAAGCTGCCGGCGAAAGTGTGGCCCCGCAACACGTTCCGCGCCGCCGACGGCGTCGTGCGGATCGCCGGGGTCGACGTCCGCGAGCTCGCCGAGAAGCACGGCACGCCCCTGTTCGTCGTCGACGAGGCCGACTTCAAGTCCCGCTGCGCGGACTACGCCGAGGCGTTCGACGACCCAACGCTCGTGCACTACGCGTCGAAGGCGTTCCTGTCCATCGAGATCGCCCGCTGGGTGGCCGAGCAGGGGCTGAGCCTCGACGTGTGCAGCGGCGGCGAGCTCGCCGTGGCGCAGCGCGCGAACTTCCCGGCCGACCGGATCACCTTCCACGGCAACAACAAGTCGCCCGCGGAGCTCGAAGCCGCGGTCGTCGCCGGAGTGGGCACGATCGTGCTCGACTCGTACTTCGAGATCGCCCGGCTGGCCGACATCGCCGCGCGCCACGACGTCGTGCAGGCGGTGCTCATCCGGGTCACCGTCGGCGTCGAGGCGCACACCCACGAGTTCATCGCGACCGCCCACGAAGACCAGAAGTTCGGGTTCTCGCTGGCTTCCGGCGACGCCGCCGAGGCGGTGCGCCGGGTGCTCAACGCGCGTTCGCTCAAGCTCACCGGCCTGCACAGCCACATCGGCTCGCAGATCTTCGACGCCGACGGCTTCGAGGTCGCCGCCCGCCGCGTCGTCGGACTGCTCGCCGACCTGGCCAAGGAGCACGGCCCCGAGCTGCTCGACCAGCTGAGCCTGGTCGACCTCGGCGGCGGCTTCGGCATCGCCTACACCGAGAAGGACAACCCGCCGCCGCCGGCGCAGATGATCACGCAGATCCGCGAGATCGTCCGCAAGGAGTGCGCGTACGCGGGCCTGCCGGTGCCGCGCATCGCCGGCGAGCCCGGCCGCGCCATCGCCGGTCCCGGCACGGTCACGCTGTACGAGGTCGGCACGATCAAGGACGTCTCGCTCGGCGACGACGCGGTGCGCCGGTACGTCAGCGTCGACGGCGGGATGAGCGACAACATCCGGACCGCGCTCTACGACGCGGTGTACGACGTCCGGCTGGTTTCCCGCTCCGCGGAAGAGGCCAACCAGCCGGTTCGGGCCGTACTGTCCCGGGTGGTGGGAAAACACTGTGAGTCCGGCGACATCGTCGTACGAGACTGCTGGCTGCCCGACACGCTGGCTCCCGGCGACCTGCTGGCGGTCGCGGCGACCGGTGCCTACTGCTACTCGATGGCGAGCACGTACAACCGGCAGCCTCGACCGGCCGTGGTCGCCGTGCGCAACGGCGGCTCCCGGCTGCTGCTGCGGCGCGAGACGACCGACGACATGCTGCGCCTGGAGGTCTGAACACAGTGACTGCCCCTGAAGAACGACGGGCCGTCAAGGTCGCCCTGCTCGGCTGCGGGACCGTCGGCGGCGAGGTCGCCCGGCTGCTGGCCGAGCAGGCCGATGAGCTGGCCGCCCGCGCCGGCGTGGCGGTCGAGGTGGCCGGCATCGCCGTCCGCCGCCCGGACAAGCACCCCGAGCTGCCGCCGGAGCTGCTGACCGCCGACGCCGAGAAGCTCGTGACCAGCGACGACGTCGACGTCGTGGTCGAGCTGGTCGGCGGCATCGAGCCGGTGCGCGGCTGGCTGCTGGCCGCGCTGAAGGCCGGGAAGTCGGTCGTCACGGCGAACAAGGCCCTGCTGGCCGAGCACTCCGCCGACCTGTTCGAGGCGGCCGACGCCGCCGGCGCGGACCTCTACTTCGAGGCCGCCGTCGCCGGCGCCATCCCGCTGCTGCGCCCGCTGCGCGAATCCCTCGCGGGCGACCGGATCACGCGCGTGATGGGCATCGTCAACGGCACCACGAACTACATCCTGTCCGCGATGGACTCGACCGGCGCCGGGTACGCCGAGACGCTCGACGAAGCCAGCCGGCTCGGGTACGCCGAGGCCGACCCGACGGCCGACGTCGACGGCTACGACGCCGCGTCGAAGGCCGCGATCCTCGCGTCGCTGGCCTTCCACACCCGCGTGACCGCTTCGGACGTGCACCGCGAGGGCATCGCCGACGTCACCGCCGCCGACCTCGGCGCGGCCCGGATGCTCGGCCGCACGGTCAAGCTCCTGGCGATCTGCGAACGCGTGACCGACGACGACGGCGTCGAGTCGGTCTCCGCCCGCGTGCACCCGGTGATGATCCCGCGCAGCCACCAGCTGGCCGGGGTCGGTGGCGCGTTCAACGCCGTCTACGTCGAGGCCGACGCCGCCGGCGAGCTGATGTTCTACGGCCAGGGCGCGGGGGGCGCGCCGACCGCGAGCGCCGTGCTCGGCGACCTCGTCGCGGTGGCCCGCAACCTGGTCGCCGGCGGCCGCGGCCCGCGCGAGTCCGCGCACGCGGCGCTGCCGGTGCGGCCGATGGGCCAGACGCCGACCCGGTACCACGTAAGCCTTTCCGTGGCCGACCGCGCCGGCGTGCTCGCCCAGGTGGCGCAGGCGTTCGCCGGGCACGGCGTGAGCATCGCGGCCGTGCGGCAGAGCGACGTCGGCGACCGCGCGAGCCTGGTCGTGGTGACGCACCAGGCCCCGGACGCGGCCCTGCAGTCCACTGTGGACGAGATCGCGAAGCTCGACGTCGTCCACGAAGTTGTCAGCGTGATGCGGGTGGAGGGCGAGGACGCATGAGCAGCCAGCCGTGGCCGGGAATCATCGAGGCGTACCGGGATCGCGTCCCGGTTCCGGACGGGGCGCAGGTCGTCACGCTCGGGGAGGGCAACACGCCGCTGCTGTCCGCGCGTTACCTGTCCGAGCTGACCGGCTGCGAGGTGTACCTCAAGGTCGAGGGCGCCAACCCGACCGGCTCGTTCAAGGACCGCGGGATGACCGTGGCCATCACGCACGCGCTCGCCAGCGGGCTCAAGGCGGTGATCTGCGCGTCGACCGGCAACACGTCCGCCTCGGCCGCGGCCTACGCCGCCCGCGCCGGCCTGACCTGCGCCGTGCTGGTGCCGCAGGGCAAGATCGCGATGGGCAAGCTCGCCCAGGCCGTGCTGCACGGCGCGCGGATCCTGCAGGTCGACGGCAACTTCGACGACTGCCTCGAGCTGGCCCGCAAGACCGCGGCCGACTACCCGGTCACCCTGGTCAACTCGGTCAACCCGGTGCGCATCGCCGGCCAGAAGACCGCGGCGTTCGAAATCTGCGACGCGCTGGGCGCGGCGCCGGACATCCACTGCCTGCCGGTCGGCAACGCGGGGAACATCACCGCTTACTGGGCGGGGTATTCGGAGTACGCGGCCGACGATGTGGTGAAGAACACCCCGCGGATGTTCGGCTTCCAGGCGGCCGGTGCGGCGCCGCTGGTGCACGGCGAGCCGGTGCGCGACCCGGACACGATCGCGACGGCGATCCGGATCGGCAGCCCGGCGTCGTGGACCGCCGCGGTGAAGGCGAAGGACGCGTCGAACGGGCTTTTCGAGGCCGTCACCGACGAGAAGATCCTCGAGGCGTACCGGCTGCTGGCCGGGCGCGAAGGCGTGTTCGTCGAGCCGGCGTCGGCCACCAGCGTGGCCGGCCTGCTGGCCACGGTCGCCGACGGCAGGCTGCCCCGCGGCTCCAAGGTCGTCTGCACCGTCACCGGGCACGGCCTGAAGGACCCGCAGACGGCTCTGGCGGGCAACGTCGAGGTCGAGCCCCTCGCGGTGGACCCCTCGGCGGTCGCGGCGGCGCTGGACCTGCGGTGAGCGCGGGGTTCAAGGTCACCGTCCCGTCCTCGACGGCGAACCTCGGGCCGGGCTTCGACGCGTTCGGCATGGCCCTGGGCCTGCACGACGTCGTCGAGGTGCGGGTCATCGACGCCGGGCTCAAGGTCGAGGTGATCGACGCCGGCGCGGGTGGGGTCGAGGACGTCCCCACCGACGAAACCCACCTCGTGGTGCGCGCCATCCGGCGGACCTGCGAGCACCTCGGCGTCGAGCCGCCGGGCCTGCACCTGCGCTGCTACAACGCGATCCCGCACGCGCGCGGGCTCGGCTCGTCGGCGGCCGCGGTCGTCTCCGGCGTCGCCGCCGGGTACGCGCTCGCGGGCCGGGAGCTCGACGAGTTCGGCGCGCTGCAGCTGGCCGCCGGCTTCGAAGGCCACGCCGACAACGCCGCGGCGAGCCTGTTCGGCGGCCTCGTCGTGGCCTGGTGCCAAGGCGCGGAGTTCCACGCCGAGCGGCTCGCGCCGCACGAGGCGATCCGGCCGGTCGTGGCGGTGCCGTCGGTGCGCTCGGCCACCGCGACCACGCGCGGCCTGCTCCCGGCGACCGTGCCGCACGCCGACGCGGCGCACAACGCCGGCCGCGCCGCGCTCGCCGTGCACGCGCTGACGGCGAAGCCGGAGCTGCTGCTCGCGGCCACCGAAGACCGCCTGCACCAGCACTACCGGGCGCCCGCGTACCCGGCGAGCGGCGAGCTGGTGACGACGCTGCGTGCACGCGGGGTCGCCGCCGCCGTCTCCGGCGCGGGCCCCACGGTGCTCGCGCTGACCACGACGGGAATATTGCCGCCGGAGGTCGACGTTGAGGGCTTCGACGTCTTCGAACTGCCCGTTGATCTCACGGGCGTGCAGGTTGCGGCGCAGTGAAGGCTGGGTCACGTGCCTGCGGCGGGGCCCGCCACGCGGGGGGTGGTTGTTGCACCCGGCACCCGCGCGGTCTACCCTCGGGGGCGTTCGATCACCGTGCGTTTCCGCACCCGATGCCGGTCCTCCCGGATCGCATCCTTCGTTGATCCGCCGAATCCGCACCGCCTGGCAAGCGGGGTAACGCGGATGAACGTAGGCGGGTTTCCGGTTTCGGCGGTGCCGAATTTCGTGTCCTCCGAAGGGAGGACGCAAACCCTGTGGTGGAGGCGCTCCAGCTGTGTTTCGCACGGCCGAAGAGCTCATCTCCCGTATCGGGGGGCAGATACGCCGGTTCGCGATCAGAAGCGAGCGGCAGTCCGCTGATCCGCCTGGAGGCGTGGATCGGTCAGGAAGGACATGTGTGAGCAACACCGATCTTTTGAGCGACGTGGGTAGCAGCGCCGCGGAGTCGAACGGCACCACCCCCGCTCCCAAGAAGACGGTCGGCGGGTTGACCGGGAAGACCGTGGCGGAACTGCGTTCGCTGGCTGGGGAGCTCGGCGTCGGTGAGACGACGGGCATGCGCAAGGGCGACTTGATCGCCGCGATCCGTGAGCGTCAGGGCAAGTCTCGCAAGCGTGCGGCTGCCGAGACCCTGCCGCTGGAGGGCGTCGGCGAGCCGGTCAAGGCCCCGAAGCGCGAGCCGAAGGCCGCGGCGGCGTCGGCGCCGGTCGAGACCAAGCCGGAGCCGAAGGCCGAGGCCCCGGTGGCGAGCGCGCCCGCGGTGGACACCCCGCCGCAGGCCGAGCGCCCGCAGCAGGACAAGCAGGACGGCCAGCAGGGCCAGGACGGCCAGCCCGAGGAGGGTGGCCGCGGCCGGCGTCGTCGCGGCTCGAACCGCGCCGCCGGGTCGCCCGACGGTCAGGGCGGTGGCGACCGCCAGGGCAGCGGGGACCGTCAGCAGAGCGGGGAACGCCAGGGCAGCGGTGACCGCCAGCAGAGCGGTGACCGCCAGCAGGGCGGGGGCGACCGTCAGCAGAGTGGCGGCAACAACCGCGACCAGCAGCGCCAGGGCGGCCGCAACGACAACCGCCAGGACGGCAACCGCCAGCGCAACCAGCAGGACGGCGGCAGCCGCGGCCAGGACAACCGCGACAACCGCGCCCAGCAGCAGCAGGACGACGACGAGGAAGGCGGCCGTCGCGGCCGTCGCTTCCGCGACCGTCGTCGCCGCGGCAGTGGTGGCGGCCAGCGCGACGTCGGCGGTTCGCCGGACACCGAGATCCGCGAGGACGACGTCCTGCTGCCCGTCGCGGGCATCCTGGACGTGCTCGACAACTACGCGTTCGTGCGGACTTCCGGCTACCTCGCCGGCCCGAACGACGTGTACGTCTCGCTTTCGCTGGTCCGCAAGTACGGCCTGCGCCGTGGTGACGCCATCACCGGCGTCGTGCGCCAGCCGCGGGACGGCGAGCAGCAGCGGCAGAAGTTCAACCCGCTGGTGCGCGTCGACTCGATCAACGGGCTGGAGCCGGACGAGGCCAAGCGGCGTCCCGACTTCACCAAGCTGACCCCGCTGTACCCGAACGAGCGGCTGCGCCTCGAGACCGAGTCGCACAAGCTCACGACCCGCGTGATCGACCTGATCATGCCGGTCGGCAAGGGGCAGCGTGCCCTGATCGTGTCGCCGCCGAAGGCCGGTAAGACCACGATCATGCAGGACATCGCGAACGCGATCTCGACGAACAACCCCGAGTGCCACCTGATGGTCGTCCTCGTGGACGAGCGTCCGGAAGAGGTCACGGACATGCAGCGCTCGGTGAAGGGTGAGGTCATCGCCTCCACCTTCGACCGGCCGCCGGCGGACCACACCTCGGTCGCGGAGCTGTCCATCGAGCGGGCCAAGCGCCTGGTCGAGATGGGCCACGACGTCGTCGTGCTGCTCGACTCGATCACCCGGCTCGGCCGCGCGTACAACCTGGCGGCCCCGGCGTCCGGCCGGATCCTGTCCGGTGGTGTCGACTCGACCGCGCTGTACCCGCCGAAGCGGTTCCTGGGTGCGGCGCGCAACATCGAGAACGGCGGCTCGCTGACCATCTTCGCCACGGCGATGGTGGAGACCGGGTCGACGATGGACACGGTCATCTTCGAAGAGTTCAAGGGCACCGGTAACGCGGAGCTCAAGCTCGACCGCAAGATCGCCGAGCGCCGCGTGTTCCCGGCCGTCGACGTCAACCCGTCCGGTACTCGTAAGGACGAGCTGCTGCTCAACCCGGACGAGCTGGCCGTGACCGTGAAGCTGAGCCGGGTGCTGCACGCGCTCGACTCGCAGCAGGCCATCGACCTGCTGATCTCGCGGCTGCGCAAGACGAAGACGAACACCGAGTTCCTGATGCAGGTGTCGAAGACCGCCCTCGGCGGCGGCGAAGACGACTGAGCGTCACGCACGTAAGTCCGTGAAGGCCTCCTTACCGGCCATAAGAGCCGGTAAGGAGGCCTTCACGGCGTTCGGAATACCAGGTCAGCGGGGTGCGTTCCAGTGATCGTCAGCCCGTCTGGCAGAATTAGCCGCTGAAGTCCGGCGCCGGTTCACCCCGTGAACGACTGGGGACCCGGAGCCAACGAGAGAGGACACCATGAAGAGCGGCATTCACCCCGAGTACGTGGTCACGAACGTGAACTGCGACTGCGGAAACAGCTTCACCACGCGCAGCACCAAGACCAGTGGCGACATCCACGTCGAGATCTGCTCGAACTGCCACCCGTTCTACACGGGCAAGCAGAAGATCATGGACACCGGTGGCCGGGTCGCGCGCTTCGAGGCTCGCTACGGCAAGCGTCAGAAGAAGGACGCCGACGCCAAGTAGCTTTTTCAACGGCGCCCACCCGCACGTTCGGGTGGGCGCCGTTTCTTGTCTTGACCCGGGCTGAGAGGTGGCACAGGTGGATTCGAGCTCGCTCAAGGGGCTGCTCGCCGAACACGCGGAGCTGGAGACCCAACTGGCGGACCCGGCGGTGCACGCCGACCAGGCGCGCGCCCGCAAGCTCGGCCGCCGCTACGCCGAGCTGACGCCGGTGGTGCGCGCCGTCCACGAGCTCGACACCGTCCGCGACGACCTCTCGGCCGCCAAGGAGATGGCCTCGGAGGACGCGGAGTTCGCCGCGGAGGCCGAGGAGCTGAGCGCGCGGATCCCCAACCTCGAGTCGAAGCTCACCGAGCTGCTGCTGCCGCGCGACCCGTACGACGGCTCCGACGTCGTGATGGAGATCAAGTCCGGCGAGGGCGGCGAGGAGTCGGCCCTGTTCGCCGGCGACCTGCTGCGGATGTACCTGCGCTACGCCGAGCGCCATGGCTGGAAGGCCGAGGTCCTCGACTCGGTGGACTCCGACCTGGGCGGCTACAAGGACGTCACGCTGTCGGTCAAGACCAAGTCGGCCGTCGTCGACGGCGTCTGGTCCCGGCTGAAGTTCGAGGGTGGCGTGCACCGCGTCCAGCGCGTGCCGGCGACCGAGTCGCAGGGCCGGATCCACACGTCGGCGTCCGGGGTGCTGATCTACCCGGAGCCGGAGGAGGTCGAGGTCGAGATCGACCCGAACGACCTGCGCATCGACGTCTTCCGCTCGTCGGGCCCCGGCGGCCAGAGCGTCAACACGACCGACTCGGCGGTGCGGATCACCCACCTGCCGACGGGCATCGTCGTGTCGTGCCAGAACGAGAAGTCCCAGATCCAGAACCGCGCGCGGGCCCTGCAGGTGCTGCAGGCCCGCCTCCAGGCGAACGCCGAGGAGGAGGCCGCGGCCAAGGCGTCGGACGCCCGGCGGTCGCAGGTCCGCACGGTGGACCGCTCGGAGCGGATCCGCACGTACAACTTCCCGGAGAACCGGATCTCGGACCACCGCGTGAACTACAAGGCGTACAACCTGGACCAGGTCCTCGACGGCGACCTCGACGGCGTCCTGGACGCGTTGGCGACAGCGGACCGCGAAGAGCGCCTGGCCTCGCAGTCGGGCTGAATCGGTCGACACGCGTGATTCGACGGTCGACACGCGTGATTGCGGGGTCGACACGGAGTCCGGTCAGGGGATCCCGGCCTCGATCCGGTCGAGCTGCGCCGCGAGGAGCTCTTCGAACGCCGCGCGGCGGTCTGCCCCGAGGGGGCGCACTTCGCGGGCGAAGTGGGACAAGGCCGGGAAGCGTTCGGGGTCGGCGCCCAGTACCGCGACGCGGAACTGTTCCATGCCTTGTTCGTGCTCGGTGGGGGTCACGGTGCTGACCCCCGCCTCGGAGGCGATCAACGCGGCGATGAGGATCGCCAGCCGGTGGTAGCGCGCCGGGATTTCTTCCTCGGGCAGCCCCGACGTGCGCAGCGCCTGCAGCACCTCTTCCATCACGAGCCGGGAGCCGGTCCCGCCTGACGCGTAGCGTCCCCAGATCGCGGCGATCTGCGGGTGCTGCCCGAACGCCTCCCGCAAGCGCAGTGCCGTGGCGGTGAGGCGCTGTTTCCAGTCGCCCTCGGGACGGTAGCCGTCCATGGCGGCCACGAGGATCCGGTCGGCGACCGCGCGCAGCAGCTCGGTCTTGTTGCGGAAGTGCCGGTAGAGGCTCGAAGAATCGGTCCCGAGCGCCGCGGCGAGCTTGCGCACGCTGAACGACTCGGCGTCGCTCGTGCGCAGCAGCTCAGCTGCCGTATCCAGGATCTCCTCGGTCGCCCAGCGCCTGCGGCCTGTCATCGCACCCCTCTCGTCCACCGGCAGTCTAACCTATGCACTTGCTGTTGCACGCGGTGCGTGCATAATGAGGACATCAGCCTTCCCGTGGATCGAGAAAGGACCCTTGACGTGCCGAACACACTGGACCCGTCCGAACTGGACGCCGCCCTCGAGAACGTCCACCGCGCCGGGATGCCGGGCTTGTTCGCCGAGGTGCGAGCCGGTGACCAGGTCTGGCGCGGCGCGGCCGGGGTGGCCGACGTCGCCACCGGCCGTCCCGTCACCGCCGGCCTGCGGCACCGCGTCGGCAGCATCACCAAGACCTTCACCGCCGCCGCCGTGCTGCAGCAGGTCGAGAACGGCGAAATCGGGCTCGACACCCCGATCGGCCACTACCTGCCGCGGCTGGTGCCCGGAGCGCGCGGTGACGCGATCACGGTCCGGATGCTGATCAACCACACCAGCGGGCTCGCCGAATACCTGCCGTACGCCTATCCCGCGCTCAGAGCGTTCCCTGACCTGGCGAAGACCGGGCCCGAGAGCTTCGACGACCACCGGTTCACCCGGTTCGAGGCCGCCGACCTGATCGGGATGGGGGTCACCGCGCCGGCCGCCGGCACCCCGGGCGGTACGCCGGGGTTGTACTCCAACACCGGCTACCTGCTCCTCGGCGAGCTCCTGGAACACGTCACCGGCACCCCGGCCGACAAGGTCATCACCCGGGACGTCATCGAGCGCGCCGGCCTCCTGGACACCGAGCTCCCCAGTGGAACGCACGTCGGCGGTCCGCACTCGCGGCTCTACGAATCGTGGTTCGGCATGATCGACCCGCCGCGCGACTACAGCGAGTTCGACATGTCCTGGGTGGGGCCGGCGGCCTCGCTGGTTTCGACCGTCGCGGACCTCAACCGCTTCTACCGCAAGCTGCTCGCCGGCGAGATCGTCGACCGGTCGTCGCTTGCGCAGATGCAACGCACCGTCCAGGTCATCTCGCAGGAGGGCAAGCTGATCGACTACGGCCTCGGCCTGCACCCGGTGGACGCTCCCGGCCAGGCCACCTTCTGGGGCCACGGCGGCACGGTCTGGGGCGGCGGAGCCCTCGCCGTGATCCGGGCCGACGGCGAGCGGCAGCTGGCCGTCGCGGTGAACCTGCAGCGGTGGAACCGGCTCGACTCCGCGGGCGTGCCGCAGCCCCACCCCATCGACCAGGCCCTCGCGGCGTTCTACCAGGTGGCGATGTACGGATGAGCGCCACGTTCCGGGTGTCGGCGGCGCTGTGGGCCGGGCTCGCCTTGACCGTCTTCGCAGCGGCCTTCTCGTTCGTCGCCGACCTGCTGGCCGACCACCTCCGTGCCGGTTACCCCAGCTACACCCCGGCGCAGCTCGGCGCTGCCGTCGACACCTGCCGGGGCCTGCTGGCCGTGGTCGGCGCCGCGGGTGTGGTGACCTGGCTCGCGACGATCCTGGCCGTCCGGGCGGGCAAGCGGTGGGCCCGCGCAACGGCGACGGTAGGGCTCGTGCTCGGCGTGAGCGTGGGCCTGACCGGGCTGCTCATCCGGGACACGTCCGGCGACACCGGCTTGCCGCCGGCGCTGGGCTGGGCCGGGATGACGCCCTGCGTGGCCGGCGTGCTGGCGGTCGTCTGGCTGTGGAGGAGGCCGCGCACGGCGTGACGGCCGTCAGCGGACGGCGGGCTGCTCCGGTTCCTTGAAGGCCTGGAAGACCTCCGTCGCCGGCTCTTCCTCCGGAGCGGCCTTCTCCGCCGGCCGAGCCGGCCGCGGGAAGAAGCTCAGCACCGCGAACACGAACGCCAGGAACGTCGGGAACAGCGTCAGCAGCTGGTGCTTCACGCCCTCGACGCCCTCGCCGAGCGCCGACAGCCCGAACTGGCCCACCGCGAACAGCAGCAGGAAGAACACGACGACGCCGTACTCGCGCGCACGACGGCGGAAGGCCCGCACCCCGGCCCAGCCGGTCAGCAGCCAGAACGGCACCAGCAGGAACAGCCCCAGCGGCGCGGCCAGCGCGGACAGCCCGGAGAACACGGGCACCCGGTACTCCTGGGCCATCTGCGGGAACCCGGCCGACTCGGCGAAGCTGCCCAGCCGGGATGGGCGTGCGGTCAGGGTGTCGACCGCGCCCTGCTGGAGGATCTGCAGCGTGCGCGTCGGGTGGGAGGCGTAGTACTGCACGACGTTGCGGCGGCTGATCTTGTCGCGGAAGCCGTTGTAGTCCGCGTCCGTCCAGGGGCTCGCCGCCCACCAGCCGGTGCCGATGAACTTCTTCGCGCTCGGCGGCAGGCCCAGCGCCGCCAGGTCGGCGTCCGTGTCGTGCTTGCCGTCCACGATGCTGTCGAACACCACGTGGTACATGTTCGCTTCGCGGTACTCGGCGTTGGCCGGGTCGCCTTGGGACTGCACCGCCGCCGTCCCCGCGCCCACGATCAGCAGCACGCCCAGCGGCAGCAGCCACCGCGCCCGGCCCCGCGCGCCGAGCGGGCGGATCAGCGCCAGCGCCAGCACGAACAGCGGGATCAGCAGCAGCGTCTGCGACTTCGCGTTGATGCCGATCAGCGCGCCCACGACGGTCAGCGCGGCGCCCCAGTACCGCCACGCGCCCGTGCGGTTCATCAGCAGCAGCCCGCCGGCCATCAGCAGGATGCCGACGAACCCGGCGCCCTCGCTGAGCACCGAGGCGAAGTAACCGAAGAACGCCGAATCGGCCATCACGAGCAGCAGGAGCACCGCGGCGATGACGCGGTTGCGGCGGCTCAGCTCCAGGCCGAGGACCGTCGCCGCGACGCCGGCCGCGACCAGCACGCACGTGATCGCGCCGAGCACCAGCAGGTTGAGCTCCGCCGGCGAGCCGAGCACCTTCCCGAGCTTGCTCGCGAACCAGTCGAGCCACGCCTGGCTCGAGATGTAGTCGCTCTTGCAGGCCGATCCCGGCCCGTAGCTGAAGTGCACGTAGAACTCGGACTTGAGCTCCGGGTGCCGGCCGCCGAGGTCGCACAGCAGGCGCCAGCCGTCACCGTTGTCCGCCATCCCGACCGGCCTCGGCACGAGGAACCGGAGCAGCAGCACGCCCAGGGAGAGGACGAAGACGCCCAGGCCGAAGCGGAGTTCACGGGATCGCACCCGGACCAGCGTACGAGATCACACAGAGTCGGCGGGCGCTGCACCGGGAACGGGCGAAACGGGCCGGTGCCGGAACACGACGTAGTGGTAGAGCAGGTAGTTCCAGAACAGCCCGACGACGATCGCGGCGCCCTTCGGCACCAGCAGGTTGACCCCCGGGAACAGGTGGCTCACCAGCGTGATGACGAGGAACTGGACCACCCAGAGCCCGAATGCCGTCACCACGAAGAACAGCACCGCCTGACGCCGGACGTCGCCGTCTTTCGCCCGGAACGTGAAGTTCCGGTTCAGCGTGAACGACAGCAGCATGCCCGCCGTCGTCGAGATGAGGTTCGCCACGAACGTCGGCACGCCCAGCGTCGCCAGGAGCGCGTAGCCCAGCACGTCGACGAGCGTGTTGCCGATCCCGACGATCCCGAAGCGCACCTGCGTGGCCGTGACGAGCCTCATCGGGCGGCGCTCCGGCGGTCTTCGGCGGACTCGGGAACGCCCGTGCGCACCGAGGCCACCGTGTACAGCGGCCGGTTCTGGACCTGCGAGTACGTGCGGCCGATGTAGCTGCCGAGCACGCCGAGCATGATGATCTGGATGCCGCCGAGGAAGAACATCGCGATGGTGATGAACGCCCAGCCGGGCACCGCCGTCTCCGGCGCGAACAGCTTCACGCCGACGACGTAGAGCACGCCGAGGAAGCTCAGCAGCGAGATCAGGTACCCCATCCGCGTGATCATCCGCAGCGGCGTCGTCGAGAACCCGAGGATGCCGTCGGCGGCGAAGCGCAGCATCTTCGTCAGCGGGTAGCCGGTGACGCCGGCGTGCCGCTGGTCGCGGTCGAACAGCACCGCCGTCTGCTTGAACCCGACGTAGCTGACCAGGCCGCGCAGGAACCGGTCGCGCTCGCGGTACTTGCGCAGCTCGTCGACGACCTTGCGGTCGACCAGCCGGAAGTCGCCGGTGTTCTTCGGGATCTCGACGGCGGCCATCTTCTGGAGGAACCAGTAGAACGCGCTCGCGGTGAACCGCTTGAACGGCGAATCCCGGCGCGACCGGCGCTGCGCGTAGACGACCTCGTAGCCCTCTTCCCACTTCTCGAGCAGCTCGAGGGCGACCCGCGGCGGGTCCTGCAGGTCGCTGTCCATGATGATCGTGGCGTCGGCGTCCACCAGGTCGAGCCCGGCGGTGACCGCCATCTGGTGGCCGAAGTTGCGGGACAGCTCGACGACCGTGACGCGGGGGTCGCGCGCCCCCAGCTCGGTGAGCCGGTCCAGGGACGCGTCCCGGCTGCCGTCGTCGACGTAGATGAAGCTGAAGTCGTACCGCCCGGCCAGGGGCGCGGTGACCTCGTCGACCGTGCGGTGCAGCACGTCGATGTTCGCTTCCTCGTTGTAGATGGGGAAGATGAACGCGACCCGGCGGCGCGTGGTCGGCTCGGTCGGCACTGGCGCTCCCGGGGGTCGGCGTCTCGGGCATCCTAGAGATCGGCGACGCCCTCGGCGAACACGGTCATCCGCTGTCCGTAGTCCTCGGCCGGGCCGAAGTGGACGGCCACCGCGTCCGCCCCGGCCAGGATATACGCCCGGAATCGCGCGATGGCGGCGCCGAGATCGCCGCCGTTCCATTCCATTCTGGCGGTGACCCGTGTTTCGCGGCCGTTTGTCATGCCGATGAGCTTTCCGGCGCGCTCGCCGACTTCGGCGGGGGACAGGCCGGCGCTCATCCAGCCCGAGCCGATCCGCGCGGCCCGGCGCAGCGCGACGTCGGAGTTGCCGCCGACGGTGATCGGCACCGGCCCGGCGGGCCGCGGCTCGAAGTACCCGCCGCCGGGGCCGCGGCCGGTGCGGAAGACCTCGGCGAGCAGGTCGAGGGTGGCGTCGGCCCGCCGGCCGCGGGTGCGGAAGTCGGCCCCGACCTCGGCGAACTCGGGCTCGTTCCAGCCGGTGCCGACCCCGAGGTCGAACCGGTGCCCGGAGAGCCGGTCGAGCGTCGCGACCTGCTTGGCCAGCGCGAACGGCTCCCGCAGCGGCACGATCAGCACCGACGTCCCGAGCCGGATCCGGCTGGTCCGCGCGGCGATGTGCGCGAGCGTGACGAGCGGCTCGTAGACCCCGCCGAAGACGTCCCCGAAGGCCCCGGGCGGGATGAGGTGGTCGGGCAGCCAGGCGGCGTGGTAGCCGAGGTCCTCGGCCAGCCGCGCGAGTTCGGCGGGCCGCGCGGGGTCCAGGTCCGGGTGTTCGTTCGGGAGCACGACTTCCAGGTCCATCAGAGGCCTCCGAGGAACTTTTCGATGGCGGCGAGCCATTCGTCACGGGCTTCGACGCCGATGTTGTGGCCGGCCTCGATTTCGACGAGCCCGGCGCCGGGAATGCCGTCGGCGAGCTCGCGCGACAACGCGGGTGACGCGAGCCCGTCGAGCGTGGTCGCGACGACGAGCGTGGGCACGGCGATCGCGGCCAGCTCCGCGTGGGTGTCGACCTGCGCGACCAGCCCGACCTGCTCGGGGCTGCCGTCGGGGAGGAACGCGGCGAGCCCGTCGACGGCCCGGTCCAGCTGCTCCGGCGTCAGGGACTCCAGGTGCGGGCCGCCGGTCGCGACCAGCGTGAGGAACTTCGCGAGCAGCCGCGGGTCGTCGTGCAGGAGCGCGGCCCAGACGTCGACGGCGAGCCGGATCCGGTTGTCGAGCCGGGCGAACCCGCTGGTCAGGATCAGGCCGGTGACGCGGTCCGGGTGCCGGGTGGTCGCGCGGACCGCGACCGCCGTCCCGAGCGAGTACCCGAGGATCGCGAAGCGCTCCACCCCGGCGCCGACCGCGATCGAGACCAGCTCGTCGGCGACTTCGTCCAGATCGAGCGGGGTTTCGCTGCGCGGCGTCGCGCCGGAGCCGGGGTAGTCGGGGCCGACGACGGTGTGCGTGCGCGCGAGGTCGCCGAGGATCGGGCCGAAGTTGCCTTCGACGCTGCCGCCGCCCCCGTGGGCGAGCAGCAGGCCGGGCCCGGAACCCCGGACGACGTGGCGGAAATGTTCGGTCATGCCGCCGACGTTAGGTCTTCACATCGGTGTGAAGGTCAACCCGCAAGGGGATGGGGGGCACATGCGGATCGGCGAGCTCGCGGGACGCACCGGCGTCAGCACGCGGCTGCTGCGCTACTACGAGGAGCAGGGCCTGCTGACGGCCTCGCGCGACGGCAACGGCTACCGGACCTACGACGAGGACGCGGTCGTGCGCGTGCGGCAGATCCGGCGGCTGCTCGGAGCCGGGCTGACCACCGAGGTCATCGCGTCCGCGTTGCAGTGCGCGAGCGGTGAGGAAGCCCACCTCGACCTGTGCCCGGAGCTGGCCGGCCTGCTGCACCGCGAGCTGACCGCGATGGACGACCGGATCGGCACGCTGCAGCGGCGCCGGAGCGCGCTGGCCGGGTACTTGTCCGCCGGGGGCTGAGGGCGTCTCGATACGCTGGACGGCGTGGGACCGGCGCGTGTCCTGACGGGGGAGTTCCGCCTGGTGTGCCAGGCTTGACGAGGTGAAGGACGACGAGTGAATCGGCAGCCGCTGCGCCTGGCCATCATCGAGGCCACCCGGATCCTCGAACGCGCCGGCGTCTCCTCGCCGCGGTTCGACGCCGAGGTGATCGCGGCGCACGTGCTGGGGGTCGAACGCGGCAGGCTGCCGATGGTGCCGCTGGTCGACCCGCCGGTGATCGAGGCGATCGGCCAGCTCGTCCAGCAGCGCGCGAAGCGGATCCCGCTGCAGTACCTGACCGGCTGGGCGGCACTCGGGGACATCACCGTCGCGGTCGGCGCGGGGGTGTTCGTGCCGCGGCCGGAGACCGAGCTGCTGCTCGAATGGGGCGTCAAGTTCCTGCAGGGGCGCGAGTTCCCGGTCGTGGTGGACCTGTGCACCGGCTCCGGCGCGCTGGCGCTGGCGGTCGCGAACGCGCGGCCGGACGCGGTCGTCTACGCGGTGGACGTCGACCCGCAGGCGCTGGCCTGGGCGCGCCACAACGCCGACGTCCACGCCGACGCGGGCAACACCCCGATCCGCCTGTACTCCGGCGACATCAGCGACCCGACGATGTTCGCCGAGCTCGACGGCCTGGTCGACCTGGTGCTGTGCAACCCGCCGTACGTCCCGGAGGGCACACCGGTGCCCCCGGAGGTCGCGGAGCACGACCCGCCGCGCGCGGTGTTCGCGGAGGAGAGCGGCCTGGCGGTGATCCGGCACGCGATCGCGGCGGGAGCGCGGCTGCTGCGTCCCGGCGGCGGGCTGGCGATCGAGCACGACGACACGCACGGCTCGGCGGTCCCGGCGCTGGTGCGGGCCCGGCGGGTGCTGACGGGCGTCGAAGGCCACGCGGACCTCGCGGGCCGGTCCCGGTTCGTCACGGCTAAGCGGCTGGGCTGAACAGCCGCCCGGAGGGACCACCCGCGAGTGGCCCCCTCCGGACCAGCCGCTAGAAGCCGAACGCCGTGCAGCTCGCCGTCGCGGTCTTCGACGGGTCGCTCACCGATGTCGCCGTCAGCTTCACCCGGGCCGCGAGGTCGCCGCCCGCTCCGCGCTTCGCGTACGCCGGCACCTTCACGTGCCCGCCGAACTTCGCCGTCGCCAGCTCGTTCGGCAGCCGGACCTCCCAGCCGCGGGCGTCCGTCGACACGCCCAACCGGTACGTGTCCGTGTCGTACGGTGCCTTCGCCCCGCGAGCCGAGCCCGTGTTGAGCAGGCCGAAGTCGCAGGTCGCGAGGCCGCCGCGGGCGAACGCCGGCAGGGCCGGGGTCACCGCGGCGCCGCGGGCCTGGCTGCCCGCGCCGTCCAGCGAAGCCACCGTCACCGTGTACGACAGGACGCCCTTGCGGTCCCGCGCGAGGTCGGTGACCAGGAACTTCAGCCGGTTCGCCTGGTCGGTGAACTCGTACGGGCTCGCCGCCTCGGTACCCGCCTTGAACAGGGCGTCGTTGAGCTGCCGGTAGTCACCGATGGTGATCTTCACCGGTGTGCCGTCCGGCTTCGTGTAGTCGGTGATGCCGATGTCCTGCGGGTTCGCGTCGATGACCCACTCGAAGGGCGCGTTGTCCTTGTCCTTCGTCTTGGCGATCAGCACGCCGGAGTCCGGGGAGAAGGAGTCCGCGCCCATCCGGTCGACGACCTCGAGGGTGTAGTTGTCGTAGCCGCCGCCGTCGCAGAACGGGTCGGTCGCCTTGTCGCACTTCGGGCTCTTGTCCCCGCCGGTGAGCTTGATGTTCAGCCCGGTGAACGCGCCGGGCTGCGCCTCGGCCTCGCGCGCGGTGATGCGGGCCGACACCGGCCCGGACGTCGCCAGCTGGTTCCGGTCGAGCTGCAGGACGTCGGCCGGGTCGACGATGCCGAGCTTCAGCTTGTTGCGCAGCATGTGCTGCGCGCCCATCGAGCTGCCCTGCGTTGCCGGGATCTGCCAGCGCGTGTGCGGGCCGCCCGGGCCGTTGAACGTGCCGCGGGACAGCATTTCCCAGGCGCCGGAGTAGTCCCGCCACGGCGGGATCCCGAACGGGTTGTTGTAGTTGTCGCCGATGCCCAGGATGTGGCTGAACTCGTGGGCGTAGGTCGACTGGCCGGAGCTCTCGGCCTGCACCGAGCTGCCGTTGCCGGCGTTGGGCCAGATGCTGGCGGCCGACGCCCACGACGTCCACGGCACGTACCGGGTGGCCGCGTAGTTGGGCAGGTCGTGGTTCGGCGGCCCGAACGCGTCGGGCACGTTCTCCTTGGTGCCGAACTTCATCTCGCCGAACTCCTGCCAGGTGGAGCTCTCGTCCTGGCCGGCGGAGAGGTAGAAGACGAAGTCGAACTGGTTCGCCGCGTCACCGACGTCGGCGCGCCAGGCGTTGCCGGCGTCCGTGCGGATGTCGCGGTCGCAGTTCGCGCTCGGCGGGCACGCGTCCGGCTGGAACTCCATGCCGTACTCGAAGGACTTGCCGGGCAGCCGGTACGGCCCGAACGCGGTCAGCTGCACGCCGAGGCGGCCGCCGGAGTCCTCCATCCAGTATTCGTTGATCGTGTGCCCGTTGTTGAGCGCCTCGGGCTTGTTGAGGAAGTCCTGGTAGTACTGCGCGACGTTCGCGCGCGGGATGCCGGCGGCGGCGGGGCCAGGGTTGCCGAACACGGTCGAGCCCGCGGGCTGCGTGACGACGAAGTCCTGGTCGGAGTAGTCGGCGAGGACGACAGCGCCCTTGAACGTGCGCTGGGTCGGCTTGAGGTTCGGGTCGGCCCAGTTCGTGCCGGGCACCTTCTGGTAGTCCGACCAGGTCATGTGGTCCTGGTTCTCCCAGTGCGCGGCGTCGATCGGGGCCGGCCAGCCGCGGGTCAGCGGCTCGGCGGCGGCGGTGCCGGCGCCGAGCCCGGTGAGGACGGTGACCGCGGCGAGCAGGGCGAGTGCCTTCGGGGTTCTGGAACGCATCTGCGGCTCCTTCGCTGGGAACCCACGGGGGTGGTGGGTCCCGATGATCGACCGTATTGAGCCGCGGTGCCCCGGTTCGGCCCCGGCGGGAGGTTTACCCGCTTGCCCCACGACGAAAGTCTGGCCGGTTGTCAGTGCGCCGGTGTGACGCGGCGGACGCCCGCTCCGGCGGCGGGACTACTCTTGGCGCTCATGAGCGTGGTCTACGACTGCAGCAAGCGGGAGTCCCGGGCCGACGGACTGACGGCGGCCGCGGGCGCGGTGCGGTCGAGCAGGCTGGTCGTGCTGCCGACCGACACGGTCTACGGCATCGGCGCCGACGCGTTCGACGCGGGCGCCGTCCAGGCGCTGCTGCGCGCGAAGAACCGCGGCCCGGACATGCCGGTCGGCGTCCTCGTCGGCTCGTGGTCCACTGTGGACGGCCTGGTGCTCGGCGTGCCCCCGCAGGCACGCGCGCTCGTCGAAGCGTTCTGGCCGGGCGATCTGTCCATCGTGCTCCCGCACGCGCCGAGTCTGCAGTGGAACCTCGGCGACGCCCGCGGCACCGTGATGCTCCGGATGCCGCTGCACCCGGTGGCCCTGGAGCTGCTGCGCGACGTCGGCCCGATGGCCGTGTCGAGCGCGAACGTCTCGGGCCGGCCGCCGGCCAGCACCGCGCAGGAGGCGCAGGAACAGCTCGGCGACTCGGTCGCGGTGTACCTCGACGGCGGCTCGAGCGGCCAGCCCGTCGCGTCGAGCATCGTGGACCTCACCGGCACCGAACCGGTGGTGCTGCGCGAGGGCGCGGTGAGCAAGGACGCCATCGCGGAGGTGCTCGGTGTTCCCGCGGAATCGTTGGCCTGAAGCCGGATCAAGCGGTTTTCCGCGGCACGATAGCGTGTCGCGGGTGACCCCGACCCCGCGAGCGTGACGCACCCGTGCCGCCCTTATCCGGTCTTCTCCCCATCCGGGAATACATCCTCGTCGCGCTGACCGCGACGGCGGTGACCTACCTGCTCACCGGCCTCGTGCGCCGGCTCGCGATCCGCGTCGGCGCGATCGCCAACCCGCGTGCGCGCGACGTCCACGTCGCCCCGATCCCGCGGATGGGCGGGATCGGCATCTTCCTCGGCGTCGCGGGCGCGATGGGACTGGCCCACCAGCTGCCCGCGCTGTCGCACGGCTTCGACGCCTCGTTCGACTCGGTCGGCGTGCTGCTCGCGGCCGGCGTCATTTCGCTGATCGGCGCGCTCGACGACCGGTTCGAGCTGGACGCCTGGACGAAGCTGGCCGGCCAGGTCATGTGCGCCGGGATCCTGGTCATCTTCGGCGTGCAGTGGGTGTCGTTCTGGGTGCCGTGGGGTGGCAACGCCGGCTCGTTCGGCTCGGTGCTGGTGCTCGACAAGAACCAGGGCGCGCTGCTCACGGTCGTGATGGTCGTGGTGATGGTCAACGCGATGAACTTCGTCGACGGCCTGGACGGCCTGGCCGGCGGCCTCGGCTTCATCGCGGCGGCGGCGACGTGCGCGTTTTCGCTGGGCCTGCTCGACAGCTCCGGCGGCGACGTCGGCACCTACCCGCCGGCCCTGATCGCGGCCACGCTCGCCGGCGCGTGTCTGGGGTTCCTCCCGTACAACTTCCAGCCCGCGAAGATCTTCATGGGCGACTCCGGGTCGATGATGATCGGCCTGATGCTCGCGGGCGCGACGACGTCGGCGTCCGGGCGCGTGCCGTACCCGCAGTTCAGCGGCAAGGACGCGATCGCGCTGCTGTCGCCGCTGGTGGTCGTGGCGGCGGTGCTGTTCGTCCCGCTGCTGGACCTGATCATGGCGGTCATCCGCCGCACCCGCCGTGGCGAGAGCCCGTTCGCGGCGGACAAGATGCACCTGCACCACCGGCTGCTGGAGATCGGCCATTCCCAGCGCCGGGCGGTGCTGCTGATCTACTTGTGGGCGGGGATCCTGGCGTTCGGCGCGGTCTCGGTGACGCTGTTCGACGACGTGGCGGCGCTGTGGATCATCGGGGTGGGGCTGGTGTTCGCGGTGGTGGTCTCGATCGTGCCGCGCCTGCGTTCACGCAACCAGCCCGGAACCTGACCAGGCGCGTTCTCTACACTCGGTGGCTGAACCGAGCAGGGAGCCAGCTGTGAGCGAGACCGGAACCGAAGCGCAGGAGAACCCGCACGCCAAGGTGGTGCTGCAGGCCGCCCGCGCGATGACCAAGGCTTCGCTGCTGGTGACCCCGCCCGCGGTGATCGTCTGCATCGCGCTCTTCAGCATCCTCAAGGGCATGCCCGGCTTTCTGGGCTCGCTCGTCGGCGGGGTGCTCGCCATGCTCGCGTCGCTGTCGACGCTGGGCCTGATGAGGTTCAGCGCCGGCCAGGACCCGATGTTCGTCATGGTCATCGCGCTCGGCGGGTACGTCGTGAAGGTCGTGCTGCTGTTCGGTGCGCTCACCTTGCTCAAGGGCGTCACCGCGCTGCACCCGATGTCCTTGGGTATCACGATGATCGTCGCCATCCTGCTGGCCGCCGCGGCCGAGTTCGCCGCCTTCCGCAAGACCAAGATCCCGACGATCATCCCCTCCTGACGCCGGTCCGTTTTGCCGTGGGTTTCCGTTACTCACGGTGAACTGGGCGGCCGCCGCAAGAGTGTGACCGGGACCACAGGCGTCTTGTGCTGAAAACAGTCCCGAAGCCGCCGCCTGCGCCGTTGCGAACCCGGTCCCGGCCGGGTCCGGACCTGGGTCCCGGGCGGACCCGGGACTTAGGTCCTGGGCTGATCGGTTGGTATGGAGTACGCCTGTACGGCACTGATTGACCTGCTGGTATGGTCCGCGTCAAGGGTGGCGGCCTCGACCGCACGCTCCCTAAGACGAACCGCGATCAGCAGTGTGGCGACCGTGTAGTTCCGCCTCTTCGCCGCTGGTCCGAAGTAGACCGCAGGGCAGTGTTCACGCGAGACAACCCCGTGTGCAGAACGTGAAGCCGTGTTCATCGCACAGTGGGGCAGCCGCCTCCGGCGTCCCGATACGTATCGGGTACGTTAAGTCCAGATCGTGACGATTCCCCCGGCGGAGTGAACGCCGGCCGGGAGAACCGGAAGGAGCCCAGTGGGCGCGCTGGTACTGACCGAGGGTGGCACTTTCACGCCCCCCGGTGTGGCGGACTTCAACCTGCCGCCTCTTTTCGGCTCCGGGTACTGGGGCAGCTTCACCAAGCCGATGCTGCTCGTGGTGATCTCGCTGATCCTCATCGTCGCCTACTTCTTGGTGGCGTCCCGGAAGCTGAAGGTCGTCCCCGGCAAGTCGCAGTTCATCGCCGAGTCGGTCTACAACTTCGGCCGCAACAACATCGCGCGGGAACAGATCGGCTCGAAGGACTTCAAGCCGTTCATCCCGCTGATCCTCGGCCTCTTCACCTTCGTACTGGTGAACAACCTGTTCGGGATCATCCCGTTCTTCCAGTTCCCGACCATGGCGCGGATCGGGTTCCCGCTCGCGCTTTCGGTGCTGGTCGTCTACCCGGTCTACCACTACGTCGGCTTCAAGCGCTACGGCTTCAAGGGCTACCTGAAGAAGGAGCTCGCGCCGGCTGGAGTCCCGGGCTTCGTGCTGCCGCTGTTCTCGACGATCGAGTTCGCGCAGAAGTTCTTCATCGCGCCGGCCACGCTCGCCATCCGAGTGTTCGCCGCGATGTTCGCCGGTCACCTCATCATCATGGTGTTCACCCTCGGCGGCAGCTTCCTGCTGACCGAGACCGACGGTTTCGGGCTGAAGCTCGTCTCTCCGGTGGCGTTCATCTTCGCGATCCTGATGACTTTCCTCGAGGCCTTCATCCAGGTGCTGCAGGCCTACATCTTCGCCCTGCTGTCGGCCGGGTACATCGGCGCCGCGCTGGCGTCGGAGCACTGAGAACACAAGCCCCCGATTCACGCGAGCGCGTGGACCGAAGTGAAGGGAAATGCACGTGAGCAACATCGTTCTGGCCCAGGCCGCCGCTGAAGCCGTCAACATCAACCCCGGCCTCGCCGCCATCGGGTACGGCCTGGGCGCGATCGGCCCGGGCATCGGTGTGGGTCTGATCTTCGCCGCCGTCATCAACGGCACGGCGCGTCAGCCGGAGGCGCAGGGCAAGCTGCAGGGCATCGGCTTCTCGACCTTCGTTCTGACCGAGGTGCTGGCCCTGATCGGTATCGTCATCTACTTCATCGCCTCCGCTGCCTGAGTTCGGTTAGCTCATCGCTTAAGGAGACGTTGTGCTGAAGACGGACCTGGTGTTGGCCGCCGAAGAGGCGCCCAACCCGATCATCCCGCACATCCCCGAGGTCATCCTCGGGATCGTCGCCTTCGTGATCCTGCTGCTCGTTCTGAAGAAGTACGTCGTTCCGCGCTTCGAAGCGGCGTACGAAGAACGCGCCCAGATGATCGAAGGCGGCATCGAAAAGGCGGAAAAGGCCCAGGCCGAGGCCGAGGAGGCGCTCGCCAAGTATCGGGCGCAGCTGCAGGAAGCCCGCAGCGAAGCCGCGAAGATCCGCGACGACGCCCGGCTCGAAGCCGAGCAGATCAAGGCGGAACTGCGGGCCGAGGCGGAGGCCGAGTCCCAGCGCATCGTCGCCCAGGGCCAGGCCCAGCTGCAGGCCCAGAAGGCGCAGATCATCGCCGAGCTGCGGGCCGACATGGGCCGCAACGCCGTGGAGCTGGCCAGCCGCATCGTCGGTGAGTCGCTCGAAGACGAGGCGCGCCGTCGTGGCACCGTCGACCGGTTCCTCGCGGAGCTGGACACCGCCGGTGCCGCTGGTGGAGCGGGGAAGTAGACCGGAATGACGCTGCATGCTGCGAGCCGTGAAGCGCTCGGCCTCGCCGAGGAACGCCTCGGCGAGGTTCTGGCCGACGCGGGAGCCGACGCGGCCACAGTCGGCGACGAGCTGCTCTCGGTCGTCGACCTGCTGGACCGCGAGATCGGTCTGCGCCGGGCGGTGAGCGACGCTTCGGCGTCGCCGGAGGCGCGCACCTCGCTGGTGCGCCGGCTGTTCGACGGGAAGCTGTCCGAACCGGCCCTGAAGGTGCTCGACGCCGTGGCGGGCAGCCGCTGGTCCAGCCCCCGTCAGCTGACGGACGGGCTCGAGTCGCTCGGCCGTTCGGCACTGCTCACCGCGGCCGAGAAGACCGGGAACGTCGACACTGTCGAGTCCCAGCTCTTCCAGGTCGCGCGGGTCGTGG
Organism: Amycolatopsis sp. NPDC048633; assembly: GCF_040650695.1. NCBI lineage: Bacteria > Bacillati > Actinomycetota > Actinomycetes > Pseudonocardiales > Pseudonocardiaceae > Amycolatopsis > Amycolatopsis sp. NPDC048633. Next base: position 44,944 of record NZ_JBEZHS010000010.1, read on the forward strand.
CCAACCACCCGGAGCTCGAGACCGCGCTGTCTGACCTGACCGGTACCGCCGAAGCCAAGCGGACGCTGGTGCGTGGCCTGTTCGCCGACAAGGTGGACGTGGTCACCGAGACCCTCGTCGAGCAGGTCGTCCGCCGGGCCAGGGGCCGCGGCGTCGGCGTCGGGCTCGACGCGCTCGTGAAGCTGGCCGCGGAACGCCGCCAGCGCTCGGTCGCGTACGTGACCAGCGCGAGCGCCCTGACCGACGAGCAGACCGCCCAGCTGGGCGCGAAGCTGAACGACATCTACGGGCGGCAGATCGCGTTGCACGTCGAGGTCGACCCCCGGCTCGGCGGCGGGCTCGTCGTCCGCGTCGGCGACGAGGTCATCGACGGGAGCGCGGCGGGCCGGCTGGCGGCGCTGCGCAGGCGGCTGGCCCGGGCATAGCGCCGGGTCACACAAGACTTTGCATACTGGCAAGAACGAAGCGAGAGCGGGAAAGACATGGCCGAGCTGACGATCTCCTCGGATGAGATCCGTAGCGCGATCGAGAACTACGTCTCGAGTTACGCCCCGGACGTGAGCCGGGAAGAAGTTGGCATCGTGATCGACGCCGGTGACGGCATCGCCCACATCGAGGGCCTGCCCTCGGCCATGGCCAACGAGCTGCTCGAGTTCCCCGGCGGCGTCCTGGGCGTCGCGCTCAACCTGGACGCGCGCTCCATCGGTGCCGCGATCCTCGGCGACTTCGAAAGCATCGAAGAGGGCCAGCAGGTCAAGCGCACCGGCCAGGTCCTGTCGGTGCCGGTCGGCGACGGCTACCTCGGCCGCGTCGTGAACCCGCTGGGTGCCGCCATCGACGGTCTCGGCGACATCGAGACCACCGACCGCCGCCCGCTGGAGGTCAAGGCCGCTTCGGTGGTCGAGCGCCAGCCGGTGTCGGAGCCGCTGCAGACCGGCATCACCGCGATCGACGCGATGACCCCGATCGGCCGCGGCCAGCGCCAGCTGATCATCGGTGACCGCAAGACGGGCAAGACCGCCGTCGCCGTGGACACGATCATCAACCAGAAGGCCAACTGGGACACCGGCGACGAGAAGAAGCAGGTTCGCTGCATCTACGTCGCGATCGGCCAAAAGGGCTCCACGATCGCCGCGGTCAAGAAGTCCCTCGAGGACGCCGGCGCGATGGAGTACACCACCATCGTCGCGGCGCCGGCTTCGGACTCCGCCGGCTTCAAGTGGATCGCGCCGTACACCGGCTCGGCCATCGGCCAGCACTGGATGTTCGAGGGCAAGCACGTCCTCATCGTGTTCGACGACCTGACCAAGCAGGCCGACGCGTACCGCGCGATCTCGCTGCTGCTGCGTCGCCCGCCGGGCCGCGAGGCGTTCCCCGGCGACGTCTTCTACTTGCACTCCCGTCTCCTCGAGCGGTGCGCGAAGCTCTCGGACGAGCTGGGCGCCGGCTCGCTGACCGGGCTGCCGATCATCGAGACGAAGGCCAACGACGTGTCGGCCTACATCCCGACGAACGTCATCTCGATCACCGACGGCCAGTGCTTCTTCCAGTCGGACCTGTTCAACGCCGGTCAGCGCCCGGCCATCGACGTGGGCATCTCGGTGTCCCGCGTGGGTGGTGCCGCGCAGGTCAAGGCGATGAAGGACGTCGCGGGCTCGCTCCGGATCGACCTGTCGCAGTACCGCGAGCTGGAGTCGTTCGCCGCCTTCGCCTCGGACCTCGACGACGCGTCGAAGGCGCAGCTCGAGCGCGGTGCCCGGCTGTACGAGGTGCTCAAGCAGCCGCAGTACTCGCCGGTCCCGGTCGAGGAGCAGGTCCTCACGGTGTACCTGGGCACGAACGGCCACTACGACTCGGTCCCGACCGAGGACGTCCGCCGCTTCAACCACGAGTTCCTCGATTCGGCCCGGCGCAAGCACTCGGACCTGCTCGGTGGCATCCGCGAGTCGGGCAAGTTCCCCGAGGAGACCCGCGAAAGCGTGGTCAACGCGGTCAACGAGTTCAAGAAGGAGTTCACCACGTCCGAGGGCAAGTCCCTCGTCGAGGCGGACGCCGACGCCATGGACGCCGACAAGGTCGGGCACGAGACCGTCAAGGTCAACAAGCCCGCCCCGAAGAAGTGAGCTGATAGCTCATGGCCGCACAACTCCGGGAACTTCGGTCGCGCATCAAGGCGACCAAGTCGATCGGCAAGATCACCAAGGCGATGGAGCTCATCGCCACCGCGCGCATCACCAAGGCGCGGGCGAAGGTCGCCGCTTCCCGGCCGTACGCCGACGAGATCACCAAGGTGCTCTCGGCGCTGGCCGGTGCGGCGGCCAACCTCGACCACCCCATGCTGGTCGAGCGCCCGAACCCGAAGCGGGCCGCTGTCCTGGTCGTGACCAGTGACAAGGGCCAGTGCGGTGGCTACAACTCCAACGTGCTGCGCGCGACGGAAGAGCTGCTTTCCCTGCTCCGTGACGAGGGCAAGGAAGCGCAGATCTACGTCACCGGCAACAAGGGCCTGAACTACTACCGGTTCCGGGACCGCCCGGTCGTGGACAGCTGGACGGGCTTCTCCGACCAGCCGACCTACACCGGCGCGGTCGCGGCCGGCGAGGCCCTCGTCGAGTCGTTCATGGCCGGTGTCGACGACGAGCACGGCAACGCCGACGGCATCGAGGGTGTCGACGAGATCCACATCGTCTACACCGAGTTCGTGTCGATGCTGACCCAGCGGCCGGTCGCCAAGCGCGTCGCGCCGCTGGAGGTCGAGTACACCGACGGCGAAGAGGAGCAGAAGCCCGCGGGCGAGCTGCTCCCCAGCTACGAGTTCGAGCCGAGTGCCGACAAGCTGCTGGACGCGCTCCTGCCGAAGTACATCAACACGCGTCTCTACGCCGCCCTGCTCGAGTCCGCGGCGTCCGAGCTGGCCGCCCGCCGGACGGCGATGAAGGCGGCGTCGGACAACGCGAACGAGCTGGTCGGCAACCTGACGCGGGAGATGAACCAGGCCCGCCAGGCGCAGATCACCCAGGAGATCTCCGAAATCGTCGGTGGCGCGAACGCGCTCACCGCAGCAGGAAGTGATGATTGATGACCAGTACTGAAGCCCCGCGCGCCAAGGGGCGCATCGTGTCGGTGACCGGTCCGGTCGTCGACGTCGAGTTCCCGCGCGGTTCCGTGCCCGACCAGTTCAACGCGCTCAAGGTCGAGATCGAGTTCGAGCAGCTGCGCAAGACGGTGACCCTCGAGGTCGCCAGCCACCTGGGCGACAACCTCGTCCGCACCATCTCGCTCCAGCCGCAGGACGGCCTGGTCCGGGGCGCCGAGGTCACCGACACCGGCAAGCCGATCACCGTGCCGGTGGGCGACAAGGTCAAGGGCCACGTCTACAACGCGCTCGGCGAGTGCCTCGACGAGCCCGGCTACGGCGACGACCTCGAGCGCTGGGGCATCCACCGCAACCCGCCGTCCTTCGACCAGCTCGAGGGCAAGACGGAGATGCTGGAGACCGGCCTGAAGGTCGTCGACCTGCTCACCCCGTACGTCCAGGGTGGCAAGATCGGCCTCTTCGGCGGTGCCGGCGTGGGCAAGACGGTGCTCATCAAGGAGATGATCACCCGTGTCGCCCGGAACTTCGGTGGTACGTCGGTGTTCGCCGGGGTCGGCGAGCGCACCCGTGAGGGCAACGACCTCTTCCTGGAGATGAGCGAAGACGGCGTCATCAACGACACCGCCCTCGTGTTCGGCCAGATGGACGAGCCGCCGGGCACGCGCATGCGCGTCGCCCTGTCCGCGCTGACCATGGCGGAGTACTTCCGCGATGTGCAGAACCAGGACGTGCTGCTGTTCATCGACAACATCTTCCGGTTCACCCAGGCCGGTTCCGAGGTGTCGACCCTGCTGGGCCGCATGCCGTCGGCCGTGGGTTACCAGCCGACGCTGGCGGACGAGATGGGCCAGCTCCAGGAGCGGATCACCTCGACCCGAGGCCGGTCGATCACCTCGATGCAGGCGATCTACGTCCCCGCGGACGACTACACCGACCCGGCCCCGGCCGCGACGTTCGCCCACCTGGACGCCACCACCGAGCTCTCGCGTGGTGTCTTCCAGAAGGGCATCTTCCCGGCGGTGGACCCGCTGGCGTCGACGTCGACGATCCTCGACCCGGCCATCGTCGGCGAGGACCACTACCGGGTGGCGTCCGAGGTCATCCGGATCCTGCAGAAGTACAAGGAGCTGCAGGACATCATCGCGATCCTCGGTATGGACGAGCTCTCGGAAGAGGACAAGCTCACCGTTCAGCGCGCGCGCCGCATCGAGCGGTTCCTGTCGCAGAACATGCTGGTCGCCGAGGCGTTCACGCAGATCCCGGGCTCGACGGTGCCGCTCTCGGAGACCATCGAGTCGTTCGACCGCATCTCGAAGGGTGACTTCGACCACTACCCGGAGCAGGCGTTCCTGGGTATCGGTGGCCTCGAGGACCTCGAGAAGAAGTACAAGGAAATCACCAAGAAGTGACTTCCCTGAGGCGGCGGGGGCGGTGTCCACTGTGGACTCGAGCCCCCGCCGTTCTCATACCGGGATACGGACCTATTACACTCGGTGGTAACACCCCGAGCGAAGGAGTGCTGCGTGGCTGAGATGTCCGTGGAGCTGGTGGCCGTCGAGCGCCGTCTCTGGTCGGGTACCGCCACTTTCGTGGTGGCCCAGACCACCGAGGGCGAGATCGGCATCATGGCCGGTCACGAACCCGTGCTCGGGCAGCTCGTCGAGGGTGGCGTGGTCAAGGTGACGACCACCGACGGCGAGACGGTCTGCGCGGCCGTGCACGGCGGATTCCTCTCCGTGACCGGCACCGGCGTGAGCATCCTCGCCGAGAGCGCCGAGCTTTCCGACGAAATCGACGTCGACGCGGCGAAGGCGGCACTGAGCGCCGACGACGAGACCGAGCGGACCAGGGCCACCGCCCAGCTCCGCGCGGCAGGCCAGTCGGCCTGAGCAGGAGACGGGCAGGAGCCGGGCCGTGAAGATCACCGTGGTGGTAGCCGGGCTCCTGATCGTGCTCGCCGTGCTGGTCGCCTGGTACGGCCAGCGGTGGATCCGGATGCGTCGCGGCGGGGGCGTGAGCGTCGCGCTGCGGTGGCGTCCGGACGCCGCGCGGTCCAGTTGGCACCTGGGGCTGGGCCGCTACGAGGGCGACGAGTTCGTCTGGTACCGCGTGTGGAGCCTGCGGACCGGCCCGGACCGCGTCTTCCAGCGCGAAAGCATGCAGATCGCCGACCGGCGGGACCCGTCCGGGAGCGAGGCCTACGCCGTTCCCGAGGGCTCGACCGTGCTGCGCTGCGAGTCGGAGACCCAGGAGGCGATCGAGATCGCCATGGGCCCGGGCGCGCTGACCGGCTTTCTCTCCTGGCTCGAATCCGCCCCGCCCGGGCGACGTCTTCCGCGCGCGTCCTGACCCTGTTTGTCTCAAACCGAGACAGCCGGACCCCCGGTCCAGGGCTTAGGGTTGAGGCCATGATCTTCATCGTGGTCAAGTTCCCGGTCAAGCCGGAGCACGCGGAAGCCTGGCCGGACATCGTCGCGGACTACACCAAGAACACCCGGGGCGAAGCGGGCAACCGGTTCTTCGAGTGGTCCCGCAGCCTCGACGACAAGAACACGTACGTGCTGGTCGAAGGCTTCGAGGGGCAAGACGCCGCCGTCGCGCACGTCGGCTCCGACCACTTCAAGTGGGCGGTCGCGAACCTGGGTGCCTACATCAGCGACAACCCGCAGATCATCAACGTCCAGGACGCCTCCGACTGGGGCCCGATGGCCGAGATCTCGCCACACTAAACTGGGTTCGTGACTCTCGTCGAGATCCCCGGCTCCAAGTCCGTCACCGCTCGCGGCCTGTTCCTGGCCGCCGCCGCGCACGGCACCACGACCCTCGGCCGTCCGCTGCATTCGGACGACACCGAGGGCTTCGCCGAGGGGCTCGTCAAGCTCGGTTATGGCGTCGACCGGCAGCCGGGCGCGTGGACGATCGAGGGCCGTCCTTCGGGCCCGGGGGTCTCCGAAGCGGACGTGTTCTGCCGCGACGGCGCCACGACGGCCCGGTTCCTGCCCGCGCTGGCCGCGGCCGGCACCGGGACGTTCCACTTCGACGCGTCCGACCAGATGCGCCGGCGCCCGCTCGGCCCGCTGACCGACGCGCTGCGGGAGCTTGGCGTCGACCTGACCTTCGAGGGCGAGCCGGGCCACCACCCGCTGACGATCCGCGCGAACGGCGTCAAGGGCGGTTCGCTGACCCTCGACGCGGGGTTGTCGTCCCAGTTCCTGACGGCGTTGCTGCTGCTCGGGCCGCTGACCGCGGAGGGGCTGCGGATCACGGTGACGGACCTGGTGTCGGTCCCGTACGTCGAGATCACGCTGGAGATGATGCGCCGGTTCGGGGTGGACGTCCGTCGCGAGGGCAAGACGTTCGTGGTGCCGCCGCGGCCGTACCAGGCGTGCGAGTACCCGGTGGAGCCGGACGCGTCGACGGCCAGCTACTTCCTGGCCGCGGCGGCGGTCACGGGCCGCACGGTGACCATCCCGGGCCTGGGGTCGGCCGCGCTGCAGGGCGACGTCCGGTTCGTGGACGTGCTGGAGCAGATGGGCACGCACATCGAGCTGGCCGAGGACTCGGTGACGGTCGCGGGGCCGTCCGGCGGCCTGCGTGGGGTCACGGTGAACATGCGCGACATTTCGGACACGGTCCCGACCCTGGCGGCGATCGCGCCGTTCGCTTCGGGTCCGGTGCGCATCGAGGACGTGTACAACACGCGCATCAAGGAGTGCGACCGGCTGGACGCGTGCGAGGAGAACCTGCGCGCGCTGGGCATCCAGGTCGAGACGGGTCGCGACTGGATCGAAATCCAGCCGGGCGCGCCGACGGGAGCACTGGTGAAGTGCCGCCGCGACCACCGGATCGCGATGGCGTTCAGCATCACGGGCTTGCTCGTCGACGGCGTGACCCTGGACGACCCGGAATGCGTGAAGAAGACCTTCCCCGGCTTCCACCAGGCGCTGGGGTCGCTGCGGGAGAGCTGGGGGATCTAGGAGGGCTGCCCGCCCGGCTGCCAGAGCACGTCGCCGCCGGGGTTGGCCAGCCTGCCGAGGATGAACAGCAAGTCCGACAACCGGTTCAAGTACTTCAGCGCCACCGGGTTCGTCGTCTCCGGCTCAGCTTCGTACAGCGCCCAAGCCGACCGCTCGGCGCGCCGGGACACCGTCCGCGCCTGGTGCAGGAACGCTGCTCCCGGGGTCCCGCCCGGCAGGATGAACGACGTCAGCTTCGGCAGCCGCTCGTTGAAGTCGTCGCACCAGCCCTCGAGCCGCTCCACGTACTTCTCCGTGATCCGCAGTGGCGGGTACGGCGGGTCGTCGGAAATCGGCAGGCACAGGTCCGCGCCGACGTCGAACAGATCGTTCTGGACCGCACGCAGCACGTCCGCGACCTCGTCCGGCAGGCCGCCGACCGCGATCGCCAGTCCCAGTACCGAGTTCGTCTCGTCCGTGTCCGCGTACGCGCCCAGGCGCGGGGACGTCTTCGGTACGCGGGACCCGTCGCCGAGCGCGGTTGTGCCGCTGTCGCCGACCTTCGTGTAGACGCGGTTGATGCGAACGACCATGAACCCACCATAGCGGCCCCCGCCCGGGCCGAATCCGGGCGAGAGGGCATGATTGGCGGCCATGAGCGAGCACTTCGACGTGCATGGCGGAGCCCGGCTGGTCGGCGAGGTCGACGTGGTCGGCGCGAAGAACAGCGTGCTGAAGCTGATGGCCGCGGCCCTGCTGGCCGAGGGCACCACGACCATCACGAACTGCCCGCAGATCCTGGACGTCCCGCTGATGGGCGACGTGCTGCGGAGCGTCGGGTGCGAGGTCGTCATCGAAGGCGACACCGCCACCATCACGACGCCGGCCGAGCTGTCGCACCGCGCGGACTCGGCCGCGATGGGCAAGCTGCGCGCGTCCGTCTGCGTGCTGGGCCCGCTGGTCGGGCGGCTGAAGCAGGCCGTCGTCGCGCTGCCGGGCGGCGACGCGATCGGCTCGCGCCCGCTGGACATGCACCAGAACGGCCTGCGCAAGCTGGGCGCGACGAGCACGATCGAGCACGGCTGCGTCGTCGCGAAGGCCGAGACGCTGGTCGGCGCGCAGATCTGGCTCGACTTCCCGAGCGTCGGCGCGACCGAGAACATCCTGATGGCGGCCGTCCTGGCCGAGGGCACCACGGTCATCGACAACTGCGCGCGCGAGCCCGAGATCGTCGACATCTGCACGATGCTCACCGAGATGGGCGCGAAGATCGACGGCGCCGGGACCTCGACGCTGACCGTGCACGGCGTGGAGCAGCTGCACCCGACCGAGCACAGCGTGATCGGCGACCGGATCGTCGGCGCGACCTGGGCGTTCGCGGCGTCGATGACCCGCGGCGACGTCACGGTCCGCGGCGTCAACCCGCACCACCTCGACCTGATCCTCAACAAGCTGCAGCTGGCCGGCGCGGACGTCGAGACGTTCGGTGACAAGGGCTTCCGCGTGGTCCAGCCGGAGCGCCCGAAGGCGGTCGACTGGGTGACGCTGCCGTACCCCGGCTTCGCGACCGACCTGCAGCCGTTCGCGGTGGCGCTCTCGGCGGTGTCCGAAGGCACTTCGATGATCACCGAAAACGTTTATGAGGCGCGCTTCCGCTTCATCGAGGAAATGGTCCGCCTGTCGGGCGACGCGCGCACGGACGGCCACCACGCGGTGGTCCGCGGCGTCAAGACGCTGTCGAGCGCGCCGGTCTGGGCGTCGGACATCCGCGCGGGCGCCGGTCTGGTGCTGGCGGGCCTGTGCGCGGACGGTGTCACCGAGGTCTGGGACGTCTTCCACATCGACCGCGGCTACCCGCACTTCGTGGAGAACCTCAACCGCCTGGGCGCCAACATCGAGCGCGTCAGCGGCGAGCCGGCCCGCACCTGACTCACCCCTCCCGGGCCCCGAGCGCGCGCAGGGCGTAGGTCACCAGGCGGTCCACGTAGTCCGCCTCCGCCGGGGCCAGGCGGACCACCAGGCGCCAGTAGATCGGCGCCGCCAGGGCGTCGAGCGCCAGTTCCATGTCCAGGTCCGCCGGTAGCTCGCCGCGGGTGATCGCGCGGCGCAGCATCGCCTCGCCGACCTCGCGGCGGGGGCCGCCGATGGCCTCGCGCAGGCCGCGGCCGTGGTCCGGGTTGCGGGCGTCCTCCGCGACCAGGTCCGGCAGGATCCGCGAGAACAGCGGGTGCGTGAGCCAGTCGATCAGGGCCTGCATCGTCTCGCGCAGGTCGCCGCGCAGGGAGCCCGTGTCGGCCTCCGCCGCGCGGGTCACGCTGAACTCCGTCACCACGGAGGCGATCATGTGGTCCTTCGACACCCACCGCCGGTACAGCGCGCTCTTGCCGACGCCGGCGCGTTTCGCCACCGCTTCCATCGAAAGCCGCCCGTAGCCCTGTTCGGCGAGCTCCCACATGACGGCTTCGCTGATGGCCTGCGTGACCTCGGGCTGGAGGACCGCGGCGCCGGTCGGGGTGCGTGCCATGGGTCGCAGTCTAGCGGGTGGACGGAACGGTACCGTCCCGTCTACAGTCGACGTCGGGACGGCACCGTTCCGTCCAAACGTTCAAGGAGGCTCCGATGCAGCCACGAGAACTGGTAGACCATGCGCTCGACCTGCTGCTCGAGCACGACATGACCGCGTTCGCCGGGCTCTGGGCCGAGGACGGAATCCTCGAGTTCCCGTTCGCCGGGCCGGGCTACCCGAAGCGCGTCGAAGGGCGCGACGCGATCCGCGAGTACCTGCGCGACTACCCGAACCTGCTGGACATCCGCGAGGTCGTCGCGAAGACCGTGCACGAAACCGCGGACCCGGCCGTGGTCGTCGTCGAGTTCACGGTCGCGGGCGTCGTCGTCGCGTCGCGGAAGCCGTACGAGATGTCCTACATCGCCGTGATCACCGTCGAAGACGGCGAAATCCGCCGGTACCGCGACTACTGGAGCCCGCTCGCCGCGGCCGAGGTCCTCGGCGGCGTCGACGAGCTGACGGCGGCCTTCACCGGCGGCGACCGTGGCTGACGTCCTGGTCCTCGGCGGTACCGGCACCACCGGCCGTCGGGTCGTCGCGGGCCTGCGTGACGCGGGGTTCGCGGCGCGGGCGGCCACGCGCAAGCCGGGGGAGCCCGGCCAGGCCCGGTTCGACTGGACTGACCGATCGACCTTCGCCGACGCACTTCGCGGCGTCACAGCCGTGTACCTGCTGCCGCCGATCGGCGAAACCGAACCGGCGGGCCTGGTCGAGCCGTTCCTGGACGACGCCCTGGCCGCGGGCGTCCGCCGGGTCGTCCTGCTCAGCTCGTCGGCCGTCACGGCGGAGACGCCCGGGCTCGGCGACCTGCAGCGGCTGGTGCGCACGGCGCCGGAGTGGGCGGTGCTGCGGCCGTCCTGGTTCATGCAGAACTTCACGGGCGAGCACCTGGTCGCCCGGGGCGTCCGGGACGGCGAGATCGTCACCGCCACCGGGGACGCGCGGGTCGCGTTCGTCGACGCCGGCGACATCGCGGCGGTCGCCGTCCGCGCGCTGACGGATCCCGAACCGCACAACACCGAACACGTCCTCACCGGTCCTCGTGCGGTGAGCTACGCCGAGGCCGCGTCGATCGTCGCCGCGCACACCGGACGCCCGGTGCGGCACCGCGCGGTGAGCACCGCCGAGTTCGCCGCTTCCCTGACCACGTCCGGAATTCCGGCGGACTTCGCGCTCGTGCTCGCCGCCCTCGACGAGGACGTCCGGCGCGGTGCCGAAGACCGCGTCACGCCGGCCGTCGAAGAGGTCACCGGCCGGCCCGCCCGTCCGTTCGAAACCTTTGTGGAGGAAGAGATCCGATGAAGCAGCTCATGTTCCCCGAAGACCCCCAGTTCTGGTTTGAGACGCTGCGCTTGTTCGGTCACGCGGCCTACGGCGGCTCGGACTTCGGCGAGGTGGTCGCGGCCGCGTCGAATGTCACCGCGGGCGACTACGACAGCTGGCACGACGCCTACCGCGCCCTGGCCGACCGGCTGTACGCCGAAGCCGCCGACGCGGGTCCGGTCACCGCGCGGGACCTGCTGCTGCGCGCGTCGACGTACTACTTCTCGGCGGACTTCTTCCTGCACGGCGACCCGGCGGACCCGCGCATCGCGGCGGCGTACGACCGCAGCGTCGAGTGCTTCCGGCGCGCGGGCGTCGCGGAGCCGGTCGAAATCCCTTACGAGGGAACGGTTCTGCTGGGCTACCTCTACCGCGCGCCCGGTGCCGGCCCGAAGCCGTTGCTGATCATGCACAGCGGCTTCGACGGCAGCGCCGAGGAGCTGCACTTCATGGGCGCGGCGGCCGGCGCCGAGCGCGGCTACCACGTCCTGACGTTCGACGGCCCGGGTCAGCCGAGCGCGCTCCGGCGCGAGAAGCTCGTGTTCCGGCCGGACTGGGAGAACGTCGTCACGCCGGTGGTGGACTTCGCTTTGAAGCTCGACGGCGTGGATCCGTCGCGCGTGGCGCTGCTCGGCGTCAGTCTCGGTGGCGAGCTGGCCCCGCGCGCGGCGGCGTTCGAGCCGCGGCTGGCGGCGCTCGTCGCGGTCGACGGCGTCTACGACGCGGGCGCGGCGGTGACGCAGATGCTGCCGTGGCCGCGTGCGGAGATCGTCCGCCGGGCGCGGGCCGCGGAGGACCCGGAGTTCGACGCGTTGCTGGCGGCCGGCCGCGAGGCGAGCCCGACGCTGCGCTGGGCGTGCGACCACGGCCGGTACGTGCTGGGCGCGGCGACCGACCGCGAGTTCGTCGCGAAGTACCTGGAGTACACGCTGGAGGACGGCGTCGCGGAGAAGATCACGTGCCCGACGCTGGTCTGCGAAGCGGCGGACGACCTGTTCTTCGGCGGCTCACAGGAGACCGAGCCGCGCCGGCTGTACGCGCACCTGAACGCGCCCAAGACGCTGATGACGTTCACGGCGGAGGAAGGGGCGGACGCGCACTGCCACGTCGGCGCCCAGCGGCTCGCGTCCGGCCGGATCTACGACTGGCTGGACCGGACGTTCTAGCCCTCGAAGGCCAGAGCCGCGCCGAAGCCGAGCAGTGCGGTGCCGGTGACGCCGTCGAGGGTGCGGCGGACCCGGCGCCGCTGCAGCCAGGCGCGGATCCGGTGCACCCCGGCGACGATGACGAGCTGCCAGAGCGTCGCGAGCACCCCGACGGTCGTGGCGAGCAGCAGCGACTCGGCGATCGTCGACTCCGGTGTCAGGAACTGCGGCAGCATCGACAGGTAGAAGACGAGGACCTTCGGGTTGGTGAGGTTGCCGAGGAAGCCTTCACGCCACCGCCGCCCACCACCCGTCTTGGTCAGCGTGAGCGCGCTGTAGTCCCCGCGCCACGCGGCGGTCAGGGCTTTGACACCGAGGTAGCCGAGGTAGGCGGCGCCGGCCCAGCGCAGGGTGAGGAACACCGGCTCGGAGCGCACGATGACGGCGCTGAGCCCGAGTGCGGCGGCGACACCTTGGGCGAAGTTCCCGGACCCGATGCCCAGCGCGGTCAGCACCCCACCCCGCCGCCCGCCGGCGAGCGAATTCTTGAGCACCAACGCGGTGTCCGGTCCCGGCACGATCAGCACGAGCAAAACGAAGAGCACGTAGGCGCCGTAAGTTCCCCAGGTCATGACGTCAGGTTAAGACGGCGGCGCGAGTACGTGGCGCCGGTTCCGCATCGTGGCGGATCAGCCCTCGAAGGCCAGAGCCGCGCCGAAGCCGAGCAGCGCGGTACCGGTGACGCCGTCGAGGGTGCGGCGGACCCGGCGCCGCTGCAGCCAGGCGCGGACCCGGTGCACGAACACCAGCAGCAGCACCTGCCACACCACCCCGAGCGCCGCGACCGTGTACGCCAGCAGCAGCGAGTCACCGAGAGTCGACGCCGGCGTCAGGAACTGCGGCAGCACCGACAGATACAGCACGATCACCTTGGGGTTGGTGATGTTCGACAGGAACCCCTCACGGAACCGGCGCGCCCGGGAAGCGCGAGCGCGGCGGACGTCGTCCAGGGCTTCGTAGTTCCCGCGCCACGCGCCGCGCAACGCCTGGATGCCCAAGAACACCAGATAAGCCGCGCCCAGCCACTTCACCGTCTCGAACAGCGGCCGGTAGCGCGTGATCACCGCGCCCAGTCCGAGCGCCGCCGCCGTGCCCTGCAGGAAGTTCGCGACGCTGATGCCCGTGCACGCCCAGCCGCCGCCGCGTGCGCCGCCGGTCAGGGCGTTCTTCAGCACGACCATCGTGTCCGGGCCGGGCATCATCGCCAGGAACGCCATCATCCCGGCGAACCCCAGGTAGGTGCTCCACGTCATCAGGACTCCAAGGCGAGGGCGGCACCGAACCCGAGCAGGGCGGTGCCGGTGACGCCGTCCAGCGTACGGCGCACCCGGCGGCGGCCCAGCCACGCGCGGACGCGGTGCACGAACACCAGCAGCACCAGCAGCCACAGCCCGCCGAGCACCGAGACGGTGTAGGCCAGCAGCAGTGAGTCCCCGATGCTCGACTCGGCCGTCAGGAACTGCGGCAGCACGGACAGGTACAGCACCAGCACCTTCGGGTTCGTGATGTTGGAGAGGAGCCCTTCGCGGAACCGCCGGAAGCCGCCGCCGCGGCGGCGCTGGACCTGCTCGACGACGTCGTAGTTCCCGCGGAACGCCCCGCGCAGCGCTTGGACGCCGAGGAAGACGAGGTAGGCCGCGCCGACCCACTTGAGCGCGAGGAACACCGGCTGTGACCGAGCGATGAGGACGCCGAGCCCGAGCGCCGCGGCACTGCCCTGGACGGCGTTGCCGGTGATGATGCCGAGCGACGCGAGCAGCCCGCCGCGGAACCCGCCGGACAGCGCGTTCTTCAGCATCACCATCGTGTCCGGGCCCGGCGCGAGCACGATCAGGACCACGATGACCAGGTAACTTCCGTAAGCACTCCACGTCACGGCTGCCCACGCTAATCGACCGAGATCGGTCCGGTCTCGCGGATTTCCGTCACACCGCGTTCCCCGCACGGAGGGTGTCCGGGCACGTACAGCGCGCTCGGAACTCGGCGGGAGAGACCTCCGCAGAGTAGTGTTCGGCCATGTCAGCAGGGGAAATCGATCTTCTACCCGGTGAGCGCGTGCTCTGGGCGGGAGAGCCGGTCCAGCGCCCGTTCTACGTCGCCGCGGACGGGGTGATCGCCCCTGCCGGACTCATCGTCGCCGTCGCCGCACTCTGGTTCCTGCTCGCGAAGCAGCCTGACGGGGGCGCCATGGCCGGGACGGTCGTGGTGCTGGTGCTCGGTTTGTACGGTGCCGTCGGCCATTCCGCCGTCCGGTACCTCGCGCTCGGGCGCACGACGTACGCCGTGACCGACAGCCGGATCATCGCGCGCACGGGGCTGTTCCGGCAGAAGGAACGGGCCAGTGAACTGGCCGGGCTGTCGGTGCCGGTCCTCAAGCCGGGGCCGTCGCGCACCGGCACCCTCTCCTTCGCCGAGTCGGGGACCGTGACGCTGATGGGTGTCGGCGAGCCCAGGCGCGTCCGCGACCTGCTCACCAAGGCCATCGACGAAGCCAAGGCCCGCCAGGCCCCGCCGCAGGCGGACACCCCGGATACCCCGGACACGCCGGCCGCCTGAGGGCAACCGGGACGGCCTTCCGGAGCGTCAGCCCGGCAAAGAGTGCCGGGAGGCCGCCGTGGATGAGCCCTTGATCGTCCTGCTGCCGGGTGAGCGGCTGCTGTGGTCGGGGCGGCCGCGGCGGGTCGTCCCGACCGGCCTCGAGTGGTTCCGCCTCGCCTTCGGTTCGGTCTTGGTGGCGGTGTTCGCCGTCGTCCTGCCGGTCTGGGACGGCCGGATTTCGTTCATGGGCGTGGTCATCGTGACTTTCGGGCTCGCGTTCGTCTGTGCGCCGGTGGTCGTGCGGCTGTGGACGACGCGCCGCGCGGTGTACGCGGTGACCGATCAGCGGGTCGTGGTGGCCGACCGCGCCACGGGCCGCATCCTCACGTGGGGGGACCTGCGGCTGCCAACGGTCACCCCGCTCGGCCGCGACGGTCTCGGCACGCTCACCTTCCCGGTGCGGGGCGGGTCCGTGGACGTCCTCGGCTATTCGGTGCCGAAGCGGCACCAACCGGCTCCGATCGAGCTGTTCGCCGTGCCGGACGCGGAAGGGCTTCGCGAGCTGATCGTGCAGGAGCAGGCCGAGGACTGAGTCACCCGGACGTGTCCGATTCCACTGCTCACTTAAGTTACCGGCCGGTACACTCGGTGGGTCGTCCACGCCGGAGGTGCACAGTGCCGTACCCATCCGACCACGAGCGGGATCGCCCCTGGGTGATGCGCACGTACGCGGGTCACTCCTCGGCGGCCGCGTCGAACGAGCTTTACCGGCGCAACCTGGCGAAGGGGCAGACCGGCCTTTCGGTGGCCTTCGACCTGCCGACGCAGACCGGCTACGACCCGGACCACCAGCTCTCGCGCGGTGAGGTCGGCAAGGTCGGCGTGCCCGTGTCGCACATCGGCGACATGCGGCGGCTCTTCGACGGCATCCCGCTCGCCGAGGCCAACACGTCGATGACGATCAACGCGCCGGCCATGTGGCTGCTCGCGCTGTACGTCTCCGTGGCGCGCGAGCAGGCCGAAACCGAAGGCCGCGACGTCGACGAAGTGCTCGCGAAGCTCACCGGTACCACGCAGAACGACATCATCAAGGAGTACCTGTCCCGCGGGACCTACATCTTCCCGCCGGGGCCGAGCCTGCGGCTGATCACCGACATGATCGCGTGGACCGTGCACCACGTGCCGAAGTGGAACCCGATCAACATCTGCAGCTACCACCTGCAGGAGGCCGGCGCGACGCCGACGCAGGAGGTCGCCTACGCGCTGTGCACCGCGATCGCCGTGCTCGACGCCGTCCGCGACTCCGGGCAGGTCGAGCCGGCCGACATGGCCAAGGTCGTCGCGCGGATCTCGTTCTTCGTCAACGCCGGCGTCCGGTTCGTCGAGGAGATGTCCAAGATGCGCGCGTTCACCGCGCTCTGGGACGAGCTCACACGAGACCGTTACGGCGTAACGGATCCGAAGGCGCGCCGCCTGCGCTACGGCGTCCAGGTCAACTCGCTCGGGCTCACCGAAGCCCAGCCGGAGAACAACGTCCAGCGGATCGTGCTGGAGATGCTCGCGGTGTCCCTTTCCCGCGGCGCCCGCGCCCGCGCGATCCAGCTGCCCGCCTGGAACGAGGCGCTCGGCCTGCCCCGGCCGTGGGACCAGCAGTGGGCGCTGCGGATGCAGCAGGTGCTCGCGTTCGAGACGGACCTGCTGGAGTACGAGGACATCTTCGACGGCTCACACGTCATCCAGGCCAAGGTCGACGAGATCATGGCCGGCGCGCGCGAGGAGATCGCCCGCGTGCAGGACGTCGGCGGCGCGGTCGCCGCGGTCGAAAGCGGTTACATGAAGTCACAGCTCGTCGGGTCGCTGGCCGAGTACCGCCGGGGCATGGAGAACGGCGAGCGCGTGCTGGTCGGCGTCAACAAGTTCGAGACGACCGAGCCGTCGCCGCTGCAGGCCGAGGGGGCGAAGGCGATCGAGACGATCGACCCCGCCGTCGAAAAGGCCGCCGTCACGGCCATCGAGGAATGGCGCACCCAGCGCGACAACGCCGCCGTCGAGCGGTCGCTGGCCACGCTGAAGGACCGCGCGCAGACCACGGAAAACCTCTTCGAGGCCACTGTGGACTGTGCGCGGGCCGGCGTCACCACCGGCGAGTGGTCCGGCGCGCTGCGCGAGGTGTTCGGCGAATACCGGGCGCCCACCGGGGTTTCCGCGACCGCGGGCGGCGGGGGCGACCCGGAGATCGAGCGCGTCCGCTCCCGGGTCCGGGAAACCGGAGCGGAACTCGGTGAGCGGCTGCGGATCCTGGTCGGCAAGCCGGGCCTCGACGGGCACTCCAACGGCGCCGAGCAGGTCGCCGTCCGGGCCCGCGACGTCGGCTTCGAGGTCGTCTACCAGGGCATCCGGCTGACGCCCGAGCAGATCGTCGCCGCCGCCGTGCAGGAGGGCGTGCACGTCGTCGGGCTGTCCGTGCTCTCCGGCTCGCACCTGGAGGTCGTCCCGCACGTCGTCGACGGCCTGCGCGCGGCGGGCGCGGGCGACGTCCCGGTGATCGTCGGCGGCATCATCCCGCCCGACGATGCCGCGTTGCTGACCGAACGCGGCATCGCGCGGGTGTTCACGCCGAAGGACTACGAGCTGACCGGCATCATGGACGGCATCGTCTCGCTCATCCGGGAGCGCCACGGCCTCAGCTGAGGCCGGCCAGGATGTCCTTCGTGGACTTGACGGTGGCGAACTGGTTGTGCAGGTTCGCCGCTGTGACGCGGTACAGCTCGTCGGCCGTGACGACGTCGCCGTCCACCCCGGGCAGGTCGAACGTGAACGTCGCGTCGAGCGCGAAAGTCACGTCGTAGCCGAGATTCCCGCCCATCCGCGCGGTGGTCTCGCAGCAGAAGTTCGTCTGGATCCCGGCCAGGACGAAGCTCGTGATGCCGCGCTTGCGCAGCCACGCGTCGAGGTCGACGTCGCCGATGAACGCCGAGTTGACCTTCTTGCCGAACACCAGGTCCGGGCGGGCGCCGTCGAGCTCGGGCTTGAAGTCGTTGCCCGGCTGGCCGGGCCGCAGCGACGACGTCGGCCCCGTCGAGTCGTGGTGCACCAGCACGACCGGAAGCCGCCGCTCCTGCCACGCGTCGAGGAGCGCCTTCATGTTCGCTTCGGCGCCGGGGTTGTTGCGCGGTCCCCAGCCGGGCTCGTCGAACCCGCGCTGGACGTCGATCAGGATGAGTGCTGTTTCGGTCATGCGTCGAGTTTCACGGGCTTCTTCCGCGAAAGGGAGTGGCAGGAGACGCGCGATGCGGTACTTTCCTGCCATGCGCACCATCGGCGTTCTGCTGCTGCCGGGTACCCGGATGTTCGACCTCGCGGTGATCGGCGAGGTCTGGGGCCAGGACCGGACCGACGGCGGGATCGGCCCGTTCACCGTGCGGCTGTGCAGCCCGGGCCGAGTCCGCACCGCCGCCTCGCCGTTCGGGGACGTCGCGGCCACGCACGGGCTCACCGGGCTCGACGGCTGCGACCTCGTGCTGGCGCCGGGCCGCGACGACCCGCTGGCGCCGGTGCCGCCGGCCGCCGTCGCGGCGCTGCGGCGGGCGCACCGGGCCGGGACGACCGTCGCCGCGCTGTGCTCCGGCGCGTTCACGCTGGCCGCCGCCGGCCTGCTCGACGGCCGCCCGGCGACCACGCACTGGCGCGACTTCGACACCCTGACCGTCGCCGCGCCGCGCGCCGACCTCCAGCGTGACGTGCTCTACACCGACGACGGCGCCGTCCTGACGTCCGCGGGCGTCGTCGGCGGCCTCGACCTGTGCCTGCACCTGGTCCGGCGCGACCACGGCGCGGAGGTCGCCGCCGCCCTCGCACGCCGCCTGGTGATGCCCCCGGCGCGCGAGGGCGGGCAGCGGCAGTACGTCGACAACCCGGTGCCGCCGGTGGCCGCGCAGCCCGGGATGGCGTCCACAATGGACTGGGCGCTGGCGCGGCTGGGCTCCGGGATCGGGGTCGAGGACCTCGTCGGGCACGCGCGGATGAGCGAGCGGACGTTCCACCGCGAGTTCGCCGCGGCGGCCGGCGTGACCCCGGGTCGCTGGCTGCGCGTGCAGCGCGTCCGGTACGCGCAGCGGCTGCTGGAGACGACGGCGCTGCCGGTCGAGCGGGTCGCCCAGCGTTCCGGCCTGGGCACGGCGGCGAACCTGCGGCGGCGGATGCACGCCGAGGTGGGTGTGGGTCCGGACAGCTATCGGCGCACATTCCGACGGGTTACCGTCGAAGCATGACCGAGCACGAGCACATCCTGGTCAAGCGCGACGGCGACACCGTCACGATCACCATGAACCGCGCGGCACGGCGCAACTCGCTGTCCGCGGACCACCTGGCCGAGCTGCTGGCCGCGTTCCACGAAGCGGGGACGTCCGACGCGACCGGCGTCGTGCTGGCGGGCGCCGGGCCGGTGTTCTCCGCCGGGCACGACTTCGGCGACGTCGCCGCGCGCGACCTGATGGGTGTGCGCGAGCTGCTCACGCTGTGCACGGACCTGATGAAGACCATGCAGTCGATCCCGCAGGTCGTCATCGCGCGGGTGCACGGCCTGGCCACGGCCGCGGGCTGCCAGCTCGTGGCGTCGTGCGACCTCGCGATCGCCGCCGAGTCGGCGGGCTTCGCGCTGCCGGGCGGCAAGGGCGGCTGGTTCTGCCACACCCCGGCGGTGCCGGTGGCGCGCTCGATCGGCCGCAAGCGGCTGATGGAGCTGGCGCTGACCGGCGACGTCATCGACGCGCCCACCGCGCTCGACTGGGGCCTGGTCAACCGCGTCGTCCCCGATGACCAGCTGGACGACGCCGTCGCCGAGCTGCTGGGGCGGGCGACCCGCGGCAGCCGGGCCAGCAAGACGATGGGCAAGGTCACGCTGTACGCCCAGCTCGACCGGCCCGAGGCCGACGCCTACGCGATCGCGCTGGAGGTCATGGCCTCGGCGTCCCAGCTGCCCGGCGCGCGCGAAGGCATGGCGGCGTTCCTCGAGAAGCGCAAGCCCTCCTGGCCCGACTGATCCCGATGCCCTGAAGGTGCCCTTCACAGCATTCGCGCTGACCGTACCATACGGTATGGTATGGTCGAGCCATGGCGAGCAAGCGGGACTGGCTGGACGCGGGGCTGGAGCTGCTGGCGGAGCAGGGCGCGCCTTCGGTGACCATCGAGCGGCTGACCGAGCGGCTCGGGCTGTCGAAAGGCTCCTTCTACCACCACTTCAAGGGCACGAGCGGCTTCCGGACCGCGTTGCTGGAGCACTTCGAGGCCGAACGCACGACCCGGTTCGTGGAACAGGCCGAGGCGGCTGAAGGTGACCGCCTGGGCGCGTTGCTGAAGCTCGTCCTCGCGCCCGGACCCGGTCTCGGGCTGGAGATCGCCATCCGGGCCTGGGCCTTGCAGGACGCCGAAGCGAGAGCGGTCCAGGAGCGCGTCGACCGGACCCGCGTGACCTACCTGACCGAGATCAGCGGCGACGCCGGCCTGGCGCAGGCGCTGTACCTGGTCGTCGTCGGTGCCGGGCAGGTCGTGCCGCCGCTGTCCGGGCGGCAGCTCAAGAGTGCGTTGGAACTCGTTCTGGGGAGACGGAAATGACCGAGCCTTTCGTCGACGGGGCCGACTACGTCGAGTTCAAAGAGATCGAAAGCGAGAACAGCCTGAGCGAGTTCGTCGCGGGCGTCTTCGGCTGGTCGCCCGCGTGGGTGAAAGCCCTGTTCGGCGTCCGATACCTGCTCGCCAAGGCGCTGCGGCTGGACACCGCGTCGGTTCCGCGGTCCGGCCGGCTCCGGCCCGAGGACGTCGGGTTCGCGCCGGGCGACCGGGTCGCGTTCTTCACCGTCCGGGCCGGCGACCCGGAGCACTACCTGGTCGCGGGCGTGGACGACAGTCACCTGAGCGGGTACCTGACGGTCGAAGCGGTGCCTCGCGGCTTCCGGCTCGGCACGGTGGTGCACTTCCACAACCGCGTCGGACCGGCCTACTTCGCGATCATCAAGCCGTTCCACCACCTGGTGATCCGCGGGATGCTCAAGGCCGGTGCCGCTCGAACAGCGTGAGCTGGGCCCACGCGGCGATCGACTGCGCGTCGGTGATCTCGCCGGCCAGGATCATCTTTTCGAGGTCCGCGCGCGCGAACCACGCGCTGCGCATGTCCTGCTCCTCGATCTCGCGTTCGGGTTCGCCCTCGGTGATATCCGTGGCGAGGAACACCCAGCCGCGCTGGCTGCTCATGCCGGCGGCGACGTCGAGCTTGCCGAGCGGCATCATCGAGCCGGCGCGCAGGCCCGTCTCCTCGCGCAGCTCGCGCGCGGCGAGCTCCGCGGGCGGAACGTCGGCGAGGTCGGGCGCGGTGCCCTGCGGGAACTCCCAGCGGCGTTCGCCCAGCGGGTAGCGGAACTGCTCGACCAGCCGGAACCGGTCGCCGTCCTGGGCGATGACGAGGGCGTAGTCCGGCTTGTCGATCACGCCGTAGATGCCCGCGGAGCCGTCCGGGCGGCGGATGTCGTCCTCCCGCACGGTCATCCAGTTGTTCCGGTACACCTCGCGGGACGCGACACGCTGAATGGGGTCCACGCACCCAGTATCACCGACCCTGTCCTACCCTCCTCGGGTGCGTCTCGTGATCGCGCGGTGCCAGGTCGACTACGCCGGCCGGCTCACCGCCCACCTGCCGATGGCCACCCGCCTGTTGCTCGTGAAGTCCGACGGGTCGGTGTCCGTCCACTCCGACGACCGCGCGTACAAGCCGTTGAACTGGATGAGCCCACCCTGCTGGCTGATCGAGGACGGCAAGATCTGGATCGTCGAGAACAAGCAGGGCGAGAAGCTGGTGATCTCCCTCGAGGAGGTCTTCCACGACTACACCCAGGCGCTGGGGGCGGAGCCGGGCCTGCAGAAGGACGGCGTCGAGGCGCACCTGCAGGAGTTGCTGGCCGAGCACATCAAGACCCTCGGCGACGGCTACACGCTGGTCCGCCGCGAGTTCCCGACGGCGATCGGCCCGGTGGACATCATGGCCCGCGACGCCGACGGCAAGTCGGTGGCGGTGGAGATCAAGCGCCGCGGCGAGATCGACGGCGTCGAGCAGCTGACGCGGTATTTGGAGCTGCTGAACCGCGACCCGCTGCTGGCCCCGGTCCAGGGCGTGTTCGCGGCGCAGATCATCAAGCCCCAGGCGCGCACGCTGGCGGAGGACCGCGGAATCAGGTGCCTGACCCTGGACTACGACGAGCTGCGCGGCATCGAGTCCGACGAGTTCCGGCTGTTCTGACGTGCTTCCGGGTCGTTACGTCCACTACAAGGGCGGCGAGTACGAGGTGCTGGGGGTCGCGTCCCACAGCGAGACCGAGGAGCGGCTCGTGGTGTACCGGGCGCTGTACGGTGCGCGCGGTCTTTGGGTGCGGCCGGAAGCGATGTTCGGCGAGACGGTCGAGACGGAGGCGGGCCGGGTGCCGCGCTTCCAGCGGGTGGAATGACCATGCCCGGCCGGCCGCGGTAATCCTTTTCCGTGGGCCCGCGGCTGTACGAAGGGTCGGGCTCCGTGCCGATACCGAATCGATGCTGGATTGCGGTATCTGATTCCTCGGGTGATTACTCCGCAAGGAAATCGTTAACCCGATAGGCGGCCGGGAAGTGATCAGGTCCTTTCTTACCTGCTT
Organism: Amycolatopsis sp. NPDC048633; assembly: GCF_040650695.1. Lineage (NCBI taxonomy): Bacteria > Bacillati > Actinomycetota > Actinomycetes > Pseudonocardiales > Pseudonocardiaceae > Amycolatopsis > Amycolatopsis sp. NPDC048633. The sequence continues at coordinate 67,305 of NZ_JBEZHS010000010.1, forward strand.
TTATGCGCTGTTCGGGTGAGTTCGGGATCCTGTTGCGCGGAGTCGTGGGACACTCGATTTCGAGGGGTTCCGCCGGTGGGTCCGGCGTGGCCGGAGGGTGGTGCGCTCGGCCGTCTTTCATTGTCGTGCCTACGTTTCAGTCCGCCTTCGAGCTCGGTGTGCGCATGCCTGTCCGGCCGGTGTGCGCGCGTTTTCGCCTGCACGAAGGAGGAAGTCATGCGTTATCGTCCACTCGGTTCCGATCCGGCCGACCCGCGTCTGGGCCGGTTCATTCCGGACGACTGGCGGCACGTCGAAAGGTATCCGCTCACCGCGCTGTCCGACGACGACCGGCCCACGCAGGCGCCGGTCGTGATCGGGGTCAACTGGTACTCCGCGTTCGACACCCCGGAACAGGACGAGGCCTCCGGCGAGTTCTTCATCGCCAAGGCCGGCGTCAAGAAGCTGGGCCGGATCCGCGGCGGCCACTGCGTCTGCCTCGAGCCGGGCGGCACCCCGGACACCGACGCCTGGTACGCGTTCTACGACCAGGGCAAGGAAGGCGCCTGCGTCGGCTTCGGCTGGTCGCGCTGCATGTCGATCTTCAACGGCAGCGAGTACGCCGCCCGCTGGCTCTGGGACTCGGCCAAGAAGGGCGACGAGTGGCCCGAAACCAACCCCGGTGACGACAACGGCACGTCGGTCCGCGCCGCGGCCGAGGTGCTCAAAGAGGCCGGGCACGTCCTCTGGGACGGCTCCTACGCGACCGACGACTGGCAGGCGCGCGAGAAGTACGCGCCCGAGGCCAAGCAGGGCATCAAGGCGTTCCGGTGGGCCAAGTCGGTCGACGACGTGCACTCGGTGCTGGCCAATCCGCGGGCCGACGAACTCGGCGCCGTGCCGCTGCTCAACTCGTGGGGCCCGGGCTACCCGCACCGCACCTACCTGCCCGACGACGTGCTCGCCAAGCTGATCGAAGAAGACGGCGAGATCGCGGTCCCGACCGACCGGTGATCCACAACCGCTCCCGCGGTGCGTAACAGAGGGCGCGTTTCCCCAGGTCAAGGCCGGGGGAACGCGCCCTCTGACCACTTTGGACAAGTCAACGTGCCGACCCTGAATCCATGCAGTACTGTCCGGATCCGACAGGACAGTGGTGATTCCTGTGGGTTGTTGTCCAGTTTGAAAAGAGGTGGGTCGGTGCTGGTCCTAGCCGATGCGAACCTGCGACTCGACGCGAGCGCGATCGACTACATCGAGTTGGCGTTCTACTTCGTCCTGGTGCTCGGCATCGGGTACCTGGCACGGCGTCAAGTGTCCAGCAGTCTCGACTTCTTCCTCTCGGGCCGTTCGCTCCCGGCCTGGGTCACCGGCCTGGCGTTCATCTCGGCGAACCTCGGCGCGGTCGAAGTCATGGGCATGTCGGCCAACGGCGCCCAGTACGGCCTGCCGACCGTCCACTACTTCTGGATCGGCGCCATCCCGGCGATGCTGTTCCTCGGCATCGTGATGATGCCGTTCTACTACGGCTCCAAGGTCCGCAGCGTTCCCGAGTTCATGCGCCGCCGCTTCGGCAAGCCGGCGCACCTGGTCAACGGCATCAGCTTCGCCACCGCGCAGATCCTGATCGCGGGCGCGAACCTGTTCCTGCTGGCCAGTGTCGTGAACCTGCTGCTGGGCTGGCCGCTCTGGGTGTCGATCATCATCGCCGCCGCGATCGTGCTCTCCTACACCGCGCTCGGCGGCCTCTCCGCCGCGATCTACAACGAGGTCCTGCAGTTCTTCGTGATCGTCATCGCGCTGGTGCCGCTGACGATCATCGGCCTGGTCAAGGTCGGCGGCTGGCAGGGCCTGGTCGACAAGGTCACCAACAGCCCGGGCGGCACAGCGCAGCTGCACTCGTGGCCCGGTGACAACCTGACCGGCTTCGGCAACAACATCCTGTCGATCCTCGGCATCGTGTTCGGCCTCGGCTTCGTGCTCTCGTTCGGGTACTGGACGACGAACTTCGTCGAGGTCCAGCGCGCGATGGCGTCGAAGAGCATGTCCGCCGCCCGGCGCACGCCGATCATCGGCGCGTTCCCGAAGATGCTGGTCCCGTTCATCGTGATCATCCCGGGCATGATCGCCGCGGTCACGGTGTCCGAGTACGTCAAGGACAAGCAGGTCCTGCTGGACGGCGGCACCGCGGAAAGCGGCGTCACCTTCAACAACGCGCTCCTGCTGCTGATGCGCGACCTGCTCCCGAACGGCATGCTCGGCATCGCGATCGCCGGCCTGCTGGCCTCGTTCATGGCCGGCATGGCGGCGAACCTCAGCTCGTTCAACACGGTCTTCACGTACGACCTCTGGCAGACCTACATCAAGAAGGACAAGCCGGACGGCTACTACCTGCGCCTCGGGCGCGTGGTGACGTCGGTCGGCACGATCCTCGCCATCGGCACCGCGTTCATCGCGTCGAACTCCGGCAACATCCTGGACTACCTGCAGGACCTGTTCTCCTTCTTCAACGCGCCGCTGTTCGCGACGTTCATCCTGGGCATGTTCTGGAAGCGGATGACGCCGCACGCGGGCTGGAGCGGCCTGGTGTTCGGTACCGCGTCGGCCGTCACGGTCTGGGGCCTGTCGCAGGCCGGGGTGATCGGGCTCGAGGGGCAGGGCACCAGTTTCGTGGCCGCGGGTGTCGCGTTCGTCGTCGACATCGTGGTGAGCGTCGTCGTCTCGCTGGCGACCAAGCCGAAGCCGGACGAAGAGCTGGTGGGGCTGGTCTACTCGCTGACCCCGAAGGAAACGCGCAAGCACGACGACACCGGCGAGAACGCGGGCTGGTACCGCAAGCCGGCCCTGCTCGCGGGCATCGTGCTCATCCTGACCATCGCCCTCAACGCCATCTTCTAGGAGGTCCGTCATGGCTACCGAGTCCGGCGCGCGGCCCAAGAAGGCGGGCGCCTTCGACATCCGGCTGATCATCGCCCTGCTGATCGGCGTCTACGGCGTCATCCTCACGGTGATGGGCATCGGCTTCACCTCCGACGCCGAGCTGCAGAAGGCGGCCGGGGTGAACATCAACCTGTGGGCCGGCATCGGCATGCTGGTGGTTTCGGCGCTGTTCATCATCTGGGCCCGGGTCCGGCCGCTGGTCGTGCCCGCTGAGCCCGAGACCGAGGACGCGGCGCCCACCACGGGTGAATAGCCGGGTTGTCCGGACAGGGGCGCGAGGTTCCCGCTACCGTGCATCGCGTGCTCCCTGACGTTCGACACCGCCGTCTCCCGAAGCTGTTCCTGCTGGTCACCGCCCTCGCGCTGCCGCTGACCGCGTGCGGGCAGGACCTCGGCAGGTCCAACTTCGCGCGGACGACGGTGCCTGCGGCGGCCGGCGCCGGCCAGGTCTCCGACGGCCCGATCACCGACGCCGCCGTGGCGGCGAACGTGCTGCGCACGATCAAGCCGTGCCAGTTCCTGACCAAGGACGCTCTCGGCGCGCTGGGCCTCGGCACGGTCGACGAGGACCCGTCGCCGTCGTCGATCGCTTTCGACCGGTGCAGCAACAAGGTGAAGGACCCCGGCGGCAAGGAGATCCGGCTCGAGTTCGAGATCGGCAGCACGCTGCTGCCGCACGCGGACAAGACGACCGGGCAGGTCGGCGGGCTGCCGCTGCGCGTGAACAAGTCCGACGACTCCGGCTGCGTGGTCGCGACGATGACGGCGCTGAACCCGGACATGGCCCTGACGCTTTCGGTCACCTACCCCGGCGACCCGTGCCGACCCGGCCAGACGGTGATGGACGCCATCGTGCAGAAGGTGCACAACTCGCCGGAGAAGTACTCGACGCCGGCGGGCACCGTGCTGACCGCCGACCCGTGCGCGATGGCCGACACCGCGGCGGTGTCTCCCGTCGTTCCGTCGGCCAAGTCGGCGCCCTCCGGTCTGCACTCGTGCGAGTGGCAGAGCAATGGCGCCAACCCGACTGTGACCGTCGAGTTCCTGCCGGGGCTGCCGCCGATCGTCGGGGACGGTTACTCCAAGGTGGACCTCGGCAACGGCGTGACAGCGTTTCAGAAGAAGGCCGACGGGAGCGCGTCGCGGTGCACGGTGCAGTGGCAGCACCGGCCGTGGCAGGGCGACGACGTCGAACTGGCGCAAGTGGACTACGAGAACTACAACGCCAGCCCGAACACCGACGATCCGTGCGGCAAGGCGGTCACCGTCGCGAAGAACGTGGTCACGAAGCTTCCCAAACCCTGACCTGGCGGTTGGCCTCGCGGGGAGGTAGGAAGGGGGCAGCCCACCCGCTGATGTGCCGGAGGTTGCCGTGAAGAAGATCATCAACGATCCGGCGAACGTGGTCGTGGAGTCGCTGCGAGGCCTCGCTGCCGCGCACGCCGACATCCTCCGCGTGCAGGAGGACCCGGACGTCGTGGTCCGGGCCGACGCCCCGGTCGCGGGCAAGGTCGCCGTCATCTCCGGCGGCGGGTCCGGGCACGAGCCGTTGCACGGCGGGTTCGTCGGCTACGGCATGCTCGCCGCCGCGGTGCCGGGTGCGGTGTTCACCTCGCCGACGCCGGACGCCGTGCAGGCCGCCGTCACCGCGACCACCGGCGAGGCGGGCGCCTTGCTGATCGTGAAGAACTACACCGGTGACGTGCTGAACTTCGAGACGGCCGCCGAGCTGGCCGCCGCCGAGGGCCTCGAGGTGCGTAGCGTCGTGATCGACGACGACGTCGCGGTCAAGGACTCGACGTACACCGCGGGCCGGCGCGGGGTCGGCGGCACGGTGCTGCTGGAGAAGATCACCGGCGCGGCCGCCGAGCGCGGCGACTCGCTGGACGCCGTGACGGCGCTGGCGCAGAAGGTGATCGGCCAGGTCCGGTCGATCGGCGTCGCGCTGACCGCGCCGACCGTGCCGCACGCCGGCACCCCGAGCTTCGACCTCGGCGACGGCGAGGTCGAGTTCGGCATCGGCATCCACGGCGAGCCCGGCCGCGAACGGATCCCGCTCGAACCGGCCGACGCGCTGGTGGCGCGGATGGTCCAGGCAGTGGTGGAAGACCTGCCGTTCTCCTCCGGCGACCGGGTGCTGCTGTTCACCAACTCGATGGGCGCGACCCCGCTCGTCGAGCTCTACCTGGCGCACGGCATCGCCGAGCGGCTGCTGGCCGAGCGTGGGATCGTGGTCGAACGCCGGCTGGTCGGCCCGTACATCACCAGCCTCGAGATGCAGGGGATGAGTCTGACGTTGCTCAAACTGGACGACGAGCTGACCGAGCTCTGGGACGCCCCGGTGAACACCGCCGCGCTGCGGTGGGGGCGCTGATGACCTGCAAGGCCGACGGGGTCGCGGCGGCCGTGCGGGCCGCGGCGGCCGTCGTCGCCGAGCACCGCGCCGAGCTGATCGAGCTCGACCGCGCGATCGGTGACGGCGACCACGGCGAGAACCTGAACCGCGGCTTCACCGCCGTGGTGGCGGCCCTCGACGCGGGTGCCCCGGAGACACCGGGTGCGGTCCTGAAGCTCGTCGCGACGACGTTGATCTCCAAGGTCGGCGGGGCCGCAGGACCGTTGTACGGCACGGCTTTCCTGCGCGCCTCGGCGAAGCTCGGCACGGCCGAAGACCTCGACGTCCCGGCGCTGCTGGACGCGCTGCGCGCCGGGCTCGAAGGCGTCCAGGCCCGGGGGAAGGCCGTCGGCGGCGACGCGACGATGGTCGACGCCCTGATCCCGGCGGTGTCAGCCGCGGAGAAGGCGGCCGAGGACGGCGGGGACGTCGCCGCGGTGCTGACCGCGGCCGCCGACGCGGCCGACCGCGGTGCGGAGTCCACAGTGGACTTGGTGCCACGCAAGGGCCGTGCGTCCTACCTGGGTGAGCGCGCGGTGGGGCACCTGGACCCGGGTGCGCGGTCGTCGGCGCTGCTGCTGCGCGCGTTCGCGGAGGCCACCCGGTGAGCGTCGGCATCGTGCTCGTTTCGCACAGCGCGAAGCTCGCGGAAGGCCTGGCGGAGCTGGCGGCCCAGATGGCGCCGGACATCACCATCCTTCCCGCCGGCGGCCTCTCCGACGGCTCGATCGGCACGGACTACGACGAGGTCGTCGCGGCCACCCAGCGCGCCGACTCCGGCGACGGCGTCGTGCTGCTCTACGACCTCGGCAGTGCGCAGATGACCGCCGAGCTCGCCGTCGAGTCGCTGGCCGACCCCTCGGCCGCCGTCGTCGCGGACGGCCCGCTGGTCGAAGGCGCGGTCGCGGCGGCGGTCGCGGCGCAGTCGGGGAAGGACCGCAAGGCGGTGGCGGAGGCCGCCGCGTCGGCCGGGATGCCCGAAGACCTGGCCCCCTCCGACACGACGGCCGGTGGTGACGAGGTCGAGCTGGAACTGCACAACGAAGTCGGCCTGCACGCGCGGCCGGCCGCGCTGCTGGTGCGCGCGCTGAGCGAGTTCGACGCCGAAGTCACCGTGCGGCTCGGCGAGCAGGAGGCCGATGCCAAGAGCGTGCTGGCACTGATGTCGCTGGGGGCTCGCCAGGGTGACCGGATCCGTTTGCAAGCACACGGGCCGCAGGCTTCCGCCGCGCTGAGCAAGGCGAAGGAGCTGGTGGACGGCAATTTCGGCGAGTGAAGCCGCGTTGCCGACCGGGTGACTTGCACGGTTCTGACTCGATTCCGTCTGGGCTTCCGAAGGTGTGCCGTGGCAGTATCGGGGCAATTACCGGCGAGTAACATCACTGGAGGCCTCGATGGCGCGGGACATCTCGACAGTCGGAGTGGTCGGCCTCGGCACGATGGGGGCCGGTATCGCCGAAGTGCTCGCGCGCAGCGGGCTCGACGTCGTCACGGTCGAGGTCGACCAGGCGGGGGTCGAACGGGGCCGCGGCCACCTGCGGCACTCCACCGAACGGGCGCTGTCCGGCGGAAAGCTCGACGAGGCCGGCCGTGCGGCGTTGCTGGACCGGATCCGGTACAGCACCTCGCTGTCGGATCTGTCCGAAGTGGACATCGTGATCGAGGCGATCCCGGAGAGCCTCGGGCTGAAGGCCGAGGTGTTCACCGAGCTGGACAAGATCACCCGGCCGGACGTCGTGTTCGTGTCCAACACCTCGTCGCTGTCGATCACCGAGATCGGCGTGCACACCGCTCGCCCCGGCAAGGTCGTCGGCATGCACTTCTTCAACCCGGCGCCGGTGCAGAAGCTCGTCGAGATCGTGAAGACCGTGGTGACCGAGCCGGAGGTGGTCACCGAGGTGGTCGCGTTCGCCGAGCGGCTCGGCAAGGTGCCGGTGGTGATCGGCGACCGGGCCGGGTTCATCGCGAACGCGCTGCTGTTCGGCTACCTCAACCACGCGGTGCGGATGTACGAGCAGCGCTACGCCACGCGCGAAGACCTCGACGCCGCGATGCGCTTCGGCTGCGGCTACCCGATGGGGCCGCTCGCGCTGCTCGACCTGATCGGGCTGGACACCGCGTACGAGATCCTCGACACGATGTACCACCAGTCCCGCAATCGGCTGCACGCGCCGGCGCCGCTGCTCAAGCAGATGATCACGGCGGGCCAGCTGGGCCGCAAGACGGGCCGCGGCTTCTACGCCTACGACGCGCCGGACTCGCCGAACGTGGTCTCGGACGCGACGGCAGCGTCCACTGTGGACTCGGTCGAGCCGCGGCCGGTCGCCCGGGTCGGCGTGGTCGGCACCGGGACGATGGCGACCGGCATCGCGGAGGTCTTCGCGAAGCGCGGTCTCGACGTCGTGCTGCGCGCCCGCAGCCTGGAGAAGGCGCAGGCATCCGTGGCGAAGGTGAAGAAGTCGCTCGACAAGGCCGTGGTCAAGGGCAAGCTGTCCGAAGAGGACGCTGCTCTTGCGTTGGCGCGGATCACCCCGGTCACCGACTTCGAGGCTCTGGCCGACGTCGACCTGGTCGTCGAGGCGGTGGCCGAAGAGCTTTCGGTGAAACAGGCGGTGTTCGCGGCGCTGGACGAGGTCGTCCGCCCGGGCGCGGTGCTGGCGACCACGACGTCTTCGCTCCCGGTGATCGAGTGCGCGGCGGCGACCTCCCGGCCGTCCGACGTGGTCGGCCTCCACTTCTTCAACCCGGCCCCGGTGATGAAGCTGGTGGAGGTCGTCTCGACGATCGCGACCGCGCCGGACGTGGTGGCGACGGCGAACGCGGTCTGCGGCGCGGTGGGCAAGCACGCGGTCCACTGTGGAGACCGGGCGGGCTTCATCGTCAACGCGCTGCTGTTCCCGTACTTGAACGACGCGGTGAAGATGCTGGAGGCCCACTACGCGGGGGCGAACGACATCGACACGGCCATGAAGGTGGGCTGTGGCCTGCCGATGGGCCCGTTCGAGCTGCTGGACGTGGTCGGGCTGGACGTTTCGCTGGCCATCCAGCGGACGCTGTACAACGAGTTCCGCGAGGAGGGTTTCGCGCCGGCGCCGCTGCTGGAGCACCTCGTGACGGCCGGGCGGCTGGGCCGGAAGACCGGGAAGGGCTTCAAGGACTACTGATCAGCTTCCCAGGCTGAGCGCGACGTTCCCGTTGCGCGCGTCCTCGGGCTGCACCATGATCCGCCCCCGGTGCGAGACCTCGACCAGGTAGAACTTCTCACCGGCCGGAACGTTCGGCGCGGAAAGGGTGAACACGCAGCTGCCGGCGCCGTTCGGTCGCCCGGTCCCGAGCGCGCCTTGGGAGAGCACGGTTCCCGCGGCGTTGTAGACGGTGACCGTCGACCCGGTGGTGATGTCCGAGTAGCCGCCGGAGCCACCGCACGTGCTGTAGCCGTACCCGCCGCTGTTCAGCGTGAACGTGCCGCGGAGGTCGAACGCCTCCCCGGCTGTGCCGGATGTGCCCGAGGTACCGGGGATTCCGGCGGGCAGGCCGGAATCGGCCAGGTCCAGGCCGACCCACAGCGCGCCCACCAGCGCCGCTCCGCCGGCGGCCGCGAGCACCAGGTGCCAGGGATTCGTCCCGGTCCGGGCCGGCGGCGCCCACGGGTCGGGCGGGAGGGGTTCGAACGCACTGGTCATCGCGGCTCCTCCGTCGGCACATCCGGTTGCTCCGTTTGTACGAAGGAGGTCGGCCGGACGGCGGCGGCTGTTACCCCGGTACCCCGATCGTGATCGGCCGGCTCAGCGGCCGATCGCTCCCGGGTCGGTCACCGGTAGTACCCCTCCACCGGCACGCGAGCCTCGTCGAACAGTGCCGGGCCCTCGAGCTTGTGCCCGCCCCAGGTGACCGGCGGGCGCAGCGTGAGGAACTGTTCCGACGACAGCGCGAAGACGACGCGGCCGAGCCCGGACCGCTCGATCGCGCCCGTGCACATCCCGCACGGCTGCGTGCTCGTGAACATCGTGGTCGCCGCCGCGGTCTCGGGGTCCAGGTTCTGCGCCGCCCAGCGGGCGAGCTTCAGCTCCGGGTGCGCGGTGATGTCGTCGTCGGTCAACGAGGTGTTGCGATCCTCGGCGAGGATCTTGCCGTCGGCGTCGGCCAGCAGGGAGCCGAACGGCGGGTTGCCGTGTTCCTCGCGCGCTTCGCGGGCGAGCTCGATCGCGCGCCGCAACAGAGCTTCTTCGGTGTCTTTCACCGGGTCTCCTTCCAAGACGCGGCCACAGCCGCGAGGTCCCGCCACGCGACCTCCGGGTGGAGGGTCTCGGCGGGGTCCGAATCGAACGGGTCGAGCACGACGGTCTCCGCGCCCAGCGCCCGCAGCTGCGCCAGGTCGTCGAGGATCTGGTCGAGGGTGCCTTCCCCGGCACGCCGGTCCGGGCCGGCCACCGGGGTTCCGGTCACCCGCAGGAGGATCCGCGGGGCGAACGCCGGTACCGGCCGGTCGCCGGCCAGTTTCTTCAGGCGCTCCAGGCCTTCCCGGAACCCGGGCATCGTCAGCCGCAGCGGGTGCCACGCGTCGCCGAGCTCGACCGCGCGGCGCAGCCCGGCGTCGCTGTGCCCGCCCAGCCACAGCGGGATCGGGCCGGCGCGGTAGTCGTCGTGGTCGGCCCAGGCCGCGCGGATCGTCCGCAGGTACTCGCTGGTGAGCTTCCCGCGCTGCTCGAACGGCACGCCGAGCGCGGCGAACTCCTCCTTCGCCCAGCCGATACCGGCGCCGAGCACCAGCCGGCCGCCGCTGAGCGCGTCGAGGTTCGCCGCCATCCGGGCCACCAGCAAGGGATGCCGGTACGGCACGACCAAGACGGTGGTGCCGAGCCGCACCCGTTCGGTGACGCCCGCGAGCCACGACAGCGTCGTGAACGGCTCGTAGAACGGCGCCGGGTACTGCCCGGCGACGTCCGGGGTGACGGCGACGTGGTCGGAAACCATCAGCAGGTCGAAGCCGAGGCCTTCCACGGTCCGCGCCCAGGCGCGCAGCACGCCGGGGTCCGTGCCCGGGCCGAAGTTGGGGACGTTCACGCCGATCTTCACCAGGAAAGGCTATCGAGGTCAAAGGCGTGATCGGAAGGGATCGATCACGGCGTTCGGCGGCTTCGGCCGTGGATCTCGCGGTACATTCGGCTCATGACCGAGAGTCTCGATCCGACGGACTGGGCCATCCTGGTCGAGCTTCAGCAGGACGCCCGGCTGCCGCTCACCGAGCTCGGCCGCCGGGTGAACCTCAGCGCGTCGGCCACGACCGAACGGCTCCGGCGGCTCGAGGCGACGGGCGTGATCACCGGCTACCGCGCCGACGTCGACCTCGGCAAGGTCGGCTACCCGGTGCTCGCCGTCGTCCGGCTCAAGTACCCCGGCAGCCGCCACGAAGCCCTGCACAAGCTGCTCGGCGAACGCCTCGAGATCCTCGAATGCCTGCGCACCACCGGCGACGACTGCTACACGCTCAAGGTCGCCGCGGCCTCGATGGCCCACCTCGAGCACACGATGGACGAGCTGGCCCAGTTCGGCGGCACGACCACGAACGTCGTCTACAGCCAGACCCTGCCCTACCGCGGACCGCGGGAGCCCGCCCGTGACCTCGACGCCTGAGCGCATCGTCGTCTACGGCGTGACCGGCTCGGGCAAGTCGACGCTCGCGGCCCGGATCGCCGAGCGGACCGGCCTGCCCTACCACTCGGCCGACGACCTCAGCTGGCAGCCGGGCTGGGTCCCGGTGCCCGACGAGGAGCAGCGCCGCCGGATCGCCGAGGTGTGCGCGCAGGAGCGCTGGGTCCTCGACGCCGCGTACGGCAAGTGGCGGGAGATCGTGCTGGACCGCACGCAGCTGGTCGTCGGCCTCGACTACCCGCGCTGGCTTTCGCTGAGCCGGCTGCTGCGCCGGACGCTCGTGCGGTCCGTGACCCGCGTCCGGATCTGCAACGGCAACGTCGAGTCGGTGCGCCAGGTGTTCTCCGCCGACTCGATCATCCGCTGGCACTTCACGTCGTTCGCGACCAAACGGGCCCGCATCCGGGCGTGGGCCGCCGATTCACCCGGCCCGGCGGTGGTCCGGCTGACGTCGCCGCGCCAGACCCGCCGCTGGCTGGAGACGCTGTGACGTCAGGCGCCCGGGGGTAGCAGCGGGCCGCCGCTCCAGTGCTGGAACACGAGGTTCGTGTGCACGCGGGCGACCTCGTCGCGGGCGGTCAGCTCGTCGAGGACCAGGCGCTGCAGTTCGGCGGCGGAGCTGGTCGCGACGTGCGCGAGGAAGTCGTCCGGCCCGGTCAGGTGGTAGACCGCGCGCACCTCGGGCAGGGACAGCAGGTGCTCGATGAACGGGTCCACCAGCGGCCGCCGGTGCGGGCGGACCTGGACGAACAGGAACGCCTCCAGCGGACGGCCCAGCTTCGCCGCGTCGACCGACGCGTGCTGACCGGTGATCACGCCGGTGTCGCGCAGCCGGGCGACGCGGTCCAAGCACGTCGACGGCGCGATGCCGATCGCGGCCGCGAGGTCCTTGTTGGTGATCCGGGCATCGTTCTGGAGCAGACGCAGAATCTCGAGATCAACCGGACTCAGTTCGACGGAATCGGCCATCAGCGAATGATATCCGAGAGTGTTGCTCTAGATCCGGTGAAAGCTCGACGATGCTGGCATGACCTCTTCGTTGCGCACGCGAGCCGTCCACGCCGGCCGTGACGACCTCACGGACCTCGGCGTGCACGCCGTCCCGCTCGACCTGTCGACGACCTACCCCTCCCGCGACAGCGCCGCCGAAGCCGCCCGGATCGACGAGTTCGCCGCCGGCGGCGAACTCGTCGGCCCGCCGATCTACGGCCGGGTGGGCAACCCGACCGTCGAACGGTTCGAGCGAGCGCTCGCCGAGCTCGAAGGCTTCGAGCACGGCGTCGCGTTCGCCAGCGGCATGGCCGCCGTCTCGGCCTGCCTGCTTTCCGCGGTGGCGCAAGGGAAACGGCACGTCGTCGCCGTGCGCCCGCTGTACGGCTGCAGCGACCACCTGCTCGAGTCCGGGCTGCTCGGCACCGAGGTCACCTGGGCCGCGCCCGGCGCCGTCGCCGCCGCCCTGCGGCCCGACACCGGGCTGGTGTTCGTCGAGACGCCGGCGAACCCGACGCTCGCCGAAGCCGACATCGCCGAGCTGGCTCTTGCCTGCGGAGACGTGCCTCTATTGGTGGACAACACGTTCGCGACCCCGGTGCTCCAGCGCCCGGGCCGCCACGGGGCGCGGATCGTGCTGCACAGCGCGACGAAGTTCCTCGGCGGCCACGGCGACGTGATGGGCGGGATCGTCGCGTGCGACGCCGCGGAAGCCGCCCGGCTGCGGCAGATCCGCTTCGCGACCGGCGGCGTGCTGCACCCGCTCGCCGGATACCTGTTGCTGCGCGGGCTTTCCACGCTGCCGCTGCGCGTCAAGGCCGCGTCGGAGACCGCGGCGACGCTGGCCGGGCGGCTCGCCGCCCACCCGGCGGTGACCGCCGTCCACTACCCGCGGCTGGGCGGGCCGCTGGTGGCGTTCGAGGTCGACGGCGATCCGCACGCCCTGATCGGCGCGGTCCGGCTGATCACGCCGGCCGTCAGCCTCGGCAGCGTCGACACGCTGATCCAGCACCCGGGTTCGATCAGCCACCGGATCGTCGACGCGGGCGACCGGCACGACGCGGGTGTGTCCGACCAGCTGATCCGCCTGTCGGCCGGGCTCGAGGACGTCGAGGACCTCTGGGCCGACCTGGAGCAGGCGCTGAAGACGCTTTAAGGGGCCCGGGGCTCGCCCCGGCTGGGTCTGGGGCTGGGCCCCAGAAGGGCGAGCGCTTTAGCCGCAGCAGCCGCCGCCGCAGCAGCCACCGCCGCCGCCCGCCGGGACCGCGGGTCCGCCCGCGGCCCCGGTGAGGGCGACGGTGGTGAGCAGCTTGACGGTGTCGGTGTGGCCCTCCGGGCAGTCCGCCGGCGCGCCGGATTCGCTCATCGGGCGCAGGAGCTCGAAGGTCTCGGTGCACTCGCGGCAGCGGTAGGCGTAGGTCGGCATGTCGCGATTATCGCCGGACGAGCCCGCGGATGGGAAGCTGGGCGCGTGCAGCCCCCTACGCTCGCCGACGTCCCGCACCTCGGCCAGGTCGTCCCGTCCCTGCTCGCCGTGCTCGGGGTGCCCGGCTACGCGAACACGCTGGCGCTGCCCGACGCCCGCAGTGCCGGGGTCCTGCTGGTCGACGGGCTCGGCTGGGAGCTGCTGGCCGAGCACGCCGCGGACGCGCCGGTGCTGACCGAGCTCGCCCGGGAGTCGCTGCGCGTGGGCTTCCCGTCCACGACGGCCGCCGGGGTGGCGGCGATCGGCACCGGGCTCGCTTCCGGCGAGCACGGCATGGTCGGCTACACGTTCGAGATGCCCGGCACGGGCGTGCTCAACGCGTTGCGCTGGCGCAGCCACGAGGACGGCAGCGACCTCCGCGGCGCGCTCCCGCCCCGGGAGGTGCAGCCGCTGCCGACGACGTTCGAGCGGGCGGCCGAAGCGGGCATCGACGCCGCCGTCGTGTCGTCGGCGAAGTTCGCCGACACCGCGTTGACCCGGGCCACCCAGAGCGGTGCGCGGTACGTCGGGGTGCACGCCTTGGGCGACCTCGCCGCGCGGACGTTGGCGGCGCTCGGCGGGCGGGCGTTCTGCTACGCCTACCACAGCGAACTCGACCTGCTCGGGCACGTGTACGGCCCGGGTTCCACCGCGTGGCGGATGCAGCTGCGGCAGATCGACCGGCTCGTCGAGTCCCTTGTGGACGGTCTGCCGGCCGGCGCCCTGCTCGCGGTGGTGGCCGACCACGGGATGGTCACCGTCGAGGACAAGCTCGACCTCGAGGACGAGCCGGAGCTGCTTTCCGGCGTCCGGACCTTCGGGGGCGAGGTGCGGGCCCGGCACGTCTACACCGAGCCGGGCGCGGCCGCGGACGTCCTCGCGGCCTGGCGGGCGGTGCTGGGCGAGCGGGCCTGGGTGCGCTCGCGGGAGGAGGCCGTCGCCGAGGGGTGGTTCGGGCACACGGTCAGCGACCGGGTGCTGCCGCGGATCGGGGACGTCGTCGCGGCGGCCCGGGGGCGGTTCGGGATGGTGCGCGGGCTCGCCGAGGCCGTGGAGACGTCGCTGATCGGGCAGCACGGGTCGCTCACCACGGCCGAGCAGCTGGTGCCGCTGGCGCTCGCGCAGGGCTGAGCGTGGGTACCCGGAAGGGTCCGATTTCCGGGAACGTGCTTCGGCGGGAACTTTCTCCGGCGGTGTGCCGACCTGTCCACTGCGTACCCGAGTGACGGGAGTGGGCGGAATGAGCGGGCTGGACGGGATCGGGGTCGTCGGGGCGGGTGGTGAGGGACGGGCCGTCGCGGCCCATCTCGCCTCGCGGGGGCTGCCGGTGCACCTCTGCACGCGGGATCTCGAGGCCGTGGGGGAGATCGCGCGGCGGCGGGAGATCGTCGCGAGCGGGGTGCTCGACGGGCGGTTCCCGCTGCGGGAGGTGACGGCGGACCCCGCGTCGCTGGCCGGGCGGGCGGTGGTGCTGGTGGCGACCGTGACGACCGCTTATCCGGAGGTCGCCGTCCGGCTCGCGCCGTACCTCCGCCCGGGACAGGTCGTCGTGTTGTTCTCCAGCAAGCTGTGCGGGAGCGTCGAGTTCGCCCATGCGCTCGCCGCCGCCGGAGCGCCGGCGGTCGACGTCGTCGAGACCGACGCGCTGTTCGCCGCGCGGCCGTCCGGGACCGGCGGGGTGACCGTGCTGGGCGCCAAGGGCTGGAACCTGATCTCCGGCAGCACGCCGGCCGCCGTCGGACGGCACGCCGGGCTGCTGCGCGAGTGGTTCCCGATGCTGGAGGTCGCGCGCAACCCGGTCGAACGCGGCCTGCACGACTTCGGCGCGGTCGCGCACGTGCCGATCGCGCTCGCCAACCTCGGCACCATCGACCGCGCGGAGGAGCTGCTCTTCTACGTCGAAGGCGTTTCCCACCGCACGATTGCGTTGCTGGAGCGGACCGAGGCCGAGTTCGCCGCCGTCGCGCGGGCTTACGGCGCCCGGCTGCTGCCCATGACCGAGGTCCTCGACCGCTACTACGGCTGCCCGGCCACGACGTTGCTCGACGCGTTGCGGACGGTGGAGCCGTACCGGACGATCGTCGCACCGACCAGCCTCGACCACCGGTTCCTCACCGAGGACATCCGTTCCACGCTCGTGCCGCTGCAGGCACTCGCGCGGTGCGCCGGCGTCGCCACGCCGATGGTCGACGCCGCCATCACGATCATGTCCGTGCTCGGAGGCGAGGACTTCCGCCGGTCCGGGCGGACGCTGGCCCGGCTCGGCTGGGACGGGCTCGGCCACGCCGGGATCCTGCGCCGGTTGCGGGCCGGCGGACGGGTGGCGGATCGCGCGGCCTGAGTTCGGCCGGCCATCACTCGTGATCAGAGAGGCATCACGTGTGATGGGACGGGCATCTCACGTGATTGGAGGGGCATCACGCGTGATCGAGGGGTCGACTCGCGTGATTGGAGGGTCGACACGCGTACCTGGGTGGACGACTCGCGTGCCTGGAGGGTCGGTTCGCGTGCCTGGAGGGTCGGCTTGCGTACCCAGGCGGACGACTCGGGTGGGGTGGACGCGTCGTGGGCGGGGAATGGTGGCGGATACCGTTTGGGCGTGCCTCGACGCAACCGTCCCGGCCGCCGCGCGGACGGCGGGCCGCCCGACCGAGACCTCGGTGCCGCTACCGGCTGGGCCCGCGCGGAGTCCGGGTCGGACGGTGACTGGCTCGTGCGGACCGTGCCCGGCTCGCAGGCCACCAAGGACTACCGCTGCCCCGGGTGCGACCACGAGATCCGGCCGGGCACGCCGCACCTCGTCGTCTGGCCCGCCGACGACACCGGCTCGGTCGCCGACCGGCGGCACTGGCACCGGGCCTGCTGGGAAGCCCGGGCCCGTCGCCGGCCGAACCGCCGCCGGTGACCCTTCGCTCTGGAGTTTTCAAAGAACGCCCGGCTCAGCGCCGGTAGTGGCGCGACATCGCGCCGTCGTACATCTCCTCCGTGTACTCGGTGAAGCCGAGCCGCTCCGCCACCCGCAGCGACGGCTTGTTGTCGACGCTGACGCTCGCCAGCACCGGCACCGACGGCAGCTCGCGGGCACACCACTCCAGGACCGCCAGCCCGGCCTCGGCCGCGTACCCCTTGCCCCACGCCGACGGCCGGAACCGGTAGCCGAGGTTCAGCACCTTCTCGCCGTGGAACTCCCGCAGCCGCACCCCGCACATGCCGATGACCTCGGTGCCGCCGCGTTCGACGACCGCCGGGTAGCCGAAGCCGTGCTCGGCCCAGTGCGCCAGCCACTCCGAGACCATCGCCGACGCGCGCGGGACGTCGGGCGGGTCGGGGTGGAAGCGGTTGGTGCGCGGGTCCGTGTGGATGTCGACCATCGCCTGCCGGTCCGCCTCGTGGAGCGGACGCAGCAGCAGCCGGTCGGTTTCGATGTCGGTGAACACATCGGCGAAGCTAGCGCGGGGGTCCGACAAAAAGTCCGCCAAGATGGCCCGCATGACCGAACTGCCGCTGGTCCTCCTCCACGCCTTTCCCCTGGACGCCCGCATGTGGAACGCGGTGCGCGAGCCCCTCGCGTCACACCTTCGGGTGATCACCCCGGACCAGCGCGGGCTGGGCCGCTCGCCGCTGCCGGAGGGGGACCGCGAACCGAGCCTCGAGGACGCCGCGCGTGACGTCGTCGCCCTGCTGGACCGCCTGGAGCTGGACCGCGTCGTGCTCGGCGGCTGCTCGATGGGCGGCTACCTCGCGATGGCCGTGCTGCGGCTGGCGCCGGAACGGATCGGCGGCCTCGTGCTGATCGACACCAAGGCCACGCCCGACACGCCAGAGGCCGCGCAGACGAGGCTCGACGTCGCCGAGCGCGTCGAGGACGAGGGCATCGGCGGCTGGCTCGCCGAGGCCAACCTGCCCAACCTGCTGGCCGCGTCGACGCGCGAGCAACGCCCGGACGTCGTCGAGACCGTCCGGGAGATCATCGAATCGCAGCCGCCCGCCGGGATCTCGTGGACGGCGCTGGCCTTGCGGACCCGGCCGGACTCCCTCGAGCTGCTCCGGGAAGCGAAGGTCCCCGCGCTGGTCGTCGTCGGCGAAGAGGACCCGATCACCCCGGTGGCGGCGGCGAGCGCGATGGTCGAGGTGCTGGACGGCGCGACGCTCGTGGTGCTCCCGGGCGCCGGGCACCTGACCCCGCTGGAGGACCCGGCGGGCGTGGTCGAGGCGATCCTGTCCTGGTACCCGGCGACTCACGAGAAGACTCACGAGAAGTAGGCGGCGAGCGCCGAGCGGGCCCCGGCGAGCCGGTGCGGGAACCGGATCGCGATGACGTACTGCCACACGATCGAGTAAAGCTCCCGCAGGCGAACGCAGGGCGCGAGCACGGCTTCGGGCACTTCGCCCGGGTAGGCGGCCAGGAACTCCGGGCCGCCCTGCCGGGCGAGGATCCCGAGGTCCCAGGCCAACGGCCCGCGCCAGGTGTCCTCGAAGTCCAGCCAGCACGGGCCGGCCTCGGTCGCGATCAGGTTGCCGGGGTGCGCGTCGCCGTGCAGCGGCTGCACGGCGACGTCCGGCAGGGTCGCGGCGAGGCGGGCCGCCTCCGCACGCAGCCGGGGCGTTTCGCCCTCCAGGTCGTGCCGGTCGAAGATGCGCTCCAGGTCGTCGACCGGGCCGCGCCGGGGCAGCGCGCCCGGGAACTCCCGCAGCGCCGAGTGCACCTCGGCGAGCGAACGCGCGACGACGTCCGGTGCGTACCGGTGGTCCGGATCGTGCGGGGTGTGGTGCCAGAGCGTGACCGGCAGGCCCTCGGCGAAATGCGGTCCGGCCGGGGGATCCGCCGTCGGTGAGACGACGAGCACACCACAGTCCGTGAGGAACCGGGAGACCGCCACGTCCCGCTCCTGCCAGGCCGGACCGGGTCGCGCGAGCCGGGTCGTCCCCGGCACCCGCGCGACCAGCGGACCCAGCTTCACCAGCACGTTCGAGCGTTCGTGGAGCACCTCGGGCTCGTGCTCGCGCAAGCCCAGCCGGGAGGTCACGGTCAGTGCCGCGCGAACCGCGGCGCGCGTGTATTCGTCGGCCACGGCCCGATCTTGCCAGCCGGTGCGCGCGACTGTCGGTAGCGAGGGCTACGATCCCCCTAAGCCACCGGACCAGGCTCCCGAGCCCCGGTGGCGAGAAGATGACCACCACAAGGTTTCAAGTGTTGGAGGCAGGAGTGACGGCCGTAGCCCCCAAGCCGATCGCGACGCGCCCGTACCCCGCGCGCGAGTCGGTCAAGGGTTCGTACCTGCTGCGGTTGTTCCGCACGACGGACCACAAGCAGATCGGGATCATGTACCTGGTCACGTCGTTCGCCTTCTTCATGGCGGGCGGCGCGATGGCCATGCTCATCCGCACCGAGCTGGCGCGTCCCGGGCAGCAGTTCCTTTCGCAGGAGCAGTACAACCAGCTCTTCACCATGCACGGCACGGTGATGCTGCTGCTGTACGCGACCCCGATCCTCTTCGGGTTCGCGAACTTCGTGCTCCCGCTGCAGATCGGCTCGCCGGACGTCGCGTTCCCGCGGCTGAACGCGTTCTCGTACTGGCTGTACCTCTTCGGCGGCCTGATCGTGCTGTCCGGCTTCCTGACCCCGGGTGGCGCCGCCGACTTCGGCTGGTTCGCCTACACCCCGCTGTCGGACGCGATCCACTCGCCGGGCGTCGGCGCGGACCTGTGGATCTCCGGCCTGGTGGTCTCCGGTCTCGGCACCATCCTCGGCGCGGTCAACATGGTCACCACGGTGGTCTGCCTGCGCGCGCCGGGCATGACGATGTACCGGATGCCGATCTTCACCTGGAACATCCTGGTGACGTCGATCCTGATCCTGCTCGCCTTCCCGATCCTGACCGCGGCCCTGATGGGCCTGCTGGCGGACCGGCACCTCGGGGCGCACGTGTTCGACCCCGAAAATGGCGGCGTGATCCTCTGGCAACACCTGTTCTGGTTCTTCGGCCATCCCGAGGTCTACATCGTCGCGCTCCCGTTCTTCGGGATCGTGTCGGAGATCTTCCCGGTGTTCAGCCGCAAGCCGCTGTTCGGCTACAAGAGCCTGGTCTGGGCGACGCTGGCGATCGCGGCCCTGTCGGTCGCGGTGTGGGCGCACCACATGTACGCCACCGGCGCCGTGCTGCTGCCGTTCTTCTCCTTCATGACGTTCCTGATCGCCGTCCCGACCGGCATCAAGTTCTTCAACTGGATCGGCACGATGTGGAAGGGCCAGCTGTCCTTCGAGACGCCGATGATCTTCTCGATGGGCTTCATCGTCACGTTCCTCTTCGGCGGCCTGACCGGCATCATGCTGGCCGCGCCGGCGATCGACTTCCACGTGTCGGACAGCTACTTCGTCGTCGCGCATTTCCACTACGTGCTCTACGGCACGATCGTGTTCGCCACCTTCGCCGGTATCTACTTCTGGTTCCCGAAGATCACCGGCCGGATGATGGACGAGAAGCTCGGCAAGTGGCACTTCTGGACCACGTTCATCGGCTTCCACGGCACGTTCCTGGTCCAGCACTGGCTGGGTGCCGAGGGCATGCCGCGCCGGTACGCGGACTACCTGACCAGTGACGGCTTCACGACGCTGAACACGATCTCGACGATCGGCGCGTACATCCTCGGTGCCTCGACGCTGCCGTTCATCTGGAACGTCTTCAAGAGCTACCGGTACGGCGAGATCGTCACGGTGGACGACCCGTGGGGCTACGGCAACTCGCTCGAATGGGCGACGTCCTGCCCGCCGCCGCGGCACAACTTCACCGAGCTGCCCCGGATCCGTTCCGAGCGGCCCGCGTTCGAGCTGCACTACCCGCACATGATCGAGCGCCTCCACTCCGAAGGCGAGATCGGCTTCTTCGGGAAGCAGAAGGTCAACAGCCACGCGGCCCCGTCGCAGGTGCTCACCGAAGCGGTGATCCCGGGAGACCACTCCAAGGACAACGCGAGCGAGCAAGGCGACAAGTAGGACCCGATCGAGTGAGCGCGTGCCCGGCTTTTGTGAAGCCGGGCACGCGCTCTACTTATGTCCGAGGCCGGACCGGCAGACTGACCGTGCAGCGTCGCCGAACGAGGGATGACCCGTGACCCAGACCCCCGTCCTGATCACGACCACCGGCCCCGACAAGCCGGGCGTCTCGTCCGTGCTGTTCGCCGTGCTGACCCGCCACGACGTCGACGTGCTCGACGTCGAGCAGGTCGTCATCCGCGGGCAGCTCGTGCTCGGCGTGCTCGCCGGCGTGTACCGCGATCCGGAGGGCCTGCAGGAGTCGGTCGAGCAGGCGATGGCGTCCGTCGGCATGACAGTCGACGTCAAGATCGGCTCGGCGATCGGGGAGGACCCGTTCGCGCTCGGCCGCCGCGACTCTTCGCACGTGCTCGTGATCCTGGGCCGTCCGGTCACCGCGCGCGGCTTCTCGGAGGTCGCGCGCCGGCTGGCGTCGCTCGGCGCCAACATCGACGCGATCCGCAGCGTCGCCGACTACCCGGTGACCGGACTGGAGCTGTACGTCTCGGTCGACCGGGACACCCCGGAAGCCGACACCGCGCTGCGTTCGGCGCTCGCCGACGCCGCGGTCGAGGTGGGCGTCGACATCGCCGTCGAGCGGGCCGGCATCACGCGCCGGGCGAAGCGGCTGGTCGTCTTCGACGTCGACTCGACGCTCATCCAGGGCGAGGTCATCGAGATGCTGGGTGCGCACGCCGGGGTCGAGCCGGAGATCCGCGAGATCACCGAGGCCGCCATGCGCGGCGAGCTCAACTTCACGGAGTCGCTGGAACGCCGGGTCGCGCTGCTCAAGGGCCTGCCCGCGACGGCGATCGACGAGGTCGCCGCGTCGATCGAGCTGACGCCGGGTGCCCGCACGACGATCCGCACGCTCAAGCGGATGGGGTTCAAGACCGGCGTGGTGTCCGGCGGGTTCACCCAGGTCATCGGCGGGCTGGTGCAGGAGCTCGGCCTCGACTTCGCGGCGGCGAACGAGCTCGAGATCGTCGACGGCAAGCTCACCGGGCGCGTCGTCGGGGACGTCGTAGACCGCGCGGGCAAAGCGAAGGTGCTTCGCCGCTTCGCCGGCGAGTACGACATCCCGCTGGAGCAGTGCGTCGCGGTCGGGGACGGTGCCAACGACATCGACATGCTGTCGGCGGCCGGCATGGGCGTCGCGTTCAACGCCAAGCCCGCGCTGCGCGAGGTTGCCGACACCGCGCTCTCGCACCCGTACCTCGACGCCGTGCTGTTCGTGCTCGGCCTCACCCGTGGCGAGGTCGAAGCGGCCGACGCCGCCGACGGGCTCGAGCTGATGCGTCCGTGAGCAGCGTTCTCGACCCCCTGGGCGCCCGCTACGCCTACTGGCTCGGGCTTCCGGCCGAAGACACATCGGACACTTCCGACGAGCTCCCGGAGGAAGTCCGGGCGATGCCGGTGATCCTGCGCATCGAACGGGCCGAGCCGCCCGGCCGCACGCCGCTGCTGGAGGCCGCCGCGGCCGCCGCGCTGGCGGTCTGCCTCGACGAGCGCGCCGAGCCTGGTGGCGAGTGGGCCGAGCCGATGCACGCCTGGCTCGACAACCGGATCCGCAAGGTCGCGCGGCGGGCGCGGGGCGCGCACTGGGCCGCCGTCCAGGACCTGCCGGGCATTACGGTCGAGATCGACGGTGCCGAAGCGCGGGCCCTGGTCCCGGGCCTGGTCACCGAGGCCCCCAAGGAGGTCTCGCGGCTGCAGATCTCGGGCAGCGAGCTGCCGCCGGACGAGCCGGGGCCGCTGCCCGCCGGCGTCCCGCTGCTCCTGCTCAACCCGCACACGCCGATGACCGTCGGCAAGGCCGCCGCGCAGGTCGGGCACGCCACCATGATCCTCGCCGCGCTGCTGGACGACGACCGGCGAGCCGCCTGGGCCGAGCGGGGCTACCGGACCGCCGTGCGCACGGCGAGCGTCGCGCGGTGGAAGGAACTGCACCCCGGGGACGACCCTGAGGGAGCGTGGCGGCGCGACCGCGTCATCGCCGTCCGGGACGCCGGGTTCACCGAGGTCGACCCGGGCACCCTCACGGTTCTTGCCCAGTGGGAGCCGGAACAAGCGGCTTCCTGACCGGGTTGGAGCGGGCATGGGACTCGAAGTACAGCGCGACGGGCAGCACGCTTTCGTCGGCCGCAACGACCGGGGCGCTTCGGTGCGGCTGGGCCGCACCGGTGTGGAAGGGGCGTTCTCGCCCGCGGAGCTGCTGCAGATCGCGGCCGCGGGCTGCAGCGCGGTGACCGCCGAAGAGTTGATCACGCGGCGGGTCGGTGAGGACGCGAAGTTCCGCGTCACCGTCAACGCCGACCGGCGTGAGGGCGCTTCGGAGCTGGACGCCGTGCACGTCGCCTTCGATGTCGACGTGTCGACTTTGGCGGCGGATCAGCGTGAGGCACTGGCCGGTGCCGTGGATCGCGCGATCGAACGGCTTTGCACGGTGAGCCGAACGCTCAAGAAGGGGATTCCGGTGACGGAGGAGTTCCCGACGGCCTAGCCGCGGTCGTACGGGATCAGCTCGTCCATCGCGGTGGTGAGCGTGCTGCGCTGCTGGAAGTCCAGGAACGCCAGCAGGACGCCGCACTTGCCGCACGCCCGCGCCAGCTTGGCGGTGAACGTCGGTTCGGAGTGGATCGCGTTCCGCCGCTTGAAGCGCAGTTCCGGGCTGCCGCCGTGCGGGGTGGTGCTCACCAGCTTGCCGAGCGGGCTCAGGCTGCCTTCGGTGCCGCAGACGGGACAGCGCATCTCAGTTCTCGCTGGATTCCCAGACCACGTAGGCCTGGTCGGCGTCGGTCGTCATGGCCTCGATGAACTTCTCGTTGTCGAAGCCCGGCAACGACTGCAGCCGCTCGATCAGCGCGTCGGCCGCCGGGTCGCCGCTCGGTACCGCCGTGCCCTTGCCGTCCGTGCCCACCAGCATGAAGAACACGTCTTCGTTCCACGGGCCGTCGGGGATCACCCGGACCATCACCGACGACAGGCCGGCCCACGTGACAGCTTCTTCGCTGCCGTCCGCGAGCCGCCGCCGCACGCCGGTGTCGTCGACACTGACGGTCCGGGACTGTGCGCTGGACGAATCCTGGGTCAACCGGTGCTCCCTTGTCGCTTCGGTTGCTTCACCGTACCGGTCGGTGTTGTGGACCGCGTCACGCGGGCGCGGCTGCGTCGAGGCGGCGCAAGGCCTCGCGCGCGACCTTCGGGTCCATCGTCGGCCAGAACGGTGGCAGCGAAGCACGGAGGAATCCGCCGTAGCGGGCGTTCGCGAGCCGCGAATCCAGCACCGCGACCACGCCGCGGTCGGTGACCGACCGGTGCAGCCGTCCGGTGCCCTGCGCGAGCAGCAGCGCCGCGTGCGTGGCCGCCACGGTGAGGAACCCGTTGCCGCCGCGGGCTTCCACCGCGCGCTGCCGCGCCGAGGACACCGGGTCGTCCGGGCGCGGGAACGGGATCCGGTCGACCACCACGAGCTGCAGCGACGGCCCGGGCACGTCCACGCCCTGCCACAGGCTCAGCGTGCCGAACAGGCACGTGCGGACGTCCTCCGAGAACTTCTGGACCAGCAGCGACGTCGCGTCCTCGCCCTGGCAGAGGATCGGGAAGTCGAGCCGCCCGCGCATCTCCTCGGCCGCCTGCTTGGCCGCCCGCATCGAAGAGAACAGCCCCAGCGTGCGCCCGCCCGCGGCCTCGATCAGCTCGGCCAGTTCGTCCATTGTGGACGACGCGAGCCCGTCGCGGCCCGGCGGCGGCAGGTGCTTGGCCAGGTAGAGGATGCCGTTGCGCTTGTGGTCGAACGGCGAGCCGACGTCCAGTCCGGTCCACTTCGGGCCGGAATCGGTGTCGGACGGCGCTTCCTTGTCCGTCGCGGCGCCCGGTGCCTTCTCGACGCGAGCCCCGCCCGGCGGGAGCCCCCACTGGCGCGCCATGGTGTCGAACGTGCCGCCGAGGGTCAGCGTCGCCGACGTCAGGACCGTCGTGTGGAGGTTGAAGACGCGCTCGCGCAGCAGCCCGGCGACGCCCAGCGGCGCCACCTTCAGCGCCGGCGGCCGCGGGTTCGAGGAGTACTTGTCGCCGGAGAGCCACACGACGTCGCGCTGGTGCGCCTGGTCGTCGTCGAACGCTTCCAGCAGGCGGACCGCGGTGTCGTGCACCTCGTCGAGCAGCGAGCGCGCCAGCTTGCGCGCGGTGGCCCCTTCGACGTCCTCCTTGCGATCCGAGCCCAGTGACGTGATGCACCGGTGCGCGGCGTCGCGGATCGCCGGGATGGCGCCCTGCAACGGCCGCGGCAGCTCGTCCAACCGTCCCGGGGGCAGGTCGTCGACGATCAGGGCCAGCCCGTCACCGGCCTCCAGGAGGCCGTCGGCGACGTCGGCGTCGATCAGCTTGCCGCAGCGGCGCGCCGCCGACGCGCACATCGCGCTGGTCAGCTCGCCGGTGGCGACCGACGTGACGCGGTCGACGAGGTCGTGCGCCTCGTCGATGATGACGACGTCGTGGTCCGGCAGGACCTGGTAGCCCTGCAGGGCGTCGATCGCCAGCAGCGCGTGGTTGGTGATGATGACGTCGGCGCGGCCGGCCTCGGCGCGGGCCTTCTCGGCGAAGCAGTCCGTGCCGATCGGACAGCGTGAGGCGCCGAGGCATTCCCTTGCCGTCACGGACACCTGCCGCCACGCCTGGTCGGTGACGCCGGGGACGAGCTCGTCGCGGTCGCCGGTTTCGGTGTCCGACGCCCACTCCCGCAGCCGCGTGACCTCCTTGCCGAGACGCGACACCGCGAACGGGTCGAAGAGCTGGGCGTCCTCCGGCTCGTCCGGCGCGCCGGAGTCCAGCCGGTGCAGGCACATGTAGTTGCGGCGGCCCTTGAGGATCGCGAAGGTCGGTTCGCGACCCAGGGGCTTCTTCAGCGCCTTCGCCAGGCGTGGGAGGTCGCGGTCGACGAGCTGGCGCTGCAGCGCGATCGTCGCCGTCGAGACCACGACGGTCGCTTCCTTCTCGACGGCGTGGCGGATCGCGGGAACGAGGTAGGCCAAGGACTTGCCGGTGCCGGTACCGGCCTGCACGGCCAGGTGCTCGCCGGTGCGGATGGCGCGGCCGACGGCGTCGGCCATCTCGACCTGCCCGGACCGTTCGGCACCGCCCACGGACTCCACCGCGTGGGTGAGGAGTTCGAGGACGCCGGGGAAGTCAGTTCGAGCGGGCACAGCGACACATTAGCCGCCACCGCCGACAGGATCGGTGATCCGTCGCGAACGGGCCACTCGCGCCGTCCTGGTAGACGGCGAAGGGCCCGCCGTCGAGACGGCGGGCCCTTCGACCAAGGCGCGTCAGTCTTCGGTGCGGCGCGAGACCAGCTTCCACGTGAGCGGCAGCAGGCCGGCGGCCACGACGATCTTCAGCGCGTCGCCGATCAGGAACGGCGTGACGCCCTTGGCGAACGCCGTCGACAGGTCGAACCCGGTCGAGGCCATCAGCCACGGCACGCCGAACGCGTAGATCACGACGTTGCCGAGCACCATGGTGCCCACGGTGCGCAGCGGCGTCCGGTCGCCGCCGCGGCCGGCGAGCGCGCCGACCAGGGCACCGGCGAACACGAACCCGACGATGTACCCGGCGCTCGCGCCGGACAGGCCCGAGGTGCCCTGCTGGAACCACGGCACGCCCACGGCGCCGACGAGCAGGTACACCAGCATCGACGCGGCACCGCGCGACATGCCGAGCGACGCGCCGACGAGCAGCGCGGCGAACGTCTGGCCGGTCATCGGCACCGGGCTGCCCGGCACCGGGATGACCAGCTGCGCGGCGGCGCCGGTGAGCACGGCACCGCCGGCGACCAGCGCGATGTCCCGGACGAGGGAACCGGGGACGAGGTCGGCCAGCACGGGCCGCTTGCCGGCGAAGGACAGCGAAGACACGAAACCTCCCTGGGTGAGCAAAAGATCGCCGTTGCCCATCCGGCCGAAAGCAGGCGGATACGTTCCGCGACCGATCAGCGCGAGGCGTGGGTTTCCGCCGTGGCTGCTGCCGGGTGGGCAACGAACGGCACAGTAACGCTCGTTACCCCGGGAAAAACCCCGGAAGTTGCGTTCCTCACCGGTCACCCGTCCGGGTGGACCCGATCAGGGGTGTCCGCGTGCCTGCCGATGACGAAAAGGGTAGTCACGAACTGTCACGAAACCGAGGAGGCCGGTGCATGCGAAACGCCAGGAAGAGGACATTCCGGTTGCTGGCGGTGACGCTGCTGACCGCACCCCTCCTGGCCGCCGCGGCCCCCGGGACGTCCACCGGATGGGCGTCTTCCGGCTCGGTCGACGTGACCGTCGACAACGAGCACGTCGTCACCGGTGAGCTGGCGAAATGCACTGTCGACGGCCCCTACAGCGCCCGGACGCAGGGCGGCGCGACCGGCGACGTCGCGGTGTTCGGCGTCGGCGAGACGGGCTGCGGGCGCTCGGGCGCGGTGTCGGTCGCGCAGGCGTCCGGGCACCGGTTCGAGACCACCGTGCTGAAGCGCTACGGCGGCCCGGTGATCACTGTGCGCACCTACTCGGCGAAGTGCGCGACGACGGCGACCGGCAGCGGCGGCGAAGTGGCGATCGGGACGGTCGAAGGGATCGCCGTGCCCGCCGAGATCCCGCCGAACGACCGGATCGTCATCCCGGGCGGGCCCGCGGGCACCGCGCTGGCGACGGTGATCCTCAACGAGACCGTGACGCCCCAGCCGCCGGACGGCAGCCTGGTGACGCACGCGCTGCACATCAAGCTGTTCCCGCAGGGCGGCCCGGCGAGCGGGGACATCTACCTGGGCACGGCCGCCTGCGACCCGTTCGGCAAGAAGTAGCTACGCCGTGGTGAAGCGGGCGGCGGCCGCCACGAACTCGCCGGCTCGGGTCGCCAGGTCCGGCAGGCTTCCGCTCGGCGAGAGCGCGTCGCCCAGCAGGGGGGTCGCCGCCGCGACCGCGATCGCGCCCGCGCGCAGGTAGCCCTCGACGTCGGCCAGGTGGACGCCGCCGGTCGGGACCAGCGGGACGTCCGGCAGCGGGGCCCGGATCGCGCGCAGGTAGGCGATCCCGCCGACGGCCGCGACCGGGAACACCTTGACCGCGGCCGCGCCGAGGCGCCAGGCCTGGTCGATCTCCGTCGGCGTCAGCGCGCCGCAGACCACCGGGGTGTCCAGCTCGGCGGCGCGTTCGAGGACCGCCGGGTTCACCGTCGGCGTGATCAGGTACGCGGCGCCCGCGTCGACCGCGATGTCCACATCGGACGATTCGCGGACGCTGCCCGCGCCGATCAGGGCGTCGTCGCCGAGCGCCAGGCGCAGCGCGGTGATCGCGGCGGGCGCGCCCGGCGTCGTCAGCGTCGCTTCGAGCAGGCGGATGCCCGCCGCGTGCAGCACCATCGCCGCGTCGGCGAAGCGCGACGCGTCGGACGCGCGCAGGATCGCGACCAGGCGGTGTTTCGCCAGCGAGGCTTGCAGGTCCTTCACGCGGCCGGTCCGACGAACGCCGTGCCGGTGTGGGTGACCCCCGCCTTGCCGAAGTCCTCGAGGGTCGCGTCCACCGTCGGCTGCGAGCCGCCGACCGTCAGGTCCAGCAGCACCCGCACGCCGAAGCCCGCCTTCGCCGCGTCGAGCGCCGTCGCGCGGACGCAGAAGTCCGTCGCGATGCCGACGACGTCGACGTCGGTCACGTCGTGCTCGCGCAGCCACGCCTCCAGGGACTTCCCGTCGCGGGCCGCGCCTTCGAAGCCGGAGTACGCGGCGCTGTACTCGCCCTTGGAGAACACCTCGCCGATCGGGACGACGTCGAGCGCGGGGTGGAACGACGCGCCCGGCGTGCCGGCGACGCAGTGCACCGGCCAGCTGTCCTTGAAGTCGGGCGTCTCGCTGAAGTGGGCGCCCGGGTCGATGTGGTTGTCGCGGGTGGCCACGACGTGGCTGTACCCGCCTTCGACGGCCTGCTTCGAGATGGCGGCGGCCGCGGCGGCCCCGCCCGGGAGGCCGAGCGAACCCCCTTCGCAGAAGTCGTTCTGCACGTCCACCACGATCAGCGCGGTCCCCATGGTCGAACTCCGTTCAGGCAGCGTTGTTCAGAAGAACAGCGTCGGGATAGCGGGCTCGCCGTGCGAGAGCTTGAGGCCCTCCCACGGCAGGCTGACCAGGCCGCGGCGCAGCCGCTGCCTCGCGTCGTCGAGCGTAGGCAGGTCCGCCACCGCACGGCCAGCGCGGATCAGGGGGATCTGCAGCGGCCGGTCGTTCGCCTCCGGCTCGGGCGCGCCGCCCGCCGTCGTCCAGACGACCTCTTCGACCGCGGTGCCGGTGCCGCGGTGACGCCGCAGCGCGGACTTGCGCCCGCCGCGGGACTCCTTGTGGGCGCTGCGCTTCGCGACCGGCTTGCCGTCCACCTCGACCAGCTTGTAGACCATCCCGGCGGTCGGCGCGCCGGACCCGGTGACCACCGAGGTGCCGACGCCGTACGCGTCCACGGGCTCGGCGCGCAGGGCCGCGATGGCGTGCTCGTCGAGGTCGCCGGAGACGACGATCCGGGTGTCCTTCGCCCCGAGGGAGTCCAGCTGCTCGCGGGCGCGGCGGGCGAGCGGGCCGACGTCGCCCGAGTCGATCCGGATCGCGCCGAGCTCGGGCCCGGCGACGCGGACCGCGGTCTCGATGCCGGCGGTGATGTCGTAGGTGTCGACGAGCAGCGTCGTGTCCGCGCCCATCTTCCCGACCTGCGCGCGGAACGCCGCCTCTTCGCTGTCGTGCAGCAACATGAAGGCGTGCGCGACGGTGCCGCGGGTCGGGATCCCGTAGCGGCGCCCGGCTTCGAGGTTGGACGTCGTCGCGAAGCCGGCCAGGTAGGCGGCCCGCGCGGCCGCGACCGCGGCGTATTCGTGCGTCCGGCGTCCGCCCATCTCGATGATCGGCCGGCCGTGCGCGGCCCCGGACATCCGGGCCGCCGCCGACGCGATGGCGCTGTCGTGGTTGAGGATCGACAGCACCAGCGTCTCGAGCAGCACGCATTCGCCGAACGAGCCGGTGACCGTGAGCAGCGGCGAGCCCGGGAAGTACAGCTCGCCCTCGGCGTAGCCGTCGACGTCACCCGAGAACTCGTAGTCCGCCAGCCAGGACAGCGTCGTGTCGTCGACGACGGCGGTGGCTTCCAGCTGCGCCAGTTCGGCGTCGGTGAAGCGGAAGTCCGCGATCGCGTCCAGGACGCGGGCGGTACCTGCGACGACGCCGTAGCGGCGCCCGTCCGGCAGACGCCGGGCGAACACCTCGAACACACAGGGGCGGTCCGCCGTCCCGTCGGCGAGCGCGCTGCCCAGCATGGTCAGCTCGTAGTGGTCGGTGAGCAGCGCAGTGCTGGTCGTGGCCGGCTCCGGTGAACCCATGGGGTCAGCCTATTCACCCACATGGCCGGACCTGGCGCGGCGTACCCTGTCGCCCCCGTGACACCATGGGGTGCATGTCCATGCCTGTCGCAGCCGAGCAGACGCAGGTCGAGCCGGCCGGTGCCGAGGTCGCCGAGTCGGACACACCCTGGCGGACCGTGGTGTGGAACGACCCGGTCAACCTGATGTCGTACGTCACGTACGTCTTCCAGAAGCTGTTCGGGTACGGGCGTGACCACGCCACCAAGCTCATGCTGGACGTGCACCACAAGGGCAAGGCGATCGTCTCGTCCGGCTCCAAGGAAAAGGTGGAGACCGACGTGGCGAAGCTGCACGCGGCGGGCCTGTGGGCCACGATGGAGCAGACCTCGTGAACGGCTGGCGGCGCAAGGGCGCGGTGATCCACGCGGGGTTCGAGCAGCAGGAAGCCGCGGTGCTGCGCGGGCTGGTCAGCCAGCTCGAGGACATGCTCACCGCGCGCGCCGAAGAGGCGCCGCAGGACGAACTCGCCGAGCTGACCGGCATCCGGATCGGGCCGACCGAGTCCCCGGACGACCCGGTGCTGTCGCGGCTGCTCCCGGACTTCCACAAGCTGGACCCGGACAACCCGACCAGCGAAGACCTCGACTCCGCCTCGGCGATGCGCTCACTGCACGAGCCGGAGCTGCTGGACATCAAGGTCGGCGTCGCCAAGATCGTGCTCGACACGCTGCCGCGCGACGGCGGCCACGTCCGGCTGACCGAAGAGCAGGCCGACGCCTGGCTGGGCGCGCTCAACGACGTCCGGCTGGCGCTCGGCACCGCGCTCGACGTCACCGACGACATGCCCGACGAGCTGCCCGAGGACGACCCGCGGGCGCCGCACCTGGGCGTCTACCACTGGCTGACCTGGGTGCAGGAGACGCTGATCCAGGCGCTGACCGGATGATCACCGACGTGCCAGGTGTCCTGGTCGGGCACCACGAGCGGGTCGGTGACGGCTGGGCGACCGGGACGACGGTGGTCCTGGTGCCCGATGGCGCGGTCGGCGCGGTCGACCAGCGCGGCGGCGCGCCCGGCACGCGGGAGACCAACCTGCTGGAGCCGGAGAACCTGGTGCAGCGGGTGAACGCGATCTGCCTCTCCGGCGGGAGCGCCTACGGGCTGGCCGCGGCCGACGGCGTCATGCGGTGGCTCGCCGAGCGGAACCTGGGGTTTCCCGTCGGGATGCAGCCGCACGAGGTCGTGCCGATCGTGCCCGCGGCGGTGCTGTTCGACTTGCCGCGCAGTGAGTGGGGCAACCGGCCTGACGCGTCCTTCGGCTACGCGGCGTGCGAAGCGGCGTCGGACTCGTTCGCGCAGGGGACGGTCGGGGCGGGTGCGGGGGCGGCCGTGGGGTCGTTGAAGGGCGGGATCGGTTCCGCGAGCGAGGTCGTCGGCGAGTACACGGTCGGAGCTTTGGCGGCGGTCAACGCGGCCGGTGAGGCCGTGGATCTGTCCACTGGACGCGCGTACGCCGCCGACCACGGCGACTTCGGCGTCACGTGGCCTTCTCGCGCTGCTTCGCTGCCTTCTCGCTCGACCGACCTGAACACGACCATCGGCGTGGTCGCGGTGGACGCGGGGTTGTCGAAGGCCGAGGCCCGCCGGATCGCGGTCGCGGCCCAGGACGGGCTGGCGCGCGCGGTGCGCCCGGCCCACACGATGTTCGACGGCGACACGGTGTTCGCGCTGGCCACGGGGGCGCGCGAGCTGCCGGAGGCAAGTGGCCCGTTCGGCGCGGCGGCGCGGCCGGCGGCGTTGGACGCCCTGTGCTCGGCGGCCGCGCGGGTGTTCGCGCGGGCGATGGTGCACGGCCTGCTGGCGGCGACGGCCGCGGGCGGGGTGCCGGCCTACCGGGACGTGTGGCCGGAAGCGTTCGCGTAACACCGGGGCGCTCCGCACGGATCATCCTCGCGTGCGGACCGAGGAGAAGTGGATCGTGCGGATCCACGATGACAACGTGAACACCTTCCCCGGGGTGACCTTGGTGCTGGAAGAGCTCCTCGGCTGGCCGGTCGACGCGTGCTGGGCGACCGCCGAGCGGGTCCACACCACCGGCTCGGCCGACCTCGAACCCCCGGTGTCCGCGGCGGACGCGGAAAACGTCGTCGCGGCGTTGCAGATCCGCGGCCTGCGCGCGACCCTGCGGAGCGTCGGATGACCGACTTCGTGCACGTCACCGGGATGGCCGGCCGCGTCCGGCTCCAGCTGGCACCGAACACGGCCGCGGTGCTGCACCACACGCTCACCGACGTCGCCGCGCGCCTGGCCGGCTCGGACCGGCGGACCGGGATCCCCGACCACCGGCTGTTCCCCGACGCCTACGACACCCGGGAGCCCAGCGCGGCCTTCCGGGACCGGCACGGTGCCGCGATGCGGGCCGAGGTGGCCGCCACGTTCTCCCGGGTGCTCGCGGCCTGGGACGGCGGGACCGAGCTCGATCTCGACCTGGCGGGCGCCCGCGACCTGCGGCTCGCGCTGGTCCACGCCCAGACTGTCACCCTGCGGCCGGCGCGGTGGAAGGCGTCGGGCACGGGCATGTTCGCGGCGCGGTGGGGCGCCGAGCGGACCGCCGTCTGGCTGCAGGACCTGGAAAGCCACCTCGCCACGGCCGCGCTGGCCCGGGACGACGTGCCGGTGTTCCTGGAGCTGTGACCGGGGTCAGCCGCCCGGGTAAGGGTCGTCGGGCAGGGCGGGCCCAGCGACGGGTGGATCTCCAGCGGCCCCAGTTCGGTGTCGCGCGGCAGGCGCTCCCAGATCTGCTTCGGGCGGTGCAGGCTTCAGCGGCCACAGGCCGGCAGCGTCACGCGCCGGTCGGTCACCATGACCAGGAACCCGACCCGCAGGCGCATGCGGTTGACGTAGAGCGAGTGTCCCAGGAATGCCTGGTGAGCGGTAGATCTCATCATCTGGACAGCTCGTGTCCACCACCTAAGATGTGGGTGTGCTCCGGATCCGCCGTGAACTCGTCGACGAGATCGTCGCCCATGCCCGCCGTGACCACCCCGACGAGGCGTGCGGCGTGATCGCCGGACCCGAGGGGTCCGACTCGGCCGAGCGGTTCATCCCCATGCTCAACGCCGCGCGCTCGCCGACCTTCTACGAGTTCGACTCCGGTGACCTGCTGAAGCTCTACCGCGAGATGGCCGCCAACGACGAGGTGCCCGTAGTGATCTACCACTCGCACACCGCGACCGAGGCCTACCCGTCGCGGACCGACGCGAACATCGCGGCCGAGCCGGACGCGCACTACGTGCTCGTCTCCACTCGCGACCCCGAAGTGCACGAGTTCCGGTCGTACCGGATCGTGGACGCCGAGATCACCGAGGAGCCGGTCGAGATCGTCGACTGACCCCGCTCGGAATAAACCGCCGCGCCACCGGCGTCTGCGTGTAAGAACCCACCGGAGGTAAGAACCCATGGCCGTGACCGTCTCCATCCCGACGATCCTGCGCACCCACACCGGCGGCGAGAAGTCCGTCGAGGCGAAGGGCGCGACCGTCCTCGAGGTCATCGACGACGTCGAGTCCCGCCACGCCGGCATCAAGGGCCGCCTGGTGAAGGAGGAGAAGCTGCACCGCTTCATCAACGTCTACGTGAACGACGAGGACGTGCGCTTCGCCGGCGGGCTCGAGGCCGAGGTCAAGGACGGCGACACCCTGACCATCCTCCCCGCCGTGGCCGGTGGCTGATCGATGGCTCGCTTCGAGTCCCTGCTCGACGCGCTCGGCGGCACCCCGCTGGTCGGGCTGCCCCGGCTTTCGCCCACGCACGACGTGCGCCTGTGGGCGAAGCTGGAGGACCGCAACCCGACCGGCTCGATCAAGGACCGCCCCGCGCTGGCCATGATCGAAGCCGCCGAGCGCGAAGGCAAGCTGCGGCGCGGCTCCACGATCCTGGAGCCGACGTCGGGCAACACCGGCATCTCGCTGGCCATGGCCGCCAAGCTCAAGGGCTACGGGCTGGTCTGCGTGATGCCGGAGAACACCTCGACCGAGCGCAAGCAGCTGCTGCAGGCCTACGGCGCGCGGATCGTCTTCTCGCCGGCCGCCGGCGGCTCGAACGAGGCCGTCCGGCGGGCGAAGGAGCTGGCCGAGGCGAACCCGGACTGGGTGATGCTCTACCAGTACGGCAACCCGGCCAACGCCGACGCGCACTACCGCGGCACCGGCCCGGAGCTGCTCAAGGACCTGCCGACGCTGACGCACTTCGTCGGCGGCCTCGGCACGACCGGGACGCTGGTGGGTGTCGGCCGGTACCTGCACGAGGCCAAGCCGGACGTCCAGGTCATCGCGGCCGAGCCCCGCTACGGCGAGCTGGTGTACGGCCTGCGCAACCTCGACGAGGGGTTCGTCCCGGAGCTGTACGACCCCAGCGTGCTGAACAGCCGCTTCTCCGTCGGCGCGTACGACGCGCTGCGCCGCACGCGGGAACTGCTGGAGAACGAAGGCATCTTCGCGGGCATCTCGACGGGCGCGGTGCTGCACGCGGCGCTGGCGGTGGCCGAGAAGGCCGCTGCTCGCGGAGAGACCGCGGACGTCGCTTTCGTCGTCGCGGACGCCGGGTGGAAGTACCTGTCGACGGGTGCCTACGCGGGCTCGCTCGACGAGGCCGCGGCACGGCTCGACGGGCAGCTCTGGGCCTGAGTCACTCGGCCTTCCAGAGTTCGGGCAGGGCGAGGTCGATCCCGTCTTCGGCGGCGAGCCGCTGGAAGGTGGCCATGGTCGTCCCCAGGTCGTCGAAGACCTTCGGCAGCAGCTTGAGCGGCTTGGACAGCGGGCGCCAGAAGGCGTCCCAGTGGATCGGCCGGACGACGCGGGGGTGGAGCGCGCCGACCGTCTCCCGCCAGTACCGCTCCCGCCATTCCTCCGTCTGCTTCCCGGCCGCTCCGGCGCCGAGGTAGACGACGTCCGCGTCGTAGCCGGCCAGTGCGCCGGGCACGAAGTTCGCCGACGCGTGGACCAGGACGTTGCCCGCCGCGTGGGCGATGTGGAACGAGTAGCACCGGCCGGTCTTGAAGGCCTTCGCCTTGGCCGGCAGCCGCACGGGCTCGGTGATCTCGCCGGGCACCCGGTCGCCGTCGCTGTGCCGGGTGTCGACCGGTGTCACGGTGAAGGCGCCGAACTCCACCGGCTTGCCCGGCACGAGCTCTTCGAACGGCTCGGCGGCGAGGTCGTAGCCCTCCTGGACCTTCCGCGTGGACGGCGAGCCCGCCAGCGTGGCGCCGGTCAGCTCGGCGACGACCGGCGCGTCGAGGACGTGGTCGACGTGGGAGTGCGCCACCAGGACGGCGTCGAGCTTCGTGACGCCGAGCCGGCGCAGGGCCTCGTCGATCCGGCCGCGGTCCGGCGCCACCCGCGTCGCCATCTTCAGCAGGGACGGCCGCGAGAAGAAGCCGTCGACCAGCACGCTCGAGGTGCCGTCGGTGACCAGGACGTTCGACACCCCGGCGAAGGCCGTGCGCAGTTCGGGCATGCTGAACAGCATGAAGGTCATCGGGCTGCTCGGCGGGATGAGCTGGGAATCGTCGCTCGAGTACTACCGGTTGGTGAACGAACGGGTGAAAGCCGCTCTCGGCGGGTTCCACTCGGCGCACACCGTGCTCTACTCCGTCGACTTCGCCGCCATCGAGGCCATGCAGGCCGAAGACCGCTGGGACGACGCCGGCGCGGAGCTCAACCGCGCGGCTCGCGCGCTCGAAGCGGCCGGTGCCGACTTCGTCGTGCTCTGCACCAACACCATGCACAAGGTCGCTCCCGAGCTGGCCGACGGCCTCGGCATCCCGCTGCTGCACCTCGGCGACGCCACCGCTGCGGCCGTCAAGGCGGCCGGGATCCGCCGGGTCGGGCTGCTCGGCACCGGGTTCACCATGGGGCAGCCGTTCTACCGCGACCGGCTCGCCGCGCACGGCTTGGACGTGCTCGTGCCGAGCGCCGAAGACCGGGACCTCGTGCACCGCGTCATTTACGACGAGCTGGTGTTCGGGGTCGTCGAGGACACTTCCCGGCAGGCTTACCGCGAGGTGATCGCGCGGCTGGTCGAGGCGGGTGCCGAGGGCGTGATCTACGGGTGCACGGAGATCGAGCTGCTCGTCGGCCCCGAGGACTCGCCGGTGCCGACCTTCCCCACGACCCGCCTGCACGCCGACGCCGCCGTCGACCACGCGCTGGGCCGGATCCCGCTGCCCGCGCCGCCGTCCTGACTCACACGCTGACCACCGGCCCGTTCGCGTGGGTTTCGTGCTGCGCCACGACCTGCCGCCACAGGCGTTCGCGCTCCTCGGCCGTGAACAGGTCCGGGGTGATGCCGAAGACGTCCGCCGCGGCCGTCCACCAGTCCCGCGGAGACTCGATGACCTCCTTGGCGCCGTGGCGGTTCAGGGTCCGCGCCCGCAGGGTGTCGACGCCCGCCGCGTCCCGGCGTTGCAGCACGCAGACCCGGACGAACCCGGACTCCGGCGCCGTCGACAGCCACGCGTGCTTCTCCGCGAAGTCGGCCATCTCCGCCGCGCCCGGCGCGAAGTCGAAGCCCGCGAAGCTGCCCGATGGGTCGTGGTCGAACCGCCAGCCGCCCGGCGCCACCGTCGACGGCCGCAGCCCGTAGGTGTGCGGGCCCTGCCGGTACGTGCCTTCCCGTAGGGGGAGCGGCTCGTGGATGCCGTCGCCCAGCCCGGCGTCGACCAGCCACGTCGTCGCCGGCTCGTCCGGCACGCCGGTGACGGTCAGCGCGAGGTGGTTGCGGTCGACGTTCGGCGCGTCGCCCGGGCTGCCCTGCACCCCGCCGAGGTGGCGCGTGACCTGGTAACCGAGCTCGCGCAGCAGGGCCGAGAAAGCGCCGTTCAGGTGGTAGCAGTAGCCGCCGCGGCCGCGCAGGATCCGCGCGAGCGAAGCCGACGGCTCCAGCGGCGTCGGCCGCCCGAGCTGGACCTCCAGCGCCTCGTACGGCACGCGCTCGACCTGTGCCGCGTGCAGCCGCCGCAGCGCGGCCACGCTCGGCGGCTCCGCGTCGAGGCCGAGCCGCTCCAGATACCCGCGAAAGTCGAAGTTCCCCATGCCGCAGACGCTAGCGGGAGGGACCGACAAAAAGCCCGGATCAGGGATTTCACCCGAGGCGCACCGGGCGGGAGCGACGTAGCGTCGATCACGTGAGCACTTTGCCCGTGAACCCCGCCCCGGAAACCGACGCCGCCAAGCGCGTGCTGCCGCCGAAACCCAAGGCGGCCGCGCTCGTCGCGCTCTCGTTCACCCTGCTGCTCTACCTGGTCGAGCTGGTGGACGTGATCCTGCCCGGCGACCTGGACCAGGGCGGCATCCATTCGCGGGTGCTCTCCGGCCTCGACGGCGTGCTGTTCGCGCCGCTGCTGCACGCCGGCTGGTCGCACCTGTTCGCGAACACCGTGCCGGTGCTCGTGTTCTCCTTCCTCGCCATGGCCGCCGGCATCGGCCGGTTCGCCCTGGTCACGGCCATCATCTGGGTGGTGTCCGGGCTCGGGGTGTGGCTGATCGGGCCGGCGAACGCGGTCACCGTCGGCGCGTCCGGGCTGGCCTTCGGCTGGCTCGCCTACCTGCTGGTGCGCGGCATCTTCAACCGCGCGGCCGGGCAGATCCTGGTCGCCGTCGTCCTGCTCGGCGTGTGGAGCGGGATGCTCCTCGGGCTGCTGCCGGGCAACACCGGCGTTTCCTGGCAGGGACACGTCTTCGGCGCGCTGGCCGGCGTCCTCGCGGCGTGGCTGACCGGCCGCACGGGCAAGTCGCGCAAAGCCGAGTCCGCGGCGCCGGGTAACCTCGAAGGGTGACGTCCTCGCCCGCTGATGCCCCGATCGGGGTGTTCGATTCCGGCGTCGGCGGGCTGACGGTCGCGAGGGCACTCCTCGAGCAGCTGCCCGCCGAGCAGCTTCGCTACGTCGGCGACACGGCGCACAACCCGTACGGCCCGCTCCCGATCGCCACCGCCCGCAGCTACGCGCTCGCGGCGCTCGACGAGATCGTCGAAAGCGGTGTGAAGGCCCTGGTCATCGCGTGCAACACGGCGTCCGCGGCCTGCCTGCGCGACGCCCGCGAGCGCTACGACGTGCCGGTGATCGAGGTCGTCCTACCCGCCGCCCGCCGCGCCGTCGTGGCCACGCACACCGGCCGGGTCGGCGTGATCGGCACCGAGGGCACCGTGCGGTCCCGCGCCTACGAGGACGCGTTCGCCGCGGCGCCGGGCATCACGCTCACCAGCGTCGCCTGCCCGCGGTTCGTCGACTTCGTCGAGCGCGGCATCACCTCCGGCCGCCAGGTGCTCGGGCTCGCGCAGGGCTACCTCCAGCCCCTGCTCGACGCCGAGGTCGACACGCTCGTGCTCGGCTGCACGCACTACCCGCTCCTGCAGGGCGTGCTGCAGATCGTGATGGGCCAGGAGGTCACCCTGGTTTCGAGCGCGGACGAGACGGCCAAGGACGTCGTCCGGGTGCTCACCGAGCGGGACCTGCTGACGACCCGGGAGACGCCGCCGCGGCACGAGTTCCTCGCCACCGGCTCGGCCGAGCCCTTCACCCGGCTCGCCCAGCGGTTCATGGGGTTCGCCCCGGGTGTCCTCGCTCCCACCACCGCGTGATCAGGCCCCTGGACGCTTAGGGTGTCGAGGT
This sequence comes from Amycolatopsis sp. NPDC048633, assembly GCF_040650695.1. Lineage (NCBI taxonomy): Bacteria > Bacillati > Actinomycetota > Actinomycetes > Pseudonocardiales > Pseudonocardiaceae > Amycolatopsis > Amycolatopsis sp. NPDC048633. Next base: position 105,799 of record NZ_JBEZHS010000010.1, read on the forward strand.
GCGACTGACCATCCTCGGGTGCTCCGGCAGCATCCCCGGGCCGAACACCGCCGCGTCCGGTTACCTGGTCGAGGCCGAAGGCTTCCTGCTCGGCCTCGAACTCGGCAACGGCACGCTGGCGCAGCTGCAGGCCGTGGCCGACCCGTTCGACCTGGACGCCTTGGTGCTCACGCACCTGCACCCCGACCACTGCGCCGACGTCAGCGCGCTCACCGTCCTGCGGCGCTACCACCCGGCGCCGCCGTACCCGGCGCGCCCGCGCCTGCTACCGCTGTACGCGCCGCACGACGCGCCTCTGCGGCTCGCGAACGCCTACGCGCCCAACGAGACCGAGCGGGCCACCACCGACCTCACCGACGTCTACGCCTTCCACCCGCTGCGGCCCGAGCCGTTCCGGATCGGCCCGTTCGAGGTCGGCCCGTTCGAGGTCGACCACCCGACCCCGGCGTACGGCCTGCGCATCTCCTACGGCGGCCGGATCCTCGCGTTCACCGGCGACACCGGGCCGTGCGCGGCGCTGAACGAGCTCGCCGACGGCGTCGACCTGCTGCTGGCCGAGGCGTCCTGGACGGATTCGGCCGAACGCCCGGCCGGGGTGCACCTGTCGGGGAAGCAGGCCGGCGAGCTGGCGCGCGACGCCGGAGTCGGGCGGCTGCTGCTGACGCACATCGCGCCGTGGACGGACGCGGGCGCGGTTCTGGCCGAGGCGTCGGCGGAGTTCGCGGGGGCCGAGGTCGTCAAGCAGGGTGCCGTCTACGACGTCTGAGTGGCCGGTCCTAGAGTGCTCCCGTGGCTCGAAAAGATGGCAGGAACGACGACCAGCTCCGTGACATCAAGATCACCCGGGGGTTCCAGCAGTGGCCGGCGGGGTCGGTGCTGATCGAATTCGGCAACACGCGGGTGCTGTGCGCCGCGAGCGTCACCGAAGGGGTGCCGCGCTGGCGGGCCGGGTCCGGGCTCGGGTGGGTGACCGCCGAGTACGCGATGCTGCCGTCCGCGACCAACACGCGGGGTGACCGCGAGTCCGTGAAGGGCCGGATCGGCGGGCGCACGCACGAGATCTCGCGGCTGATCGGCCGCTCGCTGCGCGCCTGCATCGACCTGGCGGCGCTGGGCGAGAACACGATCGTCATCGACTGCGACGTCATCCAGGCCGACGGCGGCACGCGCACGGCCGCGGTGACCGGCGGTTACGTCGCGCTGGCCGACGCGATCACGTGGCTGGCCGCGGCGAACCGGCTCAACGACCCGCAGCCGCTGTCGTCGTCGGTGGCGGCGGTGAGCGTCGGCGTGGTCGACGGCCGGGTGCGCCTCGACCTGCCGTACGAGGAGGACTCGCGCGCCGAGGTCGACATGAACGTGGTGGCGACGGACGCGGGCACGCTGATCGAGGTCCAGGGCACCGGCGAGGGCGCGACCTTCGCCCGGTCCACTTTGGACAAGATGCTCGACCTGGCGCAGGCCGGCTGCGAAGAGCTGACCCGGCTGCAGAACGAGGCGCTGGCGCTGCCGTACCCGGGCGAGCTGCCGGAGCCGCGTCCGGACAAGAAGAAGGGCTCGAAGTGACGAAGCTGCTTCTGGCCACGCGCAACGCGAAGAAGCTGGGGGAGCTGCGGCGGATCCTGCTCGCTGAGGGGATCTCCGGCATCGAGGTTCTCGGACTCGCGGACATCCCCTCGTTCCCGGAGGCACCGGAGACGGCGCCCGATTTCGAGGGCAACGCGGTGGCGAAGGCCCGTGACGCGGTGGCGGCGTGCGGGTTGCCGGCCATCGCCGACGACTCGGGCATCGCGATCGACGCGTTGAACGGCATGCCGGGCGTGCTGTCGGCGCGGTGGTCGGGCGGTCACGGCGACGACGAGGCGAACCTGAACCTGGTTCTGGGGCAGCTCGGGGACGTCCCGGACGAGCGTCGCGGAGCGCAGTTCGTCTGCGCGGCGGCTTTGGTGCTGCTGTCCGGCGAGGAGACGGTGGTCCGCGGCGAGTGGCGCGGGACCATGGTCCGGGAACGGCGCGGCACCAACGGTTTCGGCTACGACCCGATCTTCCGCCCGGACGGCGAGACCCGGACGTCGGCGGAGATGGAGCCGGCGGAGAAGGACGCGGTTTCGCACCGCGGCCGCGCCCTTCGCGCGCTTCTCCCGGCGTTGCGGGAACTCGCCGAAAGCTAGACCCCGAAGACGTCCGGCGTCACCGCGTGCGGTGGCCCGGCGTCGACCTGGGTCGCGACGTCTCGGGTCCACAGCTCCACCACGTGCCCGTCGGGATCCGTGACGTACGCCGAACGCTGGCCGGGTGCGGCCGGGTCGTCGCCGAAGTACACCTCGTCCACCGAAACACCTTGGGCGCGCGCCCTGGCCACCGCCGCGTCGTAGTCCTTTTCCGCCACCGTCATCGCGAAGTGGACGTGCGTTCCCGGGCGGGCTCCCGCGATGCCCACGAACGGCTTCCACAGGCCGATTCGCGTCCGGTCGCCGGACTGGACCCACACCGCTTCGCGGCCCTTCCACGCCGGGCCCTCCCAGCGCAGCACCACCGGCAGACCCAGCACTTCGGTGTAGAAGCGTTCGGACGCTTCGAGATCACGGGCTTCCAGCACCAGTTCGGTGACGCCCTTCGTCAAGTCGGTCATGACGCCATGCTGAGACCTCCAGTAATGTGGAGGTCAAGAAGAGTGCTACTTGTCACTCGGGCCGAGGATCGCCAGTTCGCAGTCGTGCTCGATCTTGTCCGCGTTCGGGGGCTGGGAGTCGCTCGAATACGTCCACGGCGACTCGTCGTTGTCCGGGGTCTCCACCACGTGCATGCCCTTGTCGTTCATGCACTGCACCCACTTGTGCATGTTGTCCTGGTACGCCGGGTTCTCGCGGTCCATGCCCCACGGCAGCAGCGGCAGCTTCGCCCGGCACGCGTCACCCGCGTCCTTGTGATCGGCGCTCCACTTCTCCGCGCCGGCGATGTTGTTCGGCTGCGTGTCGACGTCCGCGCCGTGGTCCTTCATGCACGAGCGCCACGGCTCGATCAGGCGCGTCGACTCCTCCGCCGTCTCGTCGACGCGGTGGCGGGGACGGCCGCCGTCCGCGTCCGTGGAAGGCGCGGCAGACGACGGCACCAAAACAGGCGTCGTGAGCGAAGCCACCTGCGGCGGCGCCGGCGGCGGGGACGAACACGCGGCCAAGCCGAGCAGCAGAACAAGACCAGCCAGGAGACGAAGTGCCATGCCGAAAGCATGACCGCTGCTTTTCAGGAACTCGTCAGCACACCGTGAGCGACTCATGCCAGCGCCTGCGTCGGCGGCATCCGCGCGGCGCGCAGCGACGGGTGCAGCCCCGCCAGCACGCCCACCACGAGCGCCCCGAAGACGCCGCCCGCCACCGCGGAGACCGGGATCACCGGCGGCCATCCCTGGTAGGTCGTGTAGCCCAGGGTGACCAGCACGCCCAGCACCGTTCCCGCGCACCCGCCGAGCCCCGACAGCGCGACGGCTTCGGTGAGGAACTGGTCGCGGATGTTCCCGCGCGTCGCGCCCAACGCTCGTCGCAAGCCGATTTCGCGACGGCGTTCCAGCACCGAGACGAACATCGTGTTGGCGACGCCGACCCCGCCGACCAGCAGCGCCACGCCCGCCAGCCCCAGGAACAGCGCGGAGAACGCCGTCTGCGTCGCCTGTTTCGCCGCCAGCGCGTCCGACGGCCGCGACACCTGCACCAAACCTGGCAACGAGGGGTTCAGCGTCGCCGGCAGGACCGCGCGAACGTCGGCGATCGCGTCCTCGCGCGCCTTCACGTACACGACCGTCGGGTGCCCGTCGAAGCCCAGGAACCGTTTCGCCGAGCCCCAGCCGACCAGCACCGCGCGTTCGACTTCCGGTTCCAGGGGCATCGGCGCGAGCACTCCGGTAACCGTGTACCAGGTCGTCCCGATCAGCACGACCGGTGGCGGCTGCCCCGGTACCACGCGCGGGATGCCGAGCCGGGACGCGGCGACGTAGCCGAGCGCCACCACGGGCAGGTCCGAAGCCTCGATGAACCTTCCTGATTGGACACTGCCGTTCAGGGCCGGCAGCAGGCCGGGTGACGCGGCCAGCACCGCGAGTCCCGAGCCGTCCTGCGGGTCGACGCGGTCGGACCGCCGGACGACCGCGTGCGTGTTCGCGACGGCCGCCGCCGTGGTCACCGGTCCGATCCGCCGGACGCTCCCGACCGCCGACTCCGGCAGCACCACCGGCGGCGTCTGGTTCGGCTGCGGTTCGGCGCGCAGCATGTTCGTGCCCAGCGCGGTCAGCTGGTCGAGCAGCGCGGCCTGGCTCGACGCCGGGATGCCGGTGACCACGATCAGCGTCGCGATGCCGAGCGAGATCCCCAACGCGGACAGCGCCGCCCGCAGCGGCCGGGTCCGGATACCCAGCAGGCCCACGCCGAGCACGTCGGCGGGCGTCACGCGGAGTCCCCGACGATGCGACCGTCGCGGAACTCGACGCGCCGGGGCAGCCCGGCCGCGATGTCCCGGTCGTGCGTGATGACCGCGATCGTCGTGCCCTCGGCGTGCAGCCCGGTCAGCAGGTCCAGCACGGCCTGGCCGTTCGCGGTGTCCAGCGCGCCGGTCGGCTCGTCGGCCAGCACCAGCGCCGGGTCGTTGACGACGGCGCGCGCGATCGCGACGCGCTGGCGTTCCCCGCCGGACAGCTCGTGCGGCCGGTGCGACACGCGGTGCGCGAGCCCGACCCGGCCCAGCGCGTCCAGCGCCAGCGGGCGACGGCGGCGGCGCGGCACCCCGGCGTACAGCAGCCCGGTGGCCACGTTGTCCACCGCGGACAGGCCGTCGGTGAGGTGGAACTGCTGGAACACGAACCCGAGCCGGCGCCCGCGCAGCGCGGACAGCTGCCGGTCGGACAACGTCGTGACGTCGTCGCCGCCGACCTCCACCGTGCCGGACGTCGCGCGGTCGAGCGTCCCGGCGATGTGCAGCAACGTCGACTTCCCGGATCCGGACGGCCCGACGATCGCCAGCAGTTCGCCGTCGGAAACGGTCAGTGTGACGTCGTCGAGCGCGACGACGTCGCCGGGATAGCGCTTGCTCACCCCGCGCAGGGCCAGTACCGGCGTCACGACGTCGTCACCACTTTCAGGCCTTCGGTGACCCCCGCGCCGCTGATCTCGACGAGGTCGCGCGCGAACATCCCGGTCTTGACGGCTTTCAGGGTTCCGCCCGGCAGCTGCACGGCGTACCCGCCTTCGCGCAACGCCAGCAGCGCGCCGACCGGCACCGCGAGCACACCCGCGTGCGTCTCGGTGGCGATCCGGACCTCCACCGACGCCGAATCGAGGTCGGCGACGGACTTCGGGTCGTCCGGGGTGACCGTGACGGTCACCTTGGGCGGCCCCTGCGGCCCGCCGTCCGGCGTTCCCGTCACGTCCGTGCTCACCGACGTCACCTTGGCCGGGACCGCCGTGCCGTCCGGCCGGACCACCGACACCGCGGCGCCGGTCTTGATCGCCGCGACGTCCGAAGCGGACACCGGCGCGGCGACCACCTTCGTCGTGGCGCTGACGGTGAGCAGCGGCTCCGCGACGGGGTCGCCGGGCTGCGCGGTCACCGAGTTGACCCGTACCGGCCCGGGCAGCACGACGACCTGCCCGACGTCCAGAACTCCCGTTTCCTCGAGGCCCGCCTTCTTCTGCCACTTCCTCAGGGTTTCGGCGAAGGTGAACGTCTTCGGGTGCCCGACCTTGAACCCCAGCGCGGCCAGGTTGGCGGCGACGACGGCGACGTCCGGACCGGTCAGGTCCGGGTTGTCGAGCTTGCGGAACAGCGGGGTGTCGCCGAAGAACACGGGGACTTGCCGGCCGTCCACTGAGTACAGTGCCTTGCCGCGCTGGGCGACGTCGCCGACGGCGGGCAGCTTCGTCACGGTCCCGGCACCCGTGCCCTTCACCGGTACCGGCGTCCCGAATCCCAGGGTGCCGGTGAACGACTGCGTGTTCGCCAGGTCGGTCTTCCGGACGGCGACGGTGGTCACGGCGGGCGGCGGCGCGGCCGGGGCGGCGGTCCCGCGCCCGTGGTCGACGACGAAGTACGCCGTCGCGCCCAGGACGGCCACCACGGCGACGACCGCCCACCGGCCACCCGATCGGGTAGTGCTCATGGCGTCACGCTCGCAGCGGAATGTCAGGGACCGGTCAGGAAACCGTGGTCTTCCCATAGCCGCGCTTATGCTCGGGATCATGTGCGCCCACATCGTGCTGGCCGAGGACGACGCCAAACAGGCGGAGCTCGTCCGGCGCTACCTCGAGCGGGAGAGCCACACCGTGGTCGTCGTCGGAGACGGCGCCGTCGCGCTGGACCTCGTCCGCCGGCACCCGCCGGACCTGCTCGTGCTCGACGTCATGCTGCCCGGGGTGGACGGCCTGGAAATCTGCCGGACGCTGCGCGCGGAGTCCGACCTGCCGGTGCTCATGCTCACCGCACGGTCCACAGAGGACGATCTGCTCGCCGGGCTCGACCTCGGCGCCGACGACTACGTCACCAAGCCGTTCAGCCCGCGCGAGCTGATGGCCCGGATCCGGACGCTGCTGCGGCGCGCGGCCCCGGCGCGCCCGGGTCAGGGCGGTGTCACGCGCGTCGGCACGCTGACCGTCGACCCGGTGCGGCACGAGGTGACCGTCGACGGCCGCGCGATCGACTGCACACCGGGTGAGTTCGGCTTGCTGGAGCTGATGGCGGCCCAGCCCGACCGGGTGTTCAGCCGCGGCCAGTTGCTGGAGCACCTGCACGGCTTCGACCGGTTCATCACCCAGCGCGCGATCGACGTGCACGTGATGAACCTGCGCAAGAAGATCGAGGCGCAGCCGCGGCGCCCGGCGCGGCTGCTCACCGTCTACGGCGTCGGCTACAAGCTGACCGCGGGTGCCGATGCGCCGTAGCCTCCTCCTGCGGTTGTTCGTGCTGTCCGCGCTGGTCGCGGTGGCCTCGATCGCCGCCACCGCGTGGCTCGCCGCGCGCACGACGTCCGGCGCCATCCAGCAGGAGCAGGGCCAGGCGCTGGCTGACGACGGGAACATCTACCGCGGGCTGCTGAAGTACGCCGCGACGCACCCGGACTGGCGCGACGTCGCCGACCAGCTGCGCGGCACCGCCGCGACCACCGGCCGCCGCATCGCGCTCACGCTGACCGACGGCACCCCGGTCGCCGACTCGGCCACCGACGGACGGCCGCTGCCGCTGCGGCCCTCGATCGTCGTCGACCCGCTGTCGGTCGACTCCGGGCTCGGCCAGGACACGACCGCCGACCGGATCGACCCGGACGCCGTCGGCCCGTACGCGTTGTCCGACGCCGACCGCGCGAACCTCGCCGCCGTCGCCGAGCGGGTGCTGCGGTGCGTGCAGGGCCGCTCGGGCGTCGGGACGGTCGAGACGTCGCCGGGCGGGCACCCGCGGATCGAGGGCGCCGACCCGTTCGTCCTGTCCTCCTGCAACGGCAGCGCGCTCAGCCGCCCGGCGAAGACCGAGCAGGCCGCGCTGGACCAGCTGTCCACGCTGGTCAACGCCTGCCTCAACCGCGGGCCCGAGGCGAAGCCACTGGCGCAGGTCCAGGTGCTGCTGGACTTCACCTGGGTGCGCAAGGGTGTGCAGAACGCCGAGTCCGAGCAGGCCGTGCAGTCGTGCCTGAACGCGGCGCGCCGGGAGCAGCTGACGCCGTACGTCGCGCCCGCCGCGTCGCTCTACCTCACCGCGCCGTCGGGCGAGCCGCCCGCGGGGTTCACGCTGTCGCCGGAGAACCAGGTCCGGCTCTTCCAGGTCGCCGGCGGGATCCTCCTGCTGACGCTGCTGGTCACGGCGTTCGCCGGGCTCCGGCTGATCCGCCCGCTGCGGGCCCTGACCGGCGCGGCGCAGCGGCTGGAGGCCGGCGAGACCGGCGCCCAGGTCAAGGTGCGCGGCCGCGACGAGATCGCCCGGCTCGGCACCGCGTTCAACGCCATGTCCGCCAGCCGCGAACGTCTCGAGGAGACCCGCAAGGCGATGGTCAGCGACATCGCGCACGAGCTGCGCACGCCGCTGAGCAACATCCGCGGCTGGCTGGAAGCGACCCAGGACGGCATCAGCCGGCTCGACGACGAGCTGGTCGACTCGCTGCTCGAAGAGGCCGTCCACCTGCAGCACATCGTCGACGACCTGCAGGACCTCGCCCTCGCCGACGCCGGCGCGCTGAGGCTGCACCCGGAGCCGGTCGACGCGGCGGCGTTGCTCTCCCAGGTCGTCGCGGCTTTCCGGCCGGCGGACGTGTCGCTGACGGTTTCGGTCGGGGCGCTGGAGCTGACCGCCGACCCGGTGCGGCTGCGGCAGGCCGTCGGCAACCTGGTGTCGAACGCCGTCCGGCACACCCCGGCCGGCGGCTCGGTGGAGGTGCGGGGGCGCCGGGACGGTGACGACGTCGTCATCGAGGTCGCCGACACCGGCGCCGGGATCGCGCCCGAGGACCTGCCGCACGTGTTCGACCGGTTCTGGCGGGCCGACAAGGCTCGCACCCGGGGGACCGGCGGCAGCGGCCTCGGCCTGGCGATCGTCCGCAAGCTCGCGGAAGCCCACGGCGGGACGGCGACGGCGGCCTCCGTGCCCGGTCAGGGCTCGACGTTCACGCTGCGGCTGCCGAGCGGTGCCAGTGGTCGTGAGTGAGAAACAGGGTTAGAACACGGTTTCTCACTCACGACTTGCGTTGCCCGAGGTGTGTCTGTCTACTGTGGACCGCTACCGATCAGGAGGCGACGCCGAGGTCGCGGATCAGCTTGGCCACGTGCCCGGTTGCGCGGACGTTGTAGAAGGCGTGGGCGATCTTGCCGCCGGCGTCGACGACGAAGGTCGAGCGGATCACGCCCAGGTAGGTCTTGCCGTAGTTCTTCTTCTCGCCGTACGCGCCCCAGGCTTCGATGACTGTCTTCTCCGGGTCGCCGAGCATCGGGAAGGTCAGCTTCTCGTTCTCGACGAACTTCGCGAGCTTCGCCTGCTTGTCCGGCGAGATGCCGATGACCTGGTAGCCGGCGTCGTTCAGCTCGGCGAGGTTGTCGCGGAAGTCGCAGGCCTGCTTGGTGCAGCCCGGGGTGCTCGCCGCCGGGTAGAAGTACACGACGACGGACTTGCCGCGGAAGTCGCGCAGCGAGACGTCCTTGCCCTCGCTGTCGGGCAGGGTGAAGTCCGGGGCTTCGTCGCCGGGGGAAAGTCGCTCGGTCATGGACCGAAGCCTAACGTCAGGCGGGACCGCAGTAGGTGACCGCGGCGGCCTCGGTCGCGCTCGGACGGATCTGCAGGCGCAGCTGCGTTGCTTCCTGCGGTACCGCGAAAGCCAGCGTGACGTGCACCGAGCGGCCCGGTGCCACGTCCTTGCCCGCGTCGGCGATGCCGGTGAACCCCTGGGTCGTGTCCACGACCTGCTTGACCGGCGTGCCCGAGGAGGTGGCGTTGACGGTGAGGCCCGAAAGCTTGTACGTCGTCGCGCCGTCGTTCGTCAGCAGGACGTCGAACGCCGCGCCGCGCGGGCTGCGCGGGTATGCCGACGCGCTGGGCTTGAACGACTCCGGTGAGCCGACCGAAATGGTGACACCGCTGGCGAACCGGTGGTCGGCGCCGAACTTGAGGTCGTTGCCCGCCTGCGCCGCGCTGGCGCCCGCTTGGCCGCCGCCCGCGCCGAGGGCCGCCGTGCCGTCCTGCGCCGAGGGGACCCCGCACGCCACCGCCAGGGAAAGCAGTCCTGTGGTGAACATGATCTTGCACGTGCGCGCGAGCGCCATCGCGGGTACTCCAGTCGGCGGGTCGGGGTTGCCGTTCGGCATCGGGGCGTGCCGGGCGAACCCGCTCCACTCTGGCCGTGATCGCGCGTGGTTACGAGCGGACACGGGGGGTTGTCGCGCACCTGGTGCCGCGCCGTGGCCAATCCGTGACCGGAAAGGCACGGGTGGTGACAATCACCCTCGATATGCCACTTAAACCGCGAGTGCGAACAGCAGGATGAAGATCGCCACGCCGACCACCCACGAGGCCATCAACCAGCCGAAATCGCGCACCGGATCGACCGCGCGGCTCTCTTCGCCGGGCACGTAGACGCCGCGTTCCTCGAACCAGTCGGCCCAGCGGGTGAACCAGCTCAACGGGTTTCGCGACGACATGCTTCACCTCCGGGCACCGGCTTCCCCGTCACAGTACGGGTACGGCCGTGCTCACCGGAAGGCGCGTGACCGCTCACCGCCCGTGACCCGACGTGCCACGGGCGGGTGAACTCCGACGTTGCTCGTGTAGATCTTCAGATGACTCCGTTGCGCTGCAGGATCGAGACCGCGCGGACCGTCGCGTAGCCGCTCCATTCGAGCTCCGCCGCGGGTGAATAGCTCGCGAAGTCGACCCGCCAGCCGCCGTCGTCGTGCTGCTCGCCGGCGAGCCGCTGCAGCTCCGCGTCGATCACGGCGTCCTTGAACAGCGCGCGGGCCGGGCGGTCCGGCAGCGGCGCGAAGTCCAGTGCGCGCAGGGTTTCCCCCTCCGAACCGCCGGCCACCGGGACCAGGCCGTCGGGCGAGACGAACGCCGCCAGCCGGTCCAGCAGCGCCGCGGCCTCCGGGTGGAGGTCGTGCGCGGCGTCCACGAAGCCCACCGCGAACGACAGCGCGATCGCGTGCGGGGCCTCGGTCAGGGCGCGGATTTCGCGGAAGCAGTACTCCGTCGCCGCGGCGAGCCACGGGTGTTCGCGCACCGCCGGGTCGTGGCGGGCGACGCGCAGGGCGGCACTGGTGGCGAACGCCGTGCTCTGCAGTGCGGCCTGCGCCGGGTCGGCCTGGACCCAGAACGGCGCGCAGCCCGCCGGGTCCGCCACGGGCAGGGCGAAGGGGAGACCGCCGTCCGGCGTGGAAACCGACGCGAGCCAGTCGCAGAGCCGGGCCGCGTGCGGGGTGGTGACCGGCCCGATGTCCTCGAACACCTCGAAGGCGTGGAGGGCGCCGCCGGGCTGGCTCTCGGGCGCGCGCAGGTCGGGCTCGAGGCCCCAGCCGTAGCCCCCGTCGGGGTTGCGGTAGCCGTCGACGGCGGCCAGCACGGCATCGGCGTCGGTTTCGCCGCGGAGCAGCTCGAAGCGGCGTCGGTCGAGGAGCCGGGCGTGCGTCGCCATGAACGACGCCGCCGTGGAAAGGTTCACAGCCATGCGCTCAGCGTCGCATCGGCGGCCCTGCGGGTCTTGAACGGATCGGACCTCACGGCAGCCGCGGCCCGGCCGGGGCGGCGGCCGCGCGCAGCCGCGCCGCGTCCTGGCCGGGCGGGGCGCCGAACAGGCGGCGGTACTCGCGGTTGAACTGCGACGGGCTGTCGTAGCCGACGAGGTGCCCGATGCCCGCGACGTCGCCCGCGTCGGCCAGCAGCAGCGAGCGGGCCTCCTGCAGGCGGATGCGCTTCTGGAACTGCAGCGGGCTCATCGCGGTGACCGCGCGGAAGTGCCGGTGGAACGCCGACGGGCTCATCCCGCTCAGCCTCGCGAGCTCGTCGATCCGCATCGGTTCGGCGTGGTTCTCGCGGATCCACCGGATCGCGCGGCCGACGTGCGCCAGCCCGCTGTCGGCCAGGCCGATCTGCCGGACCAAGCCGCCGTGCGGGCCGGTCAGCAGCCGCCAGAGGATCTCCCGCTCGATCAGCGGGGCGAGCACGGGCGCGTCGGCGGGGTGATCGAGCAGCCGCACCAGCCGGACGACGGCGTCGAGCAGCTCGGGCCCGGCGTCCCCGGTCGCGATCGGCGACGGCGGCGGCGTGCGCGAGAACCGGCCGGGCGGGGCTTCGAGCAGCAGCGGAGCGATGGCCGCGGGCCGCAGCGCCAGGCCCACGCCGAGCGCCGGCGTCTCCGGCGTCGCGCCGACGAAGTGGCCGGTCACCGGCAGATCGGTGCTGACCAGCAGGTACTGCCCGGCGCGGTACTCGTGCACCTGCTCGCCGAGCAGCAGGCGCTTGCCGCCCTGGGCCATCACGACCAGGAGTGGTTCCGCCAGCGAGTGATGCGGCTCGCTGGTGTCCACTTCGGACAGCAGCAGACCCGGGATCGGCGTGCGCAGGTCGGCGCGCGCATGGGAGGCGACGAGGTCGCGGAGCTCGGTCAGCACTCTTCGAGGAAAGCACGTCTGTTTGCCCATGGCAATCCAAGTCGCGAGGATCGTGCAAGAGTCCGCGGCGATCGATCTACCGCTGTGCTGGTGGTTCGCGGTTTCCTGGTGGTGGTCAATCCGACACCTGAGGAGAGTTTCATGTCACTCGACCACTACGTCACCCTCGGCCGCTCCGGGCTCCGCGTCAGCCCGTTCGCGCTCGGCGCGATGACCTTCGGCGAGGATCCCGGCGGCGCCGGCTGCAGCGTCGAAGAGTCCGAGAAGATCCTCGCGACTTACCTCGACCACGGCGGGAACTTCGTCGACACGGCCAACTTCTACACGAACGGCCACTCGGAGAAGATCCTCGGCGACTTCTTCGCGGCGCGGCCGGGCCTGCGCTCGCACGTGGTGCTCGCGTCGAAGTTCTTCGGCAACATGCACCCGGGCGACCCCAACGGCGGCGGCGCGGGGCGCGCGTCGATCATCGCCCAGCTCGACGAGTCCCTCCGGCGGCTGCGGACCGACCACCTCGACCTGTACTGGCTGCACAACTGGGACCGCCACACGCCGATCGAGGAGACCATGCGGACCCTCGACGACCTCGTCCGCGCGGGCAAGATCCGCTACGTCGGCTTCTCGAACACCCCGGCGTGGGTCACGGCGCAGGCCCAGACGACGGCGCTGCTGCGGGGCTGGACGCCGTTGGTCGCGCTGCAGGTGGAGTACTCGCTGCTGGCGCGGACGGTGGAGGGGGAGCTGGCGCCGTTCGCGCGTGACCAGGGTATCGCGCTGACGCCGTGGAGCCCGCTGAAGAACGGCTTCCTGTCGGGCAAGTACCGGCGCGACTCCGCGGCTCCGGACTCCGCCCGCACGGCTTTCGTGGGCGGTCCTTCGGAGGAGGAGTACGCCGTCATCGACGTGGTCGCTTCGATCGCTTCGGCGCTGGACACGACGTCCGCGGCGGTTTCCCTGGCGTGGCTGCGTGCCCGGCCGGGCACGGTGGTCCCGATCGTCGGCGCCCGGCGGCTGGAGCACCTGACCGGCAACCTCGCGGGGCTGGAGGTGACGCTTTCCCACCAGGATCTCGCCCGGCTGGACGAGGTCTCCGCGCCGACGCTGGACTACCCGGCCCCGATGCACGGTGCCCAGCGCGCGATGCTGCAGTTCGCGGGCACGACGGTCGACGGCGAACCGTCCACTGTGTACCCGCCGCTGCTGCAGAGCGACGTGCGCTACTGACCTCGTACGCGGGCGAGGACCTCGTCGAGGCCGCGTCTCGTGGGGATGTCCCGCATGGTGGCCCGGAACTGCTCGTTGATGCCGCCGGGCGTCATGTGCTTGGCGGCGAGCTCCTCGAGGGTGCCGTCGTGGCGGGCGAGAGTGCGGCCGAGCTCGCCGTAGACGTGGGCGATGTAGGCGTCGGCGTCCTCGGGGGCGACGCCGTGCTCGGCCATCCAGCCCGCGATGGCGGCGAGCTGGCCGAGGTGCGCGGCGAAGGTGGCGGTCGCGGCGCTGAAGGTGGCGAGGGTCGTTTCGTCCGCCGGGACGACGACGTCGCCGACGCTTTCGAACAGAGCCCGGGCGTCGGCGTCGTCGGGGTACATCGCGGTGCGGCCGGCCCGGCGGCTCGTGGTCGGCAGCGGGATGGACCGGACGATCCGCGTGGCCGGTGCGACCCAGTCCGCGAGCCGGTCCAGGGGCACGGCGGCGACGGCGCTCACGACGACGTGCTCCGGCCGGAAGGTGAGTTCCGCCAGCACTTCCGCGACGACCTGCGGGCGCACGGCGATGACGACGGTGACCGCGCGGTCGAGCACTTCCTGGTTGCCGGCACACACCCGCACGTTCGGGAACCGCGCGGCGAGCTCGTGGGCGATGTCGTGGTTGCGCGGGGAGAGGAAGACGGCGGGCGGCGCGGGAACGTCCGCGCTGAGGCCTTCGACGATGGCGGCGGTGATCTCGCCGGTGCCCACGAACCCGTACGACTGCATGGCGAACCCTAACCTCGGAACGTCCGCCGGTAGGTGTCCGGGGGTACGCCGACCGTGCGGTTGAAGTGCCGGCGCAACGTCGTCGCCGTGCCCATGCCGACTGCCGCCGCGATCGTGTCGACTCCCGCGTCCGTTTTCTCCAGCAGTTCCTGGGCCCGGCGGATCCGCTGGACCAGCAGCCACTGCAGCGGCGTCGTGCCTGTTGCCGCGTGGAAGTGGCGAGTCAGGTGGCGGGCGCTCACCTTCGCCTGCTTGGCCAGGTCCTCCACCGTCAGCGGCTGGTCGAGCCGGGCCGTGATCCACGGGAGGAGCGCGGAGAGGGGGTGGTCGTCGCGGGCGGGGACCGGGGCCGACACGTACTGGGCCTGGCCGCCCGCCCGGTGCGGGGGCACCACCAGGCGACGGGCGACCGCGTTGGCGGCGGCCGGGCCGTGGTCGGCGCGGACGAGGTGCAGGCACAGGTCCATCGCCGCGGCCTTGCCCGCCGACGTCAGCACGCTGCCGTTGTCCACGTACAGCACGTGCGGATCCACCGTCACCTGCGGGAACCGGGCGGCGAGGACGTCGGTGTGCGCCCAGTGCGTCGTCGCGCGGAGGCCGTCCAGGAGGCCGGCCGCGGCCAGTACGAAGGCCCCCGTGCAGAGGGACGCCACCCGCGCGCCGGCCGCGTGGGCCGCCTGCACGGCCTCGATCAGATCGGCCGGCGGGTCCGTGCTGACGTCGGCCCAGCCCGGCACGATGACCGTCCCGGCGCGCGTGAGCCGGTCGAAGCCGTGGTCGGGTTCGAGGAGGAAGCGACCGACCCGCACCGGGCCCGAGCCGCAGACGGCGAAGTCGTACCGCGGGTCCTCGCCGAACACCTCGGACGCGATCGTCAGCTCGAACGACAGCATCCCGTCGGTGGCGGCCAGCGCGACTGTGTGCATGTCCGAAAGTGTACGCATCCCGTCGTTCCGGACACTGGTACCGCCGGCAAACGGTCACGAAGATGGGTGCATGACTTCAGTATTGGTATACGGCGCCTACGGGCACACAGGGCGGTTCGTGGTGGCTGAGCTGCGCAGACGCGGCTTCGAGCCGATCCTTTCCGGCCGCGACGCGGCCAAGCTGCCGGGCGGACGGCCGGCCTCAGTCGACGACCCGGCATCGCTCGACCGAGCGCTGGAAGGCGTCGCGGCGGTGATCAACTGCGCGGGCCCGTTCGCCGCAACAGCGATCCCGGTGGTCGAAGCAGCAGTCCGCGCCGGCGTCCCGTACGTGGACGTCGCGGCCGAGATCGAGGCGAACCTCGACACGTTCGCGCTGGAGGTGGACAGCGTGGTGGTGCCGGCAATGGCGTTCTTCGGCGGTCTGGGCGACCTGATGGCGACGGCGGCGATGGGCGACCTGCCGGAGGCCGACGAGATCCACGTGGCGTACGCCCTGAGCAGCTGGCACCCAACGGCAGGCACTCTCTCAGCCGGCCGAGTAAGCCGCGAACGCCGCAACGGCCAGCGAGTCCGCTACGCGAACGGCACGCTGGAGCACCGAGACGACGCCCTGCCAACACTCGACTGGACGTTCCCGGCACCCCTGGGCCCACAGCCGGTCTTCGGGGAGTTCTCGATGGCCGACATAGTGACGATCCCACGCCACCTGAAGGTGCCCAGCGTGACGAGCTACATGACGGCCAACGCGGCAAAGGACCTGTTCGCAGGTGGCAAGCGCGACTCGGCCGAAAGTTTCGTAGTCGACGTAGTAGTCCGCGCAGGCGACGAAGAACGCCGAATCACCGCGCGAGGCGAAGACATCTACGCGGTCAGCGCACCCCTGGCGGTGGAGGCGGTGGACCGAATCCTGACCGGCCGCACAAGGACAAAGGGAGGAGTGGCCTCACCAGGAGAGATGTTCGACGCACCAGACTTCCTGGAGGCACTGGCCCCGCACATCAAGATCGACCGCACCTAACCACGCGGCCACCGGCGGCCGAAGAACCCAAGGCGACCACGACGGGGGTCCGGGGGCGGAGCCCGCCGGGCGGGGTCTGGGGGTTGCACCCCCAGAAGCTATGAAGGAGCGACGAGCCCGGCGGAAGGCGCGGAGCGCCGAGCAGGGATTGGAGCGGGTGGGCCCGGAGAGACTCGAACTCTCACTGGCACGGACCTAAACCGTGTGCCTCTGCCAATTGGGCTACGGGCCCCCAGCAGTCGGAAGCGTAGCGTGCGGCGTGGCCCGTGCGGCGGCGGTGGGGCGGTCGACTAGGTTGGGGCTCGGTAGTCACTGCGGCGAGGAGGACACGTGGCCCGCGATCCCGAGACGATCGAGCGTGAGATCGAGCAGGCCAGGACGGCTTTGGCGGCGACGCTCGACCAGTTGACCGTCAAGGCCGACCCGAAGAAGCTCGCGGATGCGGCGAAGAACGGTTTGCGCGCCAAGCTGGACAATCCGAAGGTCAAGTACCCGCTGATCGGCGGGGGTCTCCTCGTGCTGGTTCTGCTGGTGCGCAAGCTGCTCAAGTAGGGCTAGGCGCGGGCCTCGGCCGCTTTCTCGGCGGCGGGGGCCGGCTCGGCTGCCGGCTTGCTTTCCTCGACTGCCTTGGGGAGTTGCTTGCTAGGCGGCAGCGCGGGCTTCTTCTCCTGAACCGGTGCTGGCGCCGGAGCCGCTGTCGGAGTCGGAGCCGCCGGCACGATCGCGTCCGGGGCCTTCTCGGTGGTCTGCTGCTTCGGCACGCTGCCGGGCGGCGGGACCTCGAGCGGCGGCAGCTTCGGGAGCGTCAGCCGGGCGGTCATGTACGCGCTGGTGAAGTCCAGTGCACTGCCGTTGATCAGGTGCACGACGGTTGTCCTGCCCTCGCCGGCGAGTTCCTCCACCAGCTGGTCGGCCCGGTCGCGCGCGGCGATGATGCCGGGTGCGCGGGCGGTCAGCTCCTTGCCGTGGCCGCTGACCGTGATCGCCCAGTCGGCGTCCTCTTGGATGTACGTCGCCGTGATCGCTTCCACCATCTGCCTCACGCCCCTCTCCCTCACCACCATGCTTTACACAACCGTGACGCGGCTACCGCATTCCCATGACGCAGTTTTCGGGGGAGATGCGGGGGCGCGCCCCCTCTCGGTCGTGAAAGTCCAGCTCACTTCATACCTTGTCTTCAGCACCGTAGAGCAACTCTGTGTCACACGACACGACAGCGCTGAGTAACAGCCGAACGGCCTAATGCACGAGCAGGTTACCGTGCACGGCTCCGCAGACCGCTCCACAGCACGTCCATGGCGTATTCGGTGGCCATTTCGGGGCTCATCTCATCGTGTCGCTCGCACCAGATCGCGAGCCGCTCGCAGGCTCCGACGACGAATTCCGCGGCCGCTTCGGCTCGCAAGTCGTCGCCACTGTCGAAGTAGCCGCTCATCAGCGCGGCGATCAGGTCGGTCTGCTGGCGCCGGGTCTCCTCGACCTCGTCGGCGGCCGGCGTGCCGATCAGGGCCATTTCGTGGCGCAGCAGCGACCACGCCTCGCGCCGTTCCCGGATGAAGACGAAGAAGGCCAGCAGTCCGCGGCGCAGCGCGTCCTCGGCGGTGGCCGCGCCGACCATCGCCTGTTCGGTGACCTCGCGCAGGATCGACCGTGACTCGCGGATGCAGGCCAGCAGCAGGCCTTCCTTCGAGTTGAAGTACTCGTAGAGCATCGGCTTCGAGACGCCCACCAGCTCGGCGATCTCGTCCATGGACGCCGCCGCGTAGCCGCGCGCCGAAAACACCTGCTCGGCGACCTCGATCATCTGCCGCATCCGCTCGGCCCGGGGCATGCGCTTGCGCTTCGCGGTGGTCACGGGGACACTCTACCGGTAGTAACCTACTCTGAGTAAGATGGACGACGGGTAACAGGCAAACAGGCAGCCGGGAGGCGCGATGGGCAACCGCACGGAGACCGGGGTCGTCATCGTCGGGACCGGGTTCTCCGGTCTCGGCATGGCGATCCAGCTGCGCAAGGAGGGGCGGGACGACTTCGTCATCCTCGAGAAGGCGGACGACGTCGGCGGCACCTGGCGGGACAACAGCTACCCCGGCTGCGCCTGCGACATCCCGTCGCACATGTACTCGTTCTCCTTCGAGCAGAACCCGGGCTGGTCGCGGGCGTACTCGCCGCAGCCGGAGATCTGGCGGTACATGCGCGAGGTCGCCGACAAGTACGACCTGCGCCGCTTCGTCCGCTTCGGTCAGGAGATGACCGGCGCCCGCTGGGACGGCGACGAGAACCGCTGGCACGTCGCCACGAGGGGCGGCGACGAGTTCGTGGCGGGCGCGCTGGTCGCCGGGGTCGGCGCGCTGCACCTGCCGATGGTCCCGGAGCTACCGGGGATCGAGAACTTCGCCGGTCCGGCGTTCCACTCCGCGCGGTGGCGCCACGACGTCGACCTCGCCGGCAAGAAGGTCGCCGTCATCGGGACCGGCGCGAGCGCGGTCCAGTTCGTGCCGAAGATCGCGCCCGAGGTGGGGGAGCTGACGCTGTTCCAGCGCACGCCGCCGTGGATCATGCCGAAGGCCGACCACGAGATGTCCGGGCGCACGCGCGCGCTGTTCAAGGCGTTCCCGCCGGCCCAGCGCGCCTACCGGAACGTCCTGTACTGGCTGCTCGAAGCCCGCGCGATCGGCTTCAACGGCCAGTCCTGGGTGATGAAGCTCGGCCAGCGCCTGGCCAAGCGCAACATCGACCGCGCGATCACCGACCCGGCGCTGCGGCGCAAGGTCACGCCGGACTACACCATGGGCTGCAAGCGCGTGCTCATCTCCAACGACTACTACCCGGCGCTGGCGCGGGACAACGTCGACGTCGTCACCGACGGCGTCAAGGAGGTCCGGGAGCACAGCGTCGTGGACGCCGCGGGGGTCGAGCACGAGGCCGACGTCATCGTCTACGGCACCGGCTTCCACGTCACCGACGCCTTCGACGACCTGGAGATCGTCGGGCGCGACGGACGCAACCTGGGCAAGGAGTGGGCGACCGAGGGGATGCGGACGCACCTCGGGATCACCGTCGCCGGCTTCCCGAACCTGTTCTTCCTGCTCGGCCCGAACACCGGCCTCGGCCACAACTCCGTGGTGTTCATGATCGAGGCCCAGATCTCCTACGTCGCCGAGGCGCTGCGGCTGGCCCGCGGGAAGGCCATCGAGCCGAAGCCCGAGGTGCAGGAGCGGTTCAACGGCGACATCCAGCGCAAGCTGGCGAAGGGCATCTGGACGCGCGGCGGCTGCAAGAGCTGGTACCTGGACGCGAAGGGCGTCAACCGGACGATCTGGCCGGGCTTCACCTGGCGGTACTGGCTGGACACGCGGAAGGTCCGGCGCGAGGACTTCCTGGTCGGCTGACCCGGGCGGCCCCACCGGCGGAGGAGGCCGGTGGGGCCGCGGGGGATCAGCGGGAGACGTAGCGGCGGAGGCGGCCGATCAGGTCCACGGTCGGCAGCCCGCACAGCTCGGCCATGCGCTCCAGCGCCGGCAGGTCGAGCGCGACCTCGGCGGCGCCGTGCTCGCCGGCCTGGCGCAGCCGGTCCTCGGCCCAGCGGCGCAGCGGAAGGAGCTCGGCGGAGGCGTCGGCGACGACCTTGCGCAGGTCGACGCGGACCCGGCCGGGCTCGTCGACGAACACCCGGCGGTGCACCTTGGCCAGCAGGTCCTGGGGCAGCTCGTCCATCGCGACGCACAGCTCGACCAGGCGCACCACGGAACACTGTCTGGTGCCCAGTTCGTAGGTGGCCAGCGTCTGCAGCGAAATCTCACTCTGCAGGTGCTGGTTCAGCTCCTTGCGCGTCCACCCTCGGCTGCGCCTGAGCTTGCGGAGCTCGTCCCCGAGTATCCGCTGATAGTCCTCAGCGTCGATCAGCACATCAATGTCCCCTGCCGTGCTCCTCCACGGCACCCGCACGGACGTGACAACTTCCGTGCGCGTGCACCCTCACGTGTATGTAAGTGCGCAGGCAGCCGCGCATTACGCGGATTCAGGCATGTCTTTGATACCGATTGCGCGAGTTAGGCCGAACGGGTTAACGGCGGATGGCCGTACCGTGCAAATTGCAGACATCGTGACTCAGTTGACGCAGGGAACGCCCTCGGCCGTGATGGGTTTGTCCTCGTCGGCGACCGGCGGCGGGGCGGGGGCCTGCGACGTCGGGCCCGCGGCCGCACCGGAGCCGGCGCTCGCACCCGCGCTCGTGCCTTCGTAGTCCGAGCCGAGGAACACCATCACGTGCCCCGTCTTGACGCTCTTGTCCTCCTGGATCGTCGGCGAGCCGCCGAGCGCGTCCGCGACCGCCTGGCCCTGGTCCTTGCCGCCCTTCGGCACCCAGATCACCGTGGTCTTGCGCGACGTCGCGTTCGCCGTGTCGCCGGAGGAGAAGCCCTTGTCCTCGAGGGTCTTGGCGACGCTCGCGGCCAGGCCGGTCTTGCCGGAGGCGTTGCGGACGTCGACCGTCGTCGCCTTGTTCGCGGGGTCGGCCTGCTCGGCCGGCGGCGCGGTCTGACCCGGCTGCGGCCCGGCGAGGCTCTGCACGAACTGCTTCACCTCGGACGGGTCGACCTGGATGGCCGAGCCGTCTTCGGGGGTCTTGTAGTCGATGTTCTTCACCGGGATGGTGCGGAACTCGAGCTGGCCGCCGGTCAGGCCCTTCATCTGCTGGGCGAACCCGAAGATGTCCCAGTTCTGGTTGAGCACGACCGACTTCTTGATCGCGTCGATCAGGTCGCTGAGCTTGCCCGGGTTGGTCAGCGTGCCGGCCGAGAGCACCTTGCGGGCCATGCCGGCCATGAACACCTGCTGGCGGACGACCCGGTCGAGGTCACCGTTCGGCAGGCCGTGGCGCTGGCGGACGAACTCGAGCGCCTCGACCCCCGAGATCGTGTGCTGGCCCTTGGTGAAGTTCGCGCCGGAGTACTGGTCCTTGACGTTGTTGTTCAGGCAGACGTCGACGCCGCCGACGGCCTTGGTGATGTCGCTGAAGCCGAGCAGGTTCACCGCGGCGTAGTTGTCGATGGTCGACCCGGTGAGCTTCTCGACGGTCTGGATCAGCTCCTTCGCGCCGGCCTGGTTGGCCTGGACGTCGAGCTGCTTGGGGTCGGTCACGCCCTGCTTCTGCAGGTCCTTGCGGGCCTGCAGCATCGCCCTGGCGTAGGCGGAGTTGATCTTGTGCTTGCCGTAGCCGGGGATGTCGACGTAGGAGTCGCGCGGCAGCGACATCGCGACGGCCTTGCTGCCGTCGTTCGGGATGTGCACGAAGATCAGCGAGTCGGTGTTGAGCTCGCCGTCGGCCTCGCCGGCCCGCAGCTCGTCGAGCACCTCGCGCGAGAGCGGGTTGCCCTGGGCGTCGGTGCGGCTGTCGAGGCCGACCAGCAGGATGTCGCGGGCGCCGTCGGCGGGCTTTTCGCCACCGCCGCCGTCACTGATCACGTTCGCGTAGTTCAGCCCGTTGACCAGGCCCTGCATGGCGGCCCACGCGTACCCGGTCAGGCCCATCACCAGCAGCGACACGACGGCCATCGCGATCTTCGCGCCGCGGAAGGAGTTGCGGCGGGTCGGCCGCGACTGGGGGCGGCGGGGCGGTGGGGCGCCGCGGCGCGCGTCCACCGGCTCACGGCGAGGTGCCGGACGGCGCGGTGGCGGGGTGCCGCGCCGCGCGTCGGCCCGTCCTGGCTCGTCCTGCCAGGGCCGAGCGGGGCGGCGGTCGCCTTGCCCGTTCCGAGGCGGGTGATCCACGCGGGCGACTCCTCACTGCTTCGATCGGTCGTGCTAGGGGTTGGGACGCATGGTGCCTCCCCCTGGTTGCCGTAGCGTTACACATCCCCCCGCGAATGTGGCACGCACCACCCAGTTTCCCGCATGTCCGCCGGTTTCGCCTGGTCAGGACGTCGCGTTCGCCGGTCTGCGGGCCGGCAGCAGGGTGCCCGCCGTCGCGAGCAGGGCGAACCCGGCCGTCGCCGCGTGCAGGGAGACGCCGAGGAGCTCGGACGTGCCGCCGCCGTCGGCGAACAGGAGCGAGGGCGCGCAGGCGAGCGCCGTGGTGAGCCAGGTGCCGGTCGCCGCGCCTGCGCCGAGCCGGATCGTGTGCAGCAGGAACACCCCGAGCAGCAGGTGCACCAGGCTCTGGATCGGGTCGAGCCGCAAGCCCAGCAGATCGGCGTCGGCGGCCACCCCGCCGAAGCGGGTGAGCGCGAAGCCGAACACGCCGAGCGTCGCGTAGCCGATGCCGAAGCCGGCCGCGGCCCTGGTCAGCAGCACCGTGCGGCGGCCGGGGAGCTCGGCCGCGCGGGGCCGCCGGACGCCGTGGGCGTGCCGCTCGAACCACCAGAAGACCAGGGTCGCGGGCACCGCGAGCAGCCCGACCGCGACCAGCGTGCGCGGCCGGACCAGCCAGCTCAGCCCGTCGGCGATCCGGCCGGGGAGGTAGACGACGGCGACGAGCAGCAGCATCCCGGCGAGGAACGCCAGGTAGAGGCTCATCGGCGCGCGCAGGACGAACCGGCACGCGGCGGCGACGCGGGGCCGGTCGCCCAGCCGCGTCAGCGGACCGGCCAGGAGCCCGAGCACGCCGAGCTGGACCAGGCCGAGCAGCAGCACGCCCCACGGCGGGGCCGAGAACGCCGCCGGGGCGCCCGGGCTGCCGAGCAGGACGGGTGGCCCGTCCCGCAGGACACTCGCCACGGCGAGGCCCGCGACCCCGGCCGCGGCGGCCGCGGCGAGCAGACGTCGCGTCGGGCGAACGCCGTCCGCGTGCGCGAAGGCGAGTTGCTGGGCGAGGAGCGCGAGGGCGAACGTCGCCGCGTAGCGCGGCAACGGCGAACCGGTCGTGTTCGCGGCGACTTCACCGGCGACGACCAGTGCCAGCAGGCCGGCCGCCGCGGCCACCGGGGCCCGGCGGTGCAGGGTCAGCAGCGGGGGCGCGCAGACGATCGTCAGCAGGTAGACGCCGAGCAGCCAGAGCGGGTGCAGCGCGATCCGCATGACCGTCGCGGTCGTCCCGGCCGGGCTGCCGAGGAGCTCGAGCGCGAGCGGCGTCAAGAGGGCGACGACCGCGAAGATCAGCGCCGGGCGCAGCAGCGGGCTGGCGCGTTCGGCCAGGTAGTGGCGGTAGCCGCCGCCCTCGGCCTGTTCGGTGCGCCAGCCGGCCGCGTTGGCGTGGCCGCCGGCGAAGAAGATCAGCGGGACGAGCTGGGCGAGCCAGGTCAGCGGCCAGAGCGACGTCTCGGGCGCGCCGGCCCAGTGCGCGAGCGCCGTCACCGACTCGCCGACGAGCAGGAGGACGACGCCGCCCGCGCCGAGCAGCGCCCACCGGCTGACCGACGCCGGGACGGCGGTGGCCACCGGCACCCGCGGCTCGCGGCGGGCGCGCAGCCAGCCGCGCAGCCGGACCACCAAAAGGCAGGCGATGACGAGCACGCCGGCGACCATCGGGCCGATCGGGTCGCCGACCGGCGGGCCCCAGCGCTGGTGCCACGAGTTGACGACCAGGCCGGCCGAGTAGAGGGACGCGACGATCCGGCAGGTGCCCGCGGAGTCCATCGGGTTGAGGTCGCAGGCGTGGTGCATGTCCGTCGAGAGCCGGTTGTCCAGGGCTTCGCGGACCTCGGGGCCGAGTGGGTGGCCCTTGCGGTCGGCGTAGCGCAGCAGGTCGTAGCCGAGGTCGTGGGACTTGCACGGCACGGCGTAGTCCCACTTCGTGTTGTCGTCGCCCCAGGGCGTCGAGCAGCCGCCGTCGACGTGGACGGCGCGGACCGTGCCGTCGCGGGCGGGCATCGCGCCGGGGGTGACGCCGCTGAGCGCGGTGAAGTCCTTCGGCAGCCGCGCGAGGGCGTCGGGGTGCGCACCCGGGTGGACCAGCGCCTCGATGGCGTTCTGCGCGGCGAGCACGTCCCCGGTGGGCGGGCCCTGGTCCGGCGGGGCCGGCGGGCGCGAGGCGATCAGGCCGAAGGCGAACACGACCAGGAGGACCAGCAGCAGCCAGCCGGACGTCGACCAGGGTCGGCGGACACGAGACGGCTCGGTCGGGGCTGGCATGGGTTCAAGGGTGCCAGCCCCGCCACGGCGGCGACACCGGGATAACCCCCGAGCCGGTTCTGCCCGATCGGGTGGCGCGGGGGTCTGCCCCTTCTTACGTTCCGCGGCGGGGTTTCGGCCGTGACACTGGGCGTGGGGGTGCGGCGGACCAGGAGGGCGTGCGGTGGGCTCGACCGATCCGGGCGGCGTGCGGCCCGCCGTGCCCGTGGAGAACGTGGTGTGCGCGTTGCGCCGGCTCGCGCCGGGGGCTGCTTTGCGTTTGCTTTCCCCGGAGCTGGGGGTGCTTGCTTCCGCGTTGCGTGAGTGCTCGCCTTCGGAGCTGGCTGTCCGTTGTCCCTCGGAGGTCGCGCGGGTCGTGCTGGCCGCGCAGCTGCGGGCGCTCGACCGGACGATGACGGGGTTGTTCGGTCCGGAGGTGCTTCGTCCGGAGGTGGCCCGCCTGGTCCGGGCTTCGCGGTACAGCGGAAGGTGGCGCGGCGCGCTGCTCGACCGGCTGAGGGCGGAGCCGGGCCTGCGGGCGGCGGCGCTGGGCTGGGCGGAGGCCGTCGGTGGCCGGCTCCTTTTCGACGAGCTGCGCGGAGTGCCTCCGGCCCCCGACGGCGAGGACGGGCGGCGGGCGGCGGAGCTGGTGGTGGTTGCGCTGCTGCCGCGGCCGGAGGCCGGTGAGGGTGGCCGGGAGGTCCTGGCCCCGCGGTTCGAGGCCGGCAGTGGCTTCCTCGACGTCCGCTCGGTGCGGGTCGGCGAGAGCGGGTTCCGGGTCGACGTCCGGGCCGACCCGCCGGTCGAGCTCGGGCGCGATGGCGCGAACCTCACCCTGCGGGCGCTGTGGTGGAACGGCCTCGGCCGGGTGAGCGACGACCTCGGTCACGAGTACCTCATCCTGGCGAAGGACCCGGACGGCACCGGGCTCGTCCGCCACTGGTGCCACCCCCGCCCGGCGCCGGGCGCCCGCGTGCTGCGGCTGGAGTCGGCCGGTTATCGCGGCGAGCGCCTGCGGCTCGACCCGGCGGCGCCCGGGACCTCCGCCGAGGTGCTGGTGAAGCGGGAGCTCACGGTCCGGCTGGGCGCCTGAGCAGTCCTTACGGCTCCGCCGGAGCCGGGAGCCCGCCTCCCGGGGTGTCCGGGGCGAAACACACCTGGTCCCGCCCGTTCTCCTTCGCCAAGTACACCGCCGCGTCCGCCGACTGCAGCAACCGCTCCAGCGTGTCTCCGTGGCGCGGATGGCGGGCCACCCCGATCGACGTGGTCCGGTCGGCGATCGTTGCCGGGTCGCCGCGCTTGTCCGTTGTCACGATATGCAACTTGGCAATCGCAATACGTATCCGCTCGGCCGCGTCCCAGGTCGACTCTTCGTCGATGTCCGGGAGCAGAATGAGGAATTCCTCACCGCCGAAACGGCCGACCAAGTCGCTCGGCCGAGTCACTTCGTCGAGGGTTTGCGCAACCGTCCGGAGCACGTCGTCGCCCGCCGGATGTCCATAGGTGTCGTTAATCCACTTGAAGTGGTCGAGATCGACCATCAGGAGCGCCAGTTGATCACCCGATCGAGCGGTCCGTTCCAGTGCTCGCTCGGCCGACTCCGACCAGCCGCGCATGTTGAGAATCCCGGTTTTCGGGTCCGTCCGGACGTCGTTCTGGAGCTGGTCGAGTTCCGCGAGGCGATTGAAGACCACGGTGACCACGGCCATCACCGCCACCATCGGCGGCACGGCGGCGAGCAGGATCGCGGTCACCGCGCCCAGGCCGATGGTGATCGCTTCGAGCGTGTTGTCGGCGGGGCTGCCGAGGACGTTACGAACCGTGCGTCCGGCGGGGGATCCGAGCAGCAGGACCCCGCCCACGTACGCGATCTGGATGGCCTCGTAGATGGCCCCAGTGAGGACGATCGTGCCGAACTCGCGGAGGAAGCCGCCCCAGTCCGGCGGCCCCAGCAGGTGGGGTCCCAGCGACGTGTAGGTGACGTGCGCGAGCGTGGCCGCGAGGCCGTGCGTGATCGACGAGAAAACGAAGTTGTGGGCCGGCCGCCGGGCGATGAACCAGTGCTGCGCCCGGATCACCGCGATCACGAACAGAATGAGCGGTATCGGCAGGATCATCGCGGCGGAAAACGTCCAGACGGCGGTGAGGTCGATCAGGACCGTTTTGGTCCGGTTTCGCCGTCGTTCTTCCTGACGCTGCGTCAGCTGAATGTGCACGGTGGCACCCGCCGCGAGAATCGCGAAATTGATCCAGTCGTTTCCGGACGGAATCGGCGAGCGCGCGAACGCGACGGCGAGAATCGCGACCGCGACGGCTTCGGCCACGAGCATGAAGGCGACCTGCACCGGCCGGCGGCGCCACAGGGCCCAGTTGCGCGGCCGGTAGGGGTGGCCGGTGCGGGCGGTCGCGAGTGGACCACCGGTCGTAGTCACTGGTCCGTCCGTGGTCACGCCCGGTTCGGCCGGGTCATGGGCGGTAGCCTCGTCGGTGTCGGCCTTCCGCGGCGGCGGCGCGTCCGCCGCGCCCGGGTCGCCGTCCGGTCCTGGATGCAATTGGTCACCTCCTTTCCGGCGTAGTCGCCGACCTGAGTAATCTCATCGGTACCTGGCAGAGTGTTCACGCATTCCCCGGCCGGGTACCATCCCACAGGAACGGAACCGCCGAGGCCCCGGAGGAACTGCCGGGAACGCGGCGCAAAAGGTTCTGCGAGACTCTCCCCGCCCGGAGGTGGCCCCCATGCGCAACCGCGACTTCTGAACCACCCGCGAATTGTCGCCCACGACGTCCGCGAATGCCATTCATGATCTTGCACGCACGGAGAGGTGGCACCCGATGGCCAACCGTGACTGGTGATCCGTCCCCGGGAGAACCCGTTCCCCGCTCATGACGGCCGTCGCTCCGGTTCCGCACCGCCGACCCGGCGCCAGGACAGCGCGACCGGCACGGCCAGCAGCAGTCCCACCGCCCCCGCGAGCGCGATCGTCGTGTGCGCGGACCCGAGCCATTGCGCGACCAGCCCGCCGATGCCGACGCCCACGCCCTGGGCCACCCGCAGCCCGGTCCGGTAGAGCCCGCCGGCGCTGCCCCGGATGTCGTTGGGCACCCACGTGATGAACGTGGCCGACACCGTGATGACATACGCGCCCGTCGCCCCGGCCAGCGCGAGCAGGACCAGCGCGAACGCCAGGTTCGGCTGCAGCGCGAACGCCGCCAGCGCGGCCAGCGGCAACGCGGCCAGCACGCCCAGCAGCCGCCGTCGGTGCTCCGTCGAGACGAACCGCGAAAGCAGGAACGTCCCGACGACGAAGCCCAGCGGATCGGCCGCCAGCAGCCAGCCCACCGCCGCCTCGCCCGCGTCCAGCTGTGCGGCGAGCGGCGCGGCGAGGCCCTCCGGGATCACCGCGAGGCCGACGAGCCACGACAGGTAGAGCAGCACGCGGAGCCGTTCGTCGCCGAAAACCTGCCGGACGGCGCCGAACCAGGGGGCGCCGCCGTCCCCCGCGGCCGGTCGCCGCAGGACCATCAGCCGCACGGCGACGGCGGCGACCAGGAACGTCGCCGCGTCGATCGCCAGCGCCCACGACGTGCCGAGGCCGGTCACCAGCAGGCCGCCGGCCGCGAGCCCGGCCAGCATCGCCGTGTTGTTCGTGATCCCGCGCAGGTCCTGGCTCTGCAGGTAGACGTCGTCGTCGGCGAAGATCTCCCGGCCGAGCGCGTTCTGCGCCGCGTTGCCCGGCGCGTTGGCCAGCCGGGCGAAGACGAAGAGGACGAACAGCCAGCCCATCGGCATCCCGGGCACGGCCATCAGCCCGATCAGCACGGCCTGGGCGAACGAGCCGGTCACCAGCACCGCGCGCCGCGGGAACCGGTCCGCGAGCTGGGACAACCCGAGCCCGCCGGCCAGCGCGGGCAGGAACGTCAGCGAGTAGACGACGGCCGAGAGCAGCGGCGACCCGGTCCGGTCGAAGATCAGGATGGCCAGCGCGACGATGGTCAGCTGGTCGCCGAGCATCGACTGCGTCTCGGCGAACCACAGCGCGCGGAACTCCCGGTTGGCCAGGACGGCCCGGAGCCGGGGCTTCGCGCGCGTCGTCACCTCGTAACCACCGTCCCCCGATCGAGTGAACATGGACCGTCCGCATTGTGCCTCGCCAGTGACGACCCCGTCCGGGGGAGTCACGGTCGGCCACCCGGAAGCACTCACAGTATGCCGCCGACTACGCGCCGGTGTCCCCGGAACGCGCGTCCCCGCTCCCTTCGGAACCGATCGGGTTACCTGCGGCGATGAGGGGCCGGGATTGGCCGTGACCGGCGCGCGGGTACCTCCGGACTGATCGAACCGGATTCGCTCGGCGCAGAGCGGCGGCCGCTCGTCGTCGCGACGCTGCCCCACTGGACCGAATGGGCCAAGACTGGACGCAGAGCCGGCCGGGGTGGACGGACCGCGCCGCCGCCGGCGCGCGCAGAGCGGGGAGATGACGATGGACGGGTTGATGCAGGGCAAGGCGGTCGTGGTGACCGGTGCCGGCCGTGGCCTGGGCGAGGCCTTCGCGGTGCACCTCGCGCGCGCGGGCGGGTCGGTGGTCGTCAACGACATCGACGTCGAGCTGGCCGAGCGCACGGCGGAGAACATCCGCGCGCACGGCGGCCGCGCCGTGGCCAGCGGGCACAGCGTGGCCGAGGCCGGGGAGGCGCAGGAGATCGTCGACCTGTGCGTCAAGGAGTTCGGCGGGATCGACGGGCTGGTCAACAACGCCGGCCTGAACTACGAGGCGCTGCCCTGGGAGGACGACGCCGAGCAGGCGGCCGAGCTCGTCCAGGTCAACGTCATGGGCGTGGTGAACACCGGCCTGGCCGCGATCAAGGCGATGGTCGCCGCCGGCACCGGCGGCTCGATCGTCAACATCTCGTCCGGGGCGTCGCTCGGGCAGCGCAAGCTCGGCGTGTACGCGGCGAGCAAGGGCGCGGTCGCGTCGCTGACCTACTCCTGGGCGCTCGACCTCGAGGAGGCCGGGATCCGCGTCAACGCCGTCTGCCCGCTCGCGCACACGCGGATGGTGTGGAAGTCCGAACGCTCGCTGCGCGCCTGCCCGCCGGACCGCACGCCGTCCCGGATCGCGCCCGTCGTGCTGTTCCTGCTCGGCGACGGCTCGCACGGCATCACCGGCCAGATGATCCGGTGCAACGGCCCGCAGCTGCACGTCATGGGCCAGCCGTTCCTCAAGCAGCCGATCCTCGAGCGCCCGGTGTGGGACACCGAGACCGTGCAGAAGGCGTTCGACGAGGTCTTCTCCGCCCACCTGGAGAACTACGGCCTGGAAAAGCGCGTCCCGCCGCGGCTGCGCAAGTGGACGGAGACGACCTCGCCCCGTACGGCCTGACTACGAACCCGCGGCCGGCTCCGGGTCGCGCACCGCCGCGTAGAGGGCCTCGATGTCGGTCGAGTAGCGGTCGTTGATGACCCGGCGCTTGAGCTTGAGCGTCGGGGTCAGCTCGCCGGACTCGGGCGTCCACGCCTTCGGCAGCACGTGGTAGCGCTTGATCTGCTCGATCCGGGCCAGCCTGCTGTTCGCCGACTCGACCGCGCGTTCCAGCTCGGCCCGCACGGCCGGGTGGTCGGCGAGCTCCTCGGGTGCCGCCTCGACGCCGTTCGCCGTCGCCCAGCCGGGCGCGATCTCGTCGTCGAGCACGATCAGCGCGGTCACGTACGGCCGGTCGTCGCCGATGGCGACCGCCTGGCCGATCAGCGGGTGCTCCTTGAGCAGGCCCTCGACGCGGGTCGGCGCGATGTTCTTGCCGCTCGAGGTGATGATCAGTTCCTTCTTGCGGTCGGTGATCGTCACGAAGCCGTCTTCGTCGATCGTGCCGATGTCGCCGGTGGCGTACCAGCCGTCGGCGTCGGTGGCGTCCTTGATCGTCCCGTCCTCCTGGAGGTAGCCCAGGAAGACGATCGGCCCGCGCACCAGCAGCTCGCCGTCTTCGGCGATCTTCACCTCGATGTCGGCGAGCGGCTTGCCGACCGTGCCCGCGCGGAACGACTCACCGGAGTTCGACGTCGCCGCCCCGGTCGTCTCCGAGAGGCCCCAGACCTCGCAGATCTCGAGGCCGAGGCCGGCCAGGAAGTAGATGATCTCCACCGGCAGGGCGGCCGCGCCGCTGGAGGCGACCAGCACCTTGTCCAGGCCCAGCAGCGCGCGGATCGGGGCGAGCGCGGCTTCGTCGGTCTGCTTGATCTTCTCGGCGAGCTCGGCCGGCACCGGCTGCCCGGCGCTGCGCAGCTTGTACCCCTGCTGCAGCAGCTCGTTCGCCTGCAGCAACGCGGTCCGCCGGTCCTCCGGCACGCCGCCGAGCATGTTCTTCAGCCCGGCGACCATCTTTTCCCACACGCGCGGCACGCCGAAGAAGCTTTCCGGGTGCACCTGGCCGAGCGCGCCGACGACGCCGGAAGGGTCGGCGAGCGTGTGCACGTGCCCGGCCCACACGATCGGCAGGTAGATCGACAGCTCGCGCTCGGCGATGTGCGCGAGCGGCAGGTACGCGATGTTCGTCGCGTGCATCGGCGGGTGGTGCAGCTCCGTCACCGCGTACGCCTGGTGGATCGCGTTGCGGTGCGACAGCACGACGCCCTTGGGGTCGCCGGTCGTGCCGGAGGTGTAGATCATGGACAGCGGGTCGTCCGGCTTGATCTCCTGCCAGGACCGTTCGAAGACGTCGGGGTCGGCGGCAAGCGCTTCCCGGCCCTGGGCGCGGAGGTCGGCGAAGGAGAGGAACCGGTCGTCGCCGGCGGGGATCGCGGCCGCGTCCATCACGACGATGTGGCGCAGCGCCGGGAGGTCTCCGAGCACCCCTTGCCAGCGCGTCAGCTCGGCCTCGCCGCCGAGCACCACGACCGGGGCCGCGCTGTGCCGCGCGACGAACCGGATCTGGTCCGGGCTGAGCGTGGCGTAGGCGGTGCACGGGATCGCGGACAGGTGCGTCGCGGCGAGGTCGGCGACGATGTGGTCCGGGCAGCCGGGCGCCATGATCAGCAGGCGGTCACCGGCGGCGAGCCCGAGCCCGGCCAGGCCGCGGGACACCTCCGCGATCGCGGTGCGGAACTCCAGCCAGCTGAGCGTCGGCTTGCCTTCGAGGTCGAGCGAGGTGATCGCCGGCAGGTCCGGGTAGTCGACCGCGTTGCGGTGCAGCAGCCGCGGGATCGTCAGGCCTTCGGTCTGCTCGGCGACGGACGGGGTGGTCAACGCTGGCCTCCTCGGATGCTGCGGATGGCCACACTGTAGGGGCTCCCGGGCCGGGTGGATAGAGAATCGCGGCCACGTCAGACACCCCCTTCACACGGCCTCGCACGGTCAGCTCCCCACGACTGTCCACAGTGCACACGGGCTTCCGCGCGCGAACCGCGCTTCAATGGAGGGGACGGCTGACTCCGGGGGGAACCGATGACGCGTTCGGCTCGTGCACTGCTCGACGAGATCCAGAAGGAGCTCGCACCGCGCGACGACAACCTGCTCGTCCCGTTGATCACCGCGGGCCGGGCGCCGCGCGCGGTGTTCGCCGCGCTCGCCGCGGAGGAGAAGCGGATCACGCTCAGCGATTGGCGGAGCTTCCACGCGCTCGCCGCTCGTGCCGACGAGCCGAACGCGCGCACCTTCTTCGGCGGCCTCGCGCCGGGGGAGCAGCAGGCGAACGGGATGCTCGACGCGTTGCTCGCGGCCACTGGTCCGGACCACGGGAAGGAACGGCCGCGCGCGGGCTGCCAGGCCTACCCGGCGTACGTGGCGTGGCTCGCGCTGAACGGCGAGTCGTCGGCGGCCGCGGCCGGGATCTTCGCGAACTTCGCCGCCTTCGGCCGGTACTGCGCGGACGTCGCCGCCGGCATGCGCGAGCACTACGGCTTCGCCGACGACGCCTGCGCGTTCTTCGACTTCTTCGCCGCGGACGTTCCGGAGATTGAAGAACAAGCGCTCGCCGCCATCCAGGCCGGGCTCGACGCGCGCCGCCTCGACGAGCGCGAAGCCCACCTCTGCGCCCGGCTCTTCCAGAGCTACGAGCTGCAGTTCTGGAACACCCTCGCCGGCGAGTTCCGGAGCTGACATCCCCGGAACCGGTTCCGGGGCCACGGCGAGTGCTCGGACCACCACATATGCGGAATAGGAGGAATTCCGGCTCGCCCTCCGGGGAATCCGAGGCGATGGTGTCGAATGCCGCGCATTTCCGCTTCACGGAGGGCTGTTGTGCCGGACGAAGGGCCCGGAAGGTCGAGAGTGGACGATGTCGTGACCTTTCTCACCGAACGATTCGCCGCGTTCGTACGTAGCGGCTCCCGCTCCGGCGCTTGGGTCGATCGCACCACCGAACAGCCTGCACCCATGGGACGGAACGGAAGTAGCGCTGGGACGAACGTCACGACTTTCGGTGGTGGACTTTCCAAGCGCAGGCAGTAAGTGTGGACGGGTCACCGTTCCAAGATCACGTTATCGCCACGGACTTGACGCGCCCTGAAGGGCCTCCTAACGTCGTCGCGGGCGAAGCAGACCACGGTGATGTTGATCCGGCTGGTCGGAATCCGGGTGTCGAACGCCTCGGGCGACCCGAAACCATGTACTGCCGGAAGGAAAACGGACCCAGGTGAAGCAGATTTCTCTTCGACGCAACCGGGGATCCTCGATTCGGAAGCGCGTGCTCACCATCGCGCTGATCCCCAGTGTGGCTCTGTTGCTCGTCGGGGTGGCGCTCGCGGGCTACCTCATCTACGACGCGGTCACCGGTCGTGACTACGTCAACCGGATCCGGGGCTCGGAAGCTCCGTCGATCCCGTTCTTCGGCGCGCTGCAGCAGGAACGGCAAGCGACCCTGAGCCTGCTCGCGGGCCAGGGCAACCAGCGGGCCGTGCTCGCGGCCGTCCGCCCCAAGACGGACCAGAACGCCGCGAAGACGATCGAGTACCTGAGGGACAGCTTCGCGGGCTATGACGACACTCCGCCGAGCGTCCAGAAGAACATCGCCACGTTCTTCGCGCTCTATCAGCAGCTGCCGCAGACCCGCCAGGCGGTCGACAGCGGCCAGGTGCAACTGCTCCAGGCCTACACCTTTTACAACAAGATCATCGACCAGTTCACCGACGGCCTGGCCGGACTGGCGCAGAACGCCCGTGGCGCCCAGAACGCGTTCGACCGGCTGACCGCCATCCCGCTGTTCACCGCGGCGGACGCGATGCAGCGCAGTGACGCGCTCGCCGCGGCCGGGCTGGCCGCGGGCGGGCTAGGCAACGACGAGTTCCGCACTTACGTCGGCCAGGTCGGTGCCTACCACGCCCAGCTCGACGCGTCGGCGCCGAAGATGATCCCCGAGGTCAAGGCGAAGTACGACCAGCTGCTGGCCAGTCAGCCGTGGCAGACGGTGACCCAGGTCGAAACCGCTTTCCTGCGCGGCGACCTGTCGAAGCTGCCGGTGGCGCAGGACCAGTGGCGCACCAGCGCCCGGCTCGTCGGCGACGCCCTTTCGGGCATCTTCGTGCTGCAGAGCTCGAAGGCGAGCCAGGCCGCGATCGACGACGCCGACTCGACCTTCACCGAGTCGCTGATCGCCGGCGTCATCGCCGTCCTGTTCGCGGTCTTCGTGGTGTTCGTCGCCGTCCGGCTGTCGAACCGGCTCATCGGCCGGCTGCACCGGCTGCGCGAGGACACCCTCGACGCGGCCGAGGTCCGGCTGCCCGAGCTGGTCGCCCGGGTCCGGGCGGGCGAGCCCGTCGACCTCGAAGAGGGCGGGCACTTCCTCGACCACGGCACCGACGAGATCGGCCAGGTCGCCGACGCGTTCAACAAGGCGCAGCAGACCGCCATCGCGGCCGCCATCGACGAGGCGAAGACCAGGGAGGGCACCAAGGCGGTGTTCCTCAACATCGCCCACCGCAGCCAGGTCATCGTGCACCGCCAGCTCAAGGTGCTCGACCAGGCCGAGCGCAAGCAGGAGGACCCGGAGCAGCTGGACACCCTGTTCCAGCTCGACCACCTCTCGACCCGCGCCCGCCGCAACGCCGAGAACCTGATCATCCTCGGCGGCGGGCAGCCGGGCCGGCAGTGGCGCAACCCGGTCGGGCTGGCCGAGCTGGTCCGCGGCGCGTCCGCCGAGACCGAGGACTTCGCCCGGGTCAAGACGGCGGCGCTGCCGCAGATCGCCATCCGCGGCCCGGTCGTCGGCGACCTCGTGCACCTGCTCGCCGAGCTGATCGACAACGCGACGTCGTTCTCGCCGCCGCAGTCGCGGGTCGAGGTCCGCGGCAACGTGGTCGGCAAGGGCGTCGTGATCGAGGTCGAGGACCAGGGCCTCGGGCTCGAGCCGGACCAGACCGAAGAGATCAACGTGCTGCTGGCCGACCCGCCGGACTTCGGGATCATGGCCCTGTCCGACGAACCGCGTCTCGGCCTGTTCGTGGTCGCGCGGCTGGCCGCCCGCCACGGCATCCAGGTGCACCTGCGGGAGTCGGCCTACGGCGGCACCCGGGCCATCGTGCTGGTGCGCACCGACCTGCTGGCTCCCTTGGCGGAGTCCGAGCCGGAGCAGCCGATCACCCCGCCGAAGCCGGAGCTGGTGCCGAACCCGGTCGAGCAGGAGCAGGTGAACGACGAGGTCGCGCCGCTGCGCCGGCCGGTCCGCCGCCAGCCCCGCCACCGGACCGAGCCGCCGATGCCGGTGTCCCAGCCCGACCCGGTCCCGCCCGCCCCGCCGGTGGCGGTGCCGGCGCAGCCGCCGTCCGTGCCGACGCCGGTCCCCGTCGGGTCCGTCTCCGAGCCGGTCAGCCAGCCGACGCAGGCGCAGCCGGTCGTCCCGGTGCGCCCGCCCTCGCCGCCCACCCGGGCGTCGCGGCCGGCCCGCCCGGCCGCACAGCAGCCGGTGTGGCCGCCGTCGGAGCCGCGGCCCGCGGTGTCCGAAGGCCGGCCGCAGCAGCCGGTGTCCGAAGGACGGCCGCAGCAGCCGCGCCGCCCGGAGGCGCCCGGCCGCCCACCGCTGCCGCAACGGCGACGCCAGCAGAGCCTCGTGCCCCAGTTGCGGGAAGATAGGCCCGTACAGGAACGCGAAGAGGTCAGGCTGGACTCGCCGGAATCCGCCCGCAGCAGGCTGTCCGCTTTCCAGCAGGGCACCCGCCGGGCCCGTGACGAAGAACCGGCTGAGAACGACGACAGGTACGGAGAGCGCGAGTAATGGCCAACTCAGGCGTCAGTGAGCTCGACTGGCTGCTGGACGACCTCGTCAAGCGGGTCGCCGGGGCGGATCGCGCGGTGGTCCTGTCCTCGGACGGCCTGCTCATCGGCAGGTCGGGGAACCTCTCCGAAGAGGACGCCGAGCACCTCTCGGCGGTCGCCTCGGCGTTCCAAAGCCTGGCGCGCGGGACCGGACGGCACTTCGGCGGCGGGAACGTCCGCCAGACGATGGTCGAGATGGACCACGCGTTCCTGTTCGTTACGGCGGCCGGCCGAGGCGCCTGCCTCGCCCTGCTGGCCCGTGAAGACGCGGACATGGGGCTGGTCGCGTACGAGATGAACCTGATGGTGAAGCGCGTCGGCCAGGTGCTCACCTCGGCCCCGCGCTCCAACGCCGGCGTTCTGCCCACGTCGCCATGAGCGGACGGCACGAAGCCTGGTTCGACGACGAGGCTGGCCCCCTGGTCCGGTCGTACGCGGTCACGGGCGGCCGCACCCGGTCGGACACGCTCGGGCTCGACCTCATCACGCTCGTCGTCGCGCTGCGCACGGCGCACGAGGCGGGCATGCTCGAGCCGGAGTACGCGCGGATCATCGCCCTGTGCCAGCGGCCGGTCTCGGTGGCCGAGGTGGCCGCGCGGGTCGATCTGCCGCTGCCCGTGGTCAAGGTGATGCTCAGCGACCTGATCGAGCAGAACCTGGTGCTGTTCCGTACCGCGGCACCGGCTCAGGAAACCCCCAACCGACACGTATTGCAGGCGGTCCTTGATGGCATCCGGAAACTCTGACCCCCGGCGGAACCTGACCGCGACCGCGGTCAAGGTACTCATCGCCGGCGGGTTCGGGGTCGGCAAGACCACGATGGTCGGTTCGGTGAGCGAAGTGCCGCCGCTGCGGACCGAAGAGGTCATCACGACCGCGTCCGAGGGGGTCGACGACCTCTCGGGGATCGAGCAGAAGACCACCACGACGGTCGCGCTCGACTTCGGCCGCATCACGATCAACCCGGACCTGATCCTGTACCTGTTCGGCACGCCGGGGCAGGACCGGTTCTGGTTCATGTGGGACGAGCTGGCGGAGGGCGCGCTGGGCGCCGTCGTGCTGGCCGACACCCGCCGGCTGGACAGCTGCTTCGCGGCGGTCGACTTCTTCGAGCGTCGCAACCTGCCGTTCGTCGTCGGCGTCAACTGCTTCGACGGCGGGTACCGCTACGGCACCGAGGAGGTCCGGCAGGCGCTCGACGTGGGCATGGACGTCCCGCTGCTGCTGTGCGACGCCCGCGAGCGCGAGTCGACGAAGCAGGTGCTGACCAGCCTGATGGAACACGTGATGGCGCGGTCCGACCTCGCGGCCGCCCAAGGCGGCTACTGATCGGACCGCGCTCGGTCCCGCGTCTTCGTCAGCGACGGTGGCGCTTGATGAGCGTGTCCACGGCGAAGCGGCCCGGGCCGATCGCGGCGAACAGCAGGAAGATCCACGCGTAGACGGCGGCCGGCTCGCCCATGTTCTGCAGGGGCAGCAGGCCCATCGGCGCGTGCACGGTGAAGTAGGCGTAGGCCATCACGCCCGAAAGCAGGATCGCGGCCGGGCGGCTGGCGAGGCCGAAGAAGAGCAGCAGGGCGCCCGCGAATTCGAAGACGCTGCCCCACCAGCCGGGGAACGAGCCGAACGGGACGCCGCCGCCCTGGCCGTCGATGCCACCGAAGAAGCCGAATCCCTGCAAGCCGTGGAAGCCGAACAGGAACGAGATCACGATCCGCGAGGCGCCGACGACGACGCCGGTGACCGGGGCGGCCTTGGTCGCGGTGGTGGTGGCGGCGGTCTGGGTCTTGGGGGCGATCGTGGTGGTCATTGCGGGGTTCCTTCCCTGGGTTCTTCTTTGCCTTCTGCCTAGGCGTCGAGTGAGTTCTCCCCGGATCGACAGCCCCGCGAAAAAATCTTGGAAGAGTTTCGGGAGACTGTGTCGATGGCGGGCAAACGCAGTGCCGGGCTCCTGCTCCACCGCGGGCGGGGCGAGGACGTCGAAGTGCTGCTCGGGCACATGGGCGGGCCGTTCTGGGCGAAGAAGGACGCGGCGGCGTGGTCGCTGCCGAAGGGCGAGCTGGATCCGGACGAGCCGCCGGAGCACGCCGCGCGGCGCGAGTTCGAGGAGGAGCTGGGCCTGCCCGCGCCGGCCGGTGAGTACGTCCCGCTGGGCGAGGTGAAGCAGTCGGGCGGCAAGGTCGTCACAGCGTGGGCGGTCGAAGCCGACCTCGACCCGGCGACGGTCGTGCCCGGGACGTTCTCCATGGAGTGGCCGCCGCGCTCGGGCAAGCAGCAGGAGTTCCCCGAGGTGGACCGGGTGGCGTGGTTCTCCCTCGACCTCGCGCGCGAGAAGCTGGTGAAGGGCCAGCTGCCGTTCCTGGACCGGCTGCTGGCGCTGGTCAGCGGCTGAGCAGCGCCTCGAGGGGCTTGGCGGTGAACGACGGCAGCACGACGTCCGCCTGGCCGAAGTCGAGGCTCTCGGTGATGGCGTTCGGCACGGCGACGCAGGTGAGCCCGGCGGCCTTGGCGGAGGTGACGCCGTGGGGCGTGTCCTCGAAGGCGATGGTCTCTTGGGGCTGGGCGCCGAGCGCGGCGAGCGCGGCCAGGTAGAGGTCCGGATCGGGCTTGGCCTTGTGGCGGTCCCCGGTCAGGACGGCGTCGAAGTAGCCGTCGATGCCGAGCCGTTCGAGGTGCGGGTTCACCCAGGCCCCGGACGAGCTGGAGGCCACGGCCAGCTTCAGGCCGTGGCGCTTCGCGGTCTCGAGGTAGCTTCGGACGCCTTCGCGCGGGCCGAGCTTTTCGAGGAGTTTCAGCACGCGGGCCCTGGTGACCGGCCGCAGTGCTTCGGGGTCGATGCCGGGAACGTGCTCGGCGAGCAGGGCGAACATCGCGGGCGTCGTGTGCTGCGTACCGATGACGGCGTACCAGGCTTCCATCGGCAGCTCGACCCCGTGGTCGCGGAACACCTCCCGCCACGACTGCAGGACGGCGGACTCGGTGTCGGCGAGGGTGCCGTCGAAGTCGAAGACCAGGGCGCGGGTGGGCACGCCTGCACCCTGCCCGGTCGGTGATCGACCGGGCAAGGGGGTTGTGACGAGGGTGGCTAGCTCAGGTAGAAGTCGGTCAGCACCGGGGCCAGCGCCGCGGCTTTCACGATGTGCGTTTGGCCCGGCAGCGTCCGGTACTGCGCCGACGGCAGCACCTTCGCCAGCGATGACACCCCGTTGCGCATCCAGGCCGGGCTGCGGCCGCCGTCCACCGCGAGCGTCGGGACCTTCACCTCCGGCCATGCCGCCGGCAGGGGCTTCCCGGACTGGTGCTCGACGACGAACGCCGTGTCGTACGGGAGCGTGTGGGCCACTCGCTTGAGCTTCGCCCAGAACGGCATGATCCGCATCATCGCCACCATCGCGCCGCTCAGGCCGACGCCCTCGGTCATGAACATCTTGACCGCCTGGCCGCGCTTCCCCTCGGCCAGTGCGGAGTCGAGCCGGGCCGGGTAGTCGGCCGGGACGCTCGGGCGGGTGTCGTCGACGACGAACGGGGGCTCGTACAGCGCCAGCTTCGTCACCGGGACACTGCGGGCCGCTTCCAGTGCCAGCGCGGCGCCGGAGGAGATGCCGAACAGGAACGCCTCCCCGCCCGCCTCCTTGACGAGCGCGGCGATGTCCTCGACCTCGCGCTCGACCGCGTACGGCCCGGTGTCGGTGCTCTCGCCCCGGCCGCGGCGGTCGTAGGTGTACACGGTGAAGTGCGCGGCCAGCTCCTTCGCGAGCGCGTCGTTGGGGGACGAGCCGCGGTAGCACATCGCGCCGTCGACGAGGACGAGCGCGGGGCCGGAGCCGGCGCGGGTGTAGGCGATCTTCGTGCCGTCGGCGGCTGAAACCATGGTGCTCATCGGGACTCTCCTCGCGGCATCAGCCGGACGGACGTGGTGGCGAGCCAGGCGAAGGCGATCACCACGGCCGCCCAGAAACCGAGGGTGACGGCCGGGCTCGTCGAACCGGACGCTACGCCCGCGAAGCCCGCGAGGAACAGCAACCCGCTGAGCCGCGAGTACCACGCTCGCGCGGGCGTGAGGTGCGAGCCGATCGCGAAGCAGGCCGCGACCAGGGCGGCGAAGCCGAGGCCGCCGACGGCGAAGTGCAGCGTCCCGTGCCAGCTGATCGACGCCGGTGGGCCGGCCGGCGTGCCGACCGGGAAGCCGTCCTGCGGGTCGGCGCGGAAGACGCCCGCGCAGAGCAGGCTGACGCCGTAGACCGTCAGGAGTCTCGGCCCCCACCGGCCGGGCAGGACGCGCCGGATCCCGGCGGCGGCCGCGATCGTCAGCAGGCCGGTGACCAGGAAGTTCGTGATCTGGAGGAAGCCGAGCGAACCGTTCGCCAGGACACTCGCGGGGTGCCGCGTGAAGTCGAAGCCGGCGCGGGTCAGGCCCTGGACGGCGCCGGTGACGACGAAGACGGGCCCGGCGAGGATCCCGCAGGTCAGCAGGCCGCGAGTGGTCGAAGGAGCGAGGGTCTCAGGGCGGATCGCGGTGGTGGTCATGCGGAACAGCCTGACACCCGACGATTGAAACTGTCAAGACAAAAAAAATTGTCGGAGGCGACCGAAGACGCCGTGAAGGGCACCTTCAGGGCTTATCTGTCCCTGAAGGTGCCCTTCACGGCGTCCGTCATCCCCGGCGCAGGGTGAGGAGCGTGATCTCGCTGGGCGCGAAGACGCGGAACGGCGGCCCCCAGAACCCAGTGCCCCGGCTGTTGTACAGCTGGGTCGGGCCGTGCCGGGTCAGGCCCGACAGCGTCGGCTGGTCGAGGCGCACCAGGAGGTGGAACGGCCAGATCTGGCCGCCGTGCGTGTGCCCGGAGATCTGCAGGTCGACGTCGGCCTCGCGGGCCTCGCGCACCTGCTTCGGCTGGTGCGCGAGCAGCACCACCGGGACGTCGGCGGGCCGGTCGGCCAGCGCGAGGGCCAGGTCGGGGCCGTGGCCGGGCAGGCCGGACGCCGCTCCGGTCGGGTCGTCGATGCCGGCGAACAGGATGCGGTCGCCGCCGCGTTCCAGCAGCGTCGAGCGGTTGTGCAGGGTGTCCCAGCCGAGCCCGGCCATGTGGTCGAGCCAGGCCTGGGCCTCGCCGAAGTACTCGTGGTTGCCGGTGATGTAGAACCGCCCGAGCGCGGCCTGGACGCCGCCGAGCGGGTCGACCTGCTTGCGGCGCTTCGCCACCGCGCCGTCGGCGAGGTCGCCGGCGTGGCAGACGACGTCGGCTTCGAGGGCGTTGACCGCCGCGACGACCTTCTCCGACCACTTCGTCCGGTCGATCGGGCCGTAGTGGGTGTCGGTGAGGACGGCGACGCGCAGGCCGTCGAGCCCCGGGCCGAGCCGCGGGATGACGACGTCGGTCGCTTTCACCGGCGGCACCCGCATGGCGACGCGGTTGCCGTGCACGAGCAGTCCGGCCGCCACGACGAAGGTCACGCCCGCGACGATCCGCGACCGCGCCGGGTCGTCGACGCCGAGCAGCGCCACGCGCAGCACCAGGCTCAGCACGGACCAGCTGAACAGCACCCAGATCACAGCCAGCAGCGAGTCGCCGAGGCGGGCGCCGCCGTCGCGCTGGCGCCGCCCGTGGCCGCGGACCATGGCGACCGGCATGGTCACCAGGCCCAGCGCGAACACCGCGGTGCCGGCGATCGTGGCCGCCGTGCCCCAGTCCGGCGCGAGGACGAGCGTCCACCAGGGAACGGTGAACAGCAGGAGCAGCGCCAGGATCGGCACGACGACGAATTGGCCTCTCATCGAACCAGGTTACAGCCCATCGGGCTGTTACCTCGGACCGCCGGACCCCGGTTCCGCTACTCTGGGGTCTCGGAGGAAAGGGGGACGACCACCGTGAACATGTTGCTGGAGCTGGCGTTCCCCGTCCTGACCAGCCCGACGGCGCTGGTCGCCTTCGCCTCCCTCGCCGCCGCGAGCCTCCTGGTCGTCCTGCTGGTCGGCAGCACGCACAGCAGCGAGCTCGCCTTGTGGTCGA
This sequence comes from Amycolatopsis sp. NPDC048633, assembly GCF_040650695.1. Classification (NCBI taxonomy): domain Bacteria; kingdom Bacillati; phylum Actinomycetota; class Actinomycetes; order Pseudonocardiales; family Pseudonocardiaceae; genus Amycolatopsis; species Amycolatopsis sp. NPDC048633. The sequence continues at coordinate 147,144 of NZ_JBEZHS010000010.1, forward strand.
CGCCGGCGCGCAGCCGCGTCACCGCCCTGCGCCGGCGCGCCCGGCGCGCCGAATCGATCCGCCTGCGCGACCCCGGCGCCCCGGGACGCAGCAGGCCACGAGCACCCGGTTCCCGCAGCACGGCTGCGTAGGACCACCTCCGAAACGCAGCCATTCCGCTCACCCACATCCCTTCCACTCTTGCGGAGTGCTGCCCATGTCCGGCTTTCTCGACGTGCCCGTCGAAGGCGCGTACCACCTGATCCACACGCTCACCGGCCCGCTCTCGACCGCGCTGGCCATCGTCCTGTTCACCCTCGGCGTACGGCTGCTGCTGCACCCGCTCGCCCGCTCGGCGGCCCGCGGCGAGCGCGCCCGGGCCACGCTGATGCCGGAAATCCAGGCGCTGCGGGCCAAGCACGGCCGCGACCGGGACCGGCTGGCCGAGGAGATGACGAAGCTGCAGCAGGAGTCCGGGGCCTCGCTGTTCACCGGCTGCCTGCCGATGCTGCTCCAGCTGCCGTTCTTCATGGTCATGTACCGGCTCTTCACGACGCCCGCGGTCGGCGGCGAGCCCAACTCGCTGCTCGGCGCGACGCTGTTCGGGACGCCACTGGGCGCGCACGGCCTGGCCGGCAGCCCGCTCGTGTTCGCGATCGCGGCCGGGCTGGCGGTCGTCGCCTGGTTCTCGGTCCGCTGGCAGGACCGCCACCGCGACGCGACCGCGCAGGTCGCCGGCGGGAAGCTGCTGCGGCTGCTGCCTTACGGCACGGTGCTCGCGACGCTGGTCGTGCCACAGGCCGCCGGCATCTACCTGCTCACGACGACGGCGTGGACCGCGGCGGAACGGGCGCTGCTACGACGCGGCTCGTGAGCGCCGCCAGTCCTCGACGGCTTCCTCGACGTCCACCAGCGCCACGGTGAGCGGCGGGCCGGTGTGGTGGTTGAGGTAGGCCTGGCGGATCCGCTCGTTGAGGTCCGCGACGAGCTCCCGCACCCGCGCTTCGGCCCGCTCGCCGGCGAGCGGGCCGGCAGGTCCTGGACTTCGCGCCGGAGGGCGAGCGCCGGCGGCAGCAACGCCTTCGTGTCGTGGCCGCCGGCGCGGACCTGCCGCAGCACCCAGTCGGTCGCCGCGTCGTTGCCGGTGGGCTTCGGCAGCGGCTTCCCGGTGCCGGGTAGGTCGTTGAACTCGCCGCGCTCGTGGGCCTCGCCGATCTGCCGGTCGACCCACCAGCGGAAGGAGACCTTGGGCGGTTTGCGTCGGGTCATGCCTCCAGAATGCCAGGTGGGACGGCCTGCCCGGGTAGGATCGCGCCGGAGGAGCGAGGGGACCGCATGACCGCCGAACGCACTGGCGCCGAAGAAGTCGACCGGACGCTCGCGTTGCTCTGGCGCGCCCGCGGCGGCACCGCCGAGCCGACCCGGGGCCGCCGTCCGACGCTGACGATCGAGCGGATCGTCGCCGCGGCCATCGCGGTAGCGGACGCCGACGGGCTGGCCGCCGCGTCGATGCACCGCGTCGCCAAGGAGCTCGGCGCCGGCACGATGACGCTCTACACCTACGTGCCCGGCAAGGCCGAGCTGGTCGACCTGATGGTCGACGACGTGCTCGTCGAGCGGCGGCTGCCCGGTCCGGGTGAGCCGCGCCCGGCGGACTGGCGCGAGCAGGTCGCGCTCTACGCCGAGCGGACGCGCGCGGCGTACCGCAGCCACCCGTGGCTGTGCGAGGTTTCGCGCGTCCGGCCGCCGCTCGGGCCCGGTCAGCTGGCCGGGCAGGAGTACCTGTTGTCCATCATGGACGACCTGGGCCTGTCACCGCGGCAGTCCGTGGCGGCGGCCAACGGGATCGGCACGTACGTCGACGCGAACGCGGCGCTCGGCGCGGAGAACACCCGGCTCGAACGCAGCACCGGGCAGTCGACCGAGGCCTGGTGGCACCAGCGGTCGACGTTCTGGGAGAACTACTTCGCGGTCGACGCGCACCCGGCGATGAACCGGATCTGGCTCGGCGGCGGCTTCGACGAGAGCGCGAAAGCCCAGGGCGAAACGGCCTACGAGTTCGGCCTGAACCGCATGCTCGACGGCATCCAGGCGCTGGTCGGCTAGCGCCGGCTCCGCCACCTCGACCGGCGGCGTTCCTGCCGGGGCACCGAGGGCTCCGGGGTGGCGCCGCCACGCAGGACGTCCCGGCAGACGGGGTCGAACCGGCCGGGCGCCTCGATCATCGGCGCCGCCAGCACCACGTGCCCGCACACCGCGCGGAAGCGCCCGTCGTGGCGGCCCGTCGCGAACTCGTCCTCGGTGACGGCATGGGTGTAGCCGTCGGTGTCGCAGCGGATGTGCACCAGGAACGGCTCCACGGGTCTCACCCCGGCGAGCTGGTCGTGGTGGTTTCGGTGGGCGTGCTCGGCGAGTCGGCCGCGGTGGTGGTCGACGTCTCCGGCGGGGTGGTGGTCGTGGTCTCCGGCGGCGGCGTAGTGGAGGAAGCCGGCGGAGTTGTCGTCGGGTCCGTGGTGGGGGTACCCGGCGTCGTGGTGGGGGTGGACGACGACGGCGACGTGCTCGTCGGCGACGTCGACGTGCCGGGCAGCGAGCCCGGCGGCTGGTCGGTCACCGGCGGCGCCGGCGGGGCGGGCACGCCGACCGGACCGCCCGCGGCGGCCGCGTCCGGGGCACCGGGGGCGCCGATCGGCACCTCGCTGTCGGGCAGCTGGGCCACGCCGCCGCGGTAGGCCGAGGCCCACGCCAGCACGGTGTCCACATAGGACTGCGAGTTGTTGTAGCGGCGCACGGCGATGCGCTGGCCCGCGTCCGTCGAGAGGTCGAGCCCGCCCGAGCAGAGGTACCGCCCGGTGGCCAGCGCCTCGTCGTAGATGTTGTTCGGGTTCGAGACGCCGTCGCCGTTGCCGTCGGAGGCGTAGCCCTTCCACGTGGCCGGGATGAACTGCGTCGGGCCGACCGCGCGGTCCCAGACGGCGTCGCCGTCGTACTTGCCGCCGTCGGTGTCCGGGATCGCGGCGAACGCGCCGGCGCCGTTGAGCACCGGGCCGAGGATGGGCTCGAGGGTGTCGCCGGCGCCGTTGACGTACCCGCCGCGCGCGTGGTTCGACTCGATCCGGCCGATGCTCGCTATCAGCGCCCAGTCGAGGTGGCAGTTCGGCTGTTCCTTGGCGAGGATGTCAGCGGCGTTCTTGTACGCCTTGAGCATGCTGGCCGGGATGCCGAGCGGCCCCGAGATGCCCGCGGATCCGGCGTGCCCGCCGGGCACGACCAGCGGCATCGGCACCGGCGGCTGCGGGAGGCTGCCGTCGACGGCGATGGGCGGCATGACGATGTTCGGCTGCTGCAGCGGAGCGGCCTGGTCGGGCAGGACGTCCCCGGCGCCGGCGATGACGACCGGCGTGGGCAGGCCGGTGGTCAGCGTGGGCAGCACGACGAGCGCGCCGCCGGCGAGCGCGGCCGCGGTGCGGCGGACCCCGCGCGTGCCCTTGCGACGTGGCCGGTGCTTCGGCATGGTCGTCCCCGCTTCCCTCGATCTCTCGCTGATCGCCTCACCCGATCGGCCCCACCGCCGGTACTGGCCGGTAGGAGCAAGCTATCCGATGGAACCAAACTTTGGCGAATGGCACAGCGAAATCGAGGTCGCGAAGAGAAGTTCGTCCTGATGGCACAAAACCTTCGTAGGGAATCTGTCACATTCACGAGGACTTAACGGGTCGCTGAGGAGAGTCTGTCCCGCAGGACACCGGGTACGGCGATCCCGCGGTGCCTCACGTCCGCGCCGTCGTCGGGGCCAGTGCCACACCGAGCCCGGCCGCCGCGAGCTGCGCCGCCGTCGCCGCCTGCTTCGTTCGTATCACCCACGTCGCGCACCCCGACCAGGTCGGCCATCGGTACCGCCATGCGGGTGGTCGGTGGCCAGCGCGTCGACGATCTCCTCGCGCCCCACCACCTCGGCTCGGGCCGCCGGTGCCAGGTGCGCAGCACGGGCGCGAGCAGCCCGGCCGTCATGCTCTCCGCAAACGCTATCCGCAGCGTGCCTTCGCAGTCGGAGGCGACCGCGCGACGGTCGCGCACGCTGCGGGCGCCGAAGTCGCCTTGGCCGGGCGGAATCCGGCGCGGATCGACGTTCCCGGTATTCGCGCCATATTCGGGGATCTCGGGGATGAATCGTCGCTGAAAGCGCTTGCTGCCGAAGACGGGGAACTCGGCTACCTGGTCACGCTCGCGGGCGCCCCGGCGAACGGGCCGCTCATGCTGGCCAAGCACTTCGCCGCGAGATTCCGGGAAGGCGGCGCGGTCGTGTTCCTCGCGAAAGCGCTCGCGGCTGCGACCCTGCAGGCGCTGGCGAATCCGTTCACCACGGGCACCGTGCTGCGCGTGGACGGGGCCGGCCGGCTCGGCTGAAACTCTGGGTGAGCGAGCCTTTACAGGAACCTGAACCATTCCTATGATCGGCCGACCGGACGCGGGCACTGCGTCCGGTCGGCCCAGGGTGGAGGGTTTGATGGCACGCAGGGCACCGCGCGGTGAGACGGTCACCGTCGCCGAACTGCTGGTCCGGTCCGCCGCGGCGGAGGACCGCTACCGCATCGCGGGCGCCGGTGCGCGGCACCGGGAGAAACCTCAGGCGCTGCGATCCCTGGCCCGGCTGCGGGTGTTCTCCGTGGTCGCCGGCGCGCTGGCGCTGACCGGCGGGGTCGCCACGGCGGTGTCGATGCCGGTCGAGCGGAGCGCGGGAGCGGCCTGGCCGCCGGTCGGCCTGGAACCCCCGGCGGCCGCGCTGGTGCCGTTCCCCGCGGAAGTCGTGGTGCCGCCCGCGAAGCCGACTCCGGAATCCGTAGACCCATCCGTCGATCCGGGCGGAATCATCCCGGCTGCCGTGGTGTCGGAATCGAAATCCGGACTCACGCCCGCTCATCGCGGAAAGCTCGCGAAGGCGGTCAAGATCGTCGGGAAGGGCGTCGGCAAGACGGTGGAGAAGGTGAAACCGCAGCAGCCGCCGAAGCAGGCGGCTCCGGTGCGGCACGAGATCCCGGACGTCTCGATCTGGTCGCGCGGCCGCCCCGGCGGTGGGCACGACTGGCAGGCGACGTCCGGCGGTCGCCACCCTGCGGACCACCACGGCTGCGGCGGTGGCCGCCACCGCCGGTGAGGCTAGGAGTCGAGCGGGATCTGGTACTGCATGAACCCCTTGTCGAGGGCGACCTGGTCGTAGAGCCGCCGGGCGGTGGTGTTCGAGGTTTGCGTGTGCCAGTAGACGCGGCCGCAACCCTGTTCGCGAGCCCAGTCGGCGACGGCTTCGATCAGCGCCCGGCCGACCCCGCGTCCGCGCGCCTTGGCGTCGGTGAACAGGTCCTGCAGGTAGCAGACGTCGGCGGACGTCGTGCTGACGTGCGTGAAGAAGTGCACGATCCCGACGAGCTCACCGTCGAGCCGAGCACCGAGCGCGTGCATCCGCTCGCCGCTGGCGAACTCCCGCCAGGCACGGTCCATCAGTTCGGGTGCGAGCGTCCTGCCGTAGAACGTGTTGTAGCCGGCGAACAGGTTTTCCCAGGCCGGACGGTCTTCCGCGGTGAGGCCCCCAAGAGTGATCATGCGTCGAGGCTAACGCCCCGGTTGACCGGTTCGGTGAACACGCCGGACACAACTCGCCAGTAAGGTGACGAACCCGAATCAGATTCATAGAATCAGCACCCATCAGGTCGTGATCGGCAAAGCAAGCGGAGGTTCCCGATGGCGCGCACGGCACACCGTGCCAGTGGCAAGCCCGTCACGGTGGGAGAGCTGATGCTCCGCCCGGACGTCCACGGCAGACGCCGCCCCGAGGACCTGGAGGTACTCGAGCTGGCCTACCGGATGCGCCGCCAGGTCGGCCCCGAGCCGACCGCCGCCCGGACGCCGCGGTCACGCGCGCTGGCCGTGGTCACCGGCCTCTGGCGCCGCAAGTCGCGGTAGTCCACCGGCTTCCGGCTCGCCGCTGGGTTTCCGCGGCGCCCCGGTTTCGCGGCAGCGCGCTCGCCCATGACTTCCGCGGCACCTCCCGGGTTCCCGCAGTGCGAGCGGCGGTAGTCCACCGGGTTCCGGGCTCGCCACCCACCGTTTCCGCAGTACACCGGTTCCGATGCGCGAGCGGCGGTGGCCCGCTCACTTTCGGCTCGCCGCCCAAGTTTCGCGGGGCGCCCACCCCTTGTCTAAGGCAGGCGGCGGTAGCCCGCCCGCCTTCGAGCCGATCCCGCCCGATCTTGCAGCGCAACCTCCGCAGGCCACCCTCCCCCGAGGGTGGATGGCGCCGTGGCAACGGGGAGAGCCGATCAAGCTGGAGTCGAAGAGGGAATCGGTGCACCCGTTCGACGAGGCGACGGGTGCGCGGCTGCCCTGATGGTGGGCGTGGCCGGTGGTTGGCTCGGGTGACGTGGGGTCGGCCGGTTTGGGGGAGGTGGGGGTGGGCGCGGTTTCTTGAGCTGCAGGCCCGCCGTCGGGTTGGAGTAGGTGGCTTGCTCGGCTCCGGGCGACTCGAGTTTGGCGGCGTGGGCCTGTGATCTGGCGGTGCGCGCCGGCTGGCAGTCCGCCGCCGATGGCATTCTGTCGGTGACTGGGTGGAGATCGGGATGGCAGTTCGGGTAGTGACTTTGTCGGAGCGATGCCCTCCAGTGAGACCTTCCGGTTCGCGCTGGTTGTGGATTGCTCGGGGCGTGGGTGTAGGCCCGTAGCCGTTGGCTGCAGGCCTTTCCCGTGTTCGGTTGTTACGCCGCGAATGGCAGTGGTTGGTGGAGGTTGTTGCGCCTGGGTTTTCGGCGCCTGTCCAGGAATACTGGTGGCAGAAACTCGGGCAATCCGTCGGCGGCGATGCGGACTTGCCAGCCTGAGCGGTGCAGCAACCGGTGGTGATGAGCGCACATCAACACCAGATTGCTCAGCTCGGTCGGGCCGCCGTCTGCCCAGTGGCGGATGTGGTGGCCTTGGCAGTGGCGGGGTAGGCGATGGCAGCCCGGGAAGGCGCAGCCGCGGTCGCGCAGGTAGAGCGCGCGGCGGATTCCGGTTGTCACCAACCGGCTCTGGCGGCCGAGGTCGAGGGGTTCGCTGTTCTTGCCCAGGACTGCGGGGATGACCATGCAGTCGCAGGCGTGGATCCGGGCCTCGGCGGCGGACATGGTGCCGAGGTCGCCGAGGGTGGCCCGGCCGGCGCCGGCCTTGGGTGTGGCGGTGTCGCCGAGGGTGGCACGGCCGGCCCCGGTCTTGGGCGCAGTGCCGAGGTTGCCGAGGATGGCCTGGCGGGCGCCGGTCTTCGGCGTGGTGGGGGTGTTGCCGAGGGGGCCTGTGCCGATGCCGGACTTCAAATCTGCCAACGAGATCGCGATCATCACGTGCGCTCGCTCGCCAGCCTGCATCGGCAACTCTGGGGAATTCAGGGCGAGGTCGATCGTGTCGGAGAAGGCGTCGCCGTAGCGTTCCTGCGGCGAACGTAGGTCTGGGCCCTCGTCGGTCGTGCGGCGTTGAGCCAGGGAGTCCAGCAGAGCGCTGGCGCGGGTACCGGTCTCGTCGTCGAAGCGGCCGTTCAGCTCCCAGACCCCGGTTCTTTTGCGGCGTAAGGAAAGCTCTCGGCTGGGCGTGGCCGGTTCGGTCGTGTCGGGTTCGGTGCCGTCGGGGTCGAGGTGGGCCACGATTCGCGCACCCAACGCGGCGACCTGTTTGTGCCCGGCGTCTTCGGCGAAGGTCAGGAGGTGCTGTTCGGCCTCGTCGCGGTGCTCAGGCGAAAGTTGAGTCACTACACCAACAATCGTGTCGATCATCGGCGTGCTCAACCGGCCATCAGCAGCGGCAGTGCCGGTGGCGGGAGCAACAGCGGGGATCGGCGTGCCGTCGAGGTTGCAGCCAGGTGCGAGGGCTCGGGCTCGTTTGACCACAGTCTCGGCGGCAGACTTGGGAACATCGGCGAGATGCTCGAAAAGCCGTGCTACAGACCGATATCCGAAGAGTTTCATGACACCACGGGACTCGATTTCCGCGAGCAGTGAACCGATCTCCGCCTCGGCAGACCGCGCAACGGTGAGCAGCGCGGAGATACGATCGGCCAAGGCCACCGCATCCGCTTTCCACACCGTTTCGCTGTCCACACACCAAGATTACCGGCAGTCGAACGCATGGTCATCACACGATCAGGTGGAAGCGGTGGCGCGGCAGGGGCACCATTGCGTGGGGAATCGGCGCTCCCGCACCGGGCAGCAAGCAACAACACGAAGCGCCGATTTCCCACGCCCCGGCGAAGCCGCATCTTGAAGACCCGACAACACGAGGATGGGCAAAACGGCGTGCCACACACACCGAACACCCCCCGATGCAGCATAATGCTCGAAACGGCGGCCAACAGCGCAACCTCATGCGTGAAAGGGCGGCTGAAGGCAAGAGGGAGTACCACCGATGGCCCGGCACGAACGGTTGACCACCCTGCTGGACATGCTGGGGCAGCGGGAAAAGATCGACGTCGAGGACGTCGCGGCGGAGCTGGACGTCTCGGCCGCCACCATCCGCCGGGATCTCGACCACCTCGCCGAACAGCAGCTGCTCACGCGCACGCGCGGGGGCGCCGTTGCCAACGATCTCGCCTATGACCTGCCGCTGCGCTACAAGACCGCCCGGCACGCGCCGGAGAAGCAGCGGATCAGCGCCGCCGCCGCTGCCTTGGCCGCCAAGGGGATGGTGGTCGGCCTCAACGGGGGGACCACCACCGCAGGTGTCGCCCGGGCGCTGGCGATCCGGTCCGACCTGGGCGGACGGGGTGACGCGCCGGGGATCACCGTTGTCACCAACGCGCTCAACATCGCGCACGAGCTCGCCGTGCGGCCGAACGTCAAGATCGTCGTGACCGGCGGTGTCGCGCGGCCGCAGTCGTTCGAGCTGAGCGGGCCCTTGGCCACGCGGGTGCTCAGCGAGCTCACCATCGACCTGCTGTTCCTCGGCGTCGACGCCTTCGATGCCGGCGCCGGTGCCTTCGCCCACCACGAGGGCGAGGCCAGCATCAACCGGCTGATGGTCGAACGCGCCGAGCGGGTGGTCGCCGTCGCGGACGGGTCGAAGCTGGGGCGGCGGGCCTTTGCCCGGATCTGCGAGACGACGCAGGTGCATTCCCTGGTCACGGACGCCGATGCCGACCCGGAGGTGGTGCGCGCCTTCGAAGCCGCCGGGGTCGAGGTTCAGGCGGTCTGACTCAGCGCGCGAACGCCAGGGCCGCCGTCAGGGCGCGGTGGCCGGCCGCGGTCGGGTGGACGTCGCAGCCGCCCGTCGGCAGCTTGATCAGCAGCCCCGCGGCGCACGGGTCGCCGCCCGCGCGCAGGGAGGCCAGGCGGAACGCCGTGAAGCCGTCCGCGATCTTGCCGTGGTAGCGGCGGGTCACCTTCGCCAGCGCCGCGTCGATCGCTCTGACCTGCGACACCTGCGTCGCGTCGCGGTAGTCGAGCGAGTAGTACGACACCAGCACGAGATCACCGCGGTAGTGGGCGCGCACCGCGGAGAGGATCGCCGCGAGATTGCGGCTCACCTGGCCCAGAGCGGCGTCGAAAGAGGCGCCCGTGCACTGGTCCGGCGTCGTGGCCTGGCAGAGGAACATGTCGTTCGCGCCGATGGTCAGCGTCACGAGCCGGGTGTCCCGGTGGGTCCGCAGGTACTGCACGGCGTAGTCGATCTGCGCGCCCGCGTAGCCGACGTGCAGGGGGTAGGCCAACCGGTAGCCGTTCTCGCAGCCGTTGCTCGGCGCGCTGACGACCAGCATGCTGCCCGTCGTCTCGCCGGGACAGGACGCGTTCGCGAGCCGGAGCCCGCGCAGCGATGCGTACTTCTCCGCGTAGCCGCTGAAGTTGGCCGCGTTCAAGTAGGCCGCGCCCGCGTCGGGCCGGTAGCCGAACGCGACGGAATCGCCGAGCGCGAGATACCCGCCGTGGCGAGAAGTCGCCTCCGCCGGCGCTGTGAGCAGGGAACTGGCCGCGACGACCGCCACGGCCATGACGAAGAATCGACGAAGCATCCCGGCTCCCTTCCCCGCACCAGTGCGTGGCCGGAACGATTGTCCTCGTTCCGGCCACGCGACGGAAGCGTCAGAAGCCGATCGCCGCCGGCGGTTTCGGCCCGGCGATCCGGGCCTCGGGCGTGCCCGGCTCGACGGCCGCGCAGTGCGTGCCCCGCGCCGGGAGCTTGCCGCTGATCAGGTAGGCGTCGGTCGCCTTGATCACGCACTGGCTGTTCTTGGAGTACGCGCCGTGGCCCCAGCCGTCGTAGGTGAGCAGCGTGCTGCCGCTCTGGCGGGCCGCGGCCTGCGACCACGCGTACGGCGTCGCGGGGTCGTACTTGCTGCTCAGCATCAGCAGCGGCGGCGCGCCGTGCACCTGCAGCGGGTGCTGGGTGTTGCTCGCCTTGTTCGGCCAGCCGATGCAGCCGGTGACCGCCTGCCAGCCCAGCGAGTTGACCTTGACGTCCGGCGCGAGGGCCGCGGCCGTCCGGCGGTAGGCCTCGAGCTCGGCGTAGTTGTGCACCGGCAGGCGCCAGTCGTCGCAGAAGACGCTCTGGAACACGGTGTTGACCGGGATGTCGTCCTTCAGCTGCGCGGATGCGGCCGGCGGGGTGCCGTCCGCGAAGGACTTGAGGACGGTCGCCAGCCGATCCCAGCTGGGGCCGTAGAAGGAGCCCTGGAAGATCGACGCCAGCGAAAGCGGTGTGACGACCTCGCCGCTCTGCGGGTCCTTCAGCTCCCCGCGCGCGGCCTTGTCCTGCAGGCCGCGCGTCAGCTTCGAGACGTCTTGGCCGTGCAGCGCGCAGCTCGGCGTCCGGCCGCACCACGCCACGAACTCGCCGAACTCCGCCTGCACCGACTGCGTTTCGCTGTTGAGGAACTCGAACGCCGTGTGTTGCGAGTGGTCCATGTTGCTGTCCAGCACGAGCGCGCGGACCTTGTCCGGGAACAGCTCGGCGTACTGCTGGCCCATCAGCGTGCCGTAAGAAACCCCGTAGTACGTCAGCTTCTTCTCGCCGAGCGCGGCGCGGATGGCGTCCATGTCCCGCGCGACGCTCTCGGTGTCCGCGAACTGCCCCAGCGGCCCGGAAAGCCGGTTGCAGCTCTCGCCGAGCTTCCGGTTGTACGCCGCGAGCTGCTCGAACTCGGCCTGGTTGCGCGGGACCTGCGGGTGGTCGGCGATGACCTCGTCGAGCCCGCACTTGATCTGCGTGCTGTCGCCGACGCCGCGCGGGTCGAAGCCCACGGTGTCGAAGCGCTTGGTGATCTCCGGCGAGAGCGTCCAGCCGCCCTTGACCTCGCCGGCGCCCGGCCCGCCGGGGCCGCCCGGGTCCATCAGGACCGACCCGATGCGCGCCTGCGGATCCGTGGCCTTGCGCCGGGCGAGCGCGATGCTCGCCGTGCCCCGATCGGGGTGCGCCCAGTCGATCGGCACGGTCACCGCGCCGCACTCCACGCCCGGCGCGTCCGCGCACGGCTTCCAGTCGATCGCTGTGGCGGCCGACGCCGGCGCCGCGGTGAGCAGACTCCCCAGCACCGCCGTCGCTGCCGCGGCCGTCACCAGCCGCTTGGATACCCCCGACATCGCCAGCCCTTCCCCTTACCGACAGTGGTTGATCGGCTCCAGGAAATCACCAAACCGGTGATCGCGCCAGGTTCCCAGGTGAATCACATCGTGCCGTCCACTGTGGACGAACGCTCGGCCTGCCGGAGCCAGGCGGCCGCCGCCGTGCCGAGAACGCAGATGACTCCCAGCACCCCGAACGCCCAGCCGAACCCGGTCGCCGGGTCGACGGTGAGGCCGCGGGACAGCACGATCACGCACAACGCGCCCCCGACCGCGCCGCCCACGCGCATCACGATGTTGACCAACGCCGTCGCGTGGCCCAGTTCGCCGGCGTCGACCGACGCGTACGCCGCCGTCGACGCGGGCATGATCGACAGCCCGAGTCCCGCGCCGCGGACCACGAGCACCGCCTGGACCAGCCACAGCGGGGCGTCCGGGCCGAGCCAAAGGAGCGGGACGGTGCTCGCCAGCACCACCGCCGAACCGGTGAGCGCGACGGTGCCGCCGCCGTAGCGGTCGGTCAGCCGGCCGGCCACGAGCACGAACACCGTGGTGGCCAGGCCCATCGGCGCGAGCAGGACGCCGGCCTCGGCCGGCCCGGCGCCGAGCCGGACCTGGAACCACAGCGGCAGCAGCAGGACCGCGCCGAACATCCCGGCGCCGGCCATCAGGACGGACGCCAGCGCCGAGCCCATGACGGGCCGCGCGGCCAGCCGCAGGTTCAGCACCGGGTGCCGCACGCGCAGCGAACGCCAGGCGAACACCGCGAGCGCGAGGGCGCCGACGGCCGCGAACAGCGCGTCGCGTTCGGCGAGCGTGTAGACCAGGAGCGGCAGGCCGAGCGAGACCAGCAGCAGCCCCGGCCAGTCCATCGGCGGCGGTTGCCCGCGGTCGCCGCGCGGCACGTACCGCAGGGCCAGGCCGAACGCGACCAGCCCGATCGGGAGGTTGAGCCAGAACAGCACCGGCCACGAGAAGTGCGCGAGCAGGAACCCGCCGACGCTCGGCCCGACGACCGGCGCCAGCCCGACCACCAGCCCCAGCGTGCCCATGGTGCGGCCCAGCCGTTCCGGCCCGACGGCCAGCCCGATCACCGTCTGCCCGGCGGTGACCATGACGCCGGTGGCCATGCCCTGCAGCGTGCGGAAGGCGATGAGCGCGACCGCGTCCGGCGCGAGGGCGCAGGCCACCGACGTCAGCAGGAACGCGGCCAGCGCCCAGAGCCACAGCCGTCCGGCGCCGAGCCGTTTGACCAGCCACGGGGTCAGGGGGAGGGCGGCGGAGAGGCCGAGCAGGAACGCCGTCGCCACCCACTGGATTTCGATGAGGCTGACCCCCAGTTGCAGCCTCATCGACTCCAGCCCGACCGCGACGATCGAGCCGTCCATGTTGCCCAGGAAGCCGCCGAGGGCCATGACGCCGGAGGCGATCCAGACGGCGCGCGGGATGGGAGGAGCAGTCATGGTGGCGACGGTAAAAGCTGAAGCAAGGTTGAAGTCAAGATCCGCGCAGCCCCCGTTTTCCACGCTAGCGGAGGGCGCCGACAGTTCCGCTCAGCCGCGGGTGAACTCGTCCAGGGTTATCCCCAGCAGCTCGCACACCGCCCGCAGCTCCGCCCGCCGGTCGCCCGGTACCGCGTGGATGTGGTTGGCGCCGAACCGCGATAGGAACGTCGACGCCGGTGTGTCCAACCTTGCGAACGCGTGCGGCCACTCCGGGGTCGACTGCGCCTCCAACGCGGAAGTCGTTTCCGGGGAGTAGTTCTCGAACTCGCCCAGCATCAGCTGCAGCCGGTACTGGCCGTCGAGGCGGGTGAGCCGGGCCAGGGTCATCTGTCCTGGCGCCGCGATGTGGTGCACCGACGCTCCGCCCGCCGGGAAGAAGAACACCGAGGGGTGGAGAGTCACGCGCGCGAGGTTCTCGGCCGGGTCGTCGCTGCGGGCGGCGAACCACGTTGCGTGCTGGCCGGAGTTGCAGAGGTCCCAGATGTCGCGGTCCGCGTGGTAGTGGCGGACGTCGGCGAACAGCACCGGCGTCCCCGACAGGTGCTTCATCAGCTGCATCGTAAGCGCGCCGTCCATGTCGGCCTCGGTCGCGCACACGTGCGTCTCCTTGGGCCCGTTCCAGTCGTACGGGTCGTTCAAGAACGCCTCGGCGACGTCCATCGTCGCGAAGTGCCGCGTCAGCTCGGGCTGGCCCTTGATCCCGGTGAAGTCCAGGTTCCACTCGTCGATCAGCGACCGCATCGCGAGGTACGAGCCGGCCTGGCGTTCCAGCAGCTCCGGCGTCAGCTTGACGCCGTCGTAGCGGACGGTCGCGTGCCGCTCCAGCCACTCACGCGCCCCGCGTTTCTCCGCCGGGTCGGCCGCTTCGGTGCGCCGGACGATCTCCCACTGGTCGATCTCCTCGACGTCGACGCCGAACTGGCGCTGCCACTGGTCGGTGTTGGCGACGGCGGTGTTCATCCCCATCGGCCGCCCGCCGATCCGGCCGAACGTGCTGCCGCGCAGCTTCGCCACGGCGGCCGCGGCCCGGGCCCGCACCCCGATCGCGGGGACGACGTCCGGCGGGTCGCCCCAGAGCCGGGTGTGCTTCCGGCCGATCTGGTCGAGCGCGCCACCGGCGGCGAGCATCCCGACCATGCCGGGCTGCACCGGGTCGAGGTTCGCGACCAGCACCAGCGGCCCGCCGAGCGCGCCCGCGGCGAGCATCGTGAAGTGCGGGAACGCCCAGACGCAGTAGTGCAGCACGGTCAGGTCGACCCCGGCCGCCTCGATCTCCCGCGCGAACGAGGTGGCCAACGTGGTGGCCGACACCGGCGCCGAAGCCCTGACGACCTCGTGACCCGCTTCGGTGAGGGCCGCGACCAGCCGGTCTTCGGTGCCGCGAACGAAGTCCGCGATTCCACTGTGGACGTAGTCGCGGCCGTCGGAAAGACTGACGACGCCGATGCGAGCCATCAGCGGTTGCCCTTCGCGTACACCTCGGCGGCGTTCGCCTGGGTGACGAGCTCCGTCGCCAGCATCTGCGTCTTCGCCGGCTTGGCGCAGTCGACGAGGATGCTCTTCGCCGACGCCACCGCCTCGCGGCCGCCCGTCGGGTAGACGAACGTCGCGGCGAGGCGCCCGGCTTCGACCGCCTTGATCCCGCCGGACGGGATGGGTAGGCCGTCGATGCCGAGGAACTTGATCTTCTGGTCCAGTCCGGCCGCTTTCGCGGCGAGGTAGGCGCCTTCGGCCATCGGGTCGTTCTGCGAATAGACGGCCTGGATCTCCGGGTGCGCCTTGAACACGGCGTCCGCCTGCTGCTGGCCCTTCTCGCGCAGCCAGTCACCGTCCACTGTGGTCACGATGTCGATGCCGCGGCCTTCGATGCCCTTCGCGAAGCCGTCCTGGCGCTCCTTGGCCGGCGTGGACCCGGCGAGCCCGCGGATCTCGGCGATCTTGCCGCCCTGCGGCAGGACCTTGTCGGCCAGGTACTGCCCGGCCTGCCGGCCGATGTCGACGTTGTCGGCGCCGATCCACTGCGTGTACGCGTCGCCGTCGACCTTGCGGTCCAGCACCAGCACCGGGATGCCCTTGTCGTAGGCCTTCTTGACGACCGCGGTCAGCGGAGTGGCCTCGTTGGGGCTGATGATCAGCAGGTCGATCCGCTGGGTCAGGAAGTTCTCGACGTCCGCGACCTGCTTGGCGTTGTCCTGCTGGGCGTCGGCGAAGCTGACGGTGAACTGCGGGTACTGCTTCGCCGCGCGGGCGATGTCGTCGTCCATCTGCTTGCGGTAGGGCTCGGCGACGTTGGCCTGGCTCACCCCGATCGTGTACTTCCCCGCGGCGCCCTTGCAGGCCGCCGCGGACGTCGAGGCGCCCTGACCGGAGTTCTCGTGCGTGGTGCCGCAAGCGGCCAGGAGCAGGACCAAAGCGGGTAACGCGAAGTGCTTGCCGGACATCTCTTTCTTCCCCTCTACGGTGTCGGACGCAGTCGCTGCAGGCCCGCGGCGACCACGATGACCAGGCCCTTGATCAGGAGTTGCACGTTGGGGTCGACGCTGTTCAGCGCCAGGATGTTGTTGAGCACGCCCAGCAGCAGCGCGCCGGCGACCGTGCCGGACACCGAGCCGCGGCCGCCGGAGAGCGCGGTGCCGCCGATCACGACCGCGGCGATGGCGTCGAGCTCGTAGCCGCTGCCGTCGTTGGGGCTGCCCTGGTTCAGCTGGCCCGCGTGGATGATCCCGGCGAGCGCCGCGAGCAGCCCGCTCAGCCCGTAGACCAGCACCTTGACCCGGGTGACGGCGACGCCGGAGAGACGCGCGGCCTTCTCGTTGCCGCCGATCGCGTAGACGTGCCGGGCGAACGCGCTGGTGCGCAGGAACACGATGGCCGCGACGGCGACCACCGCGAAGATCACCGCGGGGATGGGCACCAGCCCGTTGAACGTCCGTTCGCCGAGCAGGGAGAACGCGACGGGCGCCTCGCCGGGCCCGTCGCCGTACGCGATCGCGACGCCCTGGCCGCCCGACCAGATCCGGGCGAGCCCGCGCGCGACCTGCAGCCCGGCCAGCGTGACGATGAACGCCTGGATGCCGAACACCGCCGACGCGACGCCCTGCAGCAGGCCGAAGACCAGCCCGGCGGCGAGCACGACGAGCACGGCCGGGAGCACGCCGAAGCCGTCGTTCACCAGCAGCACGGCCGAGCCGACGGCGGCGAGCCCGAGCACCGCGCCGACCGACAGGTCGATCCCGCCGACCAGGATCACGAACGTCATCCCGATGGCGATGATGCCGATCTCGGCGATCGCGCGGACGACGTTGAAGAGGTTCTCGCTGCTGAGGAACACGAGGTCGCCGTCGTGGCTCGGCGAGAACACGACCGCCGCCGCGAGGACCAGGACGAGACCGAAGAGGCTCTGGAAGCGGAACAGCGTGTCCACGACGGCGGCGCGCCGGGTCGGGATGAACTCCGCCGTGGTCATCGCGTTTCTCCCATCGCTGCGGCCAGCAGCTCGGCCTCGCCCGCGTCGTGCGTGTCGAGTTCTTGGCTGCTGCGACCGTCGTGGAGGACGACGACGCGGTCGCACAGCCCGACCAGCTCGGCGGGTTCGGAGGAGGCGAGCAGGACGCCGATGCCGCGGGCGGCCGCGGCGGCCAGCAGCTGGTAGATCTCCGCCTTCGCGCCGACGTCGACGCCGCGGGTCGGCTCGTCGAGCAGGAGCAGCTTCGGCTCGGTGAGCAGCGCCCGGCCGAGCACGACCTTCTGCTGGTTGCCGCCAGAGAGGGTGCCGACGGGGTCGGCGAGCGCGCCTTTCACCTTCAAGTCGGTGAGGACCTTCGTCGTGACGTCGTTCTCGCGCCGGCGGGCCAGGAATCCCGCCGTCGCCAGCCTGTCCACAATGGACAACGCGGTGTTCGCGCGGACGGAGTGGGGCAGGGCCAAGCCGGCGATCCGGCGGTCCTCGGGCACGAGGGCGAGGCCGAGTTTGACGGCTTGGCGCGGGCTCCTCGGGCGGATTTCGCGGCCGTCGAAGGACAGGCGCCCGTGCCAGCGGCCGGGCGTCCCGGCGCCGAAGAGCGTCTCCAGGAGTTCGGTGCGGCCCGAGCCGAGCAGGCCGCCCAGGCCGACGATCTCGCCGGCGCGGACGGTGAGCGAGATCCCGGCGGGCTCCCGGCGGCCGGGCCGGTGCCGCCGCGGACGCAGCGCGAAGTCGTCGAGCCGCAGCAGCTCGCCGCCGGTTTCGCCGTGCTTGACGCGGAACAGCGACTGGACCGGGCGGCCGATCATCGCCTCGGTGACCTGCTCGACGGTGAGGTCGCGGGCGGCGAACCCGGCGGCGACGCGGCCGTTGCGCAGGACGGTGGCGCGGTCGGCGATCCGGCCGATCTCCTCGAGCCGGTGGGAGATGTAGACGATCCCGGCGCCCGCCTCGCGGAGCTCGGTGATCACCTTGACCATGCGCTCGACCTCGGCACCGGTGAGCGCGGACGTCGGCTCGTCCATGACCAGCACACGCGCGTCGAGGGCGAGGGCCTTGGCGATGGCGACGAGCTGCTGCTCGCCGGTGCGCAGCTCGCCGACGGCGCGCTTCGGGTCGAGCGCGATCCCGGTGCGGGCCAGCAGTTCCCGGGTCTCGCGGTGCATCCGCTGCCGCGCGACGGTGCCGGCCTTCGTGCGCAGCTCGCGGCCGAGGAAGATGTTGGCGGCGACGGAAAGCCCGGGGACGAGGTCGAGCTCCTGCGGGATCATCGCGATGCCGCGTCTTCGCGCGTCGGCGGGGTCGGTGAACTTCACGGGCTCGCCGTCGATCTCGATGGTGCCGCGGTACCCGGTGACGTCGCCGGAGAGGATCCGCACCAGCGTCGACTTCCCGGCGCCGTTTTCCCCGAGCAGCGCGTGGACTTCACCGCGGCGCACGGTGAAGTCGATGTGGTCGCAGGCGAGCGTGCCGCCGTAGGCCTTGCTGACGCCGGTCATCGCGACCAGCGGGGTACCCGGCTCTTCCATGACACCCCTCGCGTCGGCGGAAGATGGGAGTAATCGATTACTCGACGCTAGGGGCGGCGCGGGGGTGTGTCAAGCGTCACTACGGGTGGAGCTTCCCCGGATGATCAGCTGCGCGGCCATCGTGGTCGTGGTCGTCGCGCGGGAACCGGCGTCGGCGATGTGGTCGAGGAGGAGGCGGGCGGCCAGCTGGCCCATCGCGTGGGCGGGCTGGGCGACCACCGTCAGCGCCGGCGAAATCAGCGTCGCCCACGGTGCGTCGTCGAACGAGACGATCCCGACGTCGCGGCCGGAGCGCAGGCCCAGCTCCGCCATCACCTGCAGCACGCCGACCGACATCGTGCTGCTGGAAACCAGGAGCGCGTCCGGGGGGTCGGGTTTCGTCAGCAGCTGCGTCGCGGCTTCGCGGCCGCCGGTTTCGCGGAAATCGCAGCGGCGCACCAGTTTCGCCACATACTTCCGGCCCGCGTCGCGGAGTCCGTCGCGGTATCCGTCGAGCCGGTCGTCCGCCGTGGTGACGCCGGGCGGGCCGGCGATGCAGCCGATCCGCTGGTACCCCTGCGAGACCAGGTGCCGCACGGCCTCCCGGGCCGCGGCGCGGGAGTCGAGGAGCACGGCGTCGCAGTCCGCCGAGCCGAGGCGCCGGTCGACCGTCACGATCGGCGTCCGGTGGGTGGTCAGCGGCCGGACGTCGCTGTCGCCGGTGGTCGGCGACATGATCACGCCGGCGAGCCGCTCCTGCGCCGCGACCTCGACGTACCGGCGTTCCTTGGCGGTGTTCTCGTCGGAGTTGCACAGCATCACCGAGTACCCGGCCGCCTGCGCCGTGTCTTCGACCCCGCGCGCGATGGCGGTGAAGAACGGGTTCTCGACGTCGGAGATGATCAGTGCCAGCACCGCGGTCTCGCGGCGGCGCAGGCTGCGCGCGAGGCCGTTCGGCGTGTAGCCGAGCTCTTCCACGGCCCTGGCCACGCGCTCGGCCAGCACCGGGTCCACAGTGGACTTGCCGTTGAGCGCCCTCGACACGGTCGCGGTCGAGACCCCGGCCAGCGCCGCCACGTCGGAGATCGTCGCCACCGCGTCCTCGTTCGCTCTCTCGTTCGTTGACACTGCTTCCGGCACACCATAGCGTGGTGGTAATCGATTTCCCGCAGTTTGGTCCGTGGAGGGGCGGATGACGGGACTGCTGCTCGGCGTGGACATCGGCACGGCCAGTTCGAAAGGCGTGCTGGTGGACCCCGGTGGCGCGGTGCTCGCCCGGTCGGTCCGCGAGCACACCGTCTCGACGCCGCGTCCGGGCCGGTTCGAGCACGACGCCGAAACGGTCTGGTGGGCGGACTTCACCGGGATCGTCGCCGATCTGCTGCGTGCGGCCGAGGGGCGGCCGCTGGCCGGGCTCGGGATCAGCGGTATCGGGCCGTGTCTCCTCCCCGCCGACGCTGAGGGCACGCCGTTGCGACCGGCGATCCTCTACGGCGTCGACACCCGGGCGGGCGCGGAGATCGCGTCGCTGAACGACGAGCTCGGCGCGGTCGAAATCCTGGCGCGTGGGGGTTCGCCGCTGACGAGCCAGGCGGTCGGGCCGAAGGTGCGCTGGCTGGCCCGGCACGAGCCGGACGTCTACGCGCGCACGAAGAAACTGCTGATGGCCAGCTCGTTCCTGGTGCACCGGCTGACCGGCCGGTACGTCCTGGACCACCACTCGGCGAGCCAGTGCACCCCGATGTACGACCTCGTGGCCGGCGAATGGGCCGAGGACTGGGCCGAGCGCGTCGCGCCGGGGTTGCCGCTGCCGGAGCTGCTGTGGCCGACGGAGGTCGCGGGCGAGGTCACCGCGGCCGCGGCGGCGATGACCGGCCTGCCGGTGGGCTTGCCGGTGACGGCGGGCACGGTCGACGCCTGGGCCGAGGCGACGAGTGTCGGCGTCCGCGAACCGGGCGACGTCATGGTGATGTACGGAACGACGATGTTCCTGGTCCAGGTGCTGACGGAACCCCGGCCGCAGCCTGGTCTGTGGGGTACGCGCGGGGTCGTCCCGGGCAGTTTCACGCTGGCGGCGGGCATGGCGACGTCCGGCGCGGTGACCGACTGGCTGCGGAAGCTGGTCGGGGCCTCGTTCGGGGATCTCGTGGCGGAGGCGGCCTCGGTGCCGGCGGGGAGCCGGGGGCTGCTGCTGTTGCCGTACTTCGCGGGGGAGCGGACGCCGTTGTTCGACCCGGACGCACGGGGTGTGCTGGCCGGGCTGACGACGTCGCACGGGCGGGCCGAGATCTACCGCGCGGCGCTGGAAGGGATTGCTTACGGCGTGCGGCACAACCTGGAGGCGATGGCTGCCGCGGGTGGTGCGGCGGGGCGGCTGGTCGCGGTCGGAGGTGGGACGAAGGGTGGGTTGTGGACGCGGATCGTCTCGGACGTGACCGGGCTGCCGCAGCAGATCCCGGCGGAGACGATCGGGGCGTGTCTGGGTGACGCGCTGCTGGCGGCGGAGGCGGTCGGGGTGGACGCCTCCCGCGGGAACCCGATCGCCGCGACGGTGACGCCGGACCCGGCGAATCGCGGCCGGTACGACGAGTTCTACGGGCACTACCGGGCGCTGTACGAGGCGACGGCGGGGACGGCGCACTTCCTGGCGGACCAGCAGCGCGCAACGTCCTGACGGAGTCCCGGCCGACGGCTCTCACCCGTTCGACCGGGTGACCGCTGCCGCCCGGGTCTACCTCAGCGGGGCCGCCCTCGCCGCCGGCGGCCCGCGACCATGTCCCGGTAGTGCTCCAGCGCGGCCACGGACTGGGTGACCTGCTCGAAGCTCGGCAGCGCGTGCACGTTGGCCACCAGTGTCATGTCCTTGCGCGGGATCTCCATGAAGCACACGTCGACGCCGGACTCCGCGGCGCGCGTCGCCACCTCGGCGCGCCAGGTGGCGAGATCGTGTTCGTCGCCGAGCCATTCGTGCAGGTAGACGCACCACTTGCCGCGCAGCAGCTCACCCGCGATGGCGTCTTGGCCGACCACGTACGGCTCGGTCACCCGGTCGTCCATGACCGTTCCCGAGTACACCAAGGCACTGCTTCCCTCCTGCTCCCCGGTGGTGACCCGACCACCGGAAAGCGCTATCCCGGCGGCGGCCTCCCCAGTCCGGCCGAGCAGCGCAGACCCCCGCGACCGATGCGGTACTCCGGGGACGGCGCAAACATACCGGCGGATTTGGCGCACAGCAACCATTTCACTGGGCGCGCCCGAGTCGTGACGACGAATGTGCACAGCTGGCGTGCGGATGCACGTGCCGATCATGGGAGGCCATATTTGAATATTCACCGAAATGGGGAGTGGGATTCCGTGGACGGACCCCGAAACCGGCCGCGGCGCCCGCCGGGCAGGTCGGGGCCACGCCAGGACCATGGACCGAGAGCTGCATAGTGCAAATTGCAGTAGGCGACATGCGCTCGACGTGATCAAGTTACGGGAACTTGCAGCAAACGGGCGAAAGCCTCAGAAAGAACACCACTGGGCTCGACAAGAACACGAAGGCCTACTCGGCTCCGCACGTGTTCGCCGCCAGCGGCGTCTGAAGGAGGTTCGGTGAACCGCCGAAGTAGGCGCCGTCCGTGACGTACAGCTGGTCGCCGCGGACGGCGACCGCCGTCGGGTTGGCCAGTCCGTCCGAAGTGGACAGAATCGTCCGCACTCCGTCGTGGCCGATCGTGACCACCCGGTTCTCCTGGTTGATCGCGGCGACGACGGAGTCGCCGTGGAAGGCGAAGTCGTCGACCGGCCCGAGGCCCGTCGCGACGACCCGCCCGGGCCCGCCGGTGAGCGGGAACCGGACCAGCGTGCCGCGGTCCAGGTTGGACACCCAGACCGCGCCGGCGTGGACCTTGATCCCGTTGGCGCCGAAGCCGCTCACCGGGGCGAGCAGCTCGCCGGTCGCGAAGGCGGTGACGCGTCCTCGGGAGACCCGCCAGACCGTGGAGCCGAACGAGTCGGCCACGTAGAGATCGCCGGTCGCCGGGTCGCGGGCGACGCCGTTCTGGAACCCCGACGGCGGCAGCGCGGCCACCTGGACCGGCGGCGAACCCGGCCTGACCCGATAAAGGCCGGTGGCCGGGGTGCCGGTCGAGATGGCGACGTACAGGTCGCCACCGGGTGCCCGGACGATGCCGCCGAGGAACAGTTTCCGGTGGACCACCGGGACGTCACCGTCCGCCGGCACCGGGATCCGGGCGATGATCCGGACCTGCCCGCCGGGCGTGACCCGGCCGATTTCGCCGGTGTAGGCGAAGGTGAGGTCCGCGGAGCCGTCGGGCTCCAGGGCGATGTTCTCCGGCTGCTGCCCGGCGGCGAGGTCGAGGGGAACGATCCTCGACGCCGCCAGCGCGGGTGCGGCCGGCAGGGCGAAGACGGCGGTCGCGGCCAGCACGACGCCGATCTGCTTGATGCGCAAGGGAAACTCCGGGTGTGAAGGGAATGGCGAAAAGAACCCCAGATCGCCGTGCCTTCGACGGTAGGCCCGGTGCGCCCCCGGCCACCAATAGCTCAGGCTGGGGTGGCCATCGGAAATCCGATCACAGGTCGCGGGCGAAGCAGCGCGAGACCGGTTCGCCGACGTACGGCCCGTAGGCCTCGATGGGTTCGTAGCCCTCGCGCTGGTAGAAGCGGATCGCGTCCGGCTGCCCGGTGCCCGTCTCCAGCAGCAGCCGGGCGATGCCGAACCCGCGTGCGTGGTCTTCGAGCGCGCGCAGCAGGGCGGCCGCGACGCCGGTGCCGCGGGCCGGCGGCTCGACGTACATGCGCTTGATCTCGCCCGAACCCGGTCCGAGCAGGCGGAGCCCGCCGCAGCCCACGGCCGTACCGCCGGCGTCCCGCGCGACGAGGAACACCGCGACGGACTCGGCGGTCGGCATGGCGCCGGGCTCGTGGTCGTCGGTGCCGTAGCGGGCGTCCAGCTCGGTTCGCTGGGCGGCTCGCAGGCGGACGGCGTCGGGATCGTCCCAGGTCACCGGCGTGATTTCGATGGTGGTCGGCACAGCGTGCCCCTTTCCGTAACAAGCGTTACCGTAGCAGCTGTTACGCTTCCCGGAAAGGAGGTTCCGTGCCGAAGCAGCGTGACGTCCAGGCCCAGCGGGAGCTGCTGTCGAATGCGACGTGGCAGGTCCTGGCCGAAGACGGCCTGCCGGGCCTGACGCTGCGCGCGGTCGCCGAGCGCGCCGGCTGCACGACCGGCCTGGTGATGCACGCGTTCCCGACGAAGAAGGCGTTGCTGCTGCACGCGCGTGACCTGCTCTACGAGCGCACCGCCGTCCGTGCCGACGCCGCCGAGGCCGCGAGCGCCGGCGCGTTCGGTGCCCTGGAAGCGGTGCTCGGCCAAGCCGTCGACCTGCCGCACGGCCACCACGAGGAGTCCCGCGTCTGGGTGGGCTTCCTCGCGGCGGCGCTGGCCGACGACGCACTGGCCGAACGCCACCGCGCGGCGAACCACTCGTTCCTGGCGCGGATCCGGCGGCTGGTCGCGGCGTGCCGTCCGGAGTGGCCGGACGAGCGGCTCGAGCTGACGACGAAGAGCCTGGTGGGGCTGGTCGAAGGCCTGAACGTGCTGGCCGCGGCGGACCCGGCGGCCTACCCGGCGCGGCTGCAGCTGGACGCGCTGGCCCAGGCGCTCGCCGAGCTGGGACCCGTCAGCTGATCGCGGCGAGGTAGTCCGAGACCGCCGAGACGTCGCCGGCGTCGGAGATCAGGGCGACGTGGCCGTCGGGGCGGATCAGAACCAGGGTGTTTTCGGCCGCGCCGTAAGCGTCCGCGAGGTGGCCTTCGGTGTCGGAGATGTCGTCGGCGCCGGTCGGTTGTGCGACGACGTGAAGAGTCCTGAGTCCGGCCGGAAAGCCAGGCGTGGGCCCGAAACTCAGCAACGTGAACTGCCCGCCACGCGTCAGGTCGAACAGCCGGCGTTCGCCTTCGACCGTCTTCAGCCCGGTCGCGTCGGGGGCCCGGTCGCCGGCGCGGAGCGGGGCCGTCTCGTCGCGGTCGTCGCGCGCCAGGACGGAGCCGCGATAGCCCACGTCGAGCTGCGTCGTGCGCGTGGTGCGGCGGATCGGGAAGCCCTTCTGCTCGATCGCCTGCTTGAAGAGCGTGTTCGAGAGGGAGAGCACGCCGGCCGCGACCGGCCGCCGCTCGGCCTCGTAGCTGTCGAGCAGGGCCGGCGAGGCGCCCTTCGCGACCGCCGCGAGTTTCCAGCCGAGGTTGTGCGCGTCCTGGATGCCGGTGTTCATCCCCTGGCCGCCGGCGGGCGAGTGGATGTGCGCCGCGTCGCCGGCGAGGAACACGCGCCCCTCGCGGTAGCGGTCGGCGAGGCGGACGTTGGCGCGCCACAGCGACGACCACTCCGGTTCGCGCAGGCGGATGTCGGTGCGGCCGCTGCGCCGGTCGAGGATCGCCTGCATGTTCGCCAGGCTGAGCTCGGGGTCCTGCCCCGGCGCGATACCGGCCTGGTACTGGAAAACGCCGGTCGAGGGCAGTGGGCAGAGGGTGACGGGACCCTCCTCGTGCCGCCACATGTGCCAAGCGTCGCGGTCGAGGCCGTCGACCTCGACGTCGGCGACGATCATCCGCACCGTCTCGGGTGTCTCGCCCTCGAAAGCGATCCCGGCCTGCTTGCGGACGACGCTGTGGCCGCCGTCGCAGCCGACCAGCCGGCGCGCCGTGACCGTTTCGGCTTCGCCGTCCTTGACGACCACCGCCGACACGCCCTCGTCCGACTGCTCGAAGCGGTCGAGCGCGGTGCCGAACTCGACCCCGCCGCCGAACTCCGCCAGCCGCCGCCTCAGTGCTTCCTCGACCCGCCATTCGGGCGTGATCAGGCTCGCCGGGTACGGGACGTCGGGGCGAACCTCGGTGTCGGCGCTGCTCAGCGTCACCTGGCCGTCGGGTCCGGTCGACCGCATCGGCATCGCCGGCCGGCCGGCGGCGAGCACACGATCGACGATGCCGAGATCGTCGAACACCTCGAGGGTGCGCGGCTGGATGCCCTTGCCGCGCGAGCCGGGCCGCGGGCCGGGGGCGGCCTCGACCAGGCGGAAGGAGACGCCGCGGCGGGCGAGCTCGCAGGCCAGCGTCAGCCCGGTCGGGCCCGCGCCGGCGATCAGTACCTCCGGCGACAGCTTCGGATCCATCGTCCACCCCGTTCAAGAAAGGAATCACTTTCTAACCAGGGTAGGGACACTTGCTAAGAAAGGAAAGCCTTCCTATCGTGAGCGGGTGGCTACCGAGGCGTCCGAACCCGTCCGTCGTCGCCGGCACGGCAAGGAGCTCGAGTCGGCGCTGCTCGCCGCCGGCTGGGACGAGCTGGTCGAGGCCGGGTACGCCCGCCTGACGATGGAGTCGGTCGCCGTCCGCGCGCGCACCAGCGAGGCCGTGCTCTACCGCCGCTGGGCGAACAAGGACCAGCTGGTGCTCGCCGCGATCGAGCACCAGCGCGACGCCAACCCGGTCGCGCTCCCCGACACCGGCACCCTGCGCGGCGACCTGCTCGCCCTGCTGACCGCCGCGAGCGAAGCGCTCGCCGGGTTCTTCGCCATCGCCGCGGCGGCCGCCTTTTCGGGGCTGCTGGTGGACACCGGCATGACCCCGGCCCAGGTCCGGGCCCGGGTCATGGGCGACCAGCGGGTTCCGCACACGCGGACCATCTACCAGCGGGCCCACCGCCGCGGCGAGATCGACCTGGAGCGCGTCCCGGCCGCGGTGCTCGACCTGCCGTTCGACCTGGTGCGCCACGACTTGCTCATGGACCTCGAACCCCTGAAACCGGCTCGCATCCGGTCGATCGTCGACGAGCTCTTCCTGCCGCTCGTTTAGTTGCTGCTCACGAGGGCCGGGCCGAAGCGCCGTCGGTAGGCGCTCGGGCTGAGTCCCGTGTGACGCCGCAGCTGCAGTCGCAAGTTCGCCGCCGTCCCGAAGCCGCTCGCCTCGGCCACGCGCTCCAGCCTCAGCTCGCCGCGTTCGATCAGGCGGCAGGCCAGCGTCACGCGCTCGGTCGTCAGCCACGCCAGCGGTGTCGTGCCCAGCTCGGCGCGGAACTTCCGGTGCAGCGTCGCCGGGCTGATCGCCGCGCGCGCCGCGAGGTCGTTCACCGTCAGCGGCGTGCCGAGGCGTTCGCGGGCCCACGTCAGCACCGGCGACAGCGACGTGTCCGGCACCTCGGGCACCGGCCGCTCGACGAACTGGCGCTGGCCGCCGTCGCGGTGGCCGGTGAACACCAGCCGCCGGCTGATGGAGTTCGCGATCTCCGCGCCGTGGTCGCGGTGGATCAGGTACAGGCCGAGGTCGAGCGCCGCCGCGCTGCCCGCCGCCGTGAGGACACCGCCGTCCTCGACGAACAAGACGTCCGGTTCGAGCGACACCCGCGGGAACCGGGAAGCGAAGTCGCCGGCCCAGCGCCAGTGCGTCGTCGCGCGGCGGCCGTCGAGCACGCCGGCGAAGGCGAGGGTGAACGCGCCGGTGCAGAAGCTCACCAATCGCGCGCCGCGGCCGGCCGCCCGCCGGATCGCGGCCAGGACCCCGGGTGACGGCAAGGTCAGCGGGTCGGGCCGGTTGGGCACGATCAGCGTGTCCGCGGTGTCGGCGACGTCGAGGCCGCCGACCCCGGAGAGCGTGAACATCCCCAGCGTCATGGTCACTTCCGGGGTGGGGGAGCAGAGCGCGAAGTCGTACCAGGGCCGGTCGAGCTCGGGCCGCCGCAGCCCGAACAGCTCCGTCGCGACGCCCATCTCGAAGGGGTTCGAGCCTTCGTCGACCAAGACGACGACCCGGTGCGAGAATTCTTGCGGCATGTGCGATTCCTAGCACTAGTGCGACGGAAACGCCAGGTCGACGATGGTGAGCATGAACCCGATCGACCTGAACGAAGTCCTGGCGAGCTTCGACGCCGCCTGGAGCCCGCGGATCGTCACCCGCGTCAACGACTACGACATCCGGCTCGCGCGCATGGCCGGCGAGCACGTCTGGCACGTCCACGAGGACACCGACGAGTTCTTCCTGGTCCTCGACGGCGAGATCGAGATCGGCGTGCGCGACCCCGACGAGCGGGTGGTGACGCTGACCCGCGGCCAGGTGTTCGTGGTGCCGAAGGGGACGTTCCACAAGCCGTCGTCGAAGGCGGGCGCGAGCGTGCTCCTGGTCGAGCCGGCCGGGACGCTCTCGGTCGGCGACCAGCACGACGAAGTCCCCGGCCACGTCGATGTCACGACCGGCCACCTGGTCTAGCGACCGCGGGCTACCCGATCGTCGTCGAGCCCGGGCAGAAGGTCGCCTGGCCCGGCGAACTGTTCGTCGGCACCGTCGGCGTCTTCGCCGCGGCGGGGTTCACCGAGGTGAGCCGTCCGACCGTGCGGCGGGTCGTCATGCGGCTGACCTGCTGAGTCCTGCTGGAAAACCGGGTATCCTCGGCCGCATGAAACGGACCTCGTTCGCGCAGTGGCCGTGCTCGATCGCGCGCACCATGGACCTGCTGGGGGACTGGTGGACCCCGCTGGTGCTGCGCGACGCCTTCTACGGCGTCCGCCGCTTCGACGAGTTCCAGCAGGCGCTCGGCATCGCGCGCAACACGCTCGCCGACCGGCTCAAGCGGCTGGTCGACGAGGGGCTGCTGGAGAAGGTCGCCTACCAGACCGAGCCGGTGCGCTACGACTACGTCCTCACCGAGAAGGGCCGCGACTTCTACCCCGTGCTGCTCGCGATGACGCGCTGGGGTGACAAGTGGCTCTCGAGCGAGGCCGGCCCGCCGATCACCGTGCACCACGACGCCTGCGGGCACGACACCCACGCCGAAATCGTCTGCGCGGAATGCGGCGAACCGATGACGCCGGACGACACGCGGATGCGTCGCGGCCCCGGCTTCCCGCCGCGGCTGGCGCAGCGGCCGGACGTCGAAGCGCGGTTCGCGCGGCAGGAGTGACGTTGACAGCGTAGGTCTATCTACGCAACTATCGTGGTCAGAGGCTCACTGAGAGGGGTGTGACCACGATGGAGTGGACCGGCGCGCGGTACGCGGACAAGCCGACGGCCGAGGTCTCGACCTGGATCGACGCCGCCCCCGAGGACGTCTGGCCGGTCGTCTCCGACATCGCGCTGATGCCTTCCTTGAGTGCCGAACTGCAGTCCGTCGAATGGCGCGAGGTCGGTCGCACCTTCGTGGGCAAGAGCAAGCACGACGCGTTCGGCGAGTGGCAGACGACGTCGTACGTCGTGGAGTGCGAAGCCCCGCGCGTGTTCGCCTGGGCGGTGCAGGATCCGGCCCAGCCGAGCTCGGTCTGGAAGTTCACCCTCGAACCGGCCGACAGCGGCACCCGGCTCTCGCAGTGGATGCAGATGGGCCCCGGGCGGTCCGGGCTGTCGTTCGCCATCGACCGGATGCCGGAGAAGGAACAGAAGATCGTCTTCGTGCGGCTGCGGGAGTTCGAAACCGCGATGACCGGCAACCTCGCGGCGATCAAGGAGCGGGTGGAAAGCCGGTGAAGACGGCGACGACGGTCGAGCTCTCGAAGGACTCCCGCACGACGCTGGACTTCGTGCTGGAGGCGGAAAAGCTCGGCCTCGACGTCTGCTGGGTCGCGGAAGCCTGGGGCTCGGACGCGCCGTCCGCGCTCGGCTACCTCGCCGCCCGCACCGACCGCATCCGGCTCGGCTCGGGCATCATCCAGCTCGGCACGCGCACGCCGGTCGCGATCGCGCAGGCCGCGTTGACGCTGGCCGACCTGTCCGGCGGCCGGTTCTCGCTGGGGCTGGGCCCGTCCGGCCCGCAGGTGATCGAAGGACTGCACGGCGTCCCGTTCGCGAAGCCGTTGACGCGGATGCGCGAGACCGTCGAAATCATCCGCCAGGCCTTCGCCGGGGAGAAGATTTCGTTCTCCGGCAAGGCCTTCGAGATCCCGCTGCCCGGTGAGGCGCGGCCGATGCGGCTGTCCACCACGCCGAACCCGGACATCCCGATCTACCTCGCGACGCTGTCGCCGAAGCTCCTGGAGCTCACCGGCGAGGTCGCCGACGGCTGGCTCGGCACCAGCTTCGTCCCCGAAGGCGCCGACGCGTACTTCAGCCACCTCGACGCCGGGCTCGCGAAGTCGGGCCGCACGCGGAAAGACATCGACGTCTGCCAAGGCGCCGAAGTCGCCTTCGCCGCCGACGAGGACGAGCTGCGGACGATGGTCGGCAGCCGCAAGAGGGAACTCGCCTTCAGCCTCGGCGGGATGGGCTCGGCCACCACGAACTTCTACAACAACGCCTACAGCCGCCAAGGCTGGGCGGACGTCGCCGCCGAGGTCCGCGAGCGCTGGCAGGCCGGCGACCGCGACGGCGCGACCGCGCTCGTCACCGACGAGATGGTGCTCGGGACGACGCTGATCGGCACCGAAGAGATGGTCCGTGCCCGGCTGCGCGTCTGGCGCGACACCGGCAT
The DNA here is from genome assembly GCF_040650695.1 of Amycolatopsis sp. NPDC048633. Taxonomy (NCBI): domain Bacteria; kingdom Bacillati; phylum Actinomycetota; class Actinomycetes; order Pseudonocardiales; family Pseudonocardiaceae; genus Amycolatopsis; species Amycolatopsis sp. NPDC048633. The sequence continues at coordinate 176,630 of NZ_JBEZHS010000010.1, forward strand.
CGACACGGTCCGGCTGTACCCGGCCGGCGAAACGCTCGAAGCGCGCCTCACCACCTTGGGCCGTGCGCTGGACCTGCTGTGAAGGGAACGCCATGACCGAGTGGCACCGCACCGCGTGCAGCCTCTGCTACCTCAACTGCGGGCTGGAGGTGCAGCTCGACGGCCGGAAGATCACCCGCGTCCGCGGCGACAAGGCGCACCCGCGTTCGGCCGGGTACCTGTGCCAGAAGGCGCAGCGGCTGACCTGGTACGGCGACCACGACGACCGGCTGACGACGCCGTTGCGCCGGCGTCCCGACGGCACCCACGAGCCGATCGACTGGGACACCGCGCTCACCGAGATCGCCGCGAAGCTGCGGACCATCCGGGACGCCGACACCGCGGCCGGCCGGCCCGGCTCGTTCGCCTACGTCGGCGGCGGTGGCCAGGGCAACCACTCCGGTGGCGCGTACGGCGCGTCGCTGCTGAAGTGGATGAACTCGACGCGCCACTTCAACGCGCTGTCGCAGGAGAAGACCGGGGACTTCTGGGTCAACGGGCAGCTGTTCGGCTCGACGCTCGTGCACACCGCCGAGGACGTCGAGCACTGCGACCTGCTGGTGGTGCTCGGCTGCAACCCCTGGCAGGCCCACGGGTTCAACAACGCCCGGCACGCGCTCAACACGATCAAGAACGACCCCGCGCGCAAGATGATCGTGATCGACCCGCGGCGCACCGAGACCGCGGAGATCGCCGACCTGCACCTGCCGCTGCGCCCGGGCACCGACGCCTACCTGCTGGGCGCGATCCTGGCCCTGGTGCTGGAACGCGGCGGTGCGGACGAGGAGTTCCTCGCCACGCGCACCGAAGGCTTCGACGAAGTCGCCGCGGTGCTGGGGAAGATCCCGGTGGACGAGTGGATCGCGCACACCGAAGTGTCCCGTGTGGACGTCGAGCGGGCCGTCGACCTGATCCTTTCCTCGCGGGCCATGACCGTGCGCGTCGAGCTGGGCATCCAGCAGGGGCGGCACTCGACGCTCAACAGCTACCTCGAGAAGCTCGTGTACCTGGTCACCGGGCACTTCGGCCGGCGCGGCACCAACAACCTGCACTCGTGGCTGCTGCCGCTGTGGGGTTCGACCAGCGGGCAGCGGTCCGAGGTCACCGGGTTCGAGTACATCGGCGGCCTGCTGCCGGCGAACACCCTGGCCGAGGAGATCCTCACCGACCACCCGAACCGGGTGCGCGCGCTGTGGGTCGAGTCGTCCAACCCGGCCAACACCTTCGCGGGCACGCGGGAGGTCGAACGCGCGGTGCGGGCGGCCGAGCTGTCCGTGGTCGTCGACGTCGCCTACACCGAGACGGCCGCGTTGGCGGACTACGTGCTGCCGGCGGCGTCCCAGCACGAGAAGTGGGAGTTCACGCTCTTCACCTTCGAGTGGCCGACGAACTACTTCCAGCTGCGCAAGCCGTTGCTGGACCCGCTGCCGGGCACGCTCGTCGAGGCCGAGATCTACACGCGGCTGTTCGACGCGCTGGGCGTGCTGCCGCCGTCCGACGTCCTCGCGTCGCTGGCCGCCGGGCCGCGTGCCGAACTGCAGGCGGGGATCGGCGCGCTGGTCCAGGCGATGCCGGAGCGGTCCGCGATCCTGCCCGTGCTCCTCTACCGGACGCTGGGGGCGTCGCTGCCCGACGGCGCGGCGTCGATCGCGCCGCTGTGGGCCGGTTGTCACCGGGCGGCGAGGTCGATGACCGTGCCGGTGCAGCGTGCGCTGGGCAGCTCTTCCACGGGCCTCAAGCTCGGGGAGGAACTTTTCGAACGGGTCTTGGCCGGTCCGACGCCGTTCTCGACGCACGAGCAGGACGAGGTGTGGAGCCTGATGCGCCGCTCGCGGGTGCGGCTGGCCGTGCCGGAGCTGCTGGACTGGCTCTCGTCGCTCGACCCGGCTTCGGAGCTGCCGGATCCGGCGTTCCCGTACTCCCTGCTCAACGGCCAGCGCCGGGCGCACAACGCGAACCAGATCCTGCGCGACCCGCGCTGGCGCCGCACGGATCCGGACGGCGCGCTGCGGGCGCGTCCCGAAGAGCTGGCGTCGGTCGGCGCTTCGCCGGGCGACTGGGTGGCGGTCGTGACGCCGGCCGGCCGGGTGGTCGTCCGCGCGGAGGCCGACCCGGGGATGCGGCCGGGTCAGCTCGCGCTGCCGCACGGCTACGGCATGGCCCACCCGGACGCGCACGGCAGGCGCGTGGTCAGCGGCCCCCGCATCAACCTCCTCACGGATGCCCTGGACCGCGACCCGATCGCGGGCACCCCGCACCACAAGGACGTTCCGGCGCGCCTGGAGCCGGCGACGGAGGAGGAACGGGTGCGGGCGGAGGCGGACAGCGCGCGCGTCCGCGAGACCGTCGCGAGTGGACGGTCTTAGCGTTTCACCGGGTTTTCGGTCATAGTGGTACCCCTTGACCGAAGGGGGCCTATGCGCAAGATCGTTTCGAACCTGTTCATCTCGCTCGACGGCGTGGTCGAGGCGCCCGACAAGTGGTCACTCCGGTACTGGACCGACGAAATCGGCCAGGCGGTCGGCAGCGGGATGGCCGCGGCCGACGCGATGTTGCTCGGGCGCGTCACCTACGAAGGGTTCGCTGAGGCGTGGCCCGGCCGGACCGTCGAGGACGACGAAGGTGCCGCGTTCATGAACAATGTGCGCAAGTACGTGCTTTCGTCGACTTTGTCCGAAGTTGGTTGGAACAACTCGACGCTGCTGACCGGTGACCCGGCTGCGGCCGTCCGCGCGCTGAAGGTTTCGCCCGGGGGCGACATCATGACCAGCGGCAGCACGACGACGGTGCGCTGGCTGCTGGCCGAAGGCCTGGTCGACGAGCTGAACCTGCTGCTGTACCCGATCGTCGTGGGGCAGGGGAGGCGGCTGTTCCCCGCCGAGGGGCCGACGTTCCCGCTGGTGCTGAAGAAGTCGGCCACGTTCGGCAACGGCGTCGTCCAGCTGACCTACGTCCCGGCGTGATCGCGCCGTTCCGGATCGAGGTCCCGGAGGCGGATCTCGAAGACCTGCGTGCCCGGTTGCGCCGGACGCGCTGGCCCGAGGCTGGGCCGGCCGACTGGAGCCAGGGGACGCCGCTGGGATACCTGCGTTCTCTGTGCGACTACTGGGCTTCCGGCTACGACTGGCGTGCCCTGGAAGCGCGGGTGAACCGTTTTCCGCAGTACCGCACGGAAATCGACGGCCTGGGCATCCACTTCCTGCACGTGCGTTCGGCTTCTTCCGACGCGCTGCCCCTGATCCTGACGCACGGCTGGCCCGGCTCGTTCCTGGAGTTCACCAAGGTGATCTCGCCGTTGGCTGAGGAGTTCCACCTGGTGATCCCGTCGCTGCCGGGTTACGGCTTCAGCGACAAGCCGTCGTCACCGGGCTGGGGGATCGAGCGCATCGCGGCAGCGTGGGCTGAGCTGATGGCCCGCTTGGGCTACTCCCGCTACGGCGCCCAGGGCGGCGACTGGGGGACATCGATCACGACGTCCCTCGCCCAGCTGGACGCGGCGCACCTGGCGGGCATCCACCTGAACCCGCCGATCGCGGCGCCGGACCCCTCGACGTTCGACGACTTGACTCCCGCGGAAAGTGCGGCGCTCGCTGCTTTGGACCACGCGCAGCGGTGGGAGGACGGGTATTCGGTGCTGCAGTCGACCCGCCCGCAGACGGTGGGGTACGGGTTGCTGGACTCGCCGGCGGGCTTGTGCGGCTGGCTGGTGGAGAAGTTCCACGCGTGGTCGGACGGCTTCCCGTTCACCCGCGACGAGCTCTTGGACGACGTGACGCTGTACTGGCTGACCGGCACGGCGACGTCGTCGGCCCGGCTGTACTGGGAGAGCATCCGGAAGGTGCAGCGGTGGTTCTCGGAGGCGACCGAGGACACGGTGGGTGTGCCGACGGGCTGTTCGATCTTCCCGGCGGAGATGCCGCGGCCTTCGCGTCGGTGGGCTGCGAAGCGGTACACGGACATCCGGCATTGGAACGAGCTGGAAAGGGGCGGTCACTTCGCGGCTTACGAGCAGCCTGAGCTGTTCGTGGATGAGGTGCGGACGTTCTTCCGGATGGTCCGCTAGCCGCACGCAAGTCGTCCGGTCCTCAGTTGACCTGGCGGTTCTGACCCTCCCAGAACGGCTCCCGGAGCTTGAACTTCTGGATCTTCCCGGTCGCCGTCCGCGGCAGCTCGTCCAGGAACTCCACCCGCTTGGGGCACTTGTACCCGGCCAGATAGTCCCGGCAGTGCTTGATCAGCTCCTCGGAAGTCACCTCCGAGGAAGTGACGACAAGGGCCGTCACCAGTTCGCCCCACTTCTCGTCCGGGATGCCGATCACCGCCACCTCCCGCACGGCCGGGTGCGAGTTCAGCGCGTCCTCCACCTCGATCGACGACACGTTCTCGCCACCCGAGATGATCACGTCCTTCTTGCGGTCCGCGATCGTCAAGTACCCGTCCTCGAACGACCCGCCGTCGCCCGTGTGGAACCAGTTGCCTTCCTGCACCCGCGCGGTCTCGTCGGGGTTCTCCCAATACCCGTCCAAGTTGTGGTTCGACTGCGCGAGCACCTCGCCGTCCGTGTCGACGGCGATCCGGACGCCCAGCGCCGGCGTCCCCGCGCGGCCCAGCAGCCTGGCCTGCTCGTGCGGATCCAGGTCCGCCCACTCGCTGCGCATCCGGTTGACCGTCAGCAGCGGCGCCGTCTCGGTGAGCCCGTAGATCTGGATGAACTCCCAGCCCAGCTCCGCCCGCACCCGTTCGATCGTGCGCGTCGGCGGCGGTGCGCCGGCCACCACGATCCGCACGCGGTCGCGGCCGGGGATTTCGCCCTTCCACGAAGCTGCGCCGTCCAGCGCCGCCGTGACCACCGCGGGCGCGGCACAAAGAATGGTCACGCCGTGCTCGGCGATGCGCCGCAGGATTTCGGTGCCGTCGACCTTCCGCAGCACGATGTGCCGCCCGCCGAGGCCGGTCACCGCGTACGGCATGCCCCAGCCGTTGCAGTGGAACATCGGCAGCGTGTGCAGCAGGACGTCGTTGTCGCTCAACGTCGTGTGCAGGCCGAACACGGCCGCGTTCAGCCAGATGTTGCGCTGGGTGAGCTGCACGCCCTTCGGCCGCGCCGTCGTGCCCGAGGTGTAGTTGATGGTCGCTGTGGCCGACTCGTCGCCGGCCCACGGCCGCGGCGATCCGTCGCCGCCCCAGATCGCGTCGTCGTCGCGGCCCAGGACGAAGACGTGCTTGGCTGTGACCGTGTCGAGCAGGTGCGCCAGCTCGGGGTCGACGATCAGCACTTCGGCCCCGGAGTGCTCCACGATGTACTTGACCTCGGCCGGGGCGAGCCGGAAGTTCACCGGCACCAGGACCCGGCCCCAGCCGGACACGCCGAAGAACGACACGAGCAGCCGCGCCGCGTTGTGCGACACCATCGCGACGCGCCCGCCGACCGGCACGCCCAGCTCGTCGAGGTGCGCGGCCTGCGCGCGGGCCCGGCGCGCCACCTCGCGGTAGGTGAGCGAACCCCAGCTCGGCGCGGGCTGGTCCGGCTCGTCGATGACCGCGACGCGGTCCGGGTACACCGTTTCCGCGCGGTCGAGGAAGTCCCGGACACCCAGATCGAAGAACATGCCCCCGATGATGACTCTTCGCAGGTGCTCGCACCAGTCCGATGTGGTTCGCTGGAGCACGATGGACTTCGACACGGTGGCCGGCGAGCTCTACGGGGGTGACCTCGCGGAGTTCGTCAGCGCGCGCAACGCGGCGGCGAAGGCCGCGAAGGCCGAGGGCGACGCCGAGCTCGCGGCCCGGATCCGCGAGCTGCGGAAGCCGACCACCGCCGCGGCGATCGTCAACCGCCTGGCCAGGGACGACGACGCCGAGCTGCGCGAACTGGCCGAACTCGGCGACGAGCTGCGCGACGCCCACACCCGCCTGGCCGGCGACGACCTGCGCGCCCTGACCCGGCGCCGCGGCGACCTGGTCCGGCGGATCGTCCGCGGGCTGCCGTCGATGAGCGACACCGTCTCGCGTGAGGTCGAGGCGACGCTGGAGGCCGTCGCGGCCGACCCGGGCACCGCCGGGCTCGCCGTGGCCGGGCGCCTGACGTCCGTGGCGCACCAGGACACCGACCAGTGGTTCACCCTCGCCGCGACGGCCCCGCCGTCCACCGGCAAGCGCTCGGCGAAGCTGGTGGAAAAGGCCGAACCGGCCAAGCCCAAAAAGGACCACCGGCGCGAAGAAGAGGAACGCAAGGAGCGCGAACGCGCCCGCGCCGAACGCGAACGGATGCGCAAGGAAGCCGCCGAGCTGGCCAAGGAACGCGCGGTGGCCGAACGCGACCTGGTCCGCACCGAACGCGCGGCCGAGCAGGCCACCGCCCGCGTCGAAGACCTCCGCACCCGCCTCACCGAAGCCGAGGAACGCGCCGAGCGCGCGACGGCGGAGTTCGAGCAGGCGAAGGAAACCTACGAGCAGGCCGACACGGCCGCCGAGGAAGCGCGAAAGGCTGCCGAAGCGCGCTGAACCTGTGCTAGCGTGAAAGCGCGCCCCGGATGGGCCTACGCACGGAGGTAGTGGCTACTTCAGCCCCCTTGAGTCGACACGTTCCGCCTTCCCTGGCAGAAGTGTGCCCTCCGCGCGCCCATTCCGTGTCGGTTCACGGCCTCCGGTGATCACTTCATCGGAAAGGACCAGCTTGATCCAGCTCACCACGACCGGTGCCCGCACGGGCCGGAAACACCGGGTTCCCTTGGGGGCCCTTGACATCGACGGCCGGCTGGTCGTCGTCGCCTCGGCGATGGGCTCGCCGAAGCACCCCGGGTGGTACCACAACATCCGCCACAACCCTTTGGTGACCGTCGAAACCGACGCGGGGACGTTCGAGGCGATGGCCGGGTTCCCGCCCGACCGCGACGAGCTGTTCGCCGAGGTCGTCGCGCGGGAACCCGGCTTCGCGGACTACCAGGCGCGGACGAGCCGGGTGCTGCCGGTCGTGGAGCTGCACCGGCTCGACCGGGTGCGCCGCATGGGCGACTGGCTCGCCGAGGTGCACGACTGGCTGCGCGAAGAACTGCGGGACCTGCGTGCCGGCGAGTCGCAGAGCTTGAGCCAGCGGTGCCTCGGCTTCTGCTCCGCGCTCACGCGGCACCACACCGGTGAGGACACGGCGATCTTTCCCATGCTGGCCAGGCAGTTCCCGGCTCTCGCGCCCACGTTGACGAAGCTGGGCGACGAACACGTCGCCGTCGCCCGGATCCAGGAGGAGATCCAGCGGCTCGTCGACGACGAGACCGACCCCGCCCGGCTGCGCGCGGAACTCGACCGGCTGGCGTCCCTTTTGGACTCCCACTTCGCCTACGAGGAGCAGACCGTGGTCAAGGCCCTCAACGCGCTGCTGCCCGCACCCGGCTGATCACAGCAGCACTTCGGCCAGCTGCCGGTGGTTCTCCGCCTCCACCTCGGCCGACCGGCCGATCACCTGGACGGCCACGTGGTCGGCGCCCGCGTCCACATGGGACCGTAGCCGCTTCGCGATGTCTTCTGGCGTCCCGTGCAGCGCGAGGTCGTCGATCAGCCGGTCGCTGCCGCCGCCCGCGACGTCGGCGTCGGTGTACCCGTGGCGCAGCAGGTTGTTCACGTAGTTGCGCAGCCCGAGGTAGGGCTCGCGGATGAAGGCGCGGCCGACTTCGCGAGCCTCCTCGGGGGCGCCGACGACGACTTTCTGTTCCGGGGCCAGGATCTTGCCCTCGCCCAGAACAGACCGGGCGTGCCGCGTGTGCGCGACCGGCACGAGGTACGGGTGCGCGCCCGCGGTGCGGTCCCTGGCCAGCTTCAGGACCCGGTCGCCGAGCGCGGCGAGCACCCGGGCGTCGGCGGGCACACCGGCCGCGTCGAGCCGGTCGAGGTAGTCGACGAGCGTGTCGTACGGGCTGTGGTAGCCGGTGACCGACTCGGGGTGGCCGACGCCGATCCCCAGCAGCAAGCGCTTTCCGTACCGGTCCGCGAGGCGGTGGTAGGACTCGGCCAGCGGCTCCGGCGCGTCGGCCCAGACGTTCACGATCGCCGTCGCCACGGTGATCCGCTCGGTCGAGGCCAGGAGGTCTTCGACGAAGGCGAGGTCGCTGATCGAGGCCCGCCCGGTGCCGATCCAGGCCGTGCCGTAGCCGAGCTTGTCCGCCGCGATGGCGTGCTGCTTGCGGGTCGCGTCGTCGCGGTGCGGGGAGAGGAACACGCCGAAGGTGCCGAGGTTCACTACATTTATCATAGGGATCAATGTAGCAAATGTAGCGCGGTCAGTTCGAGAGGCGGTGCAGCCACTCCCGCAGCAGGTGGCGCTCGGTCGTCGTCAGCTCGTCGACGTCATCCGCGAGCGCAGTCGACAAAGCGACAGCGAGTGCGCCGACGGACGAGCCTTCGGCCGGCCGCTCGGCGAGCAACCCGGCTAGGACGGCCTCCCTGACCTGCGTGGACATCGCCAGGTCACGGCTCTCTTCGGGCTGCGCGATGAGACTGAGCGTGACCCCGCTGTTCGCCGCCGCGAACTGGCGCGCGGCTTCCGCCGCTTCGACGCGAAGCCGGCCGTCGCGCGCCAGCGGCGTGAACAGCTCCAGCAGCATCGCCTCGGCGCTCGAGGTGAGGTTGCACGGCACACCCGGCTCGATCTGGCCGTAGAGCAGGACGTAGAACTGCGGGTTCTCCAGGCCGTACTCGACGTGCCGGTCCCAGCCCGCGCGGATCCGGTCCACCGGGTCGCCGCCCGGCGCGGGGGCCTGGACGTACTGCGTGAAGCCGTAGTTCACGACGGCGTCGAGCAGGCCCTGTTTGCTGCCGAAGTGGTGGTACAGCGTGGGGGCCTGGACGCCGGCGCGTTCGCAGATCGCCCGAGTCGACACCAGCCCGTCCGGCGCTTCGTGCAGGAGCTGCCCGGCGGCCAGCAGCAGGCGGTCGCGGGTGCTGGTGGCGTTGCTCGATCGTCCGGCCATGTAGCAATTGTAACGCCAGTGTGTAGCGTCAGGCCCGCAGTCGTAGCTGCACCCGGCGAAGACCGGCGAAGGCGTTCAGCACCGCCGGGTCGGTCGTCGCCGCGTCGGGGCGCACCGACCGGTAGCCGTCCAGGAGCGACTCCCGCAGCTCGTCCCGCTGCGGCAGGTGCTTGAGCTCGTCGAGCGCCACGGCGAGGTCGTACGCGTAGTGCCCGTACCCGCAGTCGTCGAAGTCGATCGCCCGGACGCGGCCGCGGTGGAACAGGTAGTTCTCCTGGCGCAGGTCGCCGTGGACCAAGCCGAAGACGTCGGCGCCGCACCCCAGCTCGGCCCGGACCGCGCGGACCCGCCCGGCGGCGGCGCGGACCCGTTCGTCGCCGCCGGCCAGCGCGACCGCCCGGTCGAGCACGGTGTCGGAAAAGCCGTCGACCTGCGAGCGGCCGAACTCGGTGAGGTCGTCGACGCGGCCGCGGTCGAGGCCGTTCATCCGCGCGCCGTGCAGGTGCAGTCGCGCCGCGAACTCACCCACCGCGTAGAGCTGCGGCGCGCTGAGCCGTTCGTCGACGAACCGGCCGTCGACCCAGTGGCAGAGCACGCAGGTGCGCGGCTCCGGCACCGCCGGGTCGGCGACCACGGTCACCCAGTCCCGCGCCCGCGTCGGCACCGGCCGCGGGACGACGAGATCGGTGTCGCGGCCCAGCGCGGCGAGCCACGCCATTTCGGACCGCACCTGCGCGGCGCCCGGGCCGTCCGCGCGCTGCACGCGAAGCACATACCGGTGGCCGTCCGCGCCGTCGACCCGGAACATCGTGTTGAGCCCGCGGCCCAGCGGCGTCAGCCGGGCCACCGGCACGTCGTACTCGGTCAGGGCGGCTTCGGCGAGCCGGCGCAGGCGTCTGGTGCGGCCCGAGCGGTCGAGCTCGGCGAACGGCCGGTCGTTCGCGCTCGCGCCCGCCATGGCCCACGTGCTCAGCTGATCGACCGTTCCGGCTCGCGGGAGTGCGCGACGAGCTCGATCGTCGGCGTGTGGCGCCCGCCGCCACCCAGCCGCTCGACCCCGCGCAGGCCCTCGACCAGCCGCTCGACCTCGGTGTCCGGCCGCACCCCGAAGCGCATGAACTGGCTGGTCATGCCGATCTTGTTGCCGCACTGGCGCACCAGCAGGTGGTGCTCGGCGAGCAGGTAGTCGCACAGCTCGGCGCCGTCGACCGAGCCGGGCAGCTTGACGAGCAGGAAGTTCGCCTGCGACGGGAACACCGTCAGCTCCGGGAACTGGTTCAGCTGCGAGTTCATCATGAACCGGTCGAGCGCGAGCTTCTTGAGGCTGTCCTCGTACTCCGCGCGGTGCTCGGCGAGCATGAAGATGATGGTCTCGGCGAGCGAGTTGACGTTCCACTTCGGCAGCGCGGCCGACAGCTTGCGCGTCAGCGCCGGGTTCGACACCTGGTAGCCGAACCGGATCCCGTGCAGCCCGAAGTTCTTGCCGAGGCTCTTCAGCACGATGACGTTCGGCCGCACGACGGCTTCGGCGGCCACCGACGGGCTCATCTCGGCCTCGACGAAGTCGATGAACGACTCGTCGATCACCACCAGGTCCAGGTCTTCGAGGGCGTCCATGAACCGGATCACCTCGCGGCGCGGCAGGTACCCGCCGTCGGGGTTGTTCGGGTTGCACAGCACCGCGACCCGGGAGCCGCGGCGCTTGATGAACTCGACGTAAGAGTCGACCCGGAGCTCGAAGTTGTCGGACTCCTTGAGCAGGAACATGTCGACGCGCTTGCCGGTCTCCAGCGGCTGGTCGGTCCAGCGGCCGAACGTCGGGATCGGCACCGCGATGCTGGCGTCCACCAGCAGGTGGTCGATCCAGGTGATCAGCTCGGTCGAGCCGTTGGCCAGCGAGATCGTCGACGGGTTCAGCCGCAGCACGTGCGCCAGCTGCGCGGTGATCGCGCCGCTGTCGCTCGGGTAGAACTTGAGGATCGTGCGGAGGTTGCGCTCCAGCTCGCCGAACATCTCGTCGGTGGGGAAGTACGGGTTGCAGGGGATGCAGAAGTCCGCGAGGTCGTCGGCGTGCTGTCCCATGGCCCTGGCCACCGAGAAGAACGACGGGCTGTGGGCTGCGCTCTGCTGGAAAAGGCCTCTGGTGGTCATACCGTGCCGCACGCGTGGTCTCCGTCCGCCGCTTTACCGGCCCCTTGCCTTCCCGATGGGGATACGTGTGAATCGGACGGCCGGTTCAACACCGGTCACGGCGTAGATCCCGAGACCGGCCAGCGCGGCGCCCGCCAGCACCGAGAGCGCGAGGAGCGGCAGTGGCGCGGCCAGCGGGTTGATGCCGGCGAAGGACTCGATGCCGATGACCGCGGTGAGCAGGGCGTCGGCGACGACCGCGGCCGTCACGACGCGCAGCCGGTGCGCCTCGGGCCAGCGGGTGAACTTGAGGACCCAGGCCAGCGCCGGGAGCACGAGGATCGCGTGCATCGCGACCGCGTGCAGCGGCTTGAGCGAGCCCGCGGTGGTGTACGCGCCTTGCGGGTCGCCGCCGCGCGCCTCGACCACGCCGCGGGCGATCATCACCGCACCGGTGGCCAGCGCGACCAGCAGCACGACCAGGCCCGCGCGGACGGCCAACCGCAGGCTCGCGGCCTCCGGGCCGGGTTCGACCAGCGCCGCGGCGGTGAAGCCGATGACGGTCAGGATGAGGACGCCGCCCCCCGCCGCGAGCGTCATCGACACGACGTTGTCGAACGGCGTCTCGAAGTTGAAGTGCGACGGCACGCCGCGCCAGGCCTGCATGCTGACCAGCACGACCTCGGCGACGCTCGCGGCGGTGAACGCGCCCAGCAGGGCGGTGCGCAGCCGGGGGCGGACGGTGAGGAACGACGTCGCCCAGGCGACCGACGCGAGCGTCAGCCCGAACGACAGGCCGAACGTGACGGCTTTGCGCATCGACAGCGGGCCCAGCCACGAGCCGCCGGTGGCGATGAGCACGATCGCGTGTGCGGCGCCGCTCAGGAACAGCGTGGCGCCGACGGCGTAGGCGATCCGCTCGGCGCGCCTGCCGTCGTGCCAGATCCGGGTCAGTGCGTTCATGGCACGGAGTGTCGCGCCCGGGAGGCGGTCGCCGCGTCGGCCCGGTGGCGACACCACGGCGTACGACGACAGGCGTACGGCAATGGGGAAGAAATGTCGAAAAGCGCTGGTAAAGGAATTGCTCGATTCTTGACCGGAATATGGGAGAAACGCGTGGGCGGCGACACTCGCCAGGCGGATGCGGTGCGGCCGGAAGAGTTCTACCATCGAATCATGTACATCGCCCTGCTGACCTACACAGCGCCCGAAACAGAAGTCGACTACGCGCTCCCGGACCATTCGGACTGGTTGCGCAAACAATTCACGAAGGGAGTCTTCCTCGTTTCCGGAAAGGGTCACGGTGCGGCCGACCACGTGATCCTCACGCGGTCGGTGCTGCGCGGCAAGCTCGACGCGGTGCTCGCCAGCGACCCGTTCGTCATCCGGCGCCTCGCCCGCTACGAAGTCATCGAGTTCACCGCCACGCGCACCGCCCAGGAGCTGCTGGCGATCAACGAGGCCATCGCCTCCTGAGGAGTTCCGCCACGGTCGGGTGGCCCGGCGACGAGGCCCCGCCACCTGCCGGCGAAGAGTGCTCACCCGCTGGTCTCGCTTATGATCGGGACGCCCGGATGTCCAGCAGGGAGAGCGCGATGAAGACCCCCGACCTCGTCGTGCGGGGCCGCCGGTTGAGTCGTGACCGCGCGCTGGTGCTGGCCGCGGTCCAGGTGCTCCCGGAGCCCGACGCGGCGCGGGAAGCGGTCCTGAGCGCCGTCGAGGACGGCGCCGATCTCGTGGGTTTCGCCGGAACCGGCGTCGAACCCCAGGTCGCGTGGGCGCGCTCGAAGTTCCCGGATCTCGGTCTAGCGGTCGACACGGCCGACGCTTCGGTGGCTGCCGCGTGCTGTGCGGCTGGCGCCGACCTGATCCTCGCGCGGACCGACCTCACCGAGGTCGCGGCGCGGTTCGGGGCGGGCTACGCCGGATCTTCGGTGGTGGATCTGCCGGGTTTCGTGCTGGACGTCGGCGTGCTGCGGACGGCGCTTTCGCTTCCGCAGGACGTGCCGGTGCTGGTGGAGGTGGCGGGCGACGGGACCCCCGGCGGCCTGGCGCTGACGGCGCTCGCGGCGTCGGCCGGGGCGGCGATCATCCGGACCCGGCACGTGCGCGCGACGAGGCACGTGGCCGAGATGGCGGCGAGCATCGCGGGCACGCGCTCGCCGGCGAAGGCGGTCCGATGGGAGTGATCCGGCAGATCTGGCCGGTCGAGCGCGGCCTCGACGACCACGACCTGGAGCAGCTCTACCGGTACCCGGACGGCCCCCGGTGGGTCGCGGTCAACTTCGTGTCCAGCACGGACGGCGCGATCACGGTCGAGGGCCGGTCGGCGAGCCTGTCGACCCGGGCCGACCGCATCGTCTACCGGCTGGGCAACGACCTGGCGGACGTGGTGCTGGTGGGCGCGGGCACGGCGATGGCGGAGGGGTTCGAGGGCATGCGCCCCGACGAGCGCACGGCCGAGCGCCGCCGCCGGTTCGGGCTGGCCCCGATCGCCCCGGTCGCGGTGGTGACGACGGGCCGCTCCCTGCCCCCGGACGCCCCGGTGATCACGAAGGCGGCGGTCCCGACCTTGGTGTTCACCTCCGCGGCGGCCCCCTCGGCGTTGCGTGACGAATGGACGGCGAACGGGGCCCGGGTGTTCGTCGTGGGTGCTTCGGAGGTGTCGGCGTCGGAGGTGGTCGCGACGCTGGCGGCCGAGGGCTTGGGCCGCATCGACTGCGAGGGCGGGCCCAGGCTGTTCGGATCGCTGATCGAAGCGGGAGTGGTCGACGAGTTCCGCTTGACGGTGGCGCCGTTCCTGGTGGCGGGAGCGTCGGGCCGGGCGGCGGTGGGCGGGGCGATCGACCCGGCGAAGCTGGAGCTGGCTTCGGTGCTCACGGACGGAAGCAGTGTGCTGCTGAGGTATTTGGTTCCCCGGTAGGCCCGCTTTTTTGTCGGTGCCGCCCAGTAACGTGGAATCCGGGGGTTCCCTGGGCCGTTTTTGTCGGTGCCTTCCGGTAGCGTGGAAATCGGGGGCTGCCTACGCCCGTTTCCCTTGCACTGCAACGGAAATCTCCGCGCTGTCACGTCGTCCGGGTTTCACCCGATTCAGCGATGATCTTCGCACGTGTGTTCGGTAATGTCGGAGGCATGACCACTCTTCCCCTGTTCGGCCACCGAAGACCGTCGCCGCACCCGCGGCGATCACAGCAGCCGGCGAAAATGCTCCGCCATCTCGAGCCGCTTGGCTTCCTCCGGCGCAAGCCAAGCGAAGTCGTCGTGCTCTTCCGGGTTGAGCACGACATCTCCGGCGCCGTCTTCTTCCACCGTGTAAACGAAAGCGTGGATCTCCATCGCGCGCCCGGCGACGTCCGGCCAGGAATCGCGCGCGAGCTCACCCGTGACCCGGACCCGCAACCCGGTCTCTTCCGCCGCTTCCCGGACGGCGGTGGCCTCGAAAGCCTCGCCCGGCTCGGCCGTCCCGCCGGGCAGTTCCCACCGTCCGGCAAGGAACACGCCGGGCCCGCGCCGGAGGAACAGCACCCGGTCGCCGCGGGCGATCCAGCAGTAGGCCAGGTGCTTCCGCGCGATCTCCGTCATGCGCGCGATTCTCGCTCAGTTGGTCTTCGACGTCGGCAGGTGGGCACCGAGGTACCCGACGTACACCGTGCCCGTGCCGTCCGTGTCGTCGAGGAAGTGCAGCCGCGGCGCCGGCGACTTGAACCGCTCCAGGGCGATGTGGGCGCCGAAGTAGTCGCGGCCGCAAGGGTTCGTCCGCGGGTCGACGCGGAACGTCCGCGCCTGGCGGAGCCGTTCGTTCGTGGTCACCGTGTCCGACTCGGCCAGGGCGATGATGTTGGCGCTGATCAGCGAACCAGGCTGGCCGGTGCGGGCGAACGCGAGCACGTCCGACAGCCCGGGCCCGGGATCCTGGCCCGCGCCGAGCAACCTGGTCCGGGCGCACGCATAGGCGTCGAGCGTGCGGAGCGCGTCCCACGCCTTGCGTCGCCAGGCGCCGGCTTTCGGGTGGTGGTCGAGGATCGCGGCCGGTGCCGCCTCGGCCGTGATCGCGAGGTGCTTGAGCGTCGCCGTGGCGGCACCGATCAGGTCGGCGAAGCTCGGGAACTCCTCGGGCGGCCGCTCGGCGGCGGCGACCTCGTCGTCGGCGTCGTGGTAGCGGGCGAGCGTGCCCGCCAGCAGCCCGTTCACGCGTCTGAGCTCGTCGCGCTCGGCCTCCGTCTCCTCGAACGCGCGCGCGTAGTCGTCCACCTCCCCCTGCAGCTGCGCGAGCTGCGTCCGCAGGCACCCGAGGTCGATCGCGGAGAGTTCCTCGAGCCGGCGGCGGAGCACCTTCACCTCGCCGGCGTGCCGGTCCCGGTCCTCGGCGTCGGCCTTCGACCTCTTGCGCAGGATCGTGATCACGCCCCGCGCCTCCGCCAGCTCGCGCTCGGCGCGGTCCAGTTTCTCCGTCAGCTCCGCGTCCGGTTCCCGTTCCGGCGCGTCGAACGGATCCGTGGCGTACCACGCTTTCACGCTCGGCACCTCCGCCCACTCCTCGGGAAGCGGCGTCCGGCCGCGCGTCTGGAGCAGCCGCGTGATCGCGCCCTGGAGCGCCTCGCCGGACACCGGGCTGGCGGTCTCGACGAAGTCCGGGAGCTGGTCGCACAGCGGCGCGTACAGCCGCGCGCCTTGCGGCACCTCGTAGCCGAGGGGCACGTGCTGGTTGAGGGTGCGGCGGAAGCGGTCGTCGACGTCGAAGACGTTGACGAGGCCGGGCCAGCCGTCGACGGGGTCCGTCGGCGGTTCGGTGAGCATCAGCACCGCCGACGTCCGCCACGGCGCCACCAGCGCCTCGCCCAGCAGTTCCGCGACGCGGTCGCATTCCTGGCGAGACCAGCCGCGCATCGCGAGCACCGGCGCTTCGATCGGGATCTCGTCGCTCCCGCTCGCGCCGAGCTCCTCCAGCCCGATCCGGTGCGCCGGCGCGTCGTGGCAGCTGCGCCACGGCCGCGTGCACGCGGCGGCCAGCAGCCACGCCACGCGGTCTTCGCCGGCGTGGTAGCACAGCGAAAGCAATACCTGAACGGAGTAGCGGCCCTCGCCGCCCGTCCACCCGAACTTCAGGTCGCAGCGGCGCGAACCGCCGTCGTCGGAGGAGCCGAGATCGGCGATCGTGTAGTCGTCGTGCTGCCGCTGGCGGGTGATCAGCCTGCTGCGCAAGGCGTCCAGGGGGCGTTTTCCCTCGGTGGGGACCAGTCCGTGGTGCCAGATCCGGTGCACCCCCACAGGACTCAACTCCGTTCGCCGGAAACAGGACCTCAGGCGAACATAGCGGATCCTGTGACCGGACGAACGCGGGGCGTCACCTCATGCGCGGGTCCAGAGACAGAACGGGTGCCCGGCCGGATCGAAGCAGACGCGGACGTCCTCCTGCGGCTGGAAGTCCGCGACCACGGCACCCGCGGCGGTCGCGGCCACCGTCGCCGTGTCGAGGTCGTCGACCTCGATGTCCAGGTGCAGCTGCATCTGCTGGGCGCCGCCGGCCGGCGGCCACGCCGGCGGGATGTGCTCTCTCTCGAGCTGGAACGACAACCCGGCGCCGCCGTCGTCCGGGCGCAGCGTCACCCCACTCCGGTTCGTCGGTCTTGATCGGCCAGCCGAGCAGCTTCGAGTAGAACTCGGCGAGTGCGCGCGGTTCCGGCGCGCCGAGCACGGTGGAGGTCAGCTTCATGATCCGGTGGTACCCGCCGGCGCGGGACTTCTACCGGGCCGGGCCGGGCTGGGTGTCGAAGTAGGCGACGGGCGGGCCGACCTGCCGCCACGACGTCGTCGCGAACACCGCGGCTCCCGACAAGGCGAGCAGCACGGTGATGACGGCGAGCGTGGCGCCGATCCGGCCCGGGCCGGGGCCGGTGCGCGCACCCGCGTAGACGCCGAAGACCAGCGCCAGCACGCTGATCGGCAGCAGCGCGAACCACAGTGCGCCGAGGACCAGCACGAACGTCTGCGCGACCCAGGAGTACGCCCACGCGGCCACGACCGGCGGCCGGACGATCAGCCAGGCCGCCCAGGTGGCGACCGCGAGCGTGAGCCCGGACGCGCCGATCGCGACCGACGCGATCGCCAGGCCGCGGCCGGGCCGCGTGGTCTCGGTCGGTTCAGCCTCGAACTCCGGTGCCCCCATGCCGGGAACATCTCGGCCGGACTCCCCGGTGTTACGCGGAATACCCCGCCGCCGCGCGGGTTGACTCCAGGCGCAGGCGAAAGATCACTGAGGGAGCCGCCATGTCGTCCGAGCAGATCCAGGGGACCGTCGCCGACGGGTTCGAGTCCGTGCGCGAGGAGTTCGCCGCCGTGGCAACCGGCGAAGGCGGTGACTACGCCGCCCAGCTCGTCGCGCACGTCGACGGCGAGCGCGTCGTCGACCTGTGGACCGGCCCCGAGATCACCGCCGACTCGCTGACCGGCGTGTTCTCCTCGACCAAGGGCGCGGCGCACCTGGTGGTGGCGCTGCTCGTCCAGGACGGCGTGCTCGACCTCGACCAGCGGGTCAGCCACTACTGGCCGGAGTTCGGCGCGGCGGGCAAGGCCGCGATCACCCTGCGGGAGCTGCTCGCGCACCGCGCCGGCGTCGTGGGCGCCGACACCGGCTTCACGGCCGACGAGATCGCCGACGACCGCGTGATCGCCGAGCGGCTCGCCCCGCAGCGGCCGTACTGGCGCCCCGGCACGGCGTTCGGCTACCACGCGCTGGTGATCGGCGCGCTGACCGGCGAGGTCGTCCGACGCGTCACCGGCCGCAGCATCCAGGAGCACTACGAGGAGCGCGTCCGGAAGCCGTTCGGCCTCGACTTCTACCTGGGGCTGCCGGAGGAGCTGGAGCCGCGGTTCCTGACGACGCAACCGATGCTGCCGACGCCGGAGCAGCTGGCCGAGCTGGAGGCCAACGCGACGGGGCCGGACAGCATCACCGGGATCGCCTTCAACCGCAACCACCCGAAGGCCCCGGAGCTCTGGGACCTCCCGAACCTCAAGCTGGTCCGCAGCCTGAGCCCGGCCTCGGTCGGCGGCGTGGCATCAGCACGCGGCCTGGCCGGCATGTACGCGGCGGCGATCAGCGGCTCTGAGCCCCTCCTGAACCCGGAGACGGCGGCAGAGTTCGCCCAGATCCATTCGACGGGAGACGACCTGTCAACCCGCAACCACAACGCATTCGGCCTCGGCTTCGCAGTTGTTTCGGACGACTACCCGGTCCTCGGCCAGGGAGCGTTCGGCCACAGCGGCGCGGCGGGTTCCCAGGCGTTCGCAGACCCCCGCAGCGGCCTGGCATACGGCTACAACCGCCGCCGGTTCGCGTTCCCGGGCGGAGCGGCCCCAGAGAACACCCGGCTGGTAGGCGCGATCCACAAGGCGGTGACCGACCAGCAGGCATGACGAGATAGCGGTCCACAAAGGACTCTCCTGGCCGGGCGGCCAGGAGAGTGGCGGGCGCACGCCCGAAAGGATCACCGAGCGAGGGGTGCCGGAGGGCGGCGAGGGGTTGGCGAGCTTCGCTGCGGCAGGCCCGGCGGGTGCTACCACTCGAGGAGGACACCGCGGACTTGCCGGGTGCCGCGACTCGGCTGGGCGTGAGGCCGGTCAAGTCGCAGAGCTGGCCGGGTTGTCGTGACTCGACGAGCGCAGGCGAGCGAGGCCGGGCGCGCGGCTGGCCGGAAGCGTGCGCTGGCGGGCGGTGGGCCGAGGCTGGGCTGCGTCGAGAGCGGCGGCTGGGCCGGATTCGCCTCGGTGAGCATGCCGGGGCGCGCCGGTTCGGCGAGCAGTCGGCACCGTCGATGCCCGAAGTTGGCCCTCGCCCATAGGCCAAGCAGCTCGGCTCCGCCCAGGAGCCGAGCAAGCCGCCGCTCGCACCCTCGGGCCGGTTCAAGCAGCCGGCGTCGCCGAGCGAAGCCACCCGGCGGGATGCACGTCGCCCACAGACCTTGTTACAGAGTTCACTCGTTAGGACGTTCCAGCCCGGGCGTTTGGCCTGATCACCCCGGTCGGACTGACTTTCTGTAGCGAAAACCCTCCCGATCATTGCGCCGTTGTGAAACTATTGGCCCATTCGCGGGGAGAGGGCCTCGCGAGGGGGACTCACCGTCACGGCGAGCGGCCCCATGCAGATCCCCAGGGGAGAGGAGATCGACCATGTCGACGCCTACGGACACCAAGCCTGAAGAAACCCCGGAGCCGGTCGAGAAGGCCGGACCGGTGGTCCCGCACACGGAGCCGGACGAGCACGGCTGGGTGCACATCGACCACCCGCCGCTCAAGGACGGTCCGGTCGTGACGCCGAACTGCGGGAACCCGTGCTACCAAGTGGTCAAGTCCTGAGCTTGACCGATTCGTGATCGCCCGCCTGCCGATCTTCGCTTGGCAGGCGGGCTTCTTTCTGCGACTTGCTGTGATGTCATAGGAGTGTGCCTGTGACGAACCTGGACCCGACCGAAGTCATCGAGACGGTCCGCGGCCTTCAGCGACAAGCAGCCGAAGGGTCCTGCCTGAAGCATTACCGGGAGGGAGTCCGGCTGCTGCGTCGCGGTATGACGATGCTGGACTCGATCCACCCCGTCGCGCAGGAGCACCGGACCGACTGGCTGGTCACCCGGATCCGGCTGGCCAGCCTGATGGCCGCGCTGTCCTCGGAGATCAGCGGTGACCTCTCGGCGGGCCTGGCCGGGCTCGACGATGTCCGGTTGCTGATCAACGCGGTACCGGACGCCGTCCTCCAAGCCGAGCTCAACGGCTCGCTCAACCACAACTACGCGGCCCGGTTGATGAGTGTCGGCCGCAACGAGGAAAGCCTGGGCTCGTTCGACATCTCCGTCGCGCACCAGGAGTACCGGCTGGCGAACGGCCCGGCGCCCGAGACGCGGATGGGGGCTTTCGTCCAGACCCTGTCGTCGCGCGCGTGGGTCCAGATCCGGCTGGGGAACGTCAGCGAGGCTCAGGCGGACCTCAACCGTTCGCTCGAGCTCGCCGAGAAGTACGAGCTCCGCACGGTCGCCGCCGACATGCGGCGCACCATGGGCATGCTTGCCCTGCGCACCGGCGACGTCCCCGAAGCTCTCCGGCTGTACGAGATGGCGGAGCGCAGCTACCGCGCGCTGGAGCTGGACGTTCCGGAGGGCCTGCGCTTCGAGCAGGCGGAGGCCTTGCTGGCGGCGGGGCTCGCCGAAGAGGCGGGCGCGCACTTGGACGAGGTGCTGCCGAAGCTGGTCGCCGAACAGAGCATCACCCGGGAGGTGGCGCGCGCCGAGCTGTACCGCGCTTCCGCCGCTTTGATGACCGACGAGATCGAGCTCGCGCGGCAGATGGCCGACTCCGGCCGCCGCAAGATGCTGCGCGTCGGCTGTCAGACCTGCATCGCCAATGCCACCTTGACCGGCTTGCAGGCCGACGCGCGCGACGCTCTCCGCGCCGGCGACATCCCGGCCGCCCTGCCGACGCGGGCGCTCCGGCTCGCCGCGAAGATGCCGACTCCCCAGCTCACCGACCAGGCCGCCACCGCCCGGATGCTGGCCGTCCGCCTGGACATCCGGCGCGGCAACCTCAAACGCGCCGTCGAAACCCTTCAGCTGGTCCCGCGTCCCGGGCAGCTCACGCCGATCGACTTCCGGATGCTGCGGCGCCTCTGCCGGGCCGAGCTGGCCGTCGCCCAGGGGAGCCGGGCCAAGGCGCTCACCGAGATCCGGTCCGGGCTCACCGAGCTCGACGCCGTCCGGGACCGGATGGGTGGGCTGGACCTCGTGTCCGGTACCGCTCTGCACGGCCAGGAGCTCGCCGACCTCGCCGTCAAGCTCGTGCTCGAACGCCACGACGCGCGGCGGCTCTTCGTCTGGCTCGAACGGACCCGCGCCCAGACCTACCGCTACGAACCGCTCTCCGCCGGGACCGATCCCGAGCTGGCCGCGCGCGTGGCCGAGGTGCGGGGCCTCGGGCAGGCCATCCAGGAAGCCCAGCACGACGGCCACCCCATCGCCGGCCTGCGGGCCAAGTACAACGAGCGCCTGCGGGAGGCCCAGCGGCTCGGCTGGCACACCGGGCGCTGGGGCCGGCCGCGGCCGGTGGCCGGGCTCGGCGAGGTCGTCGCGCAGCTCGGGAAGCGAGCCTTGGTCAGCTTCGCGGCTTCCGGGGACGAGCTCGTCGCCGTCGTCGTCGCCGGGGGTGAGTGCCGGCTCGTGCGGCTCGGGTCCGCCGGCGCCGCCGCCGAGTCCGCGCGGGTGCTCAACGTCGACCTCGACGCCCTCGCGCCCGACAACCTGCCCGAACGGCTGGCCGAGGTCGTCATGGCCTCCGCGCGCAAGCAGGCCGACAAGCTCGACGCCCAGCTCATCCAGCCGCTGGCCGAGGTGTTCGGCGACCGCGAGCTGGTCATCGTCCCCACCGGGCCGCTCTACGCCGTGCCGTGGGGCGTCCTGCCCGGGCTGCGGGGGCGGCCCACCGTCGTCGCACCGTCGGCGACCGCGTGGCTCGCCGCCGAGCGGACGAAGCTGACGCGCGCCCGCAAGATCGTGCTCGTCCGCGGGCCCGGGCTGGCCGGCGCGCGCGGCGAGCTGGAGAAGCTGACCACCCACTACCGCACCGCGACGACCATGACCGGCGCCAAGGCCACCGTGAAGTCGGTGCTGCGCGCGATGGACGGCGCCAAGCTCGCCCACTTCGCCGCGCACGGCGCGCACGAGCCGGAGAACGCGCTGTTCTCCCGCCTCGAACTCGCCGACGGCGCTCTCTTCGGGCACGAGATGGCCGGGCTGCGGCAACCGCCGCGCCAGGTCGTCTTCGCCGCGTGTGAGCTCGCGCTGAACCGGATCCGGCCGGGTGACGAAGCCCTGGGCTTCGCCAGCGCCTTGCTCGCCAGCGGGTCCCGCACGGTGATCGCGCCGCTGTCGCGCGTCGGCGACCTGGCCTCGGCCGCCGCGATGGACGACTACTACCGCGCGCTGGCCGTCCGGGACAGCCCGGCACTGGCCCTGGCCGACGCGATCGCCGTCGACCCGTTCCGCCGGCCGTTCGTGTGCCTCGGCGCGGGTTGAGGCAGGAGCCAGGAGAGCTGGACCAGCCGCGGATCGGTCTGGACGAAGCTGCCGAGCAGCTGGTCGACCCAGGTCGGCACGTCGAGGTCCAGCCGGACGCCGGCGGCGCAGAAGCGGCAGCAACCCACACGTAACTCGCGTGATCAGAGCCGGAACTCGCGTGATTGAAGCCGAAACTCGCGAGTTCCGGCTTCAATCACGCCAATCACGTGTCCAATCACGCGAGTTACGTGTGGGAGCGGAAGGTTCGGGCAGCTAGAGAAGAGCCTGCTGCTGCCGCTACTGCGGCGATGGCCAGGGCTGCGGCCAGGGACCAGCCGATCGGGCGGGCCAACGCCAGGGCCCGGGTTGCGTCGATCGCGTAAGTCAGGGGGTTCACCGCCGAGACCGCGCGGACCCACGCCGGCATCGTGTCCAGCGGCATGTACGCGCTGGAGGAGAACATCAGCGGGAACATCACCACGAACGACGCCGCCTGGAGCGTCTCGGCCTTGCGCAGCCACGTCGTGATCGCGACGAACACCCAGCTCAGGCACCAGCCGACCACCAGCGTCAGCAGCAGCGCCAGCCCCAGGCCGAGCACCCCGCCCGCCGGGCGGAAGCCCAGGAAGACCACGCTCGCCAGCGCCGTCACCACCAGCTGGACGCCCAGCCGGGCCGAGTCGGCCAGGGTCCGGGCCACCAGCACCGAGAACAGCGAGATCGGCAGGCACCGCAGCCGTCCGGTGAAGCCGCCGAAGATCTCCGCCAGCAGGCCCGCGCCGGAGCTCATCGCCGTTGTCATCGCGATGTTGACCAGCGTCGCCGGCACCAGGAAGTTCACGTAACCTTGGTACGCCGCGACGCCCGGAAGCGCCCCGACGCCGCTGAACACCTGGCTGAACAACAGAAGCAGCACCACCGGCTGCAACAGTCCGAAGAAGACCAGCCGGCGGTCGCCGAACGCCGTCCGCAGCGAACGGGCCGCCAGCACGTGGACCTGCGTCCAGAAACCGGATTCGGGCCAGACCGCCGGGTCCGCGAGGGCGGCCACCGCGCGGTGCCGGGCCTGCGTCACGACGTCACCGCCGTCCGGTGCAGGGAAAGGTAGACGTCGTCGAGCGTCGGCTCGGTCACGGTGAGGTCCCGCAGCGGCGCGCCGGCCGCGTCGAGCGCGCGCACCAGCACCGGCATGTCGCCCGGCCCGCTCAGCGGCACCGAGAGCACCAGCCCGGTGCGGCCCGCGGCGAGACCGAGGCGCGTCAACGCGTCCACCGCGCGCCGCAACGCCAGTTCGGTGCCGAAGGTGAGCGTCGCCGCCCGGTTGCCGAGCCGCGCCTTGAGTTGTGACGGCGTTCCCGACACGGTGATGTGGCCGAAGCCGAGGACGACGACGTGGTCGGCCAGCCGGTCGGCCTCCTCGAGGTACTGCGTGGTCAGCACAACGGTCGTGCCCCGCGCCGCGAGCCCCTCGACGACCGACCACAGCCCGGACCGGCTGACCGGGTCGAGGCCGGTGGTGGGCTCGTCGAGGAACAGCACCTGCGGCGCGCCGACGAGGCCCGCGGCCAGGTCCAGCCGCCGCCGCAGCCCGCCGGAGTAGGTGCCGGCCGCGCGGTCGGCCGCGCCTTCGAGGCCGAACGACGCGATCAGCTCGGCGGCCCGCGCCTGCGCCTGCCGCGGCCTCGCGCCCAGCAACCGGGCGATCAGCACGAGGTTCCCGCGGCCGGACAGGGCGTCGTCGACCGCGGCGAACTGCCCGGTCACCCCGATCCGCCGGCGCACCGCGCGGCCGCGCTGCACGACGTCGTAGCCGCAGACGCGGGCGGTGCCGGCGCTCGGCCGGACGCGCGTGCTGAGGATGTCGATCAGCGTCGTCTTCCCGGCGCCGTGGTGGCCGAGGACCGCCAGCATCGCGCCGCGGGCGACGCTGAGGCTGATCCCGGCGAGCGCGGTGACTTCGCCGTAGTGCTTCGCGAGGTCAGTCACGGCGATGACCGGCTGGTTCATGACCGCTCCTTTCCCTGCCCGGAAAAAAGGTATCCGGACGGCGTGGTTGCGGGCAAGAAGATGGCCGCCATTCGCCGTGTGCATGACAATTTTCGTGGCCGCCGACCGTCCGCATGTGACAACCGCTGACCTGCGTGACCCTTCGCGAGGACGTCGATCCCCTGCGCGTGACAAAGAATTCGGGGCAGCTTGTTAAGCCGGTTTTAGGGAGGTACTTTTCGCTGAAATTCCCCCATTCCCCGAGGTGACGAGCCGTGAAGTTTTCGTGGAAGTCGAGAAAGCCCGCCTACGGCCTCGCCGTCGCGACGGTCGCGGGTATCGCGGCGACCGTCGCCCTGGTCGGGGCGGGGCCGACGCAGGCCGCGCCGGTGAGCCTGACGCTGAACTACAACTGCCCGTTCCCGCTGATCGGCGACCAGGTCCTGGCGGTCAAGATCGACACCAACCTGCCCGACGACGCCGTCGCGGGCGCGTCGTCGACGCCGATCACGTTCGACGTCGACGTCACCGTGCCGGAGACCGCGACCGAGGGCCTGGCGCTGGTCGGTTCCACGTCGCTGGACGGTTCGGCGAAGGCCGCGGCCCAGCTCAAGTACCCGGTCGACAAGACGCTGAACTTGAACCTGCCGCTGACCATCGCGTCGACGCCGGTGCCGCCGTCGGGCGCGTTCCACGTCAAGAGCAGCGGCAAGGCGCCGGCCGTGACGTTCCCGAGCCCGGGCACCGCGTCGGTGACGGTCGGGAACTTCAGCACCACGATGACCCCGCGCACCGCGGACGGGCAGCCGACCGACCTCGGCACGTTCACCTCGGACTGCATCGCCGTGCCGGGGCAGAACCAGTTGCTGGGCACGTTCGAGGTCAAGCCGGCGGGCGGCACCACGACGCCCACCACGCCGACGACCCCGACCACGCCCACGACGGAACCGACGACGCCGACCACCGAGCCGACGACCCCGACGACGGAACCCACGACTCCGACGACCCCGACCACGGAGCCGACGACTCCGACCACGGAGCCGACCACGCCGACGACGGAACCGACGACTCCCACGACGGAACCGACCACACCCACCACCGAGCCGACCACGCCCACCACTGAGCCGACGACTCCGACCACGGAACCCACGACGCCGACGACCGAGCCGACCACGCCCACGACGGAACCGACGACCCCGACGACGGAACCCACGACGCCGACGACGGAACCGACCACCCCCACCACTGAGCCCACGACGCCCACCACAGAACCGCCGACGACCCAGCCGACCACGCCGCCGGGCGGCATCGACGTCCAGTACTCGGTGAAGGGCAAGTCGACCCTCAAGCAGCTGCACGCCACGCTGTCGCTCGGCCCGGGCAGCCTCGACGCCAAGCTCGACGCCGCGTCCGGCAAGTTCGGGGCCCGGCTCGCGCTGCCCAAGTCCGATGTGGACTTTCGCGTGCTCGGCTTCATCCCGGCGTCCGCGACCGTGAAGCTCGCCCAGGTCGGCGCGATCAACGGCACGCTCACCGGCGGTGCGGTCAAGGCGACCGCGCAGGTGGACGTCCAGCTCACCAAGGTCCGCGTGTTCGGGTTCCCGATCCTGTCGTCGAACTCCTGCCACACGGTGAAGCCGGCCGACGTCCCGCTCGCCTCGGCCCCCGGGTTCGACCCGCTCAAGGGCGGCAAGCTGAGCGCGACGTACGGCATCCCGCGGTTCACCGGCTGCGGGTTCCTCACCGGCCTGATCTCCGGCATCACGTCCGGCCCGGGCAACAAGCTGGAGGTGACCCTCACCAAGAAGTGAGGTAGCGGCGCGAAAACGCAGACCCGCGTGACAAGAATGAGAAAACCCTTATCCCGCAATGAGAATCGTCAGTAGCTTCGGAAAGGCCACCTTCGATGAGGAAGTCCGGATGACTCTGCTGACCCGGTTGTCGCTGCCAGCCGTGCTGGTACTGGCCGCGTTCTCGCTCGGTGCCGCGAAAGCCGCGCCGGGCGAGAACGTGCCGCAGGCCGCGGCCACGCAGATCCCCTTCGGCTTCACCCTCGGGGACGCCCGGCAGCCGACCACGAGTCACGTGGCCAAGCTCGGTTCCGACATCGCCTTCCCGCCGGGCACCTTCGACGGCGCGCTGGGCGGCCTCACCAACACCGTGCCGATCACCGGAAAGCTGAACATCCCGCCCGCGGACGGGTACTTCGTGGCGTTCCGGTTCATGGCCACCACCGGCCGGGTCGAGATCATCCCGGACGGCGACGCCACGGGAACGGCCACGGTGCACACGGGCAAGGACAAGGACTGCAAGGCCACGCAAACGAACATCTGCGCCGACACGAACGTGACCGCGAAGGTGTTCATCAAGCTCTCGGACGCGAAGGTGGACGGCAAGACCCTCGACGTCGGGCCGGACTGCCGGACGGCCCAGCCCGCCGCGGTGACCATCAAGGCCCTGGTGCCGATCTCGCTGCCGGCCCCGCCGGTGAAGGTGACCTCCACCTTCACCGCGCCGCCCTTCGCCGGCTGCGTCGGCCACGAAGACCTGAGCCGGTTGCTCACCGGTCTGGTTTCCGGTCCGGGCAACACCTTCGTCTCGAACCTCACGTTGCGGTGCTTCAGCACGGGGTGCAAGACATGACGACCCCAGTGCAGCAGCGGGCCGCGAACGGCCTGCGCGAGTTCGGCCGCATGTGCGCGATGGGCCTCGACATCATCGTCGCCATGGTCCGCCGGCCGTACCAGGTGCGGGAGTTCGTCCAGCAGTTCTGGTTCATCGCCAGCGTGTCCATCGCGCCGGCGATCCTCGTCTCGATCCCGTTCGGCGCGGTGATCTCGCTGCAGCTCGGCTCGCTCACCAGCCAGATCGGCGCCCAGCAGTTCAACGGCGCGGCGAGTGTCCTGGCCGTCGTGCAGCAGGCGAGCCCGATCGTGACGACGCTGATCATCGCCGGCGCGGGCGGCAGCGCCATCTGCGCCGACCTCGGCGCGCGCAGCATCCGCGAGGAGATCGACGCGATGGAGGTGCTCGGCGTCTCGCCGATCCAGCGTCTGGTCGTGCCGCGGGTGCAGGCTGCCGTCTGCGCGTCCGTGCTGCTCAACGGCCTGGTCAGCGTGGTCGGCGTGCTCGGCGGCTACTTCTTCACCGTGATCATCCAGGGCGGCACGCCCGGCGCGTACCTGGCCAGCTTCAACGCCCTCGCGCAGCTGCCCGACCTCGTCGTCAGCTCGGTGAAAGCGGTGATCTTCGGGTACCTCGCCGGGGTCGTCGCGTCCTACCGCGGGCTGAACCCCAAGGGCGGCCCCAAAGGCGTCGGCGACGTCGTCAACCAGTCGGTCGTCATCACCTTCCTGCTCCTGTTCTTCGTCAACACCGTGCTCACCGCCCTGTACCTGCAACTCGTTCCGGCGAAGGGGACCTGAGTGGCCATCCTCGGCAAACCCGGTGACCGGCTGTTCGACCTCGGCGACCAGCTGCTCTTCTACGTCCGCGCGCTCGCGGCCGTCCCGCTCGCGGTCACGCGGTACTTCCGCGAGGTCGTCCGGCTGCTGGCCGAGGTGACGTTCGGCAGCGGCGCGCTCGCGGTGATCGGCGGCACGATCGGCGTGATGGTCGGGCTGTGCGTGTTCACCGGCGTCACCGTGGGCCTGCAGGGGTTCAGTGCGCTCAACCAGATCAACATCTCGGCGATGACCGGGTTCCTCACCGCGTACTTCAACACCCGCGAGATCGCGCCGCTCGTCGCCGGGCTCGCGCTTTCGTCCACTGTGGGCAGTGGGTTCACCGCGCAGCTCGGCGCGATGCGGATCTCCGAGGAGATCGACGCGCTGGAGGTGATGGCCGTGCGGAGCATGCCGTACCTGGTCACCACCCGGATCATCGCCGGGTTCATCGCGATCATCCCGCTGTACGTCATCGGGTTGTTGATCTCCTACCTCGGCTCACGGCTCACCACGGTCGTCTTCTTCGGACAGTCGGGTGGGACCTACGACCACTACTTCACGCTGTTCCTGCCGCCGGGTGACGTGCTGTGGTCATTCGGCAAGGTGCTCGTCTTCAGCGTCGGCGTGATCCTGACGCACTGCTTCTACGGCTATCGCGCCAGCGGTGGCCCGGCCGGGGTCGGCGTCGCGGTCGGCCGCGCCGTGCGGACGTCGATCGTGCTGATCAGCGTGCTCGATCTCTTCCTGTCCCTGGCGATCTGGGGCGCGACGACCACGGTGAAGGTGTCGGGATGAGCCGGTTCGGCACGCAGCTCGCCGGGGTCGCGTTCCTCGGCGTGCTCGTCCTGCTCGGCTATCTCGCGGTGGCGATCTACGACAAGGACTTCGACGACTCCGAAGTGGTGACGCTGCGGGCGGACCGGGTCGGCAACCAGCTCGGGCCGACCGCCGAGGTGAAGGTCAAGGGCGTGCCGTTCGGCGAGGTCCGGGCGGTGCGCAGCACGCGCACGGGCGCCGAGATCGACCTCGCGCTCGACCCGGCGAAGATTGGCCTGCTGCCCCAGAACGTCTCCGCGCGGCTCCTGCCGAAGACGGTGTTCGGCGAGCGGTACGTCAACCTCGTCCTGCCCGACCATCCACAAGGGAAGCTCGGCGCGGGGGACGTCATCGCGCAGGACCGCTCGTCGAGCGCGATCGAGCTGGAACGCGTCCTCGGCGACCTGCTGCCACTGCTGCGGGCGGTCCAGCCGCAGAAGCTGAACAGCTCGCTCGGCGCGATCTCGCAAGCCCTCGACCACCGCGGGCAGCCGATCGGCGACAGCATCGTCAAGCTGCAGGACCTCCTGGCCCAGGTGAACCCGCTGATGCCGCAGTTCAAGGCGGACATCACCGGGCTGGCGAACGCGGCCGACGTCTACACCAGCGCCGCGCCGGACATCCTGCAGGCGCTGACCGACCTCTCGACCACCGCGAAGACCATTGTGGACACCCGTGCGGACCTCGACAACCTCTACACGAGCGTCACCAGCGCCACCGGGCACCTGAACGACTTCCTGCGGAAGAACAAGGACAACATCATCGGCGTCTCGGCCGAAAGCCGCCCCACGTTGGAGCTGCTTTCCCGATATTCGCCGGAGTTCCCGTGCCTGTTCGACGCGGTGAACCGGCTCAAACCGCTGATGGAGAAAGCCCTCGGCAAGGGCACGAACCAGCCGGGCCTGCACGTGACGCTCACCGTGCAGGACCCGCGCGACAAGTACGTGCCCGGCCGCGACACCCCGCGGTTCGACGCCACCGGCGGGCCGAAGTGCTACGGCGGTGGGGCAGCGGCCTCGGGCGCCACCGATGGCGACCTCGGCCCGGCGAACTCGCCGGGTGAGCGTCAGCTCGTCGCCGAACTGCTGAAACCCACGCTGGGCGACGTGCCGGACTGGAGCAGTGTCCTGATCGGACCGGCGCTGCGCGGAACGGAGGTGACCGTCCGATGAGGAGCGTCGCCGGTCCCGCCATCAAGGGCCTGATCTTCTTCCTGGTGACCGCGGTCGCCACCGGGATCCTCGCGATCACCATCGCCAACTCCGGCGTCGGCGCCACCATCGGCTACACGGCCCGGTTCACCGACGCGACGTCGGTCAACCCCGGCGACGAGGTCCGGATGGCCGGCGTCCGGATCGGCCAGGTCGACGAGGTGCACGTCGTCGAGCACCGGCTGGCCGACGTCGCGTTCTCCGTCGACCGCACGCACCGGCTCACGGCGTCGGCCTCGGTCACCATCCGCTACCGCAACCTCGTCGGGCAGCGGTACCTCTCGGTCGACCCGGGCGCCACCGACACGTCACCGACCCTCGCCGAAGACGCGCGGATCCCCTTGGAACGGACCAAGCCGGCGCTCGACCTCACCGCGTTGTTCAACGGCTTCAAGCCGCTCTTCCAGGCCCTGTCGCCGAACGACGTCAACCAGCTGTCGTTCGAGATCATCCAGGTCCTGCAGGGCGAGGGCAGCACGATCGAGAGCTTGTTGCAGCACACGGCGTCGCTGACGTCCACCCTGGCCGGCAAGGACGCCGTGATCGGGCAGGTGATCGGCAACCTCAACACCGTGCTCGACACCGTCAACGCCCAAGGCGACCAGTTCGACGCGCTCGTCGACACGACGGCCCAGCTGGTCACCGGCCTCGCCGCGGACGCGAAGCCGATCGGGCAGGCGATCGGCGGGCTCGGCGAGCTGACCACCGCCACCGCCGGGCTGCTGCAGCAAGGACGTCAGCCGCTCAAGGACAGCATCACCGCGCTCGGTGACCTGTCGAAGAACCTGGCCGACAACACCCCGGTGTTCCAGCAGTTCATCGACAACCTGCCGAAGAAGCTCGACCGGATCGGCACGCTGTTCTCCTACGGCTCGTGGGCGAACTTCTACCTCTGCTCGGTGGAGACCGACGCGAAACCGGCGCCGGGCGGTCCGCCGCCGGGTATCCCCGTCACGGCTGCGAGGTGCCGATGAAACCGCCCCGGATCAAGCCGTTCCGCAGCCGCAACCCGATCGTCGTCGGCGTGGTGACCGCGTTGGTCATGGCACTGGCCGGCAGCGCGACGTTCTTCTCCGACAACCTGCCGATCATCGGCGGCGGTACCACGTACCAGGCCGAATTCCACGAGGCGGCCGGGCTGAAGCCGAACGACGAGGTCCGCGTCGCCGGGGTCAAGGTCGGCGAGGTCACCGACGTGCGGCTGGCCGGCGACCACGTCGAGGTGTTGTTCCGCGTGAAGGACACCTGGATCGGCAACCGGACCACAGCGGCGATCAAGATCAAGACCCTGCTCGGCCAGAAGAACCTCGTGCTCGACCCGGTCGGCAACGGCGAGCTGAACCCGGACCAGCCGATCCCGGCCGAGCGGACAAGCTCGCCTTATGACGTCACCGAGGTGTTCAACGACCTGGCCAGCACGGTCGGGGCGATCGACACCGACCAGCTCGCGCAGGCGTTCCGCGTGCTGTCCGACACGCTCGGCGCGTCCGCGCCCAGCGACGTCCGGACCGCGTTCGACGGCATCGCCGCCCTGTCGCAAACGCTTGCGTCCCGCGACGACGAACTGGTCAAGTTGTTCCAGAACACCAACCAGGTGTCGAAGACGCTCGGCGAGCGCTCCGGCCAGATCCAGGCCCTGATCCGCGACGGCAACACGCTGCTCACCGAGCTGAACGCCCGCAAGGACGCGATCGCGCAGCTGTTCAGCGGCATCAAGAACCTCTCGATCCAGCTGCGCGGGCTGGTCGCGGACAACCAGAAGCCGCTCGGCCCGGCGCTCGACCAGCTCGACCGCGTCGCCACCGTGCTGCAGCGGAACCAGGGGAAGCTGGAGGACAGCCTGCGCCTGGCCGGCCCGTTCTACCGGCTGCTCGGCAACGCCGTCGGCAACGGCCGGTGGATCGACACCTACATCTGCGGGCTCATCCCCACCGGCACCACGCCGGGCAGCTGCCTGCCACCGAAGAACGGGGGACGCTGATGGCGCACCAGCTCATCGACCTGGGGGCACGGGCGCGCCGGAGGACGAGACTGCGGGCGCTCGCGCTCGGCGTGCTGCTCGCTTTGACCGTCTCGGCGGCGTGGCCGCTCGCGACCGCACCGGGCGAGCGCACGCTGACCGCGTACTTCGCCGCCGCCGTCGGGGTCTACCCGAACTCGGACGTGCGCGTGCTCGGCGTCGCGATCGGTTCGGTGTCCAAAGTGGAACCGAACGGCACCGACGTCAAGGTGACCATGACGCTGAAGCCCGACGTCCAGCTGCCGGCCGACGCCGGGGCCGTCGTCATCACGCCGAGCCTGGTCGCCGACCGGTACGTGCAGATCACGCCCGTCTACCAGGGCGGGCCGCGGCTGGCCGACGGCGCGTCGATCCCGCGGGAACGCACCGCGACGCCGGTCGAAGTCGACGACCTGCTCCACAGCCTCAACCAGCTGATGACGGCGCTCGGCCCGCAGGGCGCGAACAAGGACGGCGCGGTCAGCGAGGTGCTGACCAAGTCGGCGGAGTACCTGAACGGCAACGGGCAGACCATCGGCACGGCGATCAAGAACCTCGGCGAGTTCGCGCGTGCCGCCAGCGACTCGAAGGACGACCTGTTCGGTTCTGTCGACAACATCAGCGAGTTCACCGCGATGCTCGCCGCCAACGACGGCCAGGTGAAGCAGGCCATCGCGCAGATCGCGTCGCTCAGCCAGGTCCTGGCCGACCAGCGCGACCAGTTTTCCGGCGCGCTGACCGAGCTGACCCAGGCGCTGAGCGTCGTGCAGGGGTTCATCAAGGACAACCGCGGCAAGGTGCAGTCCGATGTGGACAAGCTGGCCGACGTCACGAAGGTGCTGGTGAACCAGAAGGACTCGCTCGCCGAAGCCCTCGGAGCGGCCCCGAACGCCCTGACGAACCTGCTGGGTGCCTACGACCAGGCGAACGGGACCATCGACGGCCGCGGCAACCTCCTCGAGTTCCCGGAGCCGAAATGAAGCCCCTGGTCAAGCTGGCCGCCGTGGTGACCCTCGCGCTCGTCACCACCGGCTGCGGACGCGGGGTCAGCGTCTACGACATCCCGCTGCCCGGCGGCGCCGCGCTCGGCGACCACCCGATCCACGTCACCGCGAGCTTCACGAACGTCCTCGACCTCGTGCCCCAGTCCGGGGTCAAGGTCAACGACGTGCCGGTCGGGCAGGTCGTCAAGGTCGAGCTGGCGCCCGACGGGCACAGCGCGCGCGTCGACCTGTTGCTCAACGGCGACGTCGATCTGCCGGGCAACGCCGTCGCGCGGCTGCGGCAGGCCAGCATCCTCGGCGAGAAGTTCGTCGAGCTGGCCCCGCCGGACGACGCGACACCGTCGGGCCGGCTCCTCGACGGCGCGGCCATCCCGCTGGACCGGTCCACTTTGACGCCCGAAATCGAGGAGGTCTTCGGCGCGTTGTCGCTGCTGCTCAACGGCGGTGGGGTCGCTCAGGTGCAGAACATCAGTCACCAGCTCAACGAAGCTCTCGGCGGTCGCGAGACGGCGGCGCGCAGCCTATTGTCCAGTTTGGACACCTTTGTGAAAGGGCTCGACGAGCATCGCACCGAGATCACGCGGGCCATCGAGAGCGTCAACAAGCTGGCGCAGACGCTGGACGCGCACACCGACCAGATCACCACGACGCTCAACGGCCTGACCCCCGGCATCGGCGTCCTCAACCAGCAGCGGGAGGCGCTGGTCGGGATGCTCAAGTCCCTCGACGGGCTGACCTCGGTCGCCGTCGACACGGTGAACCGCAGCAAGGACGACCTCGTCGCCGACCTCAAGGCCCTCGAACCGCTGCTGCGGCGGCTTGCCGACTCCGGGGACAAGCTCCCGAAGGCGATGGAGATGATCTTCACCTTCCCGTTCCCGGACGCCGCCCTCGACACGATCCGCGGCGACTACCTCAACGGGTTCCTCAAGGTGGGCCACTGATGCTGACCCGGTTCGTGCGCTTCCAGGTGACGATCTTCGTCGTCATCGCGGTGCTCGGCGTCGCCTACGTCGGGGCCACCTACGCCGGCCTCGACAAGGTGTTCTTCGACCGCGGCTACACCGTCAAGGCGCAGTTCCCGACCGGCGGCGGCATCTTCACCAACGCCGAGGTCACCTACCGCGGCGTGCCGATCGGCCGCGTCGGCGAACTGCGGCTGACCCCGGCCGGCATGGAAGCCGACCTCGAGATCGACTCCGGCACCGCGCCGGTCCCGGCTGACACCGAGGCCGTCGTCGCCGACCGCTCGGCCGTCGGCGAGCAGTACGTCGACCTGCGGCCGCGCACCGACGGCGGGCCGAAGCTGCGGGACGGCTCGGTGCTCACCCAGGCCGACACGAAGATCCCGCTGCCGGTCGACGTCGTCTTGTCGACAGTGGACTCGTTCGCCAACTCGGTGCCCAAACCCGCGCTGCGTACGGTCGTCGACGAGCTGTACAACGCGACGTTCGACGCCGGCCCGGCGCTCGACCAGCTCATCGGCCGCGGCATCGAGTTCGTGCAGGCGGCGAGCGCGCACGTCGCGCCGCTGACCCGGTTCGTCACCGACGCGCACGTCGTGCTCGACACCCAGGTGCAGCAGGCCGACGCGATCCGCGAGTTCGGCGCGAACGCGAAGCTCCTGGCCTCGACCTTGAAACAGTCCGACGGCGACCTGCGCACGCTCATCCCGGCGGTGCCCGCGGCGGCGAACGAGGTCGGCGCGCTGATCCGCGACTCCGGGCCACAGCTGGGGGTGTTGCTCGCCAACCTGCTGACGACCGCGGACGTCCTCGAAGCCCGCCAGGACGGCCTTCGCCAGCTGCTGATCACCGCGCCGCAAGCGGTCGCCGCGGGCACCGCGATCGTGCGTCCGGACGGCGCGCACTTCGGGCTGTCGCTGACGTTCTTCGACCCGCCGCCGTGCACGAGCGGGTACCCGACGCCGTACCGCAACGGCCTCGACACCTCGACCCGCCCGCTGAACACGGCCGCGCGTTGTGCGCTGCCGAAGGGCGACCCGACGAACGTGCGGGGTTCGCAGAACGCACCGGGAGGACGGCCGTGAGGATCTTCGCGTGGGTGGCCGCGGTCTTGGCGACCGTGGCGGCGGGGTGGTCGGGGTTCACCTGGTGGCAGGCGGCGCACGACGACGGTGTCGCGCGGGCGGTCGTCCGGGAGGACGCCCTGCAAGCCGGCCGGACCGCCGTCGCCGGACTGACCACTTTGGACTACCGGCAGGCGGCGCCGGGGTACCAGCACTGGCTGGACCTGTCGGGCGGCGCGCTGCACGACGAACTGGCTGCCGACCGGCAAGGGAGTCTCGACCGGATCGGGCAGGCGAAGACCGTCACCACCGGCAAGGTGACCGACGCCGCGGTGACCGAAGTGGACACCGGCGCGGGCACGGCGAAGCTGATCGCCTCGGTCGAGCTGGTGGTGGCACCCGAAGGCGGGGACGCCGTCACGAAACGCAACCGCTTCCAGGCCGACCTGACCCGCGGGCCCGACGGCTGGCGGGTCACCGGGCTGGGCCAGGTCCCGACGGGGGAGGCGCCATGACCGTGCCCACGAAGAAACGCCCGGTGAAGGTCGCCGGGCGGCACCACGACCCCGCACCTGTCGAGACGCCGGTCGTGAAACCTCGTCGTCGGGCGCCGCGGGTGCTCGCCGCGGTCGCGGTCGTGATGGCGGTGCTCGCCGGGTGGTTCACGCTCGAGGCGAGGACCACGAACGCCGTCGTCGCGCACAACACCGCGCTTTCCGATGTCGCGGGCACCGCGGACGCCGGGAAACAGATCAGCGCCGCGCTCGGGACGCTGTTCTCCTACCGCTACGACGACCCGCCTTCGAAGAATGACCAAGCGGCGAAGGACCTCCTCACTGGCCCCGCTCTCGCGCAGTACGGCCAGCTCTTCGGCGAGGTCCGCAAGCTCGCGGCCGACCAGAAGCTCATGGTCACCTCGACGGCCGTCGCATCCGGCGTGAAACTGCTGGACGGCGACCGCGCGGCGCTGCTCGTGTTCCTCGACCAGACCGGCACGAGAGGCGACGGGCAGCACAGCACCGGCGCGGCTCAGCTGAGCGTCACGGCCGAGCGCGTCGCCGGGAAGTGGCGGGTCACGGGGATGTCCGCCGCGTGACTGTCACGGTGACAACAGGCGTTGCCCGTGTCGCAGTGAACGGAATGACAAAGTATCTCCGCGCATTCTCGATTCGTTGACAGGGATTCAACACGGGAAATACGGTGGATCATCGGTCACCGCGAGAAACGCGCGAGGAATCCATGCTCACGAGCGCTGAACGTCTGTCTACTTCGGACACGGGTGGCCCGCGCACCCCGGACGGTCCGCGATGACCGACCCCGGTGAGCTGCGCCGGTGGCTCACCGAGCGGATCGCCGGGCTCGCCGGTCTCGCGCCGGAGTCGGTCGACGCCCGGGTCCCACTGGCCGACCTGGGGCTGTCGTCGCGGGACGCGGTGACCGTCGCCGCCGAGCTGGGCGAACTGCTCGGCCGCGAGCCGCAAGTGAGCCTGCTCGGGCGGTACCCGTCGATCGCCGCGCTGGCCGCGGCGCTGGCCGAGCCGGACACCCGGCCGCGGCCCCGGGCCGGTGAGCCGGTCGCGGTGCTGGGTGTCGGCTGCCGGCTGCCGGGCGGCGTCGAGTCGCCAGGCCAGCTGTGGCGGGCGCTGCTGACCGGCGTCGTGGCACCCGACCGTGGGGGTGCGTTCCTGGCGGGGTTCGACGCCGCGTTCTTCGGGATCGACACGGCCGACGCCGCGGCGATGGACCCGCGGCAGCGGATCCTCCTGGAGACGACGTGGGCCGCGCTCGAGCACGCCGGCATCGCGCCCGGCACGCTGCGCGGCAGCCGGACCGGGGTGTTCGCCGGCGTCTCGGCTGCGGACTTCGCGCGGTTTGCCGACGCCAGGGTGGCCGCATCGACGATCGCGAACGGGGTGTCGGACCGGTTCGACCTGCGCGGGCCGAGCCTGGTCGTGGACACGGCGGATTCGGCGGCGCTGGTTGCCGTCCACCACGCGGTGCGCGCGCTGGCGGCGGGGGAGGCCGACCTGGCGCTGGCCGCCGGGGCGCACGTACGGTTCGCGCCGCCGGGTACCGGAGAAGGCTGCGGAGTGGTGGTGTTGAAGCGGCTCGCCGACGCCCGCCGCGACGCCGACCGCGTGCTGGCGGTGCTCCGCGGCAGCGCGATCGGCTGGACCACCGGCCCGGCGGCACAGGAGCAGATCCTCGCCGACGCGCATGCCGTGGCCGGGTCAGATCCCTCCACTGTGGACTATGTCGAGACGAACCCGGCCGCGGCACCGGCCCTCGACGTCGTGCTCGGCCGGAACCGCGACCCCCGGCAGCCGCTGCTGGTCGGCTCGGCGGCGACGGGCTTCGGTCATCTCGAAGCGGCGTTCGGGATCTTCGGGCTGATCAAGGTGGTGTTGGCCCTCTGGCACGGCCGGATCCCGCTGTCGCCGGACAAGCCCGCCCCCTGGCCGCGGTACGCCGGCACCGCGCGCGCCGGGGTTTCGGCGTTCGGCTCTGGTGGCACCGGCGCGCACGTCGTGCTCGAGGAATGGCCGAAACCGCTCGAGCCCGCCACGCCGGGCTCGCGGTGGAACGGCCGGCCGCAGGTCTTCACGGTGTCAGCCCGGTCGGAGCCCGCCCTGCGCCGCCGGGCCGGGGACCTGGCGGACTGGCTCGCCGGGCCCGGCCGGGGCACCGCACCGGGCGACCTGGCCGCGACGCTCGCCCGGCGCCGGGAACAACTGCCGCTGCGGGTCGCCGTCGTCACGTCGTCCCGCGCTGCCCTCGTCGCGGGCCTGCGGGCTGTCGCCGGTGGCGGGACCACAGTGGACGTCGTGCGGGGCACGGCCGGGCGCGAGCTGCCGCGCCCGGTCTTCGTGTTCTCGGGGGCCGGTTCGCAGTGGCCGGCGATGGGACGGCGGATGCTGGGCGCCGAACCGGAGTTCCGGGCCGCGGTGGCCGAACTCGAGCCCTTGTTCCTGGCCAAGGCGGGGTTCTCGCTGCGGGGCGCGTTGCGCCGGCCGCTCGGCGACCCCGCCGTTGTGCCGCCGCTGGTGTTCGGGCTGCAGGTCGCCCTGGCGACGTGGTGGCGGGCGCACGGCGTCGAACCCGCCGCCGTGCTCGGGCACTCGACGGGCGAGATCGCGGCGGCGGTGGTCGCCGGCGCGCTGGACGCTGGAGCCGGGCTTGACATCGTCGTCAGCCGGGCGAACCTGCTCGCGGAGTTGCCCGCCGGCGCGATGGCCGTCGTCGAGCTGTCCGCCGCCGAGGTGCTCGAACTGGGGTGCCCGGGCGTCACGGTCGTCGAACACGCGTCGCCGGCGCAGTGCACGGTCACCGGCAGCGCTGAGCACATCGCCGCGCTGGTGTCCCATGTGGACGGTCTCGGGCGGCTGGCGCGACGCCTGGCCGGAACCGGGAATTCGGCCGCCGTCGACCCGATCCTGGGCCGGTTTCGCGCCGGGCTCGGAGAACTGCGGCCGCGGCCGCCCGCGACGACGTACTACTCGAGCGTGCTCGACGACCCGCGCTCGGCGCCCGCGTTCGACGCCGGCTACTGGGCGGCCAACCTGCGGCGTCCGGTCCGGTTCACCCAGGCGGTCGCCGCCGCCGTCGCCGATGGGCACCGGTGGTTCGCCGAGATCTCGCCACACCCGATCGCGCTGCCCGCCGTCGAGCAGACCGCGGCCGGCGTCCGGACGTTGCCCACCTTGAGCCGGCGCGACGGCGAAGAGAACGTTTTCGCGCGCTCGCTGGCCGAACTGCACACAGCCGGGCACCCGGCGGTGCTAGACCGGCGGTACCCGGAGGCGCCCGTGCTCGACCTGCCCCCGCCCCCGTGGGAGCACCGGACGTTCCGGCCGCGACGGCGGACCGTCGGCCATCCGCTGCTCGGCGCCCGCGTCGAGGTGCCGGACGAGGGTCGGCACCTGTGGCAGGCGACGATCGCGCCGGACGCCCCCGCGTGGCTGGGCGAGCA
The DNA here is from genome assembly GCF_040650695.1 of Amycolatopsis sp. NPDC048633. Taxonomy (NCBI): domain Bacteria; kingdom Bacillati; phylum Actinomycetota; class Actinomycetes; order Pseudonocardiales; family Pseudonocardiaceae; genus Amycolatopsis; species Amycolatopsis sp. NPDC048633. The sequence continues at coordinate 215,262 of NZ_JBEZHS010000010.1, forward strand.
CCGGGTGCACGACGTCGTGGTGTTCCCGGCGACCGGGTTCCTGGAGCTGTTCCTGGCCGGCGCCCGGGAGCTGTTCGGCACGGGCCGCGTCCGGGTCGACGGCCTCGAAGTGCACCGGATGCTGGCGGTGCCTGGGGAAACGTTGCTCAGCACGGAAATCCGGGCCGACGGCACCGCCGTGGTGCGGGCGAAGGCCGGCGCGGGCTGGGTCCGGCACGCGACGGCATGGGTCTCGGCCGATACCGAGCCCGCGCCCCTCGCACTGTCCGAAGTGGAGGAACCCGTCTCCGCGGCGGTGACGTCACCACCGCCCGGGTACGCGCTGCACCCGGTCCTGGCCGGCAGCTGCGTGCGCACCCTGACCGAGTCCCCGCTGCCGGCCGGGTTCGGCCGGGTCCGTCTGCTCGGCGATCCGAGCCGGGGCGTGCGGTGCGAGGCGTCGCCGGCCGATGGCGTGGTTCAGCTCGTCACCGACGACGGCGAGGTGGTCGCCGACTTCGCCGATGTCCGCGTCCAGGCTCCCGGCGGTGTCCCGCTCGCCGCCCGTGCGTTCGGGACGTCCTGGCCCGAGGTGCCGCTGCCCTCTTTCCCGTCGGCGGGTCGGAGTTCGTGGCTGCTGCTCACCGACGAGCACCCGGCCGCGCTCGGGCGGGCCGTCGCGCTCGCCCTCTCCCTCGCCGCGGCCGGGGACGAAGCGCTTTCCCTGCCGCAGGACGACCTCGACGAGCTGCCGGGGTTCCTGTCCGAGCGGCCGGTACGCGGCGTCGTCTTCCTCGCCGGGGCACCGCACGCCTACCACGATCCCGAGGACGCTCAGGACCTGTTGCGCACGGTGCTGGCGGTGCTCACCCGCCTCGGGCCCGGCGTCCGGTTCCACCTGGTCACGCAGTCGAGCGGCGAGCCGGGGCTGGCGTTCCTGCGCGGCTTGGTGCGGGTGCTCGCCTTCGAACGGCCGGGGTTGCGGGCGACGCTCGTCGACTGCGACGCGCGGTCCGATGTGGACGTTCTCGTCCGCGAGCTGCGTTCGGACGCGCCCGACGACGAGGTGCGCTGGCGCCACGACGTGCGGTACGCGGCTCGGTTGACCCGCGTCCCGCTCGTCGACGGCGTGTCGACCGGGCCGGGCGCGTAAGTGATCACCGGCGGCTTCGGTGCGCTGGGACTGGCCACCGCGCGCTGGCTGGCAAGCAATGGCGCGACGCGGATCGTCCTTTGCGGACGGCACGGTGGTGAGAGTGGACTGTCCGAAGTGGATATTGTGACCGTCGTCGGCGACATTGCGGAACCTGGTGTCGCGGAACGGCTCATCGCCGCGGCCACCGCAGACGGCTTGCCGCTGCGGGGAATCGTGCACGCGGCGGGCGTCCCCGGCGACGACGTCGCGGCCGTGTGGCGGCCCAAGGTGCTCGGTGCGCGGCGGCTGCACGAAGCGACCGCCGACACGCCACCGGACTGGTGGCTCACGTATTCGTCGTCGGCGGCGTTGTTCGGCGCGCCCGATCGGACGGCCCTCGCGACGGCGGACGCGTGGCTGGACGCGTTCGCCGCTTGGCGACGCTCGCGCGGCCTGCCCGCGACGACGGTCAACTGGGGCGTGGACCCCGTGCTGGACCCGACGCCGGTGGCCGAGCGCCTCGAAGCCCTGCCCGCGGTGCTCGGCTCGGACCGGCCGTCGGTCGGAATCGCGCGGCTCGACGCGGGCCGCGTGGCCGGGCGCTTCCCCGAGCTCGTCCGGCGGCCGTTCTTCTCGGAGGTGCTGACCGCCGGTCCCATCCCGGCGACCACGCCCGAGCGGCTCGCGGACATCGTCGCCGGGCTGCTCGGCCGCGCGGTGCCCCGGGACGTGCCACTGGTCGAGCTGGGCCTCGATTCCCTGACGGCGATGCGGGCCCGGGCGGCGGCCGAGCGCGAGTTCGGCGTCACGCTGCCGGTGCCGCTGCTGCTGCGGGGTTCGAGCCTGGACGACCTCGCCGGGTACGTGACGGGTACTCGGGTCACCGCGCCCGATCGGACGGCGCGGGTGTTGCGGCCGGGCGAGGGCACGCCGCTGGTGCTGTTCGGCGAGTCCACTGTGTACCGGCCGTTGCTGGACCGGCTCGCGGGCGTCCCGTGCCACGGCGTCGAAGCGTCCGATGTGGAGGGCTGCGTCGCGGCGCTGCGGGAGCTGCGGTCGTCCGGGCCGTACCGGCTGGGCGGCTGGGCGTCCGGCGGGGTGCTGGCGTTCGAGACCGCGCGCCGGCTCGCGGCCCTGGGCGGGCGGGTCGACGTCGTGGTGCTCTTCGACTCCGAAGCGCCGCTCGGTGCGGAGCCGTACGCGGGCCGCGTCGTGCTGTACCGGGCGGGGGACGCGGCCGCGCCGGGCTGGGCCGCGTGCTGCACCGACCTGCACGTCGAGCCCGTGCCGGGCGACCACCGGACGATGCTGGACCCACCGCACGTGGCGGTCCCGGCCCGGCACCTGGCCACCGAACTGGCCGGACGCACGAGCCCGGGAACCCCGGTCTGAGGCCGTGTCGACCTCCCAATCACGCGTGTCGACCCTTCAAACACGCGTGTCGGCGCTCCGATCACGCCGGACTTCCGGCTTGGCGTGCGGAAACGTCGATCACTCGTGATTGCGGGGTCGACACGCGTGATTGGGGAGTCGACACGAGTCAGGTCAGGGTGGCGCGGAGGGCGAGGATCATCTCGAAGCGGTCGTCCGGGTCTCGCAGGTGGTCCGCGAACAACGTCTCCAGCTCCTGGGCCCGCGCGCGGACCGTCTGGGGGTGGATCGCCAGGCGGTCGGCGACCTCGCGGACGTTGCCGCACGTCTCCAGCCACGCCAGCAGCGTCCCCGCCAGGCGGTTGTACTGCTTCGGGTTCAACGCCGTCAGCGGGGCCAGCCGGCGCCGGGACACCTCGGTCGCGAGGAACGGCTCCTTGCGCAGCCACAACGTCGCCAGGTGATCGTCGCACCAGGTCACGGGCTCGTCCGGGAGGGCGTCGGCGGCCACCAGGCGCAACGCCTCCTGCGCCGTCGCCAGCGAACGGGCCGCCTGACGCGGGGGCGCCGGGGGTCCGACCGCCGCCCGGTGCCCGGCCAAAGCCGCGGTCAACAGCGCGCGGTCCGACGGCGCCGGCAGCAGCAGCCGCGGCGTCCCGTCTTCGAAGTCCTCCAGCGCGTCCAGCCCGGCGACGTCCACCGGCCCGTCCAGCGCCACCGCGACCAGCCGGTCCGGCAACGGCCAGTCCGCCGCCGTCGCCGCTTCCTGGACCGTCCGCGACGGCGACGGCGGGTCCGCCAGCAGCAGGTCCAGCAGCCGGCGGCGACGTCGTTCGAGCGCGCCGGCCGCGCGGGCCTGCGCCGCCGCGTGCCCTTCGATCGACAACGCCGACAGCTCGTCGATGTAGGCGAAGATCGCCTCGGCCAGCAGGCACAGCGTCGCCGACGGCACGCCCGCCCGCGTCCCGACCTCGGCCATCCGCCGCCAGGTGACGCGCGCGCCGACCCGGTACGCCGCCTGCAGGACGTCGAGGTTGCGGCCCTGCGCGAGCTCGTGCACGCCGAGCCCGACGAACACCTTCCGCCGCGAGTCGGGGACCGGCCCGGACGTGGCGATCCGATCGATGAACTGCAGGATCGCCGCTTGCACGCCCGCCCGCAGCGCCTTGCCGAAGGCGCCGTCGAGCGGCCGCGCGTAGTCCGGGATGGTCCGCTGGATCTCGCGCAGCACCTCGTCGGCGACGTCGAGCAGCCGCGGCCGGAACACCGCGGCCAGCTCGCGGGGGAGCATGGCCCACAGCTGTCCCGGCCGGCCGTCGCCGCTCAGCATCGGCCCGAAGGCCGTCTCGACGGGCGGTCCCGTCATCGCCCACCTCACCGTTGAAGGGGAGTTCAAGAACCGAGCAGAGCCTCCGCGCGCAGCGCGATCTCCATGTCGAGCCGGTCGTCGGCGTTGTTGAGCCGGTCGCCGAACAGGTCGATGAGCTGGTGCATGCGGTAGCGCACGGTCTGCGGGTGCACCTGGAGCTTCCTCGCGATCTCGGGCGCGCTGCCGCGGGACTGCAGCCAGATCAGCAGCGTCTCGCCGAGGCGAGCCCGCTGCTTCGGGGTGAGGTCCCGGAACGGCTCCAGGCTGCGCGAACACAGCTCGCGGACCAGGAACTCGTCGGCGAGCAGCCACAGCGTGGACAGGTGGTCGGTGCAGCGTGTGACCGGCGCGTCCGGCAGCACGCCGCGCTGGACGAGCTTCAGCGTCCGGCGCGCCCACAGCAGCGACCGCGGCGCGTCGGTGAGCCGCACGGTCGGGCCGATCACCGCGCGCCAGCCCTGCAACCGCTCGGTGAGGTTCCTCAGGTGCTTCTCCGCGTCGCCGGTGACCAGGCACGGCTCGCCGCCTTCGAGGTCCACGAGGACGTCGGAGTGCAGGTCCGGCGCGGCGAGGCTGTGCTGGTCGGCGCGGGGTTCGAGGGCGACGACCGTGACCTCCGCCGGGAGCGCCCACTGCGCGGTCGCGGCCTGCGCGCTGATGGTCTGCGGCGCGGACGGCGGGTCGGCGAGCAGCAGTTCGAGCAGCCGTCTCCGGCGGCGCGCGCGGGTGCCGGCGGCGCGGGTCTGCGCCGCCGTGTAGCCCTCGATCGAGAGCGCGGAGATCTCGTCGACGTAGGCGAAGATGGCTTCGGCGCTGGTGCACAGCGTGTCCGCGGCGAGGCCTGCGGCCTGCCCGAACTCGGAGATGTGCCGCCACGCGACGCGCCCGCCGACCCGGTAGGCCGTTTGCAGGCAGTCGAGGCTGCGACCCTCGGTGAACTCGATCTTGCCCAGGTTGCGGAACACGGTCGTCCACGTCTCGAGCGGCACGGCGCCGGGCGTGCCGACACTGTCGAGGCATTGGATGATCGCCTGCCGGACACCCTGCGTGATGATGTGCCCGAACGCGCCTTCGAGCGGCTGGCGGTACTCGGGTACCGCCCGCTGGACCTCCTGCAGGATGGCGCGGGCCAGCGGGTCGACCCGCGGCTTGAAGCGGATCGCCAGGTCACGGGGCAGCGACGCCCACAGCCCGATGGCGCCGGAAGCGCGCACGGGCCGGGGTTCCGCCGGGGTCCGCGGGGCGGGTGGGTAAGCGGTCCGGGGCCGGTCGGCCGACCCGGACTGCTGCCGGTACGCCGGTCCGGAAGAGCGTTCGCCAGGGTTGGGCCGGCCCGTCCGCAGTGCGGGGGCGGCGAACCCGGTGTCCACGTCGGTCATGTGTTTTATCCTTGCTGGCAACAAAACTGGCCTCTTCGTCGTCGAAGCTGGTCCGGATTTTGTGGCTCAGGCAACATAATTTCGCGCGAACGGCACTGTCAACGGGTTCTCCGCTGACTTTGCGGTAACCCGTCCGGACTACACCCGATCGGGTGGATTGGCGCGAGGTGAGGTGACACTTCCGCTTCGGGCGGATGGTGTGCGGGTGACAACTTTTCCGGCGGGTGTTTTTCGCCCCGCGGCGGCCGTCAGCCGCTCGACGACGTCGTCCAGGGTCAGCCGCGCGGGTTCGGTCCCCGTGACGAACTCGTTCAGCAGCAGGCAGAACCCGTCCGGATCGGACACATGTGGAAAGTGTTTCGCGTTTCCCGTACGGTCAATCGGCCGTTCGGCAGCAGTTCGGCGGTCCGGCGGCCGTGCGCCACGGGGATGAGCGGGTCCCGTGCGCCCCAGACCAGCAGGGTCGGTACGGCTTCGGCCAGGTAGAGCTTCTCGACGGCGCTCGCGCGCTGCCCGCGCAGGTCGATCAGGCTGCGCGCGATGAACAGGAACGCCCGCCGCCGCGCCGGGTCGGCCAGCGAGCCGAAATGCCGTGCCAGCTCCCGTGTTTCGGTTTTCAACGACCCGCCGAGCCGGCGCCCGAGCCGGGCCGCGGCCCGCGCGATCGCGAGCGTCACCCGGTTCACCGCGCACGCCAGCACGACCGGCGCGCCCGGCAGTGCCGTGGCCCGCAGGACCGGGCTCACCTCCGGGCCCAGCCCGGCGCTGCCGACCAGCACCAGCCGGTCGCACATTTCCGGGAACTGGTAGGCGAACTGCATCGCGACGCCGCCGCCGAGCGAGTGGCCGACGACGGTCGCGTGCCGCACGCCCGACACCGCCAGCACGTCCCGCACGGTGCTCGCCAGCGCGCCGAGGCCGTAGTCCGCGCGCGGTGCCTCGGATTCGCCGTGGCCGGGCAGGTCGGGCGCCAGCACGCGGTGGCCGAGCGCGGCGCACCGCGCCAGTACCGGCGCCCAGGTCTCGGCGCTGCCCGCGATCCCGTGCAGCAGCACGATCGCTTCGTCGCGTGCACCCGACGGCGAAGTGTGCTCGTGCAGCCGGATCCGGCGGCCGTGCAGGGTGAGCGTGTACGTCTCGAGTGTCATCGGCGGCCTTTCTCGCGAACCTGAAAATAGGGCATCCGACTACTCGCGCCCGATGTGTCGAACACCACTCCCGCCGAATGGCGGGTGCGCATGACAAGAACGGGAGCGGAAAGGCGATCACGGGTGCGGGTTTCGGCGGTTTCACCGGTTTCGCGTATCGACATTCCGCCGGTATCCGCGTATTCCTCGAAGGCATGGTCGCAATGACGCACCGGACACCCTGATGTCCTGCCGCGCGAGTTTTCCGTCCCCGGATCACCAGCTCCGGTCGCCGCCGCCGGGACGCCGTTCGTGGCGGCGCGTGCTGCCGATGCCGGTGCGCACGCTCGACCGCGCCCTCAGCGTTCCCGTTCACCGTCCGGCCGGTGCGCGCGCATGAGCCGCTGAGCCCGCAGGGCGAGCTGCATGCCGAGGCGGTCGTCGGCGTCCTTGAGCCGGTCGCCGAACAGCTCTTCCAGCTGCCGGAGGCGGTTGCGCACGGTCTGCGGGTGGACGCCGAGGCGCTGCGCGATCTCCGGCGCCCCACCGCGCGTCTCCAGCCAGGCCAGCAGCGTTTCGCTGAGCCGCTCGCGCTGCTTCTCGCCGAGGGAGGCGAACGGGTCGAGGCTCTGGCGGGCCAGCTCGGCGGCCAGGAAGTCCTCCGCGAGCAGCCAGAGCGTGGCGAGGTGGTCGCGGCACCAGATGATCGGGCCGGGGGTGTCCGGGCCGGACAGCAGCAGCGCCCGGCGCGCGGTGCGCAACGCGGCCGGGGCGTCGGCCAGCGGCACGGTCGGCGACACCGCGGCGCGCCAGCCGTCGAGCTTGGCCGCCAGGGGTGCGAGGTCGGCGTCGGGGTCGCGGGTGAGCAGGTGCGGCTCGGGGCCGTCGAGGTCGGCCAGGACGCCGTCGCCGAGCAGGTCGGCGGGGAAATCGGCGGCGCCGGGACCGCGTTCGAGGGCGACCATCGCGGCGGTCTCCGGCAGCGGCCAGCCCGCGCCGCCGGCGAGCCCGGCGATGCTGGTCGCGGCGCCTTCGGGGCCTTGGACGATCAGCTCCAGCAGCCGTCGCCGCCGGACCGGGACGGCGCCCTCGGCCTCGGCCTGCGCCTGCTGGTAGCCGTCGATCGCGGTGGCGCACAGCTCGTCGACGTAGGCGAAGATCGCCTCGGCGGCGACCGAGATGACGGCCGGGTCGACGCCCGCGGCGACGATGCCGGGGTGCATCGCCCGCCAGGCCACCCGGGCCCCGATGGTGGCGCTGTCCTGCAGGGCGTCGAGGTTGCGGCCCTCGGTGAACTCGACGCGGCCGCGGCCGCGGTAGAAGCCGGCCCAGTGCTCGTGGTCCAGGTCCGGCTCGCCCATCGAGTCGACGCAGTGCTGCACGGCGTACTCGACGCTCTTGACCAGGACCTTGCCGAACACGCCCTTGAGCGGCCGGCCGTAGGCGGGGACCGCGCGCTGGACCTCCTGGATCATCGAGGCCGCGGCGTGCCCGACGTGCGGGCGCAGGCCGGCGCCCAGCGCGCGCGGCAGCGAGGCCAGCAGGCGGAAGCTGCGGTACTCGACCACGAATCCCCCTTCGAGTTCGTCCGGGCGGACCAGAGCGTATCCGACCGATGTGTCACGGAAAATCAACGAGCTGTTCCCGGAAAGGGTGACGCGGTGCCGTCCTTTTGACACGGACGGGTGGGCGTTCTACGCTCCGTCTCGGGTGGTGGGGTTATTTTTGGGCCGCCAATTCCCGAGTGGAGGACTGAATTCCCCATGCGCGGTTCCGCTGCCTCCGATGGCTCTGTGTGGGCCCGGCTGCCCCACGAGCTCGGCGACGTGGTGCGCCCGCGGATCCCGGAGATCGCACGGGCGTGCGTCGACGGCATCGCCGCCGAAATTTCGGAATATTCCGGCACTTTCGGCCACGGTCCTACCCGGACCACGGCGATCGAGCAGGCGCGGCGCGGGATCGAGCGGGACATCGACCGCGTCGGCACGCCCGCGCTGTGGCAGGCCGACCGGCTGGCGGAGTTCCGCGGGCACGGGCGTGAGGCGTTCCACAATGGTCTGAGCCGCGAGTCGGTGCAGGCGGCCGTGCGCGTGTCGAACCGCGTGACGTGGCGGTGGATCGCCGACATCGCGCGGGATGCGGGGCTGTCCGGCGACGTCCTGTACGGCGCGGCCGAGGGGATGTTCGCCGACGTCGAGACGTCGATGGCGGCGGTCGCCGAGGGGTACAGCGCGGCGGAAGCCGCGATGTCCGGCACCGGCGAGCGGCACCGGCGCCTGCTGCGCGCCCTGATCGGCGGCCGCACACCGGCCGAAGTGGACGGTCTGGTCGCGGCGTCCGGGCTCCCGGTGCCCGCGCGGGTGGCTGCGGTGGCGTTCCGGGCGCTCCCGGGCGCGCCGGAGTTCCCACCGGGCCTGCTGCCCGAGCACGTCCCGGCCGACCCGCTCGGGAGCCCGCCGGCCGCGCTGACCCCGGCCCCGGACACGGACTTGGCGGGGCTGTCGGCACTGCCGGCCGGCTGGACGGCGGCGGTCGGTCCGCTGGTGCCCCCGGAGTCGGCCCCGGAGTCGTTCCGGGTGGCCCGCCGCGCGCTGGACCTGGCGGCCCGAGGCTTGCTGGACGCGCCGGGGCCGGTGGTGTGGTGCCGCGACCATCTCACGACGTTGTTGCTGCTCGCGGACGAGTTCCTGGTGGCCCAGCTGGCATCGACGACGTTGGAGCCGTTGGCGGGGGTGACCGGACGGCGCCGGGAGCAGCTGGCGGAGACGTTGCTGGCGCTGGTCCAGACCCGCGGGAGCGCGCCTGAGCTGGGACGGTTGCTGGACCTGCACCCGCAGACGATCCGGGCGCGGTTGAGGAAGCTGAGCGAGCTGTTCGGGGCGCGGTTGGACGATCCGGGGGAGCGGTTGAGGGTGGAGCTGGCGTTGTTGGCGGAGCGGGCGCTGCCGGGCGGGGAGTGAGCCCGGGGCGGGCGCCGCGGACTGCCCCCAGCGCCCCAAGGCGGCCTTGGTTGCGTTCAACGCACCGAAGGCCGCCTTGGGTGCGTTGAACGCACCGAGGGCCACATTGGGGCGCTCCGGACCTGCCGAAATGGCCCGGTCCACCCAGCTCGGATTGGCCCTGGGGAGCAGGCCACTCCCGTCCTAAGCTGCCTGGCATGACCGGATTGCTCGCCCGACGGCTGAGTCAGGCCTCCGAGAACGCCGTCGCGATGTGGACCGCCCTTGCCCGGGCCCGCGGGGACCACGTCCGGGAACACCCCGCCTTCACCGCCATCGACGGCCGCCGGTTTCGGATCATGGTGCGGACCGATGCTCCCAGCGGGACCGATGTCGGGGAGCTGACCGAAGTCGCCGACGAAATGCGGCGGAACGGGCGGACCGTCGTCGTCGAAGATCCCTTTCGGGTGCTTGATCTTCGGGGGATCGGGATGACCGCGCGGCAGCTGCCCGTCATGGCCCGTGAACCCGCGGACGTGCCGGACGAACCCAGCGTCGCCCGCATACACACCCCCGCTGACCTGCGGAAAGCCGAGGACATCATCGTCCACGGCTTCCCACTGGAGGAGTACCAACCGCTCGAAGCCGGGACGGTCTTCCCGGCCGAAGTGCGAAACCAGGCCTTCTTCCTCAAGGACGGCCTCAAGGACGGCGAAGGCGCTTGCCTCACCATGGCCGACGAGGAAGTCGGCGGCGTCTACTGGGTCACCACGAAACCCGAGCACCGGTCGAAAGGCGTCGGCCGGGCCCTCATGCACGCCGTCCTACGGCACTTCGACGACCGCCCCGTCACGCTGACCGCCTCGCGATCCGGCAAGGCGCTCTACGACAAGCTCGGCTTCACCACTCTGGGCGACGCCGACTGGTGGCGCTGAGCTGGGGAACACCCACCGCCGGTAGCCGTACCAGCGGAACGCCGTCCCGAGACCGGTCCCGAGCACCATCCCCGCCACGAAGTCCGCGACCTCCTGCGCCAGGTAGCTCACGTGGGGCACCGCCAACCCCAACGCGTACCGCGAGAGCAGCGGCGGCACCAGGTTCACCGCCACCGCACCCGCGTTGACCATGAAGAACAGCGCCGCCTCGCGCGTGCGCCGGTGGCCGCCGCGGCCCGCGAACGACCAGCGCCGGGACAGCAGGTAGGCGAACGCCGTCGAGGCCGCCGTCGCGATGAAAAGCGCCGTTACCGGTTTCTCACGGCACACGGTGAGCTTCAGGCTGTAGTCGCCCAGTAGGGTGACCCCGTACGCGGCCAGGCCGACGACGGCGAAGCGAAGCAGCTCTCGCGGCTCGGGCATGGTTCCTCCAGGTGACGCCGACAGGGTGGAGGTCTTTCGATGGCACGCACGGGCGGTGAGGGTGAGCTCCCCTCGGTCGCCGAACTGGTGAACCTCTCGCAGACGAAGCCGCTGATGATCCGCGGTGACCTCGACGCGCTGCTCGCCAGAGAAGCCGAGCCCGAGCCCGAGCCCGAAACCAAGCCCGACCCCCTGGCCATCCTCGACGCCGAGCTCGCGGCCCCGGAGCCCGCGGACGAGCGTCCCCGGGAAGCGCCGCCCGCCGAGCCTCGCCGGACCAAGCCGTACGTCCTCGCCGCGGGTGCGGCCGTCGCGCTCGGACTGGCCGCCGTCGTGCTGTTCCAGCCTTCGCAGGTCGGCGGGACGGCGACGCCGCCACCGGGGGCCGCCGTCCCCGCCGCGCCGCCGCCCTCGAGCGAGGCAGTGGAGACGATGAGCGCTTCGGCGGAGCCACCCCCGCTCACCGCGCAGGTGCACGACTCCCCGGTCCGGACCACGAGCCCGCCGGCCGCCGCGGGGCGCAAGCCCGCGCGCCCCACGCCGTCGGCACCGCCGGTCCAGGACACCTGGCAGCAGTACGTGAGCTCGATGATCAGCTCGTGGCAGCGGCAGCACCCGCCCGGCCGGCCGAACCGCTGATCAGCAGCTCGACGTCGCCGGCTTCCCGGCGATCCGGTCCTTGACGAACGCCAGGACGTCGGCGTTGCCGGTGTAGACCAGCGTGATGTGGTCGGTGTCGTAGGTCTTCCACGTCTCCGCCACCCCGGCCGCGCAGTACGCCTTGTGCAGACTGTCGGCCTGCGCGAACTGCACCAGCTGGTCGCCGGTCCCGTGGTACTGGAACACCGGCACCGTCGGCGGGCTGCCGCCGAGCTTGTTCTCGTTCAGCCGCGCCACCCACGCGGGCCGGATGTAGCCCGGGCCGGTCGTGTAGTCCGAAATCTTCTGGTTCGCGTACGTCGTGAGCAGCTCGAACGTGCACGCGCTCTGCGTCATCTCGGCCAGCTTCGCGCGGCCGTTGTCGCTGAGGAACGAGTCGAGCTTCAGCTCCGGGTAGGCCTGGTCGAGGCCGAGCAGGGCGTAGGCGAACACGCCGAAGCCGGACTTGCCGTCGAGCTGCAGCGTCACCTGGACGAGGTCGGCGGGCACCCCGCCGGCCGCGATGCCGACGAGGTTCAGCTCCGGCGCGTACGTCGGCTGCAGCTCGCCGGCCCACGCCGCAGCACCGCCGCCCTGGGAGTACCCGCGGAAGACGACCTTCGACGTCCTGGACAGCCCGGCCGCGGTGAGCCGCTGCGCCGCGCGGACTCCGTCGATCACCGCCGGACCTTCGGACCGGCCCACGACGTACGTCGTCTTCGGCGCGCTCCGGTAGCCCTCGTAGTCCGGGACGGCGACGGCGTAGCCCGCGTCGAGCAGGTCGTCGAGGCCGGGCTGCTCGTAGAACGCGCCGATGTCGATCATCTTCGACGGCGTGCAGCCGAAGGCCGGGCCGTGCGTGCCGGGGTCGAACGAGACGATCGGCGCGCTCGCGCGGTCGGCGTTCTTCGGGACGAGCACCGTCCCGGTGACGGCGTCGGGCTGCCCGAGCGCGTTCGTGGACAGGTACATCACCTGCCACGCGTCGACGGATGCCTTGCGTGGCCCGGCGTTCGACGTCCGCCAGCGGATGACATCACCCGGTTCGCCCGCGGGCAGCGGCGAAGGCGGGGTGTAGAACGAGTCGTCGACGGGGCCGGGAGCCGGCGCCGCCGAAGCCGCCGGGGCGAGGGCCGCGGTGACGACCAGCGCGACGAGCAGGGCGAGCGTGCGACGGGCCTTCACGAGCCCGTCCCGTAGACGCGCTTGCAGGTCGCGGACTCGCTGAAAGCCAGGTTCAGTTCGGGGTTCGCCTTGAGGTCCTTGATCGGGCCTTCCGGGTCGGTGAGCTGCCCCATGGTCGCGTCGGCTTCGGAGATGACCTGCCGCAGGCTGCCCTGGTCGGTCACCTTCGCCTGCTCCATCTTGGACTTCGTCTCGGCCAGCTTGGTCTTGGTCTCGGTGAGGGTGCCGGTCGCCTTGTCCACAGCGGACTGTCCATCCGGGACGGGCGGTACGCCGGCGGCGCGGATGCCGCCCGCCATGTCGTCGAGGGCCGAGCCGAGGCGGCCCAGGAAGCCGACCATCGCGTCCCGGGTCTTCAGCGGGTCGGCGTCGTCGACCGCCGGTGGCTGCGAGAGCTTCGCCGAGCCCGCGGCCACCCCGGTGCACACCTTGTCGACCCAGGCCAGCGCCGCGGGGTCGGCGTGCCGGCCGGGGTCGGCCGGGGCGTCCGACGCGCAGGCGGCGCACGACAGAAGTGCGGCCGCCGCCATTGCGAGCACCGCGCTGTGCATTCTTTTCATGGGTTTCGAAGCTACGCGGCGCACTTGCGCGCGAGCAAGGAGAGAAAAGCATATTGGCACCAGCGTCAACATTTCAAGCCGGTAAATTGTCACGCGCGTCAGCGGTTCAGTCGCCGCGCTGCGCTGGGGAAACCTTCCCGCGCCTGCTAGGAACCCGGGTGGGCTGACGTGCCGGTGTGACAATTTGCGGCGCCCGTGTGACCTTTTTACTGAAAGTCCTTGATCGGCGCCATCCGTGCTCGTTACCTTACGGTCCGGTCGCGATTCCCGAATAGCGCGGGCCGTTTCGTATCACTGTTGATACCCGGAAGGACCATCGTGAATCACCCGAGAGGCAAGAAGAAGACGGTCGCGGCCGCCGCGGTCGCGGCCGCGGTGGGGCTCGTCGCCACCGCACTCGTGGCCGGGGCGCAGACCAGTGCCGCCGACCCGGTCTCGCTGACGCTGAACTACCACTGCACGCTGCCGCTGGTGGGTTCGCAGTCGCTGAAGGTGGTGATCAACACCGACCTGCCGGCCACGGTGAACACCGGCCAGCCGACCGGCGCGTTCGACATCAAGGCCGTGTCCACCATCAACGCGGACACCGTCGCCGGCCTGAGCCTGATCGGCGCCACCACGATCGAGGGCACCGCGACGGCCGCGGCGACCGTCGCCGCGCCGGGTCTCACCCTGCCGGTCAGCGTCCCGATCGCGCTGGACAAGACGAACATCCCGGCCTCGGGTGAGCTGAACATCAACGCGGCGGGCAAGACGCCGTCGCTGACGTTCACCCAGCCCGGCCAGGCGAAGATCACCGTCGGCGACCTGAACCTCAAGGTCACCCCGCGCAAGGCCGACGGCTCGGTCACCGGCATCACGCCGGACGGCACCATCGACGCGCCCTGCACGCAGGACGCCGGCCAGGCCAACACCCTGGCCACGATCACCATCAACGGCGGCGGCACGACCCCGCCGACCACCACCCCGCCGACGACCACACCCCCGACCACCACGCCGCCGACGACGGCCCCGCCCACCACGACGCCGCCGGGCGGTGGCATCAAGTACTCGTTCGGCATCACCGGGTCGACGTCGCTGAAGTCGCTCGGCAGCACCGCGCCCATCACCGGCTCGTTCGACGCCGACGTCAACCTGTCGGCCAAGACGTTCCTCGGCGACCTGAAGCTGGACCCGACGCACACCGACTTCAAGCTCCTCGGTTTCCTGCCGGGCAGCTCGGACGTCAAGGTCGTGCAGAACGGCCCGCAGACCGGTGAGCTGGTGGGTACCGGGTTCAAGGCGCACATCAAGTTCGACACGTTCCTCACCACCGTGAACCTGTTCGGCATCCCGATCAGCTCGGACCCGAAGTGCGGCACGGTCAGCCCGTCGACCAGCGAGATGACCACCGGCACCGACTTCGACCTGCTCAAGGGCGGCAAGCTCGCGGGCACCTACTCGCTGTCCGCGCTGCAGAACTGCGGTCCGTTCAACGACATCGTCAGCGGGTTCGCCAAGAGCGACGGCAACTCGCTGGACCTCGTGCTCGCCAAGAAGTGACCTGAGCTACCGGTCCCCGTCGCGCCGCGGCGGGGGCCGGTGCCATGCCCCGGAAAGGAGACCCGTGCGGAAAGCCCGGTCGTTGCTCGCGGCGGGCCTCGCCTGCCTGGTGCTGCCGTTCGCCGCCCCGACGGCGGAGGCGTCGACGCCGATCGACAAGAGGCTGAGCTTCACCTGCCCGTTCCCGTTGATCGGCCTGCAGAAGCTGGACGTCGAGGTCAAGGCGTCCTTCGAGGTGCCGTCCGCGCCCGGCGGCACCTTCACGACGACGGACCTCTCGGTCGCGGTGACCGTGCCGGACAAGTCCACCCGTGGTCTGGCCCTGGTCGGCGCGGCGAGCATCGAAGGGACGGCGTCTGCAGGGGTGACGCTGGCCAACGGTGCGCTGACGCTGCCGCTCGCACTGCCGCTGACCGTGGCGAAGACGGCGGTGCCGCCGTCGGGGGAGTTCACGACGCAGGCGGCCGGCTCGGTTCCGCCGGTGCGGCTGCCGAACGCGGGCAAAACAACAGTCGCCATCGGGGACTTCAGCACCCGGCTGACGCCGAAGAAGGCGGACGGCTCGTTCACCGGGCTCGGCTCGTTCACCTCGGACTGCACGCTCGACCCCGGTCAGGACCCGGTGCTGCTGAGCTTCGACCTGGGCAGCACGCAGACGTCGTACGAGTACGGCGTCACCGGGACGACCACGCTGAAGGCGCTCGGGGCGACAGCACCGGTCACGGGTTCGCTGGCCGTCCCGGCCGCCGGCACGGCGTTCGACGGGACGCGGGCGGAGTTCAAGGTGCTCGGGTTCGTGCCCGGGACGGCCGACCTGCGGTTCGGTCCGGACGGCCCGCAGACCGGCGAGCTGACCGGCGACGGCTTCGTCGTCCACGCGAACCTCGCGCTGGTGGTGCCGCAGGTGACGCTCTTCGGGCTGCCGGTCGCCGACGCGGGCTGCCGGGCGAGCACGCCGATCCCGGTCGACCTGCGGACGGGCCGCGGGTTCGCGCTCGCGTCGGGAGGTCCGGTGAGCGGCGAGTACACGATCCCGCCGCTGACCGGCTGCGGTGCGTTCACGGCGTACCTGAGTTCGCTGGTCCAGGGGCCGGGCAACGCGTTCGCCCTGACGCTGACCGCGCGCTGAAGAAAGTTTCCGCCGCCCTGTCGATTCCGCCGATCCTCGCGTGACGGAGTAGGAAAGGACCACGACGAGAGGAACGGAAATGGCGCAGTACGCGGTGCTGATCTACGAGCGGGTGGCCCCCGAGGACCTGCCGAAGGAGATCATGGACGGGCATATGGGGCTGCCCGACCGGATCGCCGGGCTGGGCGGCAAGGTGACCGCCGGCCTGGCCCTGCAGCCCAACGAGACGGCCACCGCGATCCGCGGTGACCTGGTGACCGACGGGCCGTTCGTGGAGACCAAGGAGGTGCTGGCCGGCGTGTACATCCTGGAGGCCCGCGACCTCGACCACGCGCTGGCGTGCGCGAAGCTGACGCCGGTCGTCGAAGGCGGGGTCGAGGTCCGGCCGCTCGTCGACTTCCAGGTGGTGCCGGACTGACCTCCGTCAAGGACGCGGTCGCCGAGGCGCACCGTCGCGAGTGGGCCTACGTGCTCGCCGCGACGGTGCGGGTCACCCGCGACCTCGACGAGGCCGAAGAGGCCGTCCAGGACGCCTACGTCCAGGCGCTGAAGCGCTGGGCGGCCGACGGCGTCCCCGACCGGCCCGGCGCGTGGCTGACCACGGTCGCGCGCCGGACCGCGCTCAACGGCGTCCGGCACCGGGAGGTCCTGCGCCGCAAGCTGCCGCTGCTGGTCGAGCCGGACGCCGCCGAGCCGCCCGAGCCGGCCGGGCCGATCCCGGACGACCGGCTCCGGCTCGTCTTCACCTGCTGCCACCCGGCGCTCGCGCAGGAGGCCCAGATCGCGCTGACGCTGCGGCTGGTGTGCGGGGTCGCGACGGCTGACATCGCGTACGCCTTCCTGGTGCCCGAACCGACGATGGCCGCCCGGATCACCCGCGCCAAGAAGAAGATCGCCGCCGCGCGGATCCCGTACGCGGTGCCGTCGGCCGAGGAGCTGCCGGCCCGCGTGTCCGTCGTGCTGACCGTGCTGCACCTGCTCCACTCGGCCGGGCACACCGCGTCGTCGGGCGACGACCTCGTGCGGGACGAGCTGACCGGGCGCGCGCTGGACCTGGCGCGGATGCTGCGGGCCCTGCTGCCCGCCGACACCGAGGTCGCCGGGCTGCTCGCGCTCCTGCTGGTGCACCAGGCTCGCCGGGCCACCCGGACCGACGACACCGGCCGCCTGCTGCGGCTCGAAGACCAGGACCGGTCCCGCTGGGACACCGCGATGATCGCCGAAGCCGACCGGCTCGTCGTCGAGGCGCTCAAGGGCGGGCCGCCCGGGAGGTTCAGCGTGCAGGCCGCGATCGCCGCCCTGCACGCCCAGGCGCCCAGCTACGCCGAGACGGACTGGCCGCAGATCCTGACCCTCTACGACGTGCTGCTGCGCCTGTGGCCCTCGCCCGTGGTGGCGCTCAACCGCGCGGTCGCGCTGGCCGTGGTGGACGGCCCGGAGGCGGCGCTGGCCGAGATCGCCCGGCTGGAGGACGACGGCCGGCTCGCCGGCTACCGCTACCTGCCCGCCACCAAGGCCGACCTGCTGCACCGCCTCGGCCGCGACGCCGAGGCGGCCGAGGCCTACCGGGCCGCGCTCGCGTTGAGCGACAACGCCGTCGAACAGGAGTTCCTCGCCGCGCGGCTCAGCGGCGCCTGAGCAACAGGACGTACCCGGCGGCCGAAAGGACCAACGCGGCCAGGAAGAAGGCGCCGTGCACGACGGCGCCCGCGGTGACGTCCCCGGCCAGCTGCAGCACCAGGTCCGCGACGCCGAACACGCCGACGATCGCCAGTGCGACCCGGGTTCCCTTGACCCCGCGGTACACGCCGTACACCAGCAACGCCCACAGCCCGGCGCAGACCACGTACGCGAGGATCGCCACCGGAAGCGGGGCGGCGGCTTCGACGGCCGTCCGGCGTCCGCCCAGCAGGGAGCCGAGGAACCAGCACGCCGTCGCGCCCCACCAAGCGAAAGCGGCGCGCGGCGCCCGGGTCGGGGACATGGCCGCAGCGTAGGACCGGACCGCCCGGTTCCGGCACGGTCACGACCCGAACCGTTACGCGTCCGCCGACACACCGGGGTGCTATAAAGCGCTACTCCGTGGGACCGCTTCCACGGTCGTAGGCGGCCGCCGCCGGTGCCGCTAGGGTGATCGTCTGGATGTGCTGGCTCACGAGCAGCCGAATGGGAGAAGCCGGTGACCGCCGCGCACGAATCATCGTGGGACTCCGGCACCCGTCTGCGCGTGCTGCTGGTGGAGGACGACGACGGCGACGCACTGCTCGTCGAAGAGATGCTGGCGGACACGTCCGTGCCGTTCTCGCTCGAACGCGTCGAAACGCTGGCCGCCGCGCTGGACGGCCCGCTCACCGCCGACTGCGTCGTGCTCGACCTGCAGCTGCCCGACGCCATGGGCCTGAGCGGCCTGACGAAGCTCGGCCAGCACGCGCCCGGCGTCGCGATCGTCGTCCTGACCGGCGGGCACGACCAGGCCACCGGTGTCGCCGCGGTCGCCGCCGGCGCCCAGGACTACCTCGTCAAGGACCAGGTGGACGGCCCGCTGCTGGTGAAGGCGCTGCGGTTCGCCCGCGAACGCAAGCGCGCCGAGCAGGTCGAGCAGCAGTTCCTGCAGCAGCAGCTGCTCGCCCGGGAGAACGCGCGGCTCGAACGCGGCCTGCTGCCCGTCCCGCTGCTGCGCGACCCGCAGCTCGAGCTGGCCTCCCGCTACCGCCCGGGCCGCAACGGCTCCCTGCTGGGCGGCGACTTCTACGACGCGATCGAGCTCGCCGACGGCACCGTGCACATGATGATCGGCGACGTCTGCGGCCACGGCCCGGACGAGGCGGCGCTCGGCGTCGCGCTGCGGATCGCGTGGCGCTCGCTCGTGATGGCCGGCCTGCCGATGGCCGACGTGCTGAGCATGGTCGAGCGGGTGCTGGTGCACGAGCGGATCGAGCCGCTGTTCGCCACCGTCTGCATGGTCGTCGTCGCGGCGGACCGAAGATCCCTGCGCCTGTCGCTGGCCGGGCACCTGCCGCCGCTGCTGCTCACCCCGGGCGACGGGCACCTGCTCTCCGGGAAACACCTCGGCGTCCCGCTCGGCGTCGTCGAAGGCACGAAGTGGGAGGCCCTCGACGTGCCCTTGGAACCAGGCTGGTCGCTGCTGCTCTACACCGACGGCGTGTTCGAGGGCCGCGTCGGCGCCGGGTCGGAACGGCTCGGCCACGAGCGGATGGCCGCCATCGTCCTCGAGATCCAGCACCAGGCCGGGCTGGCCGGCACCGAGCTGCTGGACGAGCTGATCGCCCGCGCCGAGCGGCTCAACTCCGGCCCGCTCGACGACGACGTCGCCCTCGCCCTGCTCAGCCACGACCCCGGGGAGCAGGCTCGATGAGCGCTGACGCACGCGGCTGGACGGTCCGCCGCTGGCTCACCCTGCTCGCCGTGACCGAGGCGGTGCTGCTGCTCGCGGCACTGGCCGGCGGCGGGATCGCGCTGAGCAACCTCACTGACGCCCGCAACCGCCTGCTCGACGTCATCGGCGCCCAGCGGCTCGCCGCCATCCAGCTGTCGACGGCCCTGCTGAACCAGGAGACCGGCGTCCGCGGGTACCAGCTCGGCCGGCAGCCGGACTTCCTCGCCCCCTACACCGACGGCGTCCGGTCGCAGGCCGACGCCGTCACCCAGCTGCGGCAGCTCGGGGCCACACCGGGGACGCAGATCGGCGACGACCTCGACCGCGTGCTGCGGGCCGCGTCGACCTGGCAGGCGACGATCGCGCCCACCATCACCCCGGCTGCACCCCCGCCCACCCCCGCGCAGGCCGACCGCAGCCGGACCCAGTTCGATGCGGTCCGCGGTGCCCTCGACGCGCAGGCCGCGCACCTGGCGACGCTGCGCACCGAGGGCCGCTCCGACCTCGACAGCGCGGCGAGCTTCCTGACCGCGATGCTCGTGGCCGTCGCCGTGCTGGTCGTCCTGCTGTTCGTGGTGCTGTTCCTCGGCCTGCGCCAGGTCATCACCCGGCCGATCCTGCGGCTGGCGGGCGAGGTCCGCCAGGTCGCCGACGACGACGTCCACCGGCCGGTGAGCGGGACCGGGCCGCGCGAGATCGCCCAGCTCGGCGCCGACGTCGAGGCCATGCGGCAGCGCATCCTCGACGAGGTCGCCGAGCTCGAGCGGGCGCACGCGATGCTGGACCGCCGGACGCGCGAGCTGGAGCGGTCGAACGCTGACCTGGAGCAGTTCGCCTACGTCGCTTCGCACGACCTGCAGGAGCCGCTGCGGAAGGTGGCGAGCTTCTGCCAGCTGCTGCAGAAGCGCTACCAGGGCCTGCTCGACGAGCGCGGCGAGCAGTACATCGAGTTCGCCGTCGACGGCGCGAAGCGGATGCAGGTCCTGATCAACGACCTCCTGGCGTTCTCGCGGGTCGGGCGCAAACCGGGCGAACACGTCGTGGTCGAGGCGGGCGGGCTGGTCGACGACGCGCTGGCGAACCTGGAGGTCGCGCTCTCGCTGAGCGGCGGCAAGGTCGACCGCGGCGAGCTGCCCGAGGTGCGCGTCGAGCCGGCGCTGATGACGGCGGTGTTCCAGAACCTGATCGGCAACGCCCTGAAGTTCAAGGGCGAGACGCCGCCGGAGGTGCGGATCACCGCGGACCGCGACGGCGAGGACTGGGTGTTCACCGTGTCGGACAACGGGATCGGCATCGAAGCGGAGTACGCCGAACGGGTCTTCGCGCTGTTCCAGCGGCTGCACACCCGCAGCGCGTACCCGGGCACCGGCATCGGCCTGGCCCTGTGCCGCCGGATCGTCGAGTACCACGGCGGCCGGATCTGGCTCGACACGGAGGCGGCCGGCACCACGTTCCGCTTCACCATCCCGGCCGGCGAAACCGATGAGGACGCATGACACAGGGGCATGAGCCGATCGACATCCTGCTCGTCGAGGACGACCCCGGCGACGTGCTGATGACGCGTGAGGCCTTCGAGCACCACAAGATCCGCAACGAGCTGCACGTCGTGAGCGACGGCGTCGAGGCGCTCGAGTTCCTGAACCGGACCGGACGCTTCGCGCAGGCGCCGCGGCCGGGGCTGATCCTGCTCGACCTCAACCTGCCCCGCAAGGACGGCCGGGAGCTGCTCGCCGACATCAAGCAGGACCCGGAACTGCGCACCATCCCGGTGGTCGTGCTGACGACGTCCGAAGCGGACGAGGACATCGTGCGCAGCTACGACCTGCACGCCAACGCCTACGTCACCAAGCCGGTCGACTTCGAGAAGTTCGTCGAAGTGGTCCGGAAGATCGACGACTTCTGGGTCACGGTCGTCAAGCTGCCGCACCGGTGAGGTGCGTCGATGGCGGGACGGCGGATATTGAGGCACCATAAAGCGCCGTGACCTCTTCATCCCGGGATCTTCCCGCCGTCGAGCTGGCGGTCACGCTCGACTGGCGGGACACGGCCGCGGTGCTGCGCGTGGCGGGGGAGATCGACCTGCTGAGCGCGCCGGAGTTCGAGGAAGCGGTCGGCGTCGTGCTGGCCGACGAACCGCGGACGCTGGTGGTGGACCTGCGCGCGGTGACGTTCTTCTGCTCGGCGGGCCTGCAGGTGCTCGCGTCGGCGCACCGCAGGCTGCCCGAGCACGCGCTGCGGGTGGTGAGCGATTCGGCGGTGACGTCGGGGCCGCTGAAGACCACCGGCCTCGACACGTGGATCGGCATCCACGCGACGGTCGACGAAGCGCTGGCCCAGTGACGGCCCCCGGCCGGCGAGAAAGGCGATCCCCGATGGACGAACCTCCGGGACCGTTCCGCAGCTACGGCGTGCAGGCGGTGCCCCAGGACCTCCGGCGGCTCCGGCACGAGCTGATGGCGTGGGTCCTCTCGGCGGGCATCGACGAGGACCGGGCGCAGGACATCGTGCTGGCGAGCTACGAGGCGCTGGCCAACGTCGCCGACCACGCGTACCACGGGGCGGGTTCCGGAGTGGTCGACCTCGACGCGGCGGTGCACCGCGACCGGGTCGAGGTGGTCATCAGCGACCACGGGAAGTGGCGGATCCCGGTGGTGGACCCGCGCCCGGTTTCCGCGCGGGGGCGCGGGTTGCTGCTGCTGCGGGCGAGTGCCGACCGCGCGGACATCTCGTCCGGCGAGTCGGGGACCGTGGTGACGCTGGCCTGGGACCTGGCGCCGGTCCGGCCCTGAGCCGGGCGCGGAAAAACGGTTGGGCCGCCCGAGGTCCGGCTGGTAGCGTGCCGTCGACCGTGACCCACCCGAGGAGGTGAGACCCGTGAACGCAGTACGCGCATGGGCGCTCCCCCTCGCCGTCATGGTCGGGCGATAGGCCTCGGGAGCGCCTCGGTTTCAGGCACTCCCGAAAGGCACTTCCATGGATTCCTTGCGTTTCACCGCCGAGACGACGTCGGACGGCGTCGTCGAGCGCGACTTCACCGTGGGCGACGTCCCCGGTGTCCTTTGGTCACCCGGTTCCGGCCCCGGGCACGCGCCCTTGGTGCTGATGGGCCACGGTGGCGGCCTGCACAAGAAGACGCCGGCCCTCGCGGCCCGCGCCCGCGAAGCCGTGACCCGCCAGGGCTTCACCGTCGCCGCCATCGACGCGCCCGGCCACGGCGACCGCCCGCGCACGGCGGAAGACGAGCAGGTCCGCGCCGAGTTCCGGGAGGCGCACGCGGCCGGCGACCACGAACGTTTCCGGTCGGTCAGCGTCCGCTACGCGCTCTCCCTGGCGGAGCGGGCCGTCCCCGAATGGCGGGCGACCCTGGACGCCCTGCAGCGGCTCCCGGAGATCGGCCGCGACGCGCCGATCGGTTACGGCGGCGGCATCTCGCTGGGCACCGCGATCGGGATCCCGCTGACGGCGGCCGAACCACGGATCTCCGCGGCCATCTTCGGCGGCGGGTTCTTCGTCTACGAGGAGCTGCTCGAGGCGGCGCGGCGGATCACCGTGCCGGTCCAGTTCCTGCTCCCGTGGGACGACGAGCACGTCGACCGGCAGTCGTCGTTCACGTTGTTCGATGCCTTCGCCACGGAAGAGAAGACGTTGCACGCCAACCCCGGTGACCACCGGAGGATCCGCTGGATCGGCGTCGACGACGACTTCCTGGCCCGGCACCTGAGCTGACGTTCCGAAGAAGAACGGGCCCGTGGCGGAGTCGCCACGGGCCCGTTCTCGGCTGCGTTCTCCACTGTGGACTAGCTATGCACGACGGCACCGGTCTTCGGGTCGAGCGTGACCTTCTTCGCCTCGGGCCACCAGAAGTTGAACATCCCTGTCATCGACCCCGCCCGGGAGTCGTACGACGAGTCGCCGATCCGGCCGGCGAACCAGTTGTCCTCGATGAACTTCAGCACCGAGGTCTGGTCGGTCAGCGCGTGGTCGACGTGGTTCACCTTGCTGTACGGCGAAATCACCAGCAGCGGCAGCCGCGGGCCGTAGCCGCAGCGGTCCTGGTAGCCGCCCAGCGGGGTCGGCTTGCCCGTGCACACCGCCTGGTCCTGCGAAGCGTCGTGCGAGCCGTTGATCACCTTCGACGCCACGTGGTCGTACCAGCCGTCGGAGTCGTCGTAGGCCAGGACGATCGCCGTCGACTTCCAGTCCGGGGACTGCTGGATCTTGTTGACCTCGCTGACCACGAACTGCTGCTCGTCCAGCGGGTCGGAGTACCCCGCGTGGCCGTCCTGGTACTCCGGGGCCTTCAGGAAGCTCACCGCGGGCATCGAGCCGGCCTTCAGCGAGTCGTTGAAGTCCGAGATGTCGTACTGGTGGTTCGCGCGGTCGGTCTGGCCGATCGCCTGCACCGACGACGGCGGGAGGTGCTTCGGGTTCGCCGTCGACGGGTAGTACTGGAACGGCTCGTGGTGCGGGCTGTAGTCGACCGCCGCCGCGCCGCCGACGTTGGCGTGCGTCGCGCCGCAGACCGCGTAGCCGTTCGCCGAGCCGGTGGGGCGGAAGCCGCCCTGGAACCAGCCCCACGTCACGTGGCGCTGGTTGAGCAGGTCACCGACGTTGCGGCCGTGCATCGTGGCCAGGTTGTCCGTGCTCGTGTGGTTCTTGTCGGAGCAGTCGTCCCACGCCGGGTCCGGGTCGTTGATCATCGTGCCGATGCCGTGCGCGTCCGGCGACTGCACGGCGTAGGCGTCGCTGACCGGCTCGTGCGTCACCGGGTCGACCGCCTGGACACCGTGGGTGTTGCCGGAGATCAGGTTGAGCGCGCCCGGCGTCGACGGCCCGAAGTTCGTGTCGAACGAGTTGTCGTTCAACGCGTAGTGCTGCGCGTAGTTCCACATGCCGGTGACGGTGTTGCCGTCGAAGTAGTCCATCACCAGGCCGGGCTCGCCGAACAGGACCGGCTGGCCGGTGCACTTGTCCGTCTCGGTCTTCTCGACGAACTTGTCCATCTTGCCGCCGTTGAAGGCGGCCTGCTCGGCGCCGTAGTTGTGGTTCTGGTCGCAGGTCAGCGCCTGCTCGTGCGTCAGCCGCTTCGGGTTGTACGCGTTCGGGTTGTCGGTCAGCAGCTTGTGGTCCAGGCCGTTGACCTTCGGGGTGTTGCGCGCGGCCTGGAACGGGGTGCCGTCCGTGTTGGCCGCGTTCGGGTAGGTGCCGAAGTAGTGGTCGAACGCGATGTTCTCGCCGAAGATGACCACGACGTGCTTGATCGGCGTCGAGGTCGGGATCCCGTGTGCGGGGAACAGGTTCAGCGGCTGGGCGTCCGCGGTGGTCGCCGCGGAGCCGGTGACGGCGGCCAGCACGGCGACCGAGGCGAGGGCCCCGGCGCCGAGCAGGCCGCGTCGTCGCCGGCGAGGTCGGGTGTCCACTGTGGATTCCTTTCGTGGTGGGGTGTGGTGCAGTCAGGTGAGCAAGGAACGCCCGAAGTGGTCGTCCGGGCCGGTGACGCCCGGCAGCGCGAAGAAGTAGCCGCCGCCGAACGGGGAGATGTAATCGGTCAGGGGTTCGTCGGCCAGCCGCGTCTGGACCGCCTCGAACTGGCGCTCCAGGTCCTGCTGGTAGCAGACGAAGATCAGGCCCATGTCGAGGTTGCCGTTGCTGTCGACGCCGCGGTCGTAGTTCACCGCGCGGCGCAGGATCCGGCTGGCGTCGGTCTCCGGCGTGCGCGGGTTGGCTTTCCGGATGTGGCTGGTCAGCGGGATGACGGTGCCGACCGGGTCGTCGGCGTAGCGCGGGACGTCGGTCTCCTCGGTGCCGTCGAGCGGGGCGCCGGTGTCGCGGCGGCGGCCGAACATGTTCTCCTGCTCGGCCAGCGAAACCCGGTCCCAGAACTCGACCAGCATCCGGATCAGCCGGACGACCTGGTAGCTGCCGCCCGCGGCCCAGGCGGGCTCGCCGGTCTTCGTCCACACGAGACGGTCGAAGTCGGCTTCTTCCGGGTTGGCGGTGCCGTCCTTGAAACCCATCAGGTTCCGCGGGGTGCCGGCCGGGCGGGGCGGGGAGCTGAAGCCGTTGAGCTTCCAGCGCAGCTGCATGCCGCCGCGGGTCGCGCGGGCGATGTCGCGCAGCGCGTGCAGCACGGTGTCGGCGGAGTTCGCGGACAGCGTGAGACTGAGGTCGCCGTGGCACTGGGCGGGGTCGAGGGCGTCGTTCGCGAACGTCTTCATCGGCTTCAGCTTGGCGGGCTTGAGCTTCGCCAGGCCGTACCGGTCGTCGAACAGCGACGCGCCGACGCCGAGGATCACGCCCAGGTCGCCACCGGGGACGACGGGCCCGAGCACGCCGGAGTCGGCGGGCGGCGCGGTGATCCCGAGGGCGGCGGGCGCCCCGCCACCGGTGAGGAACCGCGCCCGCTCGGTGACGGCCCGGAAGAGGTCGGTGAGCTCGGCCTTCGACTCCGCGACGACGTCGAACGAGGCGACGACGGTCTGGGTCGGCGGGGTCCGCAGGATGGCGGCCTGGGTGTTGCCGTGGAAGGAAACGGGAGCGGTGCTGTCGGTGGCGGCGGAGGAAGCCCCGAGCCCGGCCCCGGCGGCGACGGTGAGCCCCGCGCCCATCGCGGCCCGGCGCAGGAAGGACCGCCGGGGCACGCCGGTGGCGGTGGCCGGGTGCGGGATGGGGCAGCGAGGCTGGTCGGTCACGAGACCCTCCTCGGCGGGGTGGTGGTGGCGGCGAGGTGGCCGGCGGTGGCCGTGATCTCGCGATACCGGGCCATCACGAG
The DNA here is from genome assembly GCF_040650695.1 of Amycolatopsis sp. NPDC048633. Taxonomy (NCBI): domain Bacteria; kingdom Bacillati; phylum Actinomycetota; class Actinomycetes; order Pseudonocardiales; family Pseudonocardiaceae; genus Amycolatopsis; species Amycolatopsis sp. NPDC048633. Next base: position 241,143 of record NZ_JBEZHS010000010.1, read on the forward strand.
ACCCTCCTCGGTTCGGCGATCGCGGCGATCGGGGCGAGGAGCTCCGTCAGCTCGCTCACGTCGGCGTTCAGCTTCTGCCTCTCCTTCTGCGACAACCCGGCCAGCGGCGTCCAGCTGCCGTCCGGGCGGTGGGCCGCCTCCAAAGTGGACTGGGTGCGCGTCAGCCAGCTGTCCACCTTGGACAGATCCGGGTACCTCGGCGCCAGCAGGGGACGGAGCACGTCCAGCACCGCGCGCGTGCCGTCGAGGTTGGCGCGGGCCGTGGCCAGGTTGGTGCCGCTGCCGTAGTCCGTGCGGCCCGTCAGTTCGAACTGCAGCGTGTTCTCCATGATCTCGTGCGCGCGCAGGCCGAGGTCGTTGCCGTCGACCTGGCTGTCGGCGAACGACGTCTGCAGCGCGTGGGCGTCGGTGTCCAGCTGGTCGGCCACCGCGCCGAGCGCGCCCAGGTCCTCGCCGTGCCACAGCCCCTGCTCGAGGCGGTGGAAGCCGGTGAAGCCCTCGTCGGCCGTGCCGTCCGGGAGGCCGTCGGCGGTGCCGTTGAGCGAGCCGTCGGAGTCGCCGAACGCGTCGTACGCCGCGCCCAGCCGCTCGTACGTCAGGTGGGCTGTCAGCCACGCGGCCTCGCTCGCCGCGCGGTCGCCGCCGTGGACGGCGTTCTTCAGCGCGCCCGTGTTCGCGACCAGCTCGCCGAGGCCCGTCGTGACGTGCTGCTCGTACGCCTTGAGCGGCCCGAGCAGGTCGTTGTGCGTCACGGGCGCGACGCCCGGGCCGGTCCGCTCGGCCCCGCCGCTGATCTGCACGGCCGGCCCGACGATCGCGCCGGCGTCCTCCGGCAGGCAGCGGAACGCGTAGCTCCCGTTGCCGAGGGTGACCTGCAGCGGCCGGGTGGTCGCCGGGCCGAGGCCCTCGACCTCGCCGTAGATCACCCCGGTCGCCGGGTCGATCAGGTCGACCTCGGCGGTCACCGACCCCGTGTTGTGCAGGTGGAACGTCTGCGGCCCGGGCTTCGGGTCCGACCAGCCGGTGCCGCACGCCGAGCGGGAGACCGCGATTTCGGGATCGTTCGCGCCGCCACTGGGCGGCCAGAACGCCACGACGGCTCCCGCCGCGGCGACCACGACCACGGCCGCCACGATCCAGCGAGTACGCACTGACCCCGGCACGCACAGTCTCCCGTCACTCGATCGGACCATTCCCGGTCACGGATTATGCGAGCCTAACGCTCACAAATCCGCAACGGAGGACGCCGAGAGAAGGAAATTCACCGGGACTTCGACGAGGCGACCACGAAAGGGGGAGGATTCAGACGTTTTCCTGTGCCAGATCTGTCTGGTTAGGTGCGTTAGTCCGGTTGGTTACGCCCGCGGCAACGGCGAACCCGTCTCGAGGAGCGTCTTCAGGCTCGAGAGCAGCGCGGGCCAGCCCTGGCTGCACATCGCCATGACCGTGCTACCGGGCTCGAAACCGTCGTGCAGCACCGTCAGCTTCACGCTTTCCCCCTGCGGTTCGAGGGTGAAAGCGACCTTCGAACGGCCTTCCCGCTGCAGTTTCGCGAGCGTTTCGGCGTCGATTCCGTTTCCGTTCGCCCATTCCGCGGTGAACGTGTGCCAGGTGTAGGAAAGCCGGCGGTACGGGTCCGATTCGAGCACGACCTGATCGGGGTGGCTCGTTTTCGCGCCACTTTCCGCCCAGACCATCGGCGAACCCTTTTTCCAGTCGGTTTCGAAGGCGACGCCCCAGTACTGCCGGGTGAACGCGGGATCGGTAAGCGCTTGCCAGAGCTTTTCCGGGGTCGTGTTGATGTAGGTGGTGTACGCGAATTCGTTCATGGGTTCGGACTCCAGTGCTCGTTTCAGGTCGGCCAGCGCGCCGGCCCGCTGCCGGTCGAACCGGGTCATCCAGCGCTCGGCGATGGCGTTGATCGGCGCGGCGTCGAGGTGGTGCAGCTTTTCGCGGCCGCGCCAGGTGGTCGTGACCAGTCCGGCCGCCTCGAGCACGGCCAGGTGCTTGCTCACCGACTGGCGGGCCATGTCCAGCCCCGCGCACAGTTCGCGCAGGGTCTGGCCGTTGCGCTCGTTGAGCACGTCCAGCAGTTGACGGCGGCTGGGGTCGGCCAGTGCCTTGAACGCCTCGTCCATCGCGCCTTCCTCATGACATGCAGCCGTCCGGCTGCCTATGCACGAAAATGAACCCGCCGGCGGCCAGTAAACCCC
>NZ_JBEZHS010000011.1:0-236591 GCF_040650695.1 Amycolatopsis sp. NPDC048633
AGACAGCTCCACTTCACATCCGGAGGCCTTCACCTGTCTGTACGACAGGCCGCCGCTGGTCACCTCAACTCGGGACAACGTCCCTGGACATCACATCTAGGCCGAAGCCCCCGCGGCCGTGGCGACTGCCTTCACGTAGTCGCCGTAGCCGGACTTCGCCAGCTTCTCGCCCAGCGCGTAGCACTCGTCGGCGTCGATGAAGCCCATCCGCAGCGCGATCTCCTCGAGGCACGCGATGCGCACGCCGGTGCGGTGCTCCAGCACCTGCACGAACTGGCCGGCTTCGAGCAGCGAGTCGTGCGTGCCGGTGTCGAGCCAGGCGAAGCCGCGGCCGAGGTCGACCAGCGACGCCCGGTCCTGGCGCACGTACGTGAGGTTGACGTCCGTGATCTCGAGCTCGCCGCGCGCCGACGGCTTCAGCGCGCGGGCGATCTCGACGACCTGGTTGTCGTAGATGTACAGCCCGGTGATCGCCTTGTTCGAGCGGGGCTTCGCGGGCTTCTCCTCGATGGACACCAGCTTGCCGCCCGCGTCGACCTCGCCGACGCCGTAGCGCTCGGGGTCCTTCACCGGGTAGCCGAACAGGACGCAGCCGTCGAGCTCGCGCACGGCCGTCTCCAGGCGGCCGGAGAAGCCCTGGCCGTAGAAGATGTTGTCGCCGAGCACGAGCGCCACGTCGTCGTCTCCGATGAAGTCCGCGCCGATGACGAAGGCCTCCGCCAGGCCGTTCGGGCTGGGCTGCTCGGCGTAGGAGAACGAGACGCCGAACTTGTCGCCGTTGCCGAGCAGCTTGCGGAACATCGGCAGGTCGGCGGGGGTGGAGATGATGAGGATCTCGCGGATCCCGGCCAGCATCAGCACCGAGATCGGGTAGTAGACCATCGGTTTGTCGTAGACCGGCAGCAGCTGCTTCGACACCGCCTGGGTGATCGGGTGCAGGCGTGTCCCGCTGCCTCCGGCCAGCACGATGCCCTTCATGAACTGCCTCCCTCTCCGCGGTCGGAACTCGACCACCCTACGGGTAGGCTCCCCGGGCCCGGTGGGGAAGCGCTAGAAGGCCGGTCCTTTGCCGAAGTAGGCCTTGCAGCCGGAGTTGTACTCGGTGGCGATCTCGAGCACGTTCTTGCCGCCGTCGACCGGCAGCAGCGTCGAGGAGTAGTTCGGGCAGAAGTTGTTGTAGATGCCGGTGATGTGCACCGGGGCGGGCAGCTCGTACCAGTTGCCGCTGCCGAAGTTGTCGTTCGCCAGCAGCACCTGGCCGTTCTTCGGCTGCGGCTGGCCCTTCGCGTTGGTGTAGATCTGCCCGACCATGACGATCCGCACGCCGTTCGGGCCGCCGGGGAAGAGCGTGATCGTCTGCGCGTGCTGGAAGTAGTTGCCGTTCGCGGTGTCGACGCGCGTGCCGGGGTCGGTGGGGCTGCCCCAGTTGGCGCCGTCGGGGGAGATCTTGAAGTACGGGTCGCAGTAGCGGTCGCGGAAATTGCAGATCTCGTAGGCGAAGTAGTAGCGGCCGTCGGGCAGCCTGCGGATGATCGGCATGCCGGGCCGGACCCGGTCCGGCGGGATGGCCAGGGTGAGCTGCTTGGTGCCCCAGTTCACGCCGTCGGTGGAGGCGACGCGGTTGAGGACCTGCGCGTACTTCGGTGCCTGCGTCTCGTCGGCGAAGTGGAGCCAGAGCGTGCCGCCGGCGTCGACGGTGAACTCGGGCTCCCAGATGCCGTCGATGTTGTGCGAGCGGGCGGCCTCGGACAGGAAGCCCCACGAGCGGCCGCCGTCCTTGCTGGCCCACACCTTGATCCCGAGGCGCCGCTGCGCCCCGGCGTCCTGCCGGTAGGAGGCGGCCCAGAGCAGGGTGCCCGCGCGCAGGCGCCCGACCCGCTGCGGCAGCTCGTAGAGGGTGCCGCAGCACATGCCGTACCGGCCGTCGGGGTCGCGGATGGCGCCGATCTGGTGGAACGTGGCGCCCTCGTCGGTGCTCTCCATGACGGGCGTGAACTTGCCGCTGGCGTCTTCGCTGGTCAGTGCGGCGATGATGTGCCCGCGACCGAAGATCGAGTAGTCGAGCCGGACCAGGCGCGCATAGGAGCCGAGGCCGGGCAGGAGCTGCTTGCGCTCGGCGGCGCTCGCGGGGGTCAGTGTCGCGCCGATCACGGTTAGTGACAGCACGAAGGCGAGCAAGCGGCGCATCTTGACCCTCTCCACGCGGTGACCGCGCGATTACAGCACGCGGCGAGGGTCCTTCGTGGACAGTCACACGGGGCATTCGCGCGTTCGAGCGGTTTGCTGTGCGCTTTCGGGTGACCGGTGACGCACGGCGACGGTAACGCTCCGGCAAAGAACGCCGAAAGATCACCGGGGGCCGGTTGGTGGCCCCGAGGGGGAACGATGAAACTCCGGCTGGCTTGCCTGCTGGTCTTGGTCCTGGCTTCCGCGTGCGCGCCGGCGACGGGGTTCGGCACGATCGTCGGGGCACCGACGTCGTCCTCGGCTCCGGCGCCTACTACTTCGGCGGCCCCGGTGCCGCGTGACGTGCCGACGGAGACGCACACGGGCAAGGGCCAGGGCGAGTTCGCGACGACGTGGCCGCCGGACCAGCTGGGCTTCTTCACGTTCGACTGCCCGAAGTGCTCGGGCAACGTGATCATCAGCACCGACGGCGGCGAGTTCGGCCTGGTCAACGCGATCGGCGCGTACCAGGGCACGACGTGGCTGAACACGGACCCGGACCGCCCGACGACGAAGGTGACGGTCCTCGCGAACGCGCCCTGGACGGCGACGATCGCGGACTACCGAAGCGTGCCATCGGCCTCGCCGGGCGCGCCGACATCGGGCAAGGGTGACGCGGTGTTGCGCGTGCCGGCGGGGATCGCGCACGTCAAGTTCACGGCGAAGACCCGCGGCAACATCGGGCTGTGGGTGCTCTCCGAGGAGGACCACGACCTGCTGATCAACGAGATCGGCGACGTCGATGTCGATCGGGAGGTCCGCGGTCCGGCTTATCTGCGGGTGGACGGATATGAGGCGAGCTGGACGCTCACGCCGTCCTGAGCGGGCACCCAATGGGGCCGGGTGCCCGCGGCGGCGTCACCGGTAGTTGGTGAACTGCAGCGCGATCTCGAAGTCCTTGCCCTTCAGCAAGGCGATCACGTCCTGCAGCTGGTCCTTCTTCTTGCCCGAGACCCGCAGCTGGTCGCCCTGGATCTGGGCCTGCACACCCTTGGGGCCTTCGTCGCGGATGAACTTGGCGATCTGCTTCGCCTTGTCCGACGCGATGCCCTGGATGATCTTGCCGCTGAGCTTGTAGATCTTGCCCGAGAGGGCCGGCTCGTCCGCTTCGAAGGCCTTCAACGAGATGCTGCGCTTGATCAGCTTCTCCTTGAACACCTCGACCGCGGCCAGCGCGCGCTCCTCCGTCTCGGACTCGATCGCGATCGCCTCCTCGCCGGACCAGTTGATCGTCGTGCCGGTGCCGCGGAAGTCGAAGCGCGTGCCCAGCTCCTTGCTCGCCTGGTTGAGCGCGTTGTCCACCTCCTGGCGGTCGACCTTGCTCACGACGTCGAAAGAGGGATCCGCCACGTGTCCTCACACCTCGTACTCGCTTGTCAGGGGCCACCCACCCTAGTCCCGGGTATCCCGGTTGACCCCCGCCGGGAGTGCTTGGGTAAGCTTCTTCCCGGCCGGTACGACCGGCTTGGGCGGGTTACCCGAGTGGCCAAAGGGGACTGGCTGTAAACCAGTTGGCTTACGCCTACGGGGGTTCGAATCCCTCACCCGCCACCCACGAAGAAGCCCGGTGACCGACGAGGTCACCGGGCTTTTCCGCATCCAAAAGCCTAGAAGCCGGAGTTCCCGGCTCCCCGCACCAGCGTGTAGCCGCCGTCGTTGAGCAAGCCGCCTGATGTGGCGCCGGTCACCGACGTGTGGGCGATCGACGCGCTGCCCGTCGCGTTCGTCTCGAGGCCGTACGTGCCCGCTCCGGCGATCGTCATGCGGTCGAAGCTCAGCTGCGTGATCGACTTCTGGAAGCTCAGCAGCACACCCTGGTACGTGCTGTCGGTCAGTGTCAGGTCCTCGACGACGATCGGGGCCGCGATGGGCGCCGAATCCGCGTAGATCCAGAGGCCGCCGATCGCCGAGTTCCAGTTGTGCTCGAAGCTGCCCGTCCGCACGAGTGTGTTGCGCCGGATCGACGTCGTGCCGGACAGCGGCACCGGGTTGAACCGCGTGCCCACCGTGATGCCCGAGCCCGCCTCGACGTTGTCCGAGACGACGTTGTCCTCGATCCGGTTGCCGGCGCCGCCGAAGACGCCGATGCCGTTCGCCAGGGCGGGCGACTGGACCGTGTTGAACGTGTACGCGCTCCCGGCCACCGTGTTGCCTTCGGAGAACATCGCCAGCCCGTCGTCGCCCGTGTTGCGGACCATCGACTGGTCCACCCGCACGTTGCTCGTGCCGGCGTCCTTGGCGTGGATGTTGACGCCGTCCGCGAACGTGTCGCGGATCCGCGTGCCGACCACGTACAGCCCGTTCGTGCCCGAGTCGGCCCACAGCCCGACCTTGGTGTGCTCGATCCACAGGTTCTGGATCAGCGAGCCAGTGCCGAAGTTGCCGTCCAGCGCGCCGTCCGAGCCGTTGTCGTCGCGGACCCGGACGTCACCGAAGATCGCGAAGTCGGCCAGCGTCACGTTGCTGCCCGTCCCGAAGAAGCCGCCGCGCGGACCGGTGCCCTGGATCACCGAGGACCACGGGCCCGCGCCGAAAACGCGCACGTTCGCGACGTTGATCTTCGACGTGATCCGGAACGTCCCCGCCGGGATCCACACCGGCTTGTTCTGCGACGCGCCCGCGGCGATCGCGGCATTGATCGCCGACGTCGCGTCCGAGCCGTTGTCCGGGACCGCGCCGTACGACGTGATGGACAACGCACCCGCGGGGGCGGTCGCCGCGGCCGGGGCCTGCTCGGCGTCCAGCAGGTCGACGTCGTAGTACGCGGCCGTGCTCGACGCGTCCTTCTGCAGCTTCAGGACCGTGCCCGCGGGCCAGTCGCCGATCGAAGCGCGCGTCTCGTCGTAGTACCGGTGCGGGCTGCCCTGCGACGGCACGTTCGTGTACGGGTACGCGCCGTAGACCCAGCTGTAGTTCGACGTCAGCGACAGGTCGCGGACCTTCGTACCGTTCGCGTACAGCGCCAGCGGCGCGGTCTGGCCGGCGCCGTCCGCGGTGTCCGGGATCGAGAACCGCAGGGTGACGGCGTTCGCGGGCTTCGTCAGCGTGAAGCTCACCGACTGCCCGGTGGAGCCCAGCCGCACCGCGCGGCGGCCGCTCGACTCGGCCTGGACCGTGTGGAACGTCCGGTCCGCGGCGAGCACGGTCCCGGTGGTCGTCCCGGCTTCGGCCTCGTACTCGGTGTACGGCGTCGTCGCGCCCCGCGCGGCCAGCGCCGTCTCGTTCGCGACGACCACGCTGTCGACCTGCACGTCGCTGCCGGTGCCGGCCAGTTGCAGGGTGTTGACGCCGGCGCGGACCGGCACCGAGACCGTGGCCGTCCGCCAGCCGGTGCCCGACGGCAGAGTCGCGGTCCCGGCGTCACGGCCGTTCGCCGACACCGCGAGGGTGCCCGCGTTGGCGAAGCGGATCGTGGCGGTCGCGGTGCCCGCCGAGGCCATCGCGAACGTACGCACCAGACGCGCGCCCGCCGTCGCGAAGCCCGTCACGTAGCCCGGCCCGGTGTAGCCCGCGGTCGTGGCACCGATCGTCGCGCCGCCGGAGAGGAATGCGGCTTCAGCCTCGCCAGGACCGGCGGGCACCGAAGCAGTCACGGTCAGGCTGTCGAGGTTCACGTTGCCGGAATCGGTGCTGTCGAAAGCGTACGCCACGGTGTGGTCGCCCGCGGTCAGGGTCACGGACTCGGTCGCCGACGTCCAGGTGTCCCAGTTCGCCGACGCCGGCAGCGACACCTGCCGTTGCCGGACACTGTCGACATAGAGGGAAAGCGTCATGGCGGTACCGGTGCCGTTCGCGTACCGGAGGGCAAGGGACTGCGGCCCGGCGGTCGTCACCTTGACCGCGAACGACGTCCGGGCGTTGCCCTTGTTGCTGTCGGTGTACCCACCGACGAACCCGCTTCCGCTGTAGCCCGGGTGATCGGTCGCGACTACCGCGCCGCCCGAGAGCGTCGCGTTCTCGGCCTCGAACAACGGACCCGCCTGCCCGGTCGCGGAGGGCGTGACGTCAAGGCGGTCGAGGTTGACGTTCCCGCTGTCGCCTGATCCGAAGGTGTAGGACACGCTGTGCGCGCCCGCGCCGAGTGAGACGGCGACGCTCGCCGAGCCCCAGCTGTCCCAGGAAGCCGTAGCGGGCAACGAAACCTGCTGTGCCAGGGAATCCACGGTCAGGGTGAGGGTTCGGGAAGAGCCGGTGCCGTTGGCGTAGCCGAGCGCGAGGGTGTACGAACCGGCCGACGCGGCAGAGACGGCGAAGGTCGTCCGCGCGGTGCCGCGGTGGCCGTCGGTGAAACCGCCGACGAAGCCGGAACCGCTGTAGCCGGGATGGTCGGTTTCGACCACAGCGCCGCCCGAAAGGGCAGCGGATTCAGCCTCGAGACGGGTGGTCGCGGCATGAGCCGGGACAGTGCCCAAGAGAGCGGTGAAAGTGAGCACCGCGACGGCCAGAACAGGGGATCTGCGCATCTGTTTTCTCCCAACAAGAGAGTCAGCCCTTGACGGCTCCGCTCAAGGCGTTGCCGCGCAGGAACATCCGCTGGAACACGAGGAACAGCACGACGGGAATGACCGTCGAAATAGCCAGAGCGGCGAGGAAGACGTCCAGCTCGACGAACTTCTGCAACGCCGGAAGCCGGACCGAGAGCGGCTGGACTGCCGGGTCGGGCAGCACCAGCATCGGCCAGAGGAAGTCTTTCCAGGCCGCGACGATCGCGAACACCGAGACGACGCCCAGGATCGGGCGGGACATCGGCAGCACGACCGACCAGAACAGCCGCAGCGGCCCGGCGCCGTCAACGCGAGCGGCTTCGAACACCTCACGCGGGAGGTTGTCGAAGAACCGTTGCACCAGAAGGATGTTGAACGCGCTGGCGCCCGAGGGCAGCCAGACCGCCCAGAACGAGTTGATCAGCGAGAAGTCGACCATCGACAGGTACAGCGGAACCAGCAGCACGACGGCCGGCACGAACAACGTCGTCAGGACGACGCCGGTGAGCACGCGCCGGTAACGCGGCCGCAGCACCGACAGCGCGAACCCGGCCGTCGTCGCGACGATCAGCTGCACCAGCCACGACCCGGCGGCGACCCACACGGTGTTGAGGAAGTACTTGTCGATCTGGACGCGCGTCCACGCCGTCGAGAGGTTGGCGAGATCGATCCCGTGCGGCCACAGGGCCAGGGGGTCGCGCAACGTGTCCTGCGTCGGTGTGACCGCCGCCTTCGCCAGCCACAGCATCGGCCCCAGCCCGGCCAGGAACAACGCCGCGAGCAACAAAGCGTGCAGCGTGCGGGTGGTGCGGCGGACGGCGGGCCGCCGCCAGTCCGACGGCGAGAGCAGAGCGCGCGTCATGACTTGCTCCAGGAGCGGGTGAGGCGGAAGTACACGGCGGAGAACAGGCCCAGCACCACGGCGAGCAGCACACTCAACGCGGTCGCCGCGCCGTAGTCGCCGCCGAGGCTGTCGGCGAAGGCGTAGTTGTAGACGAGCAGCAGGATCGTGGTCGTCGACCGCGCCGGGCCGCCGCCGGTGAACAGGAACGGCTCGAGGAACACCTGGGCCGTGCCGACGATCTGCAGGATGAACGTGATCAGCAGGACCCCGCGCAGGTGCGGCAGCGTGACGTGCCAGACCTTGCCCCAGACCGACGCGCCGTCGATCTCGGCCGCCTCGTACTGCTCGGGCGGGACGCTGGTCAGCGCGGCGAGGTAGATGATGATCGTGGCGCCGGCTGCGGCCCACGTCGCCTCCGCGACCAGCGAGAACATCGCCGTCGACGCCGACTGCAGCCACGGCGCCGGGCTGATCCCGACCGCACCCAGCACCGTGTTGAACACGCCGTTCGGGCTCGCGTCGTAGAAGAATTTCCACAGGAGCACGGCCACCACCGGCGGGATCACCACCGGCAGGTAGGCCAGCGCGCTGTAGAGGCCCTTCGCCCGGCGGACCTCGCTCATCAGCACCGCGGCGACCAGCGGGATCGGGTAGCCGAGCAGCAGCGCGAGCACCGCGAACCACAGCGTGTTGCCGACGGCGTTCCACAGCTGCGGATCGCTGAGCACCGCGCGATAGTTGTCCAGCCCGACGAACACCGGGTCCGAGACGAGGTTCGTCTGCTGGAAGCTCATCACGACGGCCTGGCCGATCGGCCGCCACGAAAACAGCCCGAACACCGCCAGCATCGGCAGCAGGAACAGCACCGTGCCGAGGCCGCCGCCGCGCACCCACGTCATCGGGGTGCGCCGGCGGCGGGCCCGGGCCGGCGGGCGGGTGGTGACCGCCGGCCGGGCCGCCGTGAGCGTCACGGCTTGTCCAGCAACGCCTGGGCCTGCGTCTGCGCGTCGGCCAGCAGGGCGGGGATGTCCGCGCCGCGGTCGGTCAGGACCTTCTGCGCCACCGGGTCGAGCAGGCCGTAGACCTGCTGCGTGGAGCGTGTCGGCTCCGGGATCAGCGGCTGGCCGAACATCTTGTCCGTGTAGGGCGTCATCTGCTTCACCGGCACGTTGACGTACTGCGCGATCCAGCCCAGCCGCTGGTCGAAGGTCGCCTTGTCGAACACCGGCAGCTCGGGCGAGCCGACGGCCTCACCGGAGTCCGCGGTCGCCTTCGCGTCGGCCACCGCCGCGGCCTGGTCGGCCTGCTTGCTCAGGTAGTAGAAGTCGATCCACTTCACGGCCGCGGCCTTGACGGCGTCGTTCGCCTTGGCGTTGACGCCGGCGAGCGTGCCGCCGCCGAGGACACCGGCGTTCGGGCCGTCCAGCGGGAGGGCTGTGACGCCGTAGTCGTCCGCCTTGATCGCGTTCTGCGCCTTGAGCGAGCCGTAGTTGCCGCCGCCGGAGACGTACATCCCGATCCGGCCGGCGGCGAAGTCCTGGTTGATGCCGTTCCAGTCGTAGAGGAAGTTGGCGCCCATGCTGTTGTCGTCCCAGCGCATGGTGTGGATCGTCTGCAGCGCGCGCGCCATCTGCGGGGTGTTCAGGGTCGCCGTCGCCTTGTCACCGGCCAGCTGTTCGGTGCGGCCGCCGAAGGCGTAGTCGAGCGTGGCGAGGATCCAGCCGCCGGTGTTGTCCGTGGTCAGCTGGGCGTACCCGGCCACGCCGGTCTTCTGCGCGATCTGCTTGGCGTCCGTACGAATCTCGTCCCAAGTGGACGGTGGCTTGTCCGGGTCGAGGCCGGCCTGCTTGAAGAGCGTCCGGTTGTAGTGCAACGCTTGGCCGTGTGCGGCGATCGGGACGGCCCACATCTTGCCGTCGTCGGCCGAGCCCGCCTTCGCGACTTCGGGGTTGAACTTCTTCGCGTACGGCAGCTGGTCGACCAAGCCGCTGATGTCGGCGAGCTGACGGCGTTCGATCAGGCCGCGGCCGTCGGTGAACGGCATGGTCAGGACGTCGGGGAGGGTGCCGCCCGCCAGTTGCGCGGTGAACGTCGTCGCGTCCCACTTGAACTCCTGCGGGACCAGGTCGATCTTCGGGTTCGCGGTTTCGAACTGCGTGACGCGGGTGTTGAACGCGGCGACCGCACCCTGGTCGAGGCCCGGTTCGATGGACACCTTGACGACGGTCTTGCCGTCGGCGGTCGTGGTTTCGTCGGTGCCGGAACAGGCGGTCAGCACGACGGCGGCGCACAGGCACACCGCGGTGATCTTCGAGGACTTCATCGTCACTCCTGGCGGGTTTCAGACTCGCAGCCAGACGGCTGTGTCGGTGGGCAACTGGGAGTCGGCCAGCTCTTCGCTGGCGAGCAGGACTTCGAGGTGGGACGGCAGTTCGATCGGGGTTTCACCGAAGTTGACCAGGCAGAGCAGGTCGTCGCCACGGCGGAAGGCGAGGACGTCGTCGGTGCCGTCGGCCCAGGCGAAGTTCTCGCCACGCAGCCCGGGTTCGGACCGGCGCAGCGCGATCATGGTGCGGTAGAGCGTCAGCATCGACCGGGGATCCCCGTCCTGCCGCTCGACCGAGTAGTCACCCCAGTTCGCCGGCTGGGGCAGCCACGGGGTTCCGGCGCCGAAGCCGAACGCGCTGTCGGCGTCGGACGTCCAGGGCAGCGGGACGCGGCAGCCGTCGCGGCCGGGGTCGGTGCCGCCGGAGCGGAAGTGCATCGGGTCCTGCAGCACGTCCAGGGGCAGGTTTTCGACCTCGGGCAGGCCCAGCTCGTCACCCTGGTAGACGTACAGCGAGCCGGGCAACGCCGCCGACAGCAGCGCGGCCGCGCGGGCCCTTCGCTGCGCCTTCTCCAGGTCAGTGGGGATGCCGAAGGCCCGGCCCACGAAGCCGAACGAGCTGTCCTCACGGCCGTAACGGGTGGCCGCGCGGGTGACGTCGTGATTGGAGAGCACCCACGTCGGCGGCGCGCCGACCGGGCCGTGGGCGTCCAAAGTGGACACGATGGCGGTGCGGAGCTCGCCGGCGTCCCACGGGCGCATCATGAAGTCGAAGTTGAACGCCGTGTGCATCTCGTCCGGCCGCAGGTAGCGGGCGAAGCGGTGCGGGTCGGCCAGCCAGACCTCGCCGACCAGCACCCGGGGCTCGGCGTAGGAGTCGGCGACGGCCCGCCAGGCGCGGTAGATGTCGTGGATCTCGTCGCGGTCGACGAACGGATGCGCGTCCGGCGTCACCTCGTTGGGCAGCGCAGGGTCCTTGACCGGCATCGTTGCGGAGTCGATGCGGATGCCCGCGACGCCCCGGTCGAACCAGAACCGCAGCACCCGCTCGTGCTCGGCGCGGACGTCCGGGTGGTTCCAGTTGAGGTCCGGCTGCTCGGGCGCGAACAGGTGCAGGTACCAGTCGCCGGGGGTGCCGTCCGGGTTCGTGGTGCGCGTCCAGGTGCCGCCGGAGAAGCTGGATTCCCAGTCCGTCGGCGGCAGCTCACCGTGTTCGCCACGACCCGGGCGGAACCAGAACCGTTGGCGCTCAGGCGATCCCGGCCCGGCGGCCAGTGCGGCTTGGAACCACTCGTGCTGGTCCGAGACGTGGTTGGGGACGATGTCCACAATGGTCTTGATGCCCAGCCCGGCGGCTTCGGCGATCAGCTGCTCCGCCTCGTCGAGGGTGCCGAAAGCCGGGTCGATGACGCGGTAGTCGGCGACGTCGTAACCGCCGTCGGCCAGCGGTGACGAGTACCAGGGCGTGAACCAGAGGGCGTCCACGCCGAGGCTTTTGAGGTGGGGCAGGCGGGCGCGGACGCCGGCGAGGTCACCGGTGCCGTCGCCGTTGCCGTCGGCGAAACTGCGGGGATAGATCTGGTAGATGACCGCACCGCGCCACCACGGCGCCGCCTGCTCGGCGGGTGCGGTCAGCGGGTCGGTCGAGATGTCTGTGGTCACAGGACTCCCGTTCTGGCTCAACGGTTTCCGGAGCGCGGCGAAGGGTGCGGACCGGCGTCCGCATGGATTAGGTTTAGCGCTATACCTCGATAGACGGTAATGTCGTCCCCGGCCGCTTGTCAACGGCCGGTCCCGTAACCTCGGGGCCTGGGTGACCGAGAGGAGTCCGAGGGTGCGCGTCACGCTGCGGGAGGTCGCCGAGCAGGCGGGCGTGAGCATGATGACCGTGTCGAACGTGATGAACGGCAACCGCGCGCGGGTCTCGCCCGGCACCATCGAGAAGGTCCAGCGCATCGCGGACGAGCTGGGTTACGTCCCGAGCGCGTCGGCCCGCAGCCTCGCGACGAAGGCGTCCCGGCTGGTCGGCCTGCTGGTGCCGGCCGCCGACGAGGACAGCCTGATGATCAGCCCGCACACCATGGCGATCGTCGGCCTGATCGAGCGCGAGCTGCGCAAGTACGGCTACCACCTGCTGCTGCGCGGCGTCGCCCACCCGGACGAGGTCGCCGAGGCACTGCGCTCGTGGAGCCTCGACGGCGCGATCCTGCTCGGCTTCCTCGACGAAGAGGTCGGCAAGCTGACCAAGAAGACCATCGGCGCGGTCCACGTCGTCGCGATCGACAGCTACTCGGCGAACCGCCTGACGACGGGCACGCGTTCCGACGACTTCGCGGGCGCCCGGCTCGCGGCGAAGCACCTCCTGGACCTCGGCCACCGCCAAATCCTGTTCGCCGGTCCCGCGTTCAGCGGCGTCGGCGTGGTCCACGAACGCTTCGAGGGCTTCAGCCAGGCTTTCGCGGACGCGGGCGTCGAGCGGCCTGACTTGGTGGAGACGGTCAACACGACGTACGCCGAAGGCCGGGAACTCGGGCTCACGCTGGCCGGCCGCCACCCGGGTATGACGGCCCTGTTCGCGACGGCGGACATCCTCGCGGTCGGCATCGTCCACGGCCTGACCGAGGCGGGCATCCGAGTGCCGGAAGACGTTTCGGTGGTCGGCTTCGACGACCTCGACCTCTGCAACTACGTGACGCCGAAGCTGACGACGGTGTCGCAGGACATCGCGCGCAAGGCGTCGACGGCCGTGTCGATCCTGATGGACTCGATCGAGAAGGGTGAGCGCCCGAAGCGCCCGGTGACGATCGACGTCTCGCTCGTCGAGCGCGAGTCGACCGCACCCGTCCGAGCATAAGGAAACGGCCGGTTTCCCTGGGGGAGAGGGAAACCGGCCGTTCTTTGGCGGCGTTCGGGGTTACGCCGCCTGGGGAACCGGCGTCGAAGCCGGGGTCAGGGCGAGGTCGAGGACCTCGCGGACGTTGGCCACCGCGTGGACGTCCAGCTGGGACAGCACCTCGGCCGGGACGTCGTCCAGGTCCGGCTCGTTGCGCTGGGGGATGATCACCGTCTTCATCCCGGCCCGGTGGGCCGCCAGCAGCTTCTGCTTCACGCCGCCGATCGGGAGGACGCGCCCGGTCAGGGACACCTCACCCGTCATCGCGACGTCGGGGCGGACCACCCGGCCCGAGAGCAGCGAGGCCAGCGCCGTCGTCATCGTGACGCCCGCGGACGGCCCGTCCTTCGGGACCGCGCCCGCCGGGACGTGGACGTGGATGCCGCGCTCGCGCAGGTCGCCCACCGGGAGCTCCAGCTCCGCGCCGTGCGACCGCAGGTAGGACAGCGCGATCTGGACGGACTCCTTCATCACGTCGCCGAGCTGGCCGGTCAGCTGCAGCCCGGACGCGCCGGACTCCTGGTCCGCCAGCGACGCCTCGATGTACAGGACGTCACCGCCGGCCCCGGTCACCGCCAGGCCCGTCGCCACGCCCGGGGTCGCGGTCCGCTGGGTCGACGCGGGCAGCGACGACTCCGGCACGTGCCGCGGGCGGCCGAGGTAGGTCTCGAGATCCGGGGCATCGATGGTGAGCGGCAAGGACACCTCGTCCAGCGCCACCTTCGTCGCGATCTTCCGCAGCACCTTCGCGATCGTGCGGTTCGCGTCGCGCACGCCCGCTTCACGGGTGTACTCGGCGGCGATCCGGCTGAACGCGGCGTCGGTCAGGCTGACGTCGGCCGTGCCCAGACCCGCGCGCTCCAGCTCGCGGGGGAGCAGGTGGTCGCGGGCGATGGTGACCTTCTCGTGCTCGGTGTAGCCGTCCAGCGTGACGAGCTCCATGCGGTCCAGCAGCGGGCCGGGGATCGTCTCGAGCGCGTTGGCCGTCGCCAGGAACACGACGTCGGACAGGTCCAGCTCGACCTCGAGGTAGTGGTCGCGGAACGTGTGGTTCTGCTCCGGGTCCAGCACTTCGAGCAGCGCCGCGGTCGGGTCGCCGCGGTAGTCGGCGCCGACCTTGTCGATCTCGTCGAGCAGCACGACCGGGTTCATCGAGCCGGCTTCCTTGATGGCGCGGACGATCCGGCCGGGCAGCGCGCCGACGTAGGTGCGGCGGTGGCCGCGGATCTCCGCCTCGTCGCGGATGCCGCCGAGGGCGACGCGGACGAACTTGCGGCCCATGGCCTTCGCGACGGACTCACCCAGCGACGTCTTGCCGACCCCGGGAGGGCCCGCGAGGGCGAGCACCGCGCCGGAACGACGTCCACCGACCGGGCCGAGACCCGATTCGGCACGGCGCTTGCGCACGGCCAAGTACTCGATGATGCGTTCCTTGACGTCGTCGAGACCGGCGTGGTCGGCGTCCAAGACAGCCCGCGCGGCGGCGATGTCGTAAATGTCCTCGGTGCGCTCGTTCCAGGGCAGCTCCAGGACGGTGTCCAGCCAGGTG
Organism: Amycolatopsis sp. NPDC048633; assembly: GCF_040650695.1. NCBI lineage: Bacteria > Bacillati > Actinomycetota > Actinomycetes > Pseudonocardiales > Pseudonocardiaceae > Amycolatopsis > Amycolatopsis sp. NPDC048633. The sequence goes on from NZ_JBEZHS010000011.1 coordinate 14,323, forward strand.
CGGATCCAGCCGCCCTCGGGGGACTGCTCGGACGTGCGGTCCAGCTTGTCCACCTCGGCCAGTGCGGCCTTCTTCACGGCGTCGGGCAGCTCGGCGCCTTCGACGCGGGCGCGGTAGTCCGTGTCGTCGGTCGAACCGTCGAGCTCACCCAGCTCCTTGCGGATGGCCTCGAGTTGGCGGCGCAGCAGGAACTCCTTCTGCTGCTTCTCCATGCCCTCGGCGACGTCCTTGCGGATCGTGTCGGTCACCTCGAGCTCGGCGAGGTGCTCCTTGCTCCACTCGAGCGCCTTCTCCAGGCGTGCGCTGACGTCGAGCGTGGTCAGCAGCTCGAGCTTCTGCTCGGTGTCGAGGTACGGCGCGTTGCCGGACAGGTCGGCGATCGCGGAAGCGTCCTCGACCTGCTGGACGGCGTCGATCAGCTGCCAGCCGCCGCGCTGCTGGAGGATCGACATGACGACGGCCTTGTACTCGGCCGCCAGCTTGGTGGTCTGGTCGTTCGTGGTCTCGGGGGCGTCCTCGGCGTGCACCCAGCGGGCCGCGCCGGGGCCGTCGGCCATCCGGCCGACGAGCGCGCGGGCGGTACCGCGCAGCAGGACGGCGGCCTTGCCACCGGGCACGCGCCCGATGCGCTCGACCGTCGCCACGGTGCCGTACTCGGCGTACTCACCGTGGACGCGCGGCACGATCAGGACCTCGGCCTTGGTGGCGCCGGCGGTCGACCGGATGCCGGGGAAGGAAGCCTGGCTCGGCGTGTTGGCCTGGGCGGACTCCACCGCGGCCCGCGTCTCGGTGTCGGTGAGGTCGAGCGGGACGACCATGCCCGGCAGCACGACGTCGTCATCGAGCGGGAGCACGGGCAGGAGGCGGGTGTCGGACATGTGCACTCCTCGGGTAGTTGAGTCTGCCTAGCTCAACTCTCCGATGGGTGTGTTTGTTTCCGATGGTGCGTTCGCCCACAGCGATCAGGGAAAGTGCAGGTCAGAGGCTTGGCCGGCGCGCGACCGCGCACCAGGCGAAGGGCCGGGTCTCCAGGTCGATCACGTTCGGAGGCTCCTCGGGGCGCCAGTCCGGCAACGATGTCATCCCCGGCGGGAGCAGCGGCCAGCCGCCGAACCAGGGGAGCAGGTCCTCGGCCGAGCGCAGCCACGCGGGGTTCGACGTGTCGCGGTAGGCGTCGATGAACCGCTTCACCTCCGCGGCGCGCACCGGCGGCGCGTCGTCGCGGCACGTGCCGTGCGTAAGCGCCAGCCAGCTGCCCGGTGCGAGCTTCGAGCGGTACGTCGCCATCAACCCCGAAGGATCGTCGGACGGCCCGGCGAAGTGCATCACCGTGATCATCAGCTGGCACACCGGCCGTGACCAGTCGATCAGCTCACGGGTCACGTCGTCCGCGAAGATCTCCTTCGGCCGCCGGATGTCCCGCTCGACCAGGCCCGCCCAGTCCGTCGCGCCCTCGCGTTCCAGGATCAGCCGCGAATGCGCGGCCGCGACCGGCTCGTAGTCGACGTAGACGACGGACGCCCGTTCACCGTCGGGCAGCAGCTCCCGGACGATCTCGTGCACGTTGCCCGCGGTCGGCACGCCGGAACCGAGGTCGACGAACTGGCGGACGCCGGCGTCCATCGCCGCCGAGACCACCCGGTTCATGAACGCCCGGTTCTGCCGCGAGATCGGCCGGATCAGCGGCCACACCTTCTCCACGCGCCGGCCGAACTCGCGGTCGACCGCCCAGTGGTGGTCGCCGCCGAGGTACCAGTCGTAGACGCGGGCCGCGGACGGCTTGTCGGTGTCGACCCCGGCCGGGGCGATCGGCGCTCCTTCGCTCATGCGCCGGGCTTCTCCGCGATGCCGCACCACGCGAACGGGCGGGCCTCCGCCTCCAGCGCGTTGAGCTTCCGGTCGGGCCGCCAGTCCGGCAGGTGCACGATGCCCGGTTCCATGATCGGCCAGTCGCCGAACAGCGGCTCGATCTCGTCGCGGTCGCGCAGCCACACCGGGTTGCTGGTCTTCCGGTACTGCTCGACGAACCAGCGCAGCCCTTCGAGGGTCTTGCCGGCCCCGTCGCCCTCGCTCATCTGCGAGATCGCCAGCCAGCTGCCCGGCGCGAGCTTGTCCCGGTACGCCTTCAGGAGGCCGATGGGGTCGTCGTCGGGCCCGACGAAGTGCAGCACCGCCATCATCATCAGGCAGACCGGCTTCGAGAAGTCGATGAGCCGCTTCGTCTCTTCGGCGCGCAGCACGGCCTTCGCGTCCCGCATGTCGGCCTGGACGATGCCCGCCCAGTCCGTCGCCGCCTCCTCTTCGAGGATCAGCGTCGCGTGCGCGACCGCGACCGGCTCGTAGTCGACGTACACGACCGTCGCGTCGTGGTCCTCGGGCAGCTCGGCTTCGACGACCTCGTGCACGTTCCCGGCCGTCGGGACCCCGGAGCCGAGGTCGACGAACTGCCGGATCCCGGCCCGCAGCGCCGCCCGCACCGCGCGGTTCATGAACTCGCGGTTCTGCTTCGACCCGGGGCGCACCAGCGGCCACTGCTGCTCCATGCGCCGGCCGAACTCGCGGTCCACGGCCCAGTTCTGCGTGCCGCCCAGGTACCAGTCGTAGATCCGGGCCGCGGACGGCTTCTCGGTGTCGACGCCCTCGGGTGCTCTCGGCGCGGAATCCCGCTGATCGGTCACGTCCGGCTCCCCTCGCTGCTCCGGGAGCCAGCCTATAAGCACTGAAGAGCAGGGGTAATCCGCCAGTCGTTCACCGAACGGCTGGTCGACGCTGCCAGTACGTCCACAGCGGGCGGTACCCCTGCGCGTACCAGAACGGCGTCGACAGCGGGTTCGCCGCCGCGTGGTGCAGGAGGACGACGTCGGCGCCCTCCTCGTCGAGGACGTGGTGGGCGTGGGTGGCCAGCGCGGTGCCGACACCGGACGACCGCGCCTCCTTGGCGACGGCCAGCGACGACAGGTAGCCGACGCGGTCCGCCGAGACGCGGTCGCTGATCCACCCGGTCTCGCCCGGGTGCTGGACGTTCACCATGCCGAGCGGACGGCCGTACAGCTCGGCGATCCACAGGGGCGGTTCCGGGCGGTCCAGCTGTTCGGCCAGGTCCTTGGCCATGATGTCTTCGATGCCTTTGCGCAGGTTGACCGTGCCGTACTGCGCGTCGAAGGAGTGCAGCTCGAGTCCCAGCGAGACGACGGTTTCGAGGTCGCCGGGCTCGGCGCGGCGGATCTTGACGCCGGGGGTGCCGCGCGGGCCCACCGGGACCATCCGCTCGGCCGGGCGGACCGCGATCACGCGCAGCGGCGCGAAACCGTGGTGCAGCATCTCCCGCGTGCCGGCGGCGTCCCGGCTGGCGCGCGGGACGATCGCGGCGGTCTCGGTGTCGCCGCGCTCGGCGACCGCGCGCAGATGTTCATCCCATTGGGTGAGGAGGGCATCGAGGGCGGCCGCGGGCTGCGGGCCGGTCAGCTGGAGGTCGAGGCGGTGCTCGGTCAGCGCCCGCCACGGCGCGTTCGGGGCGTCCTGGTCGACCTGGATGCGCGAGGCGAGGCCGGACGCGGCCGAGCCGGCCGTCGCCACCTCCAGCACCACGGCGCTTTCGGCCGCTTCGAAGGGGGAAGAACCGGGGAGCAGGGAATCCACCGCCGCGAGCCGGGCCGCGTGTTCGGTGGCAATCACGTCGCTGTGCATGAGCACATTGAAGCGCTACTCGGACTGGCGTGCGTACGGAACCACCCCAGGTTCCCAACCCGGATGTTTCACCCCTTGGTCCACGCAGGTCAGCGCCATCGAGGCATTGTTAACCCTGGGGTGATCTCCTAATGTCTCGAAAGGGACGCGGGTACGCCCTACGGGGTACGGTATGGCCCTTGTCCGCACCCGAAGTCACGGATCAGCACCGGTGGACAAGCCGGGAGGGAAGGTCGGATGCCGGACAGCAACGCCCACGGCGACGCCGTCGCACAGGCGCAGCCCGGGCCGGGAGCCGCTTCCGGGGCACCACCCGTCTCGGTCGAGGCTCGCACCGACGAGCGCCGGTTCCGCGCGTACACCTTCGCCGTCCTGAGCATCGGGATCATCGCCGCGTTCGCCGTCGGGTCCTGGCTGCCGTTCCACTGGGACAGCCGGCTGCTGTGGATCGGGCCGGTGCTCGCGGTCGCGTTCCTGCTCGCCGAACAGCTCGGCATCAACGTCGACGTCCGCAGCGGCATCTCGTGGACCATCTCCTTCACCGAGATCCCGCTCGTCATCGGGTTCTTCGTCGCGCCGTTCGAAGTCGTGCTGGCCGCGCACCTGGTCGCCGGCATCGGCACGCTGCTCGCGCGCAAGGTCGCCGGCCGCGTCCTCTACAACGCGGGCGCGTTCCTGCTCGAGATCACCGGCGCCTTCGCGGTCGCCGGGCTGGTCAAGTACGCCGTCGGGGCGGGGGTCGGCGACAAGATCCCGTGGGTCGCCGCGCTGGCCGGCACGCTGACCGCGCCGCTCGTGAGCACGCTCCTGGCGCTGGCCGCGGTCCGCGTCCTGCGGCGCCGGATGCGGGTCAGCACCGCGGTCCGGCTCACCGCGCGGATCCTGGTCGTCGGGTTCGTCAACGCGTCCGTCGGCCTGTCCGGCTACCTCGTCATCTCCAACACGCCCAAGGCGTGGCCGCTGGTGCTCGCCGTCTTCCTCGGCCTCACCGCGCTGTATTGGGCCTACTCCGACCTGCTGCGCGAGCAGCGGGACATGGAGGCGCTCTCCGACGTCAGCCTGATGGTGGCCCGCTCCGGGCAGCAGGCGGCGGCGCGCCCGGCCAGCCGGGCCGACGAGCTCGTCGGCGGCGTCGACGTCCGCGAATGGGCCACGATCGCCGAGCGCATCAAGGACCAGCTCGCCGCGGGCCGCGTCGTGCTGAGACTCCGGCTCGAACCGAAGGACACCATGCGCGTCGTCGTCGCCGGCGACGACCTGCCGCCCGCCGACCCGGCCGCCGACGACCCGCTGCTGCGCCTGCCCGGCGCGCACGTCCGGCACTTCCGGATCACCGAAGCCAACCCCGACGTCCGCGCGGCGCTGCTCGACCGCGGCGCGCAGGAGGCGCTCGTCGTCCCGCTGCGCAGCGCGAACCAGCTGCTCGGCGTCGTCGAGGCGCACGACCGGCTGTCCCGCTGGCGCGGCTTCGGCAAGTACGACGTCCAGCTGCTCGGCACGATGGCCAGCCACCTCGCGACGTCGCTGGACAACCGGCGGCTGCTCGCGACCCTGCGCCACGACGCCTACCACGACCCGCTCACCGGGCACCTCAACCGGCCGGGCTTCCGGCAGGTGGCGAAGGAACCGTTGCGGGACTTCGCGAACGCCGTGGTGCTGCGGATCGACCTCGACGTCTTTTCGACGGTCAGCGACGCGCTGGGCTACGCCTGGGCCGACCGGATGGTGATCGCCGCCGGCCGCCGCATCCGCGACGCGCTCGGCCCCGACGTCCCGCTCGCCCGCCTCGAAGGCGCGTCGTTCGCGGCGCTGCTCGTCGGCTGCCCTCCCGAGGACGCCCACGCCGCGGCCGAACGGCTGCGCGAAGAGCTTTCCGCCCCGTATCCGGTGGACCGGCTGTCGGTCGAGGCCAACGCGATGATCGGGTACGCCACGACGACGCCTGAGGAGTCCGGCGACGTCGTCGACATCGAAGGCCTGCTCCAGCGGGCCGACGTGGCTGTTCGCGCTACCAAGGGCGGCGAAGAGGTCCGCGGCTACGTGCCGAGCATGGGCCAGATCTTCCTGCGCCGCTTCCAGATGGTCACGCAGTTCCGGCAGTCCCTCGAAGACGGCCAGGTCAGCGTCCACTACCAGCCGAAGATCACCTGCCGAACCGGCAGGTGGCGGGCGTCGAGGCGCTGGTCCGCTGGGTGCACCCGGAGTTCGGGCGGCTCGGCCCGGACGAGTTCGTCCCGGCCATCGAGGCGGCCGGCCTGATCGGCGTCCTGACGTCGTTCGTGCTCGGCGAGGCGCTCAAGCGCTGCCGCAAGTGGCTCGACGAGGGCCTGCGGATCTCGGTGGCGGTCAACCTGTCGGTGCGCAACCTGGCCGACGAGGACTTCCCGAACAAGGTGGCCCGCGAGCTCGAGCGCGTCGGCATCCCGCCGGAGCTGCTGACGTTCGAGCTGACCGAGTCCGGGGTGATGTCGGACCCGCAGAAGGCGCTGCCGATCCTGCGCGAGCTGCACTCGCTGGGCATCACGCTCGCGGTGGACGACTTCGGCACCGGCTACTCGTCGCTGGCCTACCTGCGGCAGCTGCCGGTCGACCAGGTCAAGATCGACAAGAGCTTCGTCCTCGGCATGGGCACCGACCTCGGCGACCTCGCGGTGGTGCGGTCGATCGTCGAGCTGGGGCACTCGCTCGGGCTGACGGTGGTCGCCGAAGGTGTCGAGGAGGACGTCGCTCGCGACCAGCTCGAGGCGATGGGTTGTGACGTCGCGCAGGGCTACCTGATTTCGCGCCCGCTGCCGGAGGACCGCTTGGAGGCGTGGCTGCAGGCCCGCACGGCGCGCTCCCCGGGGCGTCACTCGGAGACCGTGCTTACCCTGCTGACCTGAGGTTTTGCTCTTTCGGGACCCCGGTTGCACGACGGGGTGACGGGGGTTGGTAATCTTTCGAAGTCCTCGCGAGAGGCCAGGCCCCTTTAGCTCAGTCGGCAGAGCGTCTCCATGGTAAGGAGAAGGTCTACGGTTCGATTCCGTAAAGGGGCTCACGACCTCAGCCGCGTCACGCCTGCGTGTCGCGGCTTGGGTCATGTAGGGCGGTGTAGCTCAGCTGGCAGAGCAAGCGGCTCATAATCGCTGTGTCGCCGGTTCAAGTCCGGCCACCGCTACGCGGTAACGACTGGGGCTAGCCCCCGGGACCTGAGAGAGAAGGAAACGCTGTGGCTGCCACCGACGTGCGACCCAAGATCACGCTGGCGTGCGAAGAGTGCAAGCACCGCAACTACATCACCAAGAAGAACCGGCGCAACAACCCGGATCGCCTGGAGATGAAGAAGTTCTGCCCGAACTGCGGTACGCACCGGACGCACAAGGAAACCCGCTGACCGCGTAGCGCGTTCGCACCAGCTTTCGAGAAGCCGCCCTGGACCACCAGGGCGGCTTCTTGCTGTCGGCGGCCCGGTAGCCTCTCGGGGTGCCCTTGGACGAGTCGTTCACCGGACGGGTTTACCCGCCGCAGACCAGCTACGAAGTGAGCCGGGAGAAGATCCGCGAGTTCGCCGACGCGATCGGCGACGCGAATCCGCTCTACCGGGATCCCGAAGCCGCGAAGGCGGCCGGCTACCCGGACGTGATCGCGCCCCCGACGTTCCTCACGATCATCAACCTGACGTCGATCAACGCGATCGTCACCGACCCCGAGCTGGGCCTCGACTACTCGCGCATGGTCCACGGCGACCAGCAGTTCACGTACAGCCGCCCGGCCCACGCGGGTGACACACTGCTGCTGACGACGCACATCGACCGGATCATGGCCCGGGCAGGCAACGACTTCATCAACCTGCGCGCCGAGATCACCGACGGCGACGGTGCGCACATCGCCACCACGAAGGCCCAGCTCGTGGTGCGGGGGGAGGACGCGTGAACACCGGAGACGAACTGCCCGCCCTCGAGGTCCGCATCACCCGCGACCAGCTGGTCCGCTACGCGGGCGCGGCCCTGGACTTCAACCCGATCCACTGGAACGAGACGTTCGCGAAGGAGGTCGGCCTCCCCGACGTGATCGCGCACGGCATGCTCACAATGGCGGTCGCCGGCCGGGTAGTGACGGACTGGCTGGGCGACCCAGGCCGCCTGATCGACTTCAGCGCCCGCTTCACCCGCCCGGTAGTGGTCCCGAACACGGCGGAGGGCGCCCTGGTGGAGATCACAGGCAAGGTCGCCGTGGTGAACGACGACGGCACAGCGCGAGTGGACCTGGTGGTCAAGTTCGACGACAAGACGGTCCTGGGCAAGCCCCAAGCGCTGGTCCGCGTTTAGAGCGCGGGTTCAGCGCACGCAAGACGGCATCGAAAGCCGGGGCAACGCGAACCCAGGCCGCCCCCCGCACCCCGATCCGAAGCCAGAACACGGCCGACGCCACCGGGTCAAGGCATCTTTCCCGCCTTGACGCGGTGCCGCCGGCCGTAGTCACAATCAGGCTGCGGGGTGCCGTCAGCCAAAACGGTCTAAAACAGCTTCAGAACACCAAGAACAGCATCAGCCATCCCCTGCTCCCCCCGAGCATTGGGATGCAACGGCGTGCCGTGCAGCGTAGGAAGAACCCCCTCAACCCACCGAGTATCCGAAGCGGTACAGACGTCATGCCCCTTACCCGGCGTAGCGGTATCGGCATACCCGGCGGAATGCGCATCAGCCTGGTCCTCGAGCATCTTGTTCAGCTTCCCCAACGCCCCGCGGAAGTAAGCAACATCCCCAGCCCCGATAGGCAGCACAGGCCAACACCCATCCCCATCGGGAAGCACGGACGGATACCCGACAACGACGACCTTCGCCTTGGGCGCCTGCTTGTGAATCCGATCCAGCACGGCCCCCACCTTCGGCGCGGTGGCATCGATCCGCTCAGCCAACTGGTCGTGCCCACCAGCGGTCATCCGGTCCTTGCACGGCGACGCGGACCGATGCGCCGTCGCACAGGACGAAGCGAGCGACAAGAACCCGATGTCGTTACCCCCGATACCGAGGGTAACCAGCGTCGTCTTGGCGGTCACCGCGTCCAACTGCGGAGGGTTGGAACCGTTCCCCGTCTTCTGCGCCCCGGTCAAATTGGCGGTCGTGGCGCCGCTGCAGCTGACGTCGTCGAACTCGGCCGGCTTCAGGTCCGCCGAGACAAGCCGCGGGTAGTTGTCGTCGGAGCGATCACACCCAGGCGGAGTACCGACGTTCTTCCCAGTACGCGGCGAGGCGGTATAGGAGTCACCGAGAGCGACATAGCGGCCGGAGCCGTCCCCGGTGGCCGCACCCGCCGGCGGCGCGGACGACGAGCCGTGGTCCCACTTGTAGTACCCGAAAGCCAGAAGCCCGACCACGACCACCACGACGAGGCAGCCGCCCCCGCTGTTCTTCGCCACACTTCGTTTCTACCGAACCAGGACTGGCGGGTACCTAGTCAATCCGGGTGGTTCGCTGCGCGAGGAGGTCGTTCACCAAGCCCGCGCCGGTCTCCGGGTCGTCCACGCTGACCAGCACCGTCCGGCCGCTTTCGAGGGCCAGCGCCATGGCCGGGCCGCCGCGCACCTTGTACGCCGTCGTGCCGGTCACCGGGTTGAAGCGCAGGCCGAGGCCGGTGTCACCGAACGTCGACAGCTCGCGCGCGGTGGCTTCGCGGATGCTGCTCAGCCCGACGTGCCGCCACGGGAAGCCGAAAAGACCGAAGCGGATCGTCACGCCCTTGGCGTCCACGGTCGCCTTCAGGCGGTACGTCACCGCCGTGACGAACGTGCCGACCAGCGCGATCCAGACGGCCATCGGCCAGGAAAGCCCGGCGGGCAGCAAGGCGATCGCGACCGGGACCAGCGCGAGGGCCCAGAGCATCGCCGGGTTCGCCGCCCGGCCCGACCAGTAGGCGCGCTGCCCCGGCCGGAGCCCGACGCTCGGGCGGTCGGCGCTGTGTTCGGCGACGGGGGACGGCAGGCCGCCGACGAACCCCGCCACGACCCCGAGCGCGGTCGCGCCCACCAGGAACAGCACGACGACGGAGCCGCCGCGCGCCGCGTGCCAGTCCGGCACGTCCAAGTTGGGGACGAGCACCGAAATCAGGGTGGCCGGTGCCAGGGCGGCGAACCCGGCGCCGACGCCGGCGGTCACGCGCGGCACCGGCCGCCCGCGGCGCAGCGCGGCGACCGCCGTCACCGCGAGGATCGCCGTCGCGACCGCGCCGAGCGCCAGGCACACGGTGACGAACACCCCGGCCGGGGTGGAGCCGTCCGGCGCGCCGTTCCAGTGCGTCGCGATGGGGTCGGGCAGCCGGTCGGCCCAGGCGCTCGCGAGGAGCCCGGCGGTGACCAGCACCGCGCCCGGCAGGACGGCCGTCGCGGTCAGGACCCGGATCAGCTTGGTCATGAGTACTTCTCCTTCAGGATTCCGGTGAGCTCCTCGAAGCCGATGCCCGCGCGCTTGGCCTCGCCGGCCAGTTCGCCGGCCAGCTCGGTCAGGCGGGCCCGGGCCGAAGCGCCGCCGATCACGACGGCGCCCCGGCGTCGTCGCAGGTCGATGAGGCCTTCGTCGCGAAGCGCCGCGTACGCCCGCAGCACCGTGTGGACGTTGATTTCCAGCGACGCCGCCAGTTCGCGGGCGGGCGGCAGCTGTTCGCCGGGGGCGGGGCTGCCGTCCGCGAGGGCGCGTCGCAGCGACGCCGCCACCTGTTCGAACAACGGGACGGTCGAAGCCGGGTCGATCCGTACGAGCATAGTTCTAACTGTACTAGAACAAACCGACTTTGGGGTGGGCGACCCTGTGTGGGGGACCCGGCGGTTGCGGCGGACGCGGATCGCGGCGAGGGTGGGCCGCGTTCCGCAGTCGAACCGAGAAAGGCAGGAAGTGCCATGGGCCTGAACCTGAACAAGCTCGTCGACAAGGCATACGAGGACAAGTCCATCAAGGAGCTGCTCGACGCCCCGCCGTCGGCGTTGGAGGGGCTCACGCCGAAGCACGACGAGCTGCTGGCCGAGCTGAAGATCAAGACGATCCGCGACCTCGCGAACTGGAAGTACGCCGCGAAGGCGCGGGCGCTCGCCACCCTCGCCGACAGCGAGAGCTGACTCCTCAGACGAGCTCGGCGGCCAGCTCCAGGGCGTGGTCGACGTCCTTGGCGACGAAGTGCAGGTCGACCAGCACCTCGGTGATGCCCTCCTCGCGGGCCACATCCAGGCACGGCGGCACGTCCGCGACCGTCTCGACCCCGGTACCCGCGCGCGGGTTGATCCGCAGCACGCGCCGCAGGGTGCCGGGGTCGCGCCCGGCCTTCTCCGCCGCTTCGAGCGCGACCGACCAGAGGCCGTTCAGGTACTGCTTCGGCATCCAGCCCGCGAGCCAGCCGTCGGCCCGGCGGCCCACCCGGGCCAGCGCCGGCGGCGAGAACCCGCCCAGCAGCACCGGCGGCCGCGGTTCCTGCGCCGGGCGCAGGCCGACCGTCGACGGCGCGATCCGCCACTGCGGGCCGTTGTGCTCCACCGGGTCGCCGGTCCAGATCGCTTCGAGCGCGTCGAGCACCGCGTCGAGGCGCTCGCCCCGGTGCTCCCACGGCACGCCGGTCGCGAAGTACTCCTCGCGCAGCCAGCCGAGGCCGAGGCCGACGTCCAGCCGGCCGCCGCTGGCGAGGTCGAGCGAGGTCAGTGCCCTGGCGAGCAGCACCGGGGAATAGACCGGGCCGGTCAGGGCGCTCATCCCGAGCCGGGCCGTGCGGGTCACGGCGGCCGCGGTCGCGAGCGTCGTGAACGGGTCCGCGAAGGTTTCGAACTCCTTGGGGTACGGGTGCTCCGGCGTCCCGCCACCCGGGTACAGGTCGGACGGCTCCCGCGGCGTCAGGATCCGGTCGCCGACCCACAGCGAGCCGAAGCCGAGGTTCTCCGCGGCGGTCGCGAAGCGCGCCACGGCGGCGGGATCGGCGAGGGTGCCGTACTGGGGGAGTGCCAGGCCGAGCCGCATCCCGCTCACCGGTCCACGACGGACGGACGTTGCGGGGGCGCCGCAGGGCCCGCTTGTCGGGGGTCCGGGTGGCGAAGCCCCCGGCCCGGGGCGAAGCCCCGGTTGTCCCAGCCCGGGATGCTCGTCATGGCGGACATCCTGGCATGATCGTGCGGTCGGCGGGAGGTTTTCCGCAGGCCGACCGGGGTTCGGTGGTCGATCGGGGGGCGCGGTTGCGGGCTCTTCCGGGGGTTGCCGTAGACTTCGGGACTTGGAACGCACTACGGTCATCCCCGCCTGGATGGTGGGGATGATGGAATGCGTCCTCGGGGGCTCCGAGCGATCGGGGCTCCACAGGGGTGTAGCTCAATTGGCAGAGCAGCGGTCTCCAAAACCGCAGGTTGCAGGTTCAAGTCCTGTCACCCCTGCGTAACGGAACTGGTGGAGCAGAGGAGTGGTCGTGAGCGACAGCGACGCCAGCGGCGGCGAGCAGGAGCAGGACGGCACCGGGCGGAAGCCTGAGAGCCCGTCCCGTCCCGTCACAGCCGCTGCCCGGCGTGAGCGACGTGCGACCGCTCGTCCGGCGGGGAAGTCCGCGGCACGTGCGGACGACAAGTCCCGGCCGGCCGGGAAGTCGGGCGAGAAGTCCGCCGCCGACGCGAAGGGCGCTCCGACCCCGAAGCGGGACAAGAAGCCGAAGAAGGCTTCTGTGTTCGCTCGGCTGATCCGCTTCATCCGCGAGGTGTGGGCGGAGCTGCGCAAGGTCATCTGGCCGAACCGCAAGCAGATGGTCACCTACACCGCGGTCGTGCTGGTCTTCGTGGTGTTCATGGTGGCCCTGGTCAGCGTGCTCGATCTGGCATTCAAGTGGGGCATCGGCAAGATCTTCGGCTGACGCGCCTCGGCGCGCGCCGATGGGGCTCAGGTCCCGGCCTGACCCCGGCAATGATCAACTGAGAGGACGGAACGTGACCTCCGACAACGGCACATCAGCCGGTCACGAGCTGACCGAGCTTTCCGACGAGCAGGTGCACGCGGCACTCGGTGACGAGGAGTCCGCGCACCTGGAGCCCGTCGAGGTGTCCGACGAGGTCGACGAAGCCGCTTCAATTGACGAGGCCGGCGACGACGTGGCCGTGGCCGAAGAAGAGGCCGCCGAGCCCGAGGCGGACGACGAGGACCCGGTCGCGAAGCTGCGCGCCGAGCTGGTCGCCGCGCCCGGTGAGTGGTACGTCGTGCACTCGTACGCCGGGTACGAGAACAAGGTGAAGACCAACCTCGAGACCCGGACCACGACGCTGGACGTCGAGGACTACATCTTCCAGATCGAGGTCCCGACCGAAGAGGTCACCGAGATCAAGAACGGCCAGCGCAAGCAGGTGCAGCGCAAGGTGCTGCCCGGCTACATCCTGGTCCGGATGGACCTGAACGACGCCTCGTGGAGCGCGGTGCGCAACACGCCGGGCGTCACCGGGTTCGTCGGCGCCACCTCGCGGCCGTCGCCGCTGACCGTGGACGAGGTGCTGAAGTTCCTCGCCCCGAAGGTCGAGAACGAAGCCCCGGCCAAGGGCGGCAAGGGCGAGTCCTCCGCGACCGCAGCCCCGCTCGGTGGTCCGGCCGTCGAGGTCGACTTCGAGATCGGCGAGTCGGTCACGGTCATGGACGGCCCGTTCGCCACGCTGCCGGCGACGATCTCCGAGGTCAACGTCGACGGGCAGAAGCTGAAGGTCCTGGTGTCGATCTTCGGCCGGGAGACCCCGGTCGAGCTGTCGTTCACCCAGGTCTCCAAGATCTGACGGCCGCCGCGCGGCCGCAGTCCCCACGTCCACGGCAGGTACGCGGGGAACGTAGTACAGGACAGGAAAAGAAATGCCACCCAAGAAGAAGAAGCTTGCGGCGATCATCAAGCTGCAGATCAAGGCGGGCGCGGCCAACCCCGCGCCCCCGGTCGGCCCGGCTCTGGGTCAGCACGGCGTCAACATCATGGAGTTCTGCAAGGCCTACAACGCCGCGACCGAGTCGCAGCGTGGGGACGTCGTCCCGGTCGAGATCTCCGTGTACGAGGACCGGTCGTTCGACTTCAAGCTGAAGACGCCGCCGGCCGCGCGCCTGCTGCTCAAGGCCGCTGGTGTCGAGAAGGGCTCCGGCGAGCCGCACAAGACCAAGGTCGCCAAGGTCACCTGGGACCAGGTCCGCGAGATCGCCAAGACCAAGGAGACCGACCTCAACGCGCACGACATCGACCAGGCGGCGAAGATCATCGCCGGCACCGCCCGCTCCATGGGCATCACGGTCGTCGACGCCTGACGTCTGCAGCACCAGCAGTACGTGGGAGAGCCCGGTGCGGCTCGTCACCACACTGATCCGTTTTGAGAAGTTAAGGACAGAAGCATGACCAAGCACAGCAAGGCTTACCGCCAGGCTGCGGAGCTGATCGACAAGGCGCGGCTGTACGCGCCTCTCGACGCCGCGAAGCTGGCGAAGGAAACCTCCAAGACCAAGATGGACGCGACCGTCGAGGTCGCGATGCGTCTCGGTGTGGACCCGCGCAAGGCCGACCAGATGGTCCGCGGCACCGTGAACCTGCCGCACGGCACCGGTAAGACCGCCCGCGTCATCGTCTTCGCCGTCGGCGACAAGGCCGCCGAGGCCGAAGCCGCCGGTGCGGACGCGGTCGGCACCGACGAGCTGATCGAGCGCATCCAGGGTGGCTGGCTCGACTTCGACGCCGCGATCGCGACGCCGGACCAGATGGCCAAGGTGGGCCGCATCGCCCGCATCCTCGGCCCGCGTGGCCTGATGCCGAACCCGAAGACCGGCACGGTGACCCCCGCGGTCGAGAAGGCCGTGAAGGACATCAAGGGCGGTAAGATCAACTTCCGCGTCGACAAGCAGGCCAACCTGCACCTGGTGATCGGCAAGGCTTCCTTCGACACGGAGAAGCTGGTCGAGAACTACGCGGCCGCGCTGGACGAGATCCTCCGCGCCAAGCCGTCGTCGGCGAAGGGCCGCTACCTGAAGAAGGTCACCTTCACCACGACGATGGGCCCGGGCATCCCGGTCGACCCGCTGCGGACCCGCAACCTCCTTTCCGAGGACGCGAACGTCTGAGTCGGACATCACCGGAAAGGGCGCTCCCGCTTGCTGCGGGGGCGCCCTTTCTTCGTGTCTCATGGAGGTCATGCCGACTTTCGCGTCGTTCGACGGCCTCCGGTTGAACTACACCGTGTGGGAGGGCGACGGCGCCCACCGCCCGGTGCTGCTGCAACACGGCTTCGCGGCCGACACGAACGCGAACTGGATCTCCACCGGCGTGGTCGCGGCGCTGCGCAAGGCCGGCCTGACGGTGCTCTCCCTGGACGCCCGCGGCCACGGCCGTTCGGAGAAGCCCCACGACGAGTGCCGCTACACGGGCGACACCATGGCCCGCGACATTTCGGCACTGCTCGACGAGCTGGGCCTGGACGAGGTATCCCTGGTCGGCTACTCGATGGGCGCGATCATCGCCCTGGCGGCCACGGCGGCGGACAAGCGCATCCGCTGCCTGGCAACGGGCGGAGTGGGCTCAGGCATCGTCGACTTCGGCGGCGTCGACCTGCGGGTGGTGAAGCCGGCGGAGATCGCGTCGGCGCTATTGGCGGAGGATCCCACTACGGTCCCGCCGTCCGGGGTGCCGTTCCGCCTGCTGGCCGACGCGGTCGGCGGCGATCGCCAAGCGTTGGCGGCGGTGGCGCTGGCGTCGCAGGAGGGAAGCGTGAACCTCTCGGCGATCGGCGTCCCGACACTGGTCTTGGCGGGCGACCAGGACTCGCTGGCGGCGGAGCCGGAGCGCCTGGCGGCGGCCATCGCGGGTGCGCGGCTGGTCCGCATCCCGGGCGACCACATGACGGCGGTGATGTCACCGGCGTTCTCGGAGGCGCTGGTGGCGTTCTTGACTGCCCCGCGCCCCCGCTGAGTCAAAGCCGAAGCCGAACCGGGTTCAGCTCAGCCGGTCGGTGACGTGGTGGTGGCGGGCACTCCGCTGCACTTCGCCGGGCCGATGGCGTGGCCGGTGATGAGCCATTGGCCCTTCTCCACCTTCGACACCGTGAAGACACCCAGTGCCGGGCCGCCGCTGATGGCGAAGGTGCAGGAATCGATCGTCACGGTGTCACCGGGCAACGGGTCGGAAACGCTCGACGGCAGGGATTCCGCGTAGTCGTTCTTGTTCGTCACCTGGGTCGCGAGGAACTCGATGGCCTTCTTGCAGTCGGTCTGGGCGGTGTTCTGGCGGAACGTCTGCGCGATGTCCTGCGCGAACTGGGTCTGGATATCGCGCTGACCCTCGTTCTGGAAGCGGCCGCAGGCGTCGGCGACCCGGCCCTGGGCGACGTTGTGGTACACGAACCGCACCGCCTCGTACGGGTTCGTCGAGAACACATGGTTGGTGTGGTAGGTCCCGCCGCCCTCCTCGGCCAGCTGGGCCGACGACTTGCCCGCGTCGTTCGGGAAGAAGTGGTTGTACAGCCACGTCCCCGCCAAGCCCAGGATCACGATCGCCAGCACCCAGGCGATGACCTTCTTGCCCAGCCAGCTCAGCCAGCGAGGCGCCCGGCGGCGCTCGGTCGGGACCAGCTCGTAGCCCGGGGGAATGACCGGTGGCTGGCCCGCGCCGGAGTTCTGCGTGGCCGGCTGCGACGGCGGGGCTTGGACCACTCCCGCGTCCGGCGGGGGCGCCGGCTGGTTGCCCTGCTGGGACTGGGTGAACTTCAAGTAGTCCTGGAACTGCTGGAACTGCCTGAACTCCGCCAGCTGGGCCGGATCCACCGGTGGCTGTGAAGCGGGCGTCGAAGAGCCCGCCGGTTCGATTTCCGAGCCCGGCTTTCCGTCATCGCGCTGCTCCGCCACGTGACCATGATGCCCCACGCCGCCGCAAAGGTGGGGGTGGGAGAAGGCTTGCCGACTTGACAAGGTATTCTTCTCGATAGTTCTACCGAAGACCGCTGGTTTTCCCCGTCCCCACGGGGAACGAAGGTCCCGCACTCGCCGGGCGGCCCGCGCAGGAGGAACGAGGCCCCGGCATTGTGCCGGGATGACGCCCCGCGCCTGCTTGCGCGAGGGCGTTTTGTCGTTTCGGGGGCTCCTTCGGGCCAGTGGAAACACTAGCCAAGAGAGGAGGCGACCATGGCGAAGCCCGACAAGGTGGCGGCCGTCGCCGAGATCGCGGAGAGCTTCCGCACCAGCTCGGCCACCGTCGTTACCCAGTACACCGGCCTCTCCGTGTCCCAGCTGTCCCAGCTGCGCCGCGCTCTCGGCACCAGTGCCAAGTACCGGGTCGCGAAGAACACCCTCGTCAAGCGTGCCGCCGAAGACGCGGGCGTCACGGGGCTCGAGGGCCTGTTCGTCGGTGCGACCGCCATCGCCTTCGTCGAGGGTGAGGCGGTCGACGCCGCCAAGGCGCTTCGCGACTTCGCGAAGGACAACAACGCGCTTGTGATCAAGGGCGGCTACATGGACGGCAAAGCGCTGTCCGTGGACGAGATCAACCGGATCGCCGATCTCGACAGCCGTGAGGTCCTGCTCGCCAAGGCGGCGGGCGCGTTCAAGGCGAAGCTGTCCCAGGCCGCCGCGCTGTTCCAGGCGCCGGCGTCCCAGGTCGCCCGCCTGGCTGCCGCGCTGGAGGAGAAGCAGCGCAACGCCACCGGTACCGAAGCAGCCGAAGCACCCGCCGAGAGCTGAAACACCCCCACCCCGAACGTCTAGTTCGTATTTCTGAGAGGAAGCCATCATGGCGAAGCTGAGCACCGCCGAGCTGATCGACGCCTTCAAGGAGCTGACCCTCCTCGAGCTGTCCGAGTTCGTGAAGGAGTTCGAAGAGGTCTTCGACGTGACCGCCGCCGCGCCGGTCGCCGTCGCCGCCGGCCCGGCCGCCGCCGCTGCCGCCCCGGTCGAGGAGCAGGACGAGTTCGACGTCATCCTCGAGGGCGCGGGCGACAAGAAGATCCAGGTCATCAAGGTCGTCCGCGAGGTCGTCTCCGGTCTGGGCCTGAAGGAGGCCAAGGAGCTGGTCGAGGCCGCTCCCAAGGCCCTCCTGGAGAAGGTCGACAAGGAGGCCGCCGAGGCCGCCAAGGAGAAGCTCGAGGCCGCGGGCGCCAAGATCTCCATCAAGTGATCTCGGGCGCGAAAGCGCCTGCGCACCACCTCGTGCAGGGGCGGGCATCCACACGGATGCCCGCCCCTGCCGTTTTGCGGGGACAGTGTTGCGCGGACGCTCCCCGCAGCGACCAGAGGGACATGACCGATCCCGAGCACCTTGAGCTCCTCGCGCAGCAGCTGACCGACCGCAGGCCCTTGCTCACGCTCTCCCTGACGGCCGTGGTCACGCCCGTCGTGTTCTTGCTGGTCGTCGCCGCTTTCACCTTGATCCCCTAGGAGCGGTGTCCGAATAGCCCCGGGTCCCTAAATCGAGGGTTCGGGGCAGCGGAGATCTGCGTCGTTGCCCCGAATGGACTACCGTGCCTCCCGTTGCCGATCACGGCGGGGTGACGAAGGAACCAGGGCTGGCCAGAAAAGAAAACTGGTGAGTAACCTGTTCGCACTCAGCTCGTTGCACCTGGTTGACGCGGGTTCTCGGGGTGCCACAGCCCGCACCCGCCGACAGGGTGTGGCAGCGGGCGCAAAGACGCGGAACAGCTCCTGGAGGTGCGATGGGTGCCGAGGTGGTCATCGAAGGTCTGACCAAGTCCTTCGGTAAGCAGGCCATCTGGCGGGACGTCACGCTGACGCTGCCTCCGGGCGAAGTGTCGGCGATGCTCGGACCGTCCGGAACCGGCAAGTCGGTGTTCCTCAAGTCGATGATCGGGCTGCTCAAGCCCGACCGCGGCCGCTGTGTGATCAACGGGGTGGACATCGTCACCTGCTCCGAGCACAAGCTGTACGAGATCCGGAAGCTCTTCGGCGTCCTCTTCCAGGACGGCGCGCTGTTCGGCTCGATGAACCTCTACGACAACGTCGCCTTCCCGCTGCGCGAGCACACGAAGAAGTCCGAGACGGAAATCCGCCGGATCGTCCTCGAGAAGCTCGACATGACCGGTCTGAACGGCGCCGACAAGAAGCTGCCCGGCGAGATCTCCGGCGGTATGCGCAAGCGCGCCGGCCTCGCCCGCGCCCTCGTGCTGGACCCGGAGATCATCCTGGTCGACGAGCCGGACTCGGGCCTCGACCCGGTCCGCACCACCTACATCTCGCAGCTGTTCCTCGACGTCAACGCGCAGATCGACGCGACGTTCCTGATCGTCACGCACAACATCAACCTGGCCCGCACGGTGCCGGACAACCTGGGCATGCTCTTCCGCAAGGAGCTGGTCATGTTCGGCCCGCGCGAGGTGCTGCTGACCAGCGAGGAGCCGGTCGTCAAGCAGTTCCTCAACGGCAAGATGCAGGGCCCGATCGGCATGTCCGAGGAGAAGGACCACGCCCAGATGGCCGCCGAGCAGGCGATGTTCGACGCCGGGCACCACGCGGGCGGGGTCGAGGACGTCACCGGGGTGCCGCCGCAGATGCAGACGACGCCCGGCGTGCCGACCCGGATGGGCGGGGTCCGCCGCAAGGACCGCGTCATGGAGATCATGCACCGGCTGCCGGACGCCGCCCAGCAGAGCATCATCGCCTCGCTGAGCCCGGAGGAGCAGCGCCACTACGGCGTCAGCCCGCGGCAGGTCGCCCACGCCCAGCAGCAGCAACAGCAGCAGGTCCCGGCGGGCGCCCGTGACGGCGTCCCGAACCAGCACCACGGCCAGCTGCCCGCCGACCAGGTCGCGCGCATCCCGGGCGGCGGCCAGCCGCCGAGACCCGGTGGACGCCGGATGCCGCCACCGCCGAACAACGGGCCAGGTGGCCGGTGAGCTCTCCCGCAACACAAGCGAAGATCCCCGGCATCGGCATGCTGCGCGAGACCGGGAACCTGTTCGCTCTCGGCCTCGACATCATCCGTGGCCTGTTCCAGCGCCCGTTCCAGCTGCGGGAGTTCATCCAGCAGTCGTGGTTCATCGCGAGCGTGACCATCCTGCCGACGGCCCTCGTGGCGATCCCGTTCGGCGCGGTCATCTCGCTGCAGTTCGGTTCGCTCGCCCGCCAGCTGGGTGCGCAGTCCTACACCGGCGCGGGCTCCGTGCTCGCCACCGTGCAGCAGGCCAGCCCGCTGGTCACCGCGCTGCTGGTGGCGGGCGCGGGCGGCTCCGCCGTCTGCGCCGACATCGGCGCGCGGACCATCCGCGAGGAGATCGCCGCGATGGAGGTGCTCGGCGTCTCCGCGGTGCAGCGGCTGATCGTGCCGCGCACCCTCGCGATGATGCTGGTCGCGTTGCTGCTCAACGGCATGGTCAGCGTCATCGGCGTGCTGGGCGGCTACTTCTTCAACGTCGTGCTGCAGGGCGGGACGCCCGGGGCGTACCTGGCGAGCTTCTCCGCCCTCGCGCAGCTGCCCGACCTCTGGGTCGGTGAGTTCAAGGCGCTGATCTTCGGGTTCATCGCCGCCGTCGTCGCGTCCTACCGGGGTCTCAACCCCTCCGGCGGCCCGAAGGGCGTCGGGGACGCGGTGAACCAGTCGGTGGTCATCACGTTCCTCATGCTGTTCGTCGTGAACTTCGTGATCACCCTGATCTACCTGCAGATCGTGCCCGGAAAGCTGGACTAGCGCCATGACGTTCCTCCAGGGCGCGAAACGCGTCGCCAACCGACCCCTCCAGACGCTGGACACCCTCGGTGACCAGATGTCGTTCTACGGCCGCGCGCTGCTGTGGACGCCGCGGACGCTGCGCCGCTACACCAAAGAGGTGCTGCGGCTGCTGGCCGAAGTGAGCTTCGGTTCCGGCTCGCTCGCGGTCATCGGCGGCACAGTCGGCGTGATGGTCGGCCTGACGCTGTTCACCGGTGTCCTCGTCGGCCTCCAGGGCTACTCGGCGCTGAACTCGATCGGGACGTCGGCCTTCACCGGCTTCCTGACCGCGTTCTTCAACACGCGTGAGATCGCGCCGCTGGTCGCGGGCCTCGCCTTGAGCGCCACCGTCGGCGCCGGGTTCACCGCGCAGCTGGGCGCGATGCGGATCTCCGAGGAGATCGACGCGCTGGAAGTCATGGGCGTGCCGAGCCTGCCGTACCTGGTGACGACGCGGATCATCGCCGGGTTCGTCGCGGTCATCCCGCTCTACATCATCGGCCTGCTGAGCTCGTACCTCGCGTCGAGACTGGTCGTCATCTACATCTACAACCAGTCGGCCGGTACCTACGACCACTACTTCGACCTGTTCTTACCACCGCAGGACGTGCTCTATTCGTTCATCAAGGTGCTGATCTTCAGTGTCTTGATCATCCTGTCGCACTGCTACTTCGGGTACCGGGCGACGGGCGGCCCGGCCGGCGTCGGCGTCGCGGTCGGCAAGGCCGTGCGCCTGTCCATCGTCACGGTGTCGATCATGAACTTCTTCATCGGTTTCGCCATCTGGGGAACCGACGTCACGGTAAGGATCGCGGGATGAGGACGCTCCGACGCAGGCTGCTCGGCCTGCTGCTCGTCGCCGTGATGGTCGGCGGGGTGGCGCTGTCCATCGCGCTCTACGACAAGGCGTTCACGCCCGTCGTCACGGTCAAGCTGCAGGCCGACAAGATCGGCAACCAGCTCATCAAGCAGTCCGACGTCAAGGTCCGCGGGCTGATCGTCGGCTCCGTCGAGGACATCGTCGCCACCGACCACGGCGCCGAGCTGACCCTCGCGCTCAAGCCCGAGTCGGCGAAGCTGATCCCGGAGAACGTCTCGGCGCGGTTCCTGCCGAAGACGCTCTTCGGCGAGCGGTTCGTCTCGCTGGAGATCCCGAAGGACCCGTCGGCCAAGACGCTGGCCAGCGGCGACGTCATCCCGCAGGATCGCACGTCGAGCGCGATCGAGCTGGACCAGGCGTTCGAGCACCTGATGCCGGTGCTGCAGGCGGTGCAGCCGCAGAAGCTGTCGGCGACGCTCACCGCGATCTCGACCGCGCTGCAGGGCCGCGGCGACCAGCTCGGCGACACGCTGACGCAGCTGGGCACCTACATCGGCGAGCTGAACCCGCACGAGCCGGAGCTGCAGCACAACCTGAAGGCGCTCGCGGAGTTCTCCGACCACCTGAAGGACTCGGCGCCGGACCTGGTGCAGAGCCTGGACAACCTGAGCACCACGACCCGCACCGTGGTCGACGAGCGGCAGAACCTGTCGAACCTCTACGGCAGCCTGACCCAGGCCTCGGTGGACCTGCAGACGTTCCTGCAGAACAACAAGGAGAACATCATCTCCCTCGCCGACACCGCCCGGCCGACGGCCGAGCTGCTGGCGAAGTACGCCCCGGAGTACCCCTGCGTGATCTCCCAGATGGCCAAGAACGTCCCCCTGATCGACCAGGCCCTCGGCAAGGGCACCGACCAGCCCGGCCTGCACGCGACGATCGAGATCATCGTCCCGCGCGGGCCGTACCAGGCGGGCAAGGAGGAGCCGCGGTTCGACGACAAGCGCGGCCCCCGGTGCTACGACGCGGACAAGCTGCCGAACCCGTTCCCCTCGGAGCCGCCGGACGGCGCCTTCCAGGACGGCACGAAGCACCAGACCGCACCGAAGACCGTGGGCGAAGGCCTCAACCCGGCCAACTTCAAGGCCGACGCGGCCGGCGGCAACGGCAGCGGTGGTGACCTGGCCTACTCGACCGCGGAGCAGGGCTTCCTGGCCGATCTGCTGGGCCCGCAGCTGGGCATGAACGCCGCGGACGTCCCGGGCTGGAGCTCGCTGCTCGTCGGACCGCTCTACCGCGGGGCGGAGGTGACGGTGAAGTGAGGGGCCTGCTCGCACCGCTGATCAAGCTCTGCGTCTTCGTGGTCGTCACCGTGGTGCTCACGACGATCCTCGGGATCAGCATCGCCAACATCAACACGACCAGCACCAACGCCTACAAGGCGCGCTTCACCGACGCGACCCTGCTGCTGCCCAACGACGACGTCCGCATCGCCGGCGTCCGCGTCGGGCAGGTCAAGGACGTCAAGATCGTCGACAAGCGCCAGGCCGAGGTCGAGTTCGAGGTCGACGCCGGGCGGACACTGCCGGCCGGGGTGACCGCGCAGATCAAGTTCCGCAACCTGGTCGGCCAGCGCTACGTCTCGCTCGGGGAAGGCGACGACAGCACCGGCAAGACCCTGCAGCCCGGCGGCACCATCCCGCTGGACCGCACGATCCCGGCGCTGGACCTGACCGAGCTGTTCAACGGCTTCAAGCCGCTGTTCACCGCGCTCAACCCGGACGACGTCAACAAGCTGTCCTACGAGGTCATCCAGGTCCTGCAGGGCGAGGGCGGCACCGTGGAGAGCCTGCTTTCGCACACCGCGTCGCTGGCCACCACGATCGCGAGCAAGGACCAGGTGATCGGCCAGGTCATCGACAACCTCAACTCGGTGCTCGACACGGTCAACGCGCACACCCCGCAGCTCAACGACCTGATCGTCAAGCTGCAGCAGCTGGTGTCCGGGCTGGCCGCGGACCGCAAGCCGATCGGGGACGCGATCGAGAGCCTCGGCAACCTGGCCGAGACGACGTCCGGCCTGCTGGGTGACGTCCGGGAGCCGCTGAAGAACGACATCAGCGCCCTCGGGAACCTCACGAACCAGCTGAACAAGAACGAGCCGGAGCTGGAGCACTTCATCCAGTTCCTGCCGACCAAGGTGAGCACGCTGACCCGCACCGCGGACTACGGCTCCTGGTTCAACTTCTACGCCTGCGAGTTCTCCGGGAGCGTCAGCTTGCCCCCACTGATCAACGACGTGCCGATCCCGCTGGTGCCTCTCAACCGGGAGAGGTGCAAGGGATGAAGTCCTTCCAGAAGCGCAACCCCGTCCCGATCGCGCTGGTCGGCATCGCCGTCCTGGCGCTGGGCTTCATCGCCGCGCTGAACTCCGAGGACCTGCCGGTCATCGGCGGCGGCACGACCTACACCGCCGAGTTCAGCGAGGCCTCCGGGCTGCAGAAGGACAACGACGTCCGGGTCGCCGGCGTCAAGGTCGGCAAGGTCAGCGACATCGAGCTCGACGGCGCGTCGGTCAAGGTGTCGTTCAAGGTCAAGGACGCCTGGCTCGGTGACCGGACCAGCGCCGCGATCAAGATCAAGACGCTGCTCGGCCAGAAGTACCTGTCGCTGGACCCGCAGGGCGAGGGCTCGCTGAACCCGGGCACCGGGATCCCGCGGGACCGCACGATGGCCCCCTACGACGTGCTCGACGCGTTCCGCGGCCTGTCGCAGACCGTCGACAACATCGACACCCAGCAGCTGGCGAAGAGCTTCGACACCATCTCGGGGACGTTCGCGAACACGCCGGAAGACGTGAAGGGCGCGCTGTCCGGGCTGTCGAAGCTGTCGGACACGATCGCCTCGCGCGACACGCAGCTGTCCAACCTGCTGGCCAACACCCGTGAGGTGTCGCAGACCCTGGTCGACCGCGACGCCGAGGTGCAGAAGCTGCTCGACGACGGCAACCAGCTGCTCGCCGAGCTCTCGAAGCGCGAAGACGCGATCACGTCGCTGCTGAACGGCTCCCGCGAGCTGGCGACGCAGCTGCAGGGCCTGATCGACGACAACGGCAAGCAGCTGGACCCGGTGCTCACCTCGCTGGACCAGCTGACGTCGATGCTGCAGCGCAACCAGGACTCGCTGGCCCAGGGCATCGCGAAGTTCGCGCCGTTCATCCGCGTCTTCACCAACACCATCGGCAACGGCCACTGGTTCGACAACTACATCTGCGGCCTGGTCCTGCCTTCGTTCGGCCCGATCAACGAAGAGGGGTGCTACACGAAATGAGTGACACCCGCTTCGGAATGGCCCTGACCCGGGGCTTCACCATCGCGATCGTGCTCGCGCTCGTCGTCGCCGGCGGGATCTGGTGGACCCTCAAGGACGCCGGCCGCAACCACCTGACCGCGTACTTCGCCGGCGCCGTCGGCCTGTACGAGGGCAACAGCGTGCGGATGCTCGGCGTCGACATGGGCACGGTCACCAAGATCCAGCCCATGGGCAACCAGGTGAAGGTCGAGTTCGAGTACGACCGCGCGGTCGCCGTCCCGGCCGACGCCAAGGCGCTCATCGTGGCGCCGTCGCTGGTGTCGGACCGCTACGTCCAGCTCGCCCCGGCCTACACCGGCGGCCCGCGGATCTCCGACGGCGCGGTCATCGGCCTCGACCGCACCGAGGTACCCCTCGAGGTCGACCAGCTCGCGGCCAGCCTGGCCCGGGTCAGCGAGACCCTCGGCCCGAACGGCGCCAACAAGAACGGGTCGCTGTCGAACCTGCTGACCACCGCGGCGGCCAACGTCGACGGCAACGGCCAGGCCCTGCACGACACGATCACCAAGCTCGGCCAGGCGGCCGGCACGCTGGCCGGCAACAAGGACGACCTGTTCTCCACCGTGGAGAACCTCGGCAAGTTCTCGCAGACGCTGGCCGACAGCGACAAGCAGGTCCGCAGCTTCGAGAGCCAGCTCGCCGACGTCAGCGGCTACCTGGCGTCCGAAAAGGACAACCTGGCCGCGACCGTGCAGCAGCTGGGCACCACGCTCACCTCGGTGCAGGCGTTCATCGACCAGAACCACGACCGGCTCAAGTCCAACGTGGACAAGCTGGCCGGCATCACCAAGGTGCTCGTCGACCAGCGCAGCTCGCTCGCCGAGATCCTCGACGTCGCGCCGGTCGGCCTGAGCAACCTGGTCAACACCTACAACGGCTCGGCGGGCACGCTGGACGCCCGGCCGAACCTCAACGAGCTGACCCAGCCGCCGCTGGTGATGATCTGCCGGCTGCTCAAGCAGGCCGGCAAGGGCATCCCGGACGTGCTCGGCGACGCCTGCGAGGGCATCGCCGGCGTGGTCGACGGGATCGTCCCGCTGCCGTCGCTGGCGCAGACGGTCCAGGCGCTCCAGGCGGGCCAGCTGCCGCCGCTGCCGCTGCCCATCGCCGGGCAGCTCTACGGAGGTGGCCAGTGAGGAAGCTCCTGAGCGTCGGGGCACTCGCCACCGTGTCCGCGCTGACCCTGTCCGGCTGTGCGTTCAACGGCATCTACGACCTGCCGCTGCCCGGCGGCGCCGACCTCGGCGACCACCCGTACACGGTGAACGTCGAGTTCCGCGACGTGCTCGACCTGACCCCGCAGGCCGGGGTGAAGGTCAACGAGGTGCCGATCGGCCGGGTCGAGAACGTCGGGCTCACCAAGGACGGCTGGCACGCGCTGGTGACGCTGAAGGTCAACGGCGACGTCAAGCTGCCGGCCAACGCGCTGGCCAACGTGAAGCAGTCGAGCCTGCTCGGCGAGAAGTACGTCGAGCTGGCCTCGCCCGGCGACGACCAGGCCCAGGGCAAGCTCGCCGACAACGCGACCATCCCGCTGGCCCGGACGAACCGCAGCGTCGAGGTCGAAGAGCTGCTCGGCGCGCTGTCGCTGCTGCTCAACGGAGGTGGTGTCGACCAGCTCAACACCATCACCAAGGAGCTCAACAACGCCACGTCCGGCCGCGAGCCGGACATCAAGGCGCTGCTGGACAACGCGAACCAGCTGGTGACGAACCTCGACCAGCAGTCGCGCAACATCACCCGGGCGATCGACGGGCTGAACCGGCTGTCCTCGACCCTGAACGACCAGAAGGACAAGCTGGTCGGCGCGGTCGACAACCTCGGGCCCGGGCTCGGCGTGCTCGAACAGCAGCGCGGCCAGCTGGTCACGATGCTGCAGGCGCTGGACAACCTCTCCGGGGTCGCCACCGACACGGTGAACCGGTCGCAGAAGGACCTCGTCGCCGACCTGAAGGCGCTGACGCCGACGCTGCAGAAGCTCGGCGAGGCGGGCAACGACCTGCCGAAGGCCCTGCAGATCCTGCTGACGTTCCCGTTCAGCGACCAGGCCGTCAACGACGTCAAGGGCGACTACTTCAACCTGTTCGCGAAGGTGGACCTGAACCTGAAGACCGTCGTCGAGAACCTGGGCAGCAGCCGCCAGAACATCCTGTCCGGGCAGCTGCCGCTGGCCGGCCTGACCGGCGGCACCGAGGGCGCGTCGGGCAACCCGCCGCTACCCATCCCCGGGGAGAGCGGCCAGCCGCAGTCCGGGCAGTCGAAGCCGGGGCTCGGCAACCTCTTCGGGCTCCTCTCGGGAGGTGCGGGCTGATGCTGGTGCGCCGGACGAAGATCCAGCTGATCGCGTTCGCGGTCATTTCGATCGTCGCGATCGTGTACGCGCTGATCCGGTTCGCCGGGCTCGGCACCGTGTTCGGCAACGACGGCTACACGGTGAAGCTGCAGCTCAACGAGTCGGGCGGCATCTTCACCAACGCCGAGGTCACCTACCGCGGCTACAACATCGGCCGGGTCGGGGAGATGCGGCTGACCCAGTCCGGGCTCGAGGCCGACCTGAACATCGACCCGTCGGCGCCGCAGGTGCCGGCGGACCTCGACGCGGTCGTCGCCAACCGCTCGGCGGTCGGCGAGCAGTACGTCGACCTGAAGCCCAAGGCCGACAAGGGCCCGTACCTGGCGGCCGGCTCGGTCATCCCCGCGTCGAAGACGACCACCCCGGTCAGCACCGACCGGCTGATCGGCGACCTCGACTCGCTGGCCGCGTCGGTCCCGGTCGACTCGCTGCGCACGGTCGTCGACGAGTCCTACGACGCCTTCCGCGGCACCGGCGGCGACCTGCAGAAGCTGCTCGACACCGCGCGCAGCTTCACCACGACCGCGCAGGAGTACCTGCCGCAGACGATCCAGCTGCTCGAACAGGGCGGCAAGGTCCTGGACACGCAGAACGACCAGGCGGCGAACTTCGCGTCGTTCAGCAAGAGCCTCAACGAGCTCACCGGCACCCTGAAGAACTCCGACGCCGACCTGCGCAAGCTCATCGGCATCACGCCGCAGGTGGCGACGCAGATCAGCCAGGTGCTGCAGGAGTCCGGCCCGGGCCTCGGCGCGCTGACGGCGAACCTGCTCACCACGGCCAACCTGACCGTGACGCGGCTCGACGGCATCGAGCAGGGCCTGGTCACCTACCCGGCGCTGGCCGGCGCGGCGAGCAGCGTGGCGCCCGGTGACGGCACCGCGCACCTGGGCCTGGTGCTCAACCTCTTCAACCCGCCGGCGTGTACCAAGGGGTACCTGCCGTACTCGCAGTACCGCACCGGAGCCGACACTTCGCCGAAGGCGGCGAAGGAGGACGCGTACTGTGCCGAACCGAAGGGCAGCCCGATCAACGTGCGGGGCGCGCAGAACGCGCCGTACGGCGGGGTGCCGGTCGCGCCGTCCGAGAGCGACGTTTCGGCCAACGCGAACCGGCCGGCCGAGGAGCTCGCGGAGGAACGCGACACCCGCGGTGTCCCGGGCATCGTCGGCAGCCCCGGCGTCAGCCTGAACAGCCTGGGTTCGCTGCTCGGGCTGGCCTGACGTGGATTTGATGACCGTTACCTACCCTGGAGTGCTATGAGTTCGGACGAGCCGGCCGCCGTCGCGGTGGCGGAGGCCGAGACCGAGGAGCCGGCCCCCGAGACGCCGTCGAAGGAGCCCTCCACGCGGATCCTGGTGCTCGGCGCCGCGGCGCTGGCCCTGGCCGCGCTGATCGCGGCGGCGATCTTCGGCGTCCAGTGGTGGGTGGCCGCGAACGACGACAACGCCGCCCTGGCCGCGTCGCGCGACGCCGTGGTCGATGCGGGCACGAAGGCGCTGAGGGCGTACACCGAGGTCGACTACAACGACCTGGACGGCTTCTTCGCCCGGCAGAAGTCCGTGTCGGACGACAAGATGTCGCAGCAGATCGACCAGTCGGCGCCGACGTTCCGCAAGGCGCTCGCCGACGCGAAGACGAAGGTCACCACGGACGTCCAGGACATCGCCGTCGAGGAGCTGGACGACCACGAAGGCAAGGCCAGCTTCCTCGCCGCCATCGCCACGACCGTCACCCAGGGGGACAAGAGCAGCGCGAAGCCGCTGCGCCTCGAGGTGTCGATGACCCGCGTGGGCGACGACTGGAAGCTGTCCGGCATCGACAGCGTCCCGCTCGTCGCGGCCGGCCAGTAGCTTTACGCAGAAGGAGCTCGCAGTGCCCCCCTCCCGCCGCCAGCCGCCTCGCAGCAGCAGCACCCCGCCCTCGCGCCGGCCGCGCGTGGCCGGTCTGCGCAAGCCCCCGGCGGACGAGTCCGCCGCCGAGCGGACCGGCCAGCTCCCCGCGGTGCCGCCCGCCGCGGCTGAGCCGCGCAAGCCGCGGCCCCGGCCCGCACCGCGCCCGGCGCCGAAGCCGGCCGCCGAGCCCGCGGAGTCGTTCGAGGCCGCGAGCGGGCGGCTCGACACGGACCCCGCGCCGACCGCCGAGGACACGGCGGTGTTCGCGGCGGTCGACACCGAGGACGAGCCGAAGGTCGACGCCCTCACCGGCGAGCCCGAGGCGGCGGAAGAGGCTCCTTCGCGGCCGGCCCCGCGGCGGAAGAAGCGCGACACGGGGATCGCGAAGCCGACCGACGTCGCCGAGGCCGAGACCGCCGCTTCGGTGGACGACGAGCCGTCGAAGCCCGCGGGCTCGAACGTGCAGCGGCCGTACGTGGTCGCGGGCGCGCTGGTGCTCGTCGCGCTGATCCTGGGCGGGCTCGCGTACTGGTTCAAGTCCGAGGAGGTCGCGGTGTCGGACGCGACCAGCAACACCGCACTGCTGGACGTTGCGAAGACGGCCCAGGCCAAGGACGCCGTGTCGAAGGCCGCCGAGGCGCTGTTCTCCTACGACTTCAACAACATCAAGAAGACCGAGGACGCGGCGAACGACCTGCTCGCCAACGACGACGTCAAGAACAAGTACAACTCGCTGATGGGCGAGGTGAAGCGGCTCGCGCCGGCGCAGAAGATGATCGTCACGTGCAAGGTGACGCGCGCCGCGGTGATCATGCTCAACGACGACCTGGCGAAGGTGATGGTCTTCGTCGACCAGACCTCGACCCGCACGGACACGAAGAAGACGACCGCGGGCACCGCCCAGCTCCACCTGAACGCCCAGCTCCAGGGCGACAAGTGGAAGATCACGGACATGGACACCTACAACGCGCCCAAGGTCCCGGCGGCCACCCAGGCACCGGCGTCCTCGGCGCCGCCGGCGTCCCCTTCGCCGACGAAGTGAGCCCGGCGGCCGCCGGGCGACGGGCGCTGCCGCTCGTCGATTCCGGGGCGCCGGCGGTGGTCAACAGCCGGTAGGCCCGCCGCTACGGTAGGCCGATGGGATTCGAACAGGCGTACGCCAGTCTCGTCGGCTTGGCCGTCGGTGACGCTTTCGGCGCGCAGATCCTCCTGCCCGGAGACCACCCGGACGTCGCGAGCCGGGTGCTGCCGGCCGCGCCGTGGAGCTGGACCGACGACACCGAAATGGCCTGCTCGGTCGTCGACGTCCTGCGCCACCACGGCCACATCGACCAGGACGTCCTCGCCGGCTCGTTCGCCGAGCACCTCGACCCCGACCGGGGCTACGGCCCCGGCGCGGAGTGGCGCCTGAACCAGATCCGGGCCGGGCGGACGTGGCCGGAGGTCACCGAACAGAACGGCCGCGGCTCCTGGGGCAACGGCGCCGCCATGCGGGTGGCGCCGCTGGGCGCGTGGTTCTGCGACAACCTGCCGCAGGCGCTGCGCCAGGCCGAGCTGTCCGCCGTCATCACGCATTCGCACCTCGAAGGCGTCGCGGGCGCGGTGGCCGTCGCGGCGGCGGCCGCGCTGCGGGCCGCGTCCCCCGGGCTGGCCGGCGCCGACCTGCTGGACGGCGTGATCCCGCTCGTCCCGCCCGGCCGGGTCCGCGACGGGCTCACGCTTGCCTTGAAGTTCTCCGGCGCGCGCGAAGCCGCCGCCAAGCTCGGCACGGGCCGCGAGCTGGCCGCGCACGACACGGTCCCGCTGGCCCTCTGGATCGCCGCCCGCTTCGGGGACAGCTTCGTCGACGCCCTCTGGACGGTGGCCCAGGTGGCCGAGGACGTCGACACGGTGGGCGCCATCGTGGGCGGCGTGCTCGCGGCGGACGGCACGCCGGTCCCGGAAAGCTGGCGCGCGGCTTGCGAGCCTCTTCCCGGCTGGCTCGCCGCGTCCTGAGCGGCCGCGGCGGCGCGGGCGTCCACAACCGGTCCGGGAGCCACCCCGAACACCCTCAAGCCGCTGTGGCGAGCGGGGCGCATGAGGCGGCTGGGACGACGCCCTCACGGGCTCCAAACCGGTCACTCGAACCACCGCGACACGCCGCAGCCGGCGGAACCGGTGTCGCTCCGAAGTGGTCTGAAACACAAGCCGGACGGGTCTCGAATGCGGGAAACACCCAGGTCCAGCCGGTGCCACTGGCGCTACCCGCCGGTAACTGGGATGATATTCGGCCGCTCACGCTCCGCTGACCTACTTCCACGCTGCGCCAACCGGCGGGACCCCCGTGTGGCATCTTGACTCTCGGGCCCGGTGGGTTCACGCTTACTCCCGAACGGCGAAACCGGGAGCCCTTGCGGGAGGGACAACCGGCTCGCCTGGAGGCATACCTGAAGA
This sequence comes from Amycolatopsis sp. NPDC048633, assembly GCF_040650695.1. Classification (NCBI taxonomy): domain Bacteria; kingdom Bacillati; phylum Actinomycetota; class Actinomycetes; order Pseudonocardiales; family Pseudonocardiaceae; genus Amycolatopsis; species Amycolatopsis sp. NPDC048633. Next base: position 45,530 of record NZ_JBEZHS010000011.1, read on the forward strand.
CGACGCGAGGCAGGCTGGGCCCCATCGGGAGCGCCCCCTGGACAGACCGCGCCGTTCGGGCTAGACTGCTTCTTTGCGCTGCCCTCTTTCAGGCTGCCCGGAGCCGGTAGTTAGGATAGTGGGCACACGGCACCCTTGACAGTCGCTCATAGCTGTTGCTATGGCGGCCGTCACCGCTCATGTCCCCGGAAGGACGCATCTTGGCAGTCTCTCCCGCGAACCAGGCCACTGCTGCGACCACCTCGGCTGAATCTCGCTCGGAGTCCACGGGAATCCCCGGCGCGCCCAAGCGGGTTTCCTTCGCAAAGATTCGCGAACCGCTCAACACCCCCAATCTGCTCGACGTCCAGATCCAGTCGTTCCAGTGGTTCACCGGGGACGAAGCGTGGTTCGAACGCCGTGTCGAAGAAGGTGAAGAAAACCCGGTCGGCGGCCTCGAAGAGGTCCTCAACGAGATCTCCCCGATCGAGGACTTCTCCGGCTCGATGTCCCTGTCCTTCTCCGCTCCGCGCTTCGACGAGGTCAAGGCCTCGATCGAGGAGTGCAAGGACAAGGACATGACGTACGCCGCGCCGCTGTTCGTCACGGCCGAGTTCGTCAACAACAACACGGGCGAGATCAAGAGCCAGACGGTCTTCCTGGGCGACTTCCCGGTCATGACCGACAAGGGCACGTTCATCATCAACGGCACCGAGCGTGTCGTCGTGTCCCAGCTGGTCCGCTCGCCGGGCGTCTACTACTCGAAGGACGTCGACAAGACGACCGACAAGGACGTCTTCAGCGTCCGCGTGATCCCGAGCCGCGGCGCGTGGCTCGAGTTCGACGTCGACAAGCGCGACACCGTCGGCGTCCGCATCGACCGCAAGCGCCGCCAGCCGGTCACCGTCCTGCTGAAGGCCCTGGGCTGGACCACCGAGGCGATCCGCGAGCGCTTCTCCTTCTCGGAGACGCTGCTGGCGACCCTCGAGAAGGACCACACCGCGGGCACCGACGAGGCGCTGCTCGACATCTACCGCAAGCTGCGCCCGGGCGAGCCGCCCACGAAGGAGAGCGCGCAGACCCTGCTGGAGAACCTGTTCTTCAAGGCGAAGCGCTACGACCTGGCGAAGGTCGGCCGGTACAAGGTCAACAAGAAGCTGGGCCTCGACACGCCGTACGACACCGGGACGCTGACCGAAGAGGACATCGTCACCACCATCGAGTACCTGGTCCGGCTGCACGCCGGCGAGGACAAGGTGGTCGCGGCGAACGGCACCGAGATCCCGGTCGAGACCGACGACATCGACCACTTCGGCAACCGGCGCCTGCGCACGGTCGGCGAGCTGATCCAGAACCAGATCCGGGTCGGCCTCTCCCGCACCGAGCGAGTCGTGCGTGAGCGCATGACCACGCAGGACGTCGAGGCGATCACCCCGCAGACCCTGATCAACATCCGCCCGATCGGCGCGGCGATCAAGGAGTTCTTCGGCACCTCGCAGCTGTCGCAGTTCATGGACCAGAACAACCCGCTGTCGGGCCTGACGCACAAGCGTCGTCTGTCGGCCCTCGGCCCGGGTGGTCTGTCCCGTGAGCGCGCCGGCATGGAGGTCCGGGACGTCCACCCGTCGCACTACGGCCGGATGTGCCCGATCGAGACGCCGGAAGGCCCGAACATCGGCCTGATCGGCTCGCTCTGCTCCTACGCGCGGGTCAACCCGTTCGGCTTCATCGAGACGCCGTACCGCAAGGTCGTCGAGGGCCGGGTCACCGACCAGGTCGACTACCTGACCGCGGACGAAGAGGACCGGTACGTCAAGGCCCAGGCCAACGCGCCGATCTCGGACGACGGCACCTTCGTCGAAGACCGGGTCATGGCCCGCCGCAAGGGTGGCGAGGTCGAGCTGATCGACCCGCTCGACATCGACTACATGGACGTCTCGCCGCGGCAGATGGTCTCGGTCGCGACGGCGATGATCCCGTTCCTCGAGCACGACGACGCGAACCGCGCCCTGATGGGTGCGAACATGCAGCGCCAGGCCGTGCCGCTGCTGCGCAACCAGGCCCCGTACGTGGGCACGGGTGTGGAGCTGCGTGCCGCGGTCGACGCCGGTGACGTGCTCGTCGCCGAGCAGTCCGGTGTCGTCGAGGAGCTCTCGGCGGACCTGATCACGATCATGCACGACGACGGCACGCGGAAGAGCTACGGACTGTACAAGTTCCGCCGCTCCAACCACGGCACCTGCTTCAACCACCGCCCGATCGTCAACGAGGGCGACCGGGTCGAGCAGGGTCAGGTCATCGCCGACGGCCCGTCCACCGAGAACGGTGAGATGGCGCTCGGCAAGAACCTGCTCGTCGCGGTCATGCCGTGGGAGGGCCACAACTACGAGGACGCGATCATCCTCTCGGAGCGCCTGGTGCAGGACGACGTCTTGACGTCGATCCACATCGAGGAGCACGAGATCGACGCCCGCGACACCAAGCTGGGCGCCGAGGAGATCACCCGGGACATCCCGAACGTCTCCGAGGAGGTCCTGGCCGACCTCGACGAGCGCGGCATCATCCGCATCGGCGCCGAGGTCCGTGACGGCGACATCCTGGTCGGCAAGGTCACGCCGAAGGGCGAGACCGAGCTGACGCCGGAAGAGCGCCTGCTGCGCGCGATCTTCGGCGAGAAGGCCCGCGAAGTCCGCGACACCTCGCTGAAGGTGCCGCACGGCGAGACCGGCAAGGTCATCGGCATCCGCGTGTTCTCGCGCGAGGACGACGACGAGCTGCCCCCGGGCGTCAACGAGCTGGTCCGCGTCTACGTGGCCCAGAAGCGCAAGATCCAGCCGGGCGACAAGCTCGCCGGCCGGCACGGGAACAAGGGTGTCATCGGCAAGATCCTGCCGGTCGAGGACATGCCGTTCATGGAGGACGGCACTCCGGTCGACATCATCCTGAACACGCACGGTGTGCCGCGACGGATGAACATCGGCCAGATCCTCGAGCTGCACCTGGGCTGGCTGGCCTCGCAGGGCTGGACGATCGAGGGCGAGCCGGACTGGGCGAAGAACCTCAACGAGGAGCTCTACGACGTCGCGCCCGGCACGAACACCGCGACCCCGGTGTTCGACGGCGCGAAGGAAGAGGAGCTCACCGGGCTGCTCGGGGCGACCAAGCCGAACCGCGACGGCGAGCGCATGGTCAAGGAGAACGGCAAGGCGACCCTGCTGGACGGCCGCTCCGGCGAGCCGTACCCGTACCCGGTCGCGGTGGGCTACATGTACATCCTGAAGCTCCACCACCTGGTCGACGACAAGATCCACGCCCGCTCCACCGGCCCGTACTCGATGATCACGCAGCAGCCGCTGGGTGGTAAGGCGCAGTTCGGTGGCCAGCGCTTCGGTGAGATGGAGTGCTGGGCGATGCAGGCGTACGGCGCTGCCTACACGCTGCAGGAGCTGCTGACGATCAAGTCGGACGACGTGGTCGGCCGCGTCAAGGTGTACGAGGCCATCGTCAAGGGGGAGAACATCCCCGAGCCGGGCATCCCGGAGTCGTTCAAGGTGCTCCTCAAGGAGCTCCAGTCGCTGTGCCTCAACGTCGAGGTGCTCTCCAGCGACGGCGCGGCGATCGAGATGCGCGACTCCGACGACGAGGACCTCGAGCGCGCTGCCGCGAACCTCGGCATCAACCTGTCCCGCAACGAGTCGCCCTCGGTGGACGACGTCGTGCACTGATCGCGAGCTGAGGCGGGCCCTACCTCCCGCAGGGCCCGCCTCGCCCGCCCCCCTCTCTAGCCGAAACAACCCCAAGGGGATCTAGACGTGCTGGACGTCAACTTTTTCGATGAGCTCCGGATCGGTCTCGCCACCGCCGACGACATTCGTCAGTGGTCCTACGGCGAGGTCAAGAAGCCGGAGACCATCAACTACCGGACGCTCAAGCCCGAGAAGGACGGCCTCTTCTGCGAGAAGATCTTCGGTCCGACCCGGGACTGGGAGTGCTACTGCGGCAAGTACAAGCGCGTTCGCTTCAAGGGCATCATCTGTGAGCGCTGCGGCGTCGAGGTGACCCGTGCGAAGGTGCGCCGCGAGCGGATGGGCCACATCGAGCTGGCCGCCCCGGTCACCCACATCTGGTACTTCAAGGGTGTTCCCTCGCGCCTCGGCTACCTGCTGGACCTGGCGCCGAAGGACCTCGAGAAGATCATCTACTTCGCTGCTTACGTCATCACGGGCGTGAACACGGAGCTGCGCCACAACGACCTGCCGACCCTCGAGAACGAGATCGGCGTCGAGCGCAAGAACCTCGAGACCAAGCGTGACGCGGACATCGAGTCCCGCGCCCAGAAGCTGGAAGCCGACCTGGCCGAGCTGGAGGCCGAGGGCGCCAAGTCCGACGTCCGCCGCAAGGTCAAGGAGGGCGGCGAGCGCGAGATGCGCCAGCTGCGTGACCGCGCCGGTCGCGAGCTGGACCGTCTCGAGGAGGTCTGGACGACCTTCACGAAGCTCGACACCCGCCAGCTGATCGCCGACGAGCTGCTCTACCGCGAGCTCGTCGACCGCTACGGCGAGTACTTCACCGGCGGCATGGGCGCGGAGGCCATCCAGAAGCTGGCCGCCGAGTTCGACGTCGCGGCCGAGGCCGACAACCTGCGCGACACGATCCGCAACGGCAAGGGGCAGAAGAAGCTCCGCGCGCTGAAGCGGCTCAAGGTCGTCGCGGCGTTCCAGGCCACCGGCAACGACCCGCGCGGCATGGTGCTGGACGCCGTCCCGGTCATCCCGCCAGACCTGCGCCCGATGGTGCAGCTCGACGGTGGCCGGTTCGCGACGTCGGACCTGAACGACCTGTACCGCCGCGTGATCAACCGCAACAACCGCCTCAAGCGGCTGATCGACCTCGGCGCGCCCGAGATCATCGTCAACAACGAGAAGCGGATGCTGCAGGAGGCCGTCGACGCGCTGTTCGACAACGGCCGCCGCGGGCGTCCGGTCACCGGCCCGGGCAACCGGCCGCTGAAGTCGCTGTCCGACCTCCTCAAGGGCAAGCAGGGCCGGTTCCGCCAGAACCTGCTCGGCAAGCGCGTCGACTACTCGGGCCGTTCGGTCATCATCGTCGGCCCGCAGCTGAAGCTGCACCAGTGCGGCCTGCCGAAGGACATGGCGCTCGAGCTGTTCAAGCCGTTCGTCATGAAGCGGCTGGTCGACCTGAACCACGCGCAGAACATCAAGTCCGCCAAGCGGATGGTGGAGCGCTCGCGGCCGCAGGTGTGGGACGTGCTCGAAGAGGTCATCACCGGTCACCCGGTGATGCTGAACCGTGCGCCGACCCTGCACCGCCTCGGCATCCAGGCCTTCGAGCCGCAGCTGGTCGAGGGCAAGGCCATCCAGCTGCACCCGCTGGTCTGCGAGGCGTTCAACGCGGACTTCGACGGTGACCAGATGGCGGTGCACCTGCCGCTGTCGGCCGAGGCGCAGGCCGAGGCCCGGATCCTGATGCTGTCGGCGAACAACATCCTGTCGCCGGCGTCGGGCCGTCCGCTCGCCATGCCGCGACTGGACATGGTGACGGGTCTGTTCCACCTGACCCGCCTCAGCGAAAAGGCCGAGGGCGCGGGCAACGCGTACTCGTCGACGGCCGAGGCCATCATGGCCTACGACCGCAAGGCGCTGAGCCTGCACGCGCCGGTCAAGATCCGCGTCACCGACCGTCAGCCGGCGAAGGCCGACGAGGCGCGGCTCGCGGAAAAGGGCTGGGAGCCGGGCAAGACCTGGCTGGCCGAGACGACCCTGGGCCGCGTGCTGTTCAACGAGCTGCTGCCGGCGGACTACCCGTTCATCAACGAGCCGATGCCGAAGAAGCGTCAGGCCGCGATCGTGAACGACCTCGCCGAGCGGTACTCGATGACCCAGGTCGCGCAGACCCTGGACCGGCTGAAGGACGCCGGTTTCTACTGGGCGACCCGGTCGGGTGTCACCATCGCCATCTCCGACGTGCTCACCCCGGTGGGCAAGGCGGCCATCCTCGACGAGTACGAGGGCAAGGCCTCCCAGGTGGAGAAGCGCTACCAGCGTGGTCAGCTGTCGCACACCGAGCGCAACAACGAGCTCGTCAAGGTGTGGACGCAGGCCACCGAAGAGGTCCACAAGATCATGGAGACGGCGCTTCCGGACGACAACCCGATCGCCGTGATCGTGAAGTCGGGCGCGGCGGGCAACATGACGCAGGTCCGGTCGCTGGCCGGCATGCGTGGCCTGGTGTCGAACCCGAAGGGCGAGTACATCCCGCGTCCGATCAAGGCCAACTTCCGTGAAGGCCTGTCGGTGGCGGAGTACTTCATCGCGACGCACGGTGCCCGGAAGGGCCTGGCGGACACGGCGCTGCGGACCGCCGACTCGGGTTACCTGACCCGGCGTCTGGTGGACGTCTCGCAGGACGTCATCGTCCGCGAGACCGACTGCGGCACCACCCGCGGCATCATGATGCCGATCGGCGAGGACATCGGCGACGGCAAGGTGCTGCGCGACCAGCACGTCGAGACCAGCGTGTACGCGCGGAACCTCGCGACGGACGCGGTGGACGCCAAGGGCAACGTCGTGCTGAACGCCGGCGACGACATCGGCGACCCGGCCATCGACAAGCTGATCTCCAGCGGCATCGCGAAGGTCAAGGTCCGCTCGGTGCTGACCTGCGAGTCGGCCGTAGGCATCTGCGCGACCTGCTACGGCCGCTCGATGGCGACCGGTCAGCTCGTCGACGTCGGCGAGGCCGTGGGTATCGTCGCGGCCCAGTCGATCGGTGAGCCGGGTACGCAGCTGACGATGCGTACGTTCCACCAGGGTGGTGTCGCCGGTGACGACATCACGACCGGTCTGCCCCGTGTGCAGGAGCTGTTCGAGGCTCGTGTCCCGAAGGGCAAGGCACCGATCGCCGACGTCGATGGCCGCGTGCGCATCGAGGAGAGCGAGCGGTTCTGGAAGATCACGCTGATCCCGGACGACGGCGGCGAAGAGATCGTCTTCGACAAGCTGTCCAAGCGTCAGCGGCTCGCGAACACCCCGAACGGCCCGCTGGGCGACGGCGACCACGTCAACGTCGGTCAGCAGCTGCTCGAGGGCACGCCGGACCCGCACGAGGTCCTGCGGGTCATGGGGCCGCGCGAGGCGCAGATGCACCTGACGGACGAGGTCCAGAAGGTGTACCGGGCGCAGGGTGTGTCGATCCACGACAAGCACATCGAGGTCATCGTCCGGCAGATGCTGCGCCGGGTGACGGTCATCGACTCGGGTGGCACGGACTTCCTGCCGGGCGAGCTGCCCGAGCGGACCAAGTTCGAGGCGCGCAACCGTTCGACGGTGTCCGAAGGCGGCGAGCCGGCTTCGGGTCGTCCGGTGCTGATGGGCATCACGAAGGCGTCGCTCACCACGGACTCGTGGCTGTCGGCGGCGTCGTTCCAGGAGACCACGCGCGTCCTGACCGACGCGGCCATCAACGGCCGCTCGGACCGGCTCGTGGGCCTCAAGGAGAACGTGATCATCGGTAAGCTGATCCCGGCCGGTACGGGCATCAACAAGTACCGCAACATCCAGGTGCAGCCGACGGAAGAGGCCCGGGTCGCGGCGTACGCGATCCCGTCCTACGACGACGGTTACTACACCCCGGACGTGTTCGGTACGGGTACCGGTGCTGCGGTTCCGTTGGACGACTACGACTTCGGCCGCGATTTCCGCTGACGAAGCTGATCCACGAGAAAGGCCCTCGCCGGGTTTTCGGCGGGGGCCTTTCCCGTTTCCCAAATGTCACCTCCACCCTTCCGAATTTCGCTACAGTGACCCGGTTCACGCGGTTCGGGGGCTTTGCGCGTTTCCAACGGGTATTCAGGGGTGACTGTTCGTGAACAGAGTGAGTTCTGTCGTGCGAAGAACGGCGATCTACGTCGCCGCACTCGCCACCGCGTCGGCGTTGACCGGCGCGTTCGCCGCACCGGCGGGAGCCGAGGAGCCGGATCCGGCGACGACTTCCGCCGCGCCGTCCACATCGGAGGCACCGCCGAGCAGTTCCACCGTGCCGGGGTCCACCGCGCCGAGTTCCACGCCGGTCGAGACCAAGCCCGAAGCGCCCGCGGTGAAAGCCGAGCGCGCGCAGGTCGCGGTCTCCCTCGTCTTCGACAAGGACTCCTACACGACCGACGAAGAAGTCCGCTTCACGTTCAAGGTGACCAACGTCGGCCAGGTCCGTGCGGCCGGGCTCACGGTCTACCAGCAGATCACCGAAGCGACCGACCTGAACGTCCCGTACGACGGCTGGGGCAAGCTCCGGGCGGAGCCTGGCGTGACGCTCGAGCCCGGTGAGTCGTTCGAGCTGGCGGTTTCCGGGACGGTCCGGGACGTCGAGAAGGACACCACGGTCGTGCGCGGCGTCATGTTCGACGAAACGCACTTCGGGGTCAGCCCGTCGTTCGAGTTCAGCCGGCCGATCACGAAAGCGGCCGGTCACGCCGAGGGCCTCGTCTACGGGGACAAGAACGGCAACGGCAAGTACGACGCCGGTGAGGCGCTGAGCGGCGCCAAGCTCACCTTGCGGTACCGCCACGGCAGCGGCACCTACACCGCGACGAGCGGACCCGACGGGAAGATCACCTTCGACGTCCCGGGCGCGGAGTACTTCCTCGGCGGCGAGGTGGTCGACGGCTGGCTGATCCCGTTCCGCGTCGTCCGGATCGGCGCGGACACGCAGCTGACCGTCCGCGGCGCACCGCCGTTGAACGGCGCGCTCAAGGCGACGATGGCCTTCACCCAGGACAGCTACAAGGTCGGGGAGCTCGCCCACGTCACCGTGACGCTGGCCAACTCCGGCCCGATCCCGCTCACCGGCATCACGGCCGCCTGCAACCGCATCGGGGATCCGCACCACCTGACCGGGCGCACCCCGGGCTGGGGTGACCTCGCGGGGGACGGCGTGACGATCGCACCCGGTGAGACGCGCACGTTCGACGTGTCCGAGGCCGTGCCGGAGGCTTCGTTCAACCGCGGTTACGTCGTGGTCGCCTGCGACTTCGGGTACGACGAGGTCGACAGCGAGAACCACGCGAACGCCAGTGACCAAGCGGCCGTGCCGGGTGGCAAGGCCACCGTCGAGGGCGCCATCGGCGTCTTCGACAACCAGGGCAACGTGGCGAAGGGCGTGGCCGGCGCCAAGGTCGTGCTCGTCTCCGACCAGCACTGCCCGGTCGTCGGCGAGCGGACGACCGACGCGCAGGGGCACTTCGAGTTCCTGGACGTGGTGCCCGGGCCGGAGTACCACCTGTACGTCCTGCCGCCGAAGGGCTGGAAGGTCCTGAACGAGAATCCGATGTCGATCAACGTCTCCGGCCCGCCGGAGAACCACTACCTGTGGCGGATCAGCGCCGAAGAGGGCGACGCGCCGTTGCCGGCCGTGCCGGTGAACCCAGCGGACTGCGGCAAGCCCGGGACGCCGACCTCGACGACCGCCCCGGCCGGGTCCGGTGGCGGCGAGAGCGGCGGCAGCGGACTGGCCAGCACCGGCGTCGACGTCCTCGGCATCGGCGCGCTCGCGCTGGTGGCTCTGGTGCTCGGCGGCGGCCTGGTGATCAGCACCCGCCGGCGCCGGAACGGCGCCTGACGTCGGACGAAAGCGCCCCCGGTCCACAGTGGACCGGGGGCGCTCTTCGTTTCAGCGGACGCTGCGGTGGGACACCGGGAAGTCGAAGTAGGTGTCCGGGAACGGCTCGTCGTCGAGCGTGTAGTGCCACCACTCCTCGGGCAGGTTGTGGAAGCCGGCGGCGATCAGGGTGTTCCGCAGCAGGTCGCGGTTCTGCCGCGCGACACCGATGATCGCCGGGTTGTCGGTGTGGGCGAGCGGGTCGAAGCAGTCGTAGCCGGTGCCCATGTCGACCATGTTGTCGGGGAAGCGCTGGTTCCGCGGCGCGAAGCACGGCTCGAGCGGCTCGCCGGGGAAGTAGGGGCGCTGGAACCGCGGCGGGAGCTTCACGAGGGTGAGGTCCATGGTGCTGCCGCGGCTGTGCCCGGACTTCTCGGCGATGTACCCGTCTTCGAACAACCGGTCCTTGGCGACGTTCGGGTAGAACTCCGCCTTCATCTTCTCGTCGGCGAGGTCCTTCGCCCACCGCACGAAGTGGTCGACCGCCCGCTGCGGTCGGTAGCAGTCGTAGACCTTGAGGGTGTAGCCCTGCTTCCGCAGCCGGGACTGGGCCTGCCGCAGGCCTTCCGCGGCCTGCCGGGTGAGGATGCAGGTGGGCTCGAGGTAGCCGTCGATCCGCCGGCCGACGAAGTCGTGGCGGGTGGCGTAGCGGATGTCCTGCAGGATCGACGGCGCGACGTCGGACAGCGCGACGAACGAGCGGGTCGTGGTGGTGGCCTGGGCCGGTGCGGGGACGGCGAAGGCGGTCAGGGCGGCGAGGGTGACGGCGAAGGTGCGTATCCGGGTGGAAATCGGCATACCGCACGTCTAGCAGGAAATCGTCTCGCGATCAGCCGCCGCTCAGGGTGAAACCCAGCCTTCCGACGTCGTCGCGCGCAGGAAGTCGTCCGAGGGCGGCTGCACCGGCCGTCCCTCGAACTGCGTCGACAGGACCACCGACGACCGCAGCTCGCCGTGCTTGCCGAGCCGCTCCAGCAGGCCTTCGAAGTGCTCGAGCGAGGCCGCCCGGATCTTCAGCATCGTGCAGTGGTCGCCGGACAGCCGGTGGATCTCGACGACCTCCGGGTAGTCCTCGGACTTCGACGTCTTCAGCAGGCAGCTGCTCAGCGCGCACCGCATCTCGACGAACGCCTGCAGCGGCTGGCCCGCGCGCCGCGCGTCGACCTGCGCACGGTAGCCGGTGATCACGCCGGTCTCCTCCAGCCGCCGCACCCGCTCGGACACCGCCGGCGACGAGAGGTTGATCCGCCGGCCCAGCTCCTTGAACGACAGCCGCCCGTCGGTCTGCAGCAGGTCCAGCAGCCGCCAGTCGACGTCGTCCAGGGGCTTTTCCGAACGGAAGGTCATGGGCCCCATCTTCCTTCCGAATCGCGGTCGTGGCGACGGGTTTGCCGTCGATCATCCCTTCGGAAGACCGCCGGAAGTTCGTAAAGTTGCTGGTCATGGGGACTTTGACGGTGGCCGGGCGGACCCGGTCGATGGGCGCGCTGTTCGCCGGCGTCGCGTTGCTCAACACGGCGACGGTCGGGCTGAGCACCGCGGCGACGCTGATCGTCGCCGCGGGCAGCGGGCCGGGCTGGAGCGGGTTGCCGAGTGTCGCGAGCGTGCTCGGCACGGCCGCCGGTGCGTTCGGGGCGGGCCTGCTGCTGCCGGTCCACGGCCGCCGCCGGGTGCTGGCCGCCGGCTACGGCGTCGCCGCGGCCGGTGCGCTGATCGCGTTCGCCGGCGCGCTGGCGACGTCGCTGGTCCCGCTGCTGCTGGGCATCCTGCTGGTCGGCCTCGGCAACGGCGGCGCGCAGCTGTCGCGCTACCTGGCCGCGGACCTCTACCCGGAGGAGCGCCGGGGCCGCGCGCTCTCGAACGTCGTGTGGGCCGGGACGGTCGGCGCGCTCGCCGGGCCGGCGCTGATGGCCCCGGCGGCGGACGTCGCCACCGGCTTCGGCTGGCCGCCGCTGTCCGGGCCGGTCGCGGTCGCGGTGCTGGCCACGGCGGGCGCGGCGCTGGCGGCCGGGTTCCTCCCGCGGCACGTCCCGCCGCCACGGGAGAAGCCGGTGACCGCGGTCGCCTCGGTGCGGGCGGCCGGCGTCACGCAGCCGCTGGTCGCGATGGTCGCCGCGCAGCTGACGATGGTCGCGGTGATGACGATGACGCCGCTGCAGCTGGAGAACCACGGGCACGGTCTCGACGTCGTCGGCTGGGTGCTGAGTGCGCACCTCTTCGGCATGTTCGCGCTGGCGCCGCTGCCCGGCCGGATCGCCGACCGCTGGGGCCCGCGCGTCACGATCAACGCGGGTCTCGGTGTCCTGGCGCTCGCGACGGCGACCGCGCTCGCCGCCCCGACCGCGCACACGTCCGGCTTGCCGGTGGCGTTGTTCCTGCTGGGGTACGGCTGGAACCTGGTGTTCGTCGGCGGCAGCGCACAGCTGAGCCGCGACCTCGCGCCGGAGACGCGGAGCCGGATGCAGGGCACCGTCGACGCGGTAGTCTGGTCCGCGTCCGCTTTGGCCGGTTTGGGGTCGGGACAACTGTTTGCCGGCGGTGGTTACGCGCTCGTCGCGGTCGTCGGCGGCGTGTTGGCGCTGCTTCCGTTGGCACTACTGGTATCCCGTGACGGCCGGTAGCCGAGTCGTTGTCGGCAAATCTTCCGTCGCCGCGGTCGCGGTGCGCTGGCGAAGATGGGCCGTGGCTGACTCTGTGCCCTTCACGGACAACTTCTCGGACCTCTCCAACACGCAGGGGTACCAGTTCGAGTTCCGCTGCGAACGCTGTGGGAACGGTTTCCGTTCCGCGTTCCAGCGCGACAACATGGAAACCGGGCGAAGCGTGCTTCGCACGGTCGGCTCGTTCTTCGGCGGGACGCTGCGGGACCTGAGCAACTCGGCCGACCAGTGGCGTTACGACCGCGCGACCAATTCGCCCGCGAAGGACCGCGCGCTGACGGCGGCGGTCAAGGAGATCACCCCGAGCTTCCGCCAGTGCCGCGGCTGCGGCGACTGGATGTGCCACGACCAGTGCTGGAACGAGGAGATCGGCCAGTGCCTGCGCTGCTCGCCGAGCGTCGCGGAGGAGGTCTCGCGCGCCCAGGCGTCGGCGCAGCGCGACCAGATCTGGGACAAGGCCCGCGAGAAGGACTGGACGGCCGACCTCGACCTCGACACCCGGGCGAAGGTCACCTGCCCGGGCTGTGGCCTGAAGGCCGAGGGCGGGAAGTTCTGCTCGTCGTGCGGGACCTCGCTGGCGCTCAAGGTCCGCTGCGGCGGCTGCGGGAGCGAGGGCAACAAGCCCGGCGCGCTGTTCTGCTCGGACTGCGGCGGCAAACTCTGACCGGAGTTCCCGGCACTTCATAACGAATCGATAACCAGCAGCCTCGGCGTTCAGGCGCTGGGGCTGCGCCATTGTGACCAACCGTGACGCCGCCGGTTGGCTCAGAACCGCCGCTAACCCATTCGGCGCAGTGGGTGTCGTCAAATCGGCCCACGTCGTGGGAGATTCACCCGATTGGGCCGAGTCTCATCCTTTGATCACGGCTGGACGCTTTGCCCGCTTGGCGCGAATATCCCGTTCAGATCTGCTGACGTCAGATTTCCGTTGTGCCCCAACGGTTTCCGTTCGTGGTGAAGAACAGGGAGAACCATGCGATCAACTCCGTCGCGCCCGGGCCGGTGGCGAAAGGTGGTGACCGGCGCCGCCGCGCTCGCTCTCGCGGTCGGCGCCGTCACGTACACCGGTTCGGCCACCGGCGCCTACGCCGACGTGCAGACCGTCACCGACGCGAAGACCGCGTCCGACGGCAAGCAGTACTGGGTGCAGAACCACCTGGTGACGAAGGATCTGGCCGCGCAAGCTCGGTCCGCGAGCGGTACGCCCAAGAAGTGGCTGCTCGTCTGGGCCGGTGACGAGAACATCGCCGACACCCTCGTCAAGGACATCAAGAACCTGCCGGGCACGCTCGGCGGTGGGCTCAACAAGATCAAGAACGCCTTGCCCGGCCCGGACTTCCTCGCCGTGATCGACGCGACGCAGGGTTCGCCCACCTACGGCAAGGTCGTCAACACCGCGACCGTGGGCCCGCTGGTCGAGAACGAGCCGCACCACATGCAGTACGTGTGGCACCAGGGCGACACGATCTACGCCGGCGCGCTGTTCGCCGCGGCGACGTACGCCTTCGACGTCAGCGCGCTGCCGCAGCTGAAGCTCAAGGGCGTCAGCCTGCCGACCAACACCCTGGGCGGCAGCGTCCCGGACGCCTACTGGGTGCTCAAGGACGGCACCGCGTACGGCACGTACATGGGCGGGCCGGTCGTCCCCGGCCCGCACAGCTACGCCGACGGCTCGACCCAGATCGGCAACGGCTTCGCGGGCAGCCCCGGCGAGGTCGTCCACTTCGGACAGAACGCCGAAGTCCTGTCGGAGTCCCCGGCGGCGACCCCGCAGGGCGACAACCAGAAGCTCTGCGACAACCTGCCGCAGCTGGGCAAGCCGACCTGCGCCAACCCGCACGGCATCCAGGCCCGCGAGGATCTCAACACGCTCGTCACGAGTGACTACGCCGAGCCGCGCAACATCATTCTCGACCCGGTGAAGCAGCCGTCGCCGTACCTGCGCCGGCCGACCGTGCGGACCTGGGACATCTCCGACCGCAACCACCCGAAGCTGAAGTCGGTGTCGTACCTGCAGGACGGCCCGCGCGCCGATCCGGCCGACCCGCTGCACGCCGAGAGCCGCGCGGTCATGGAGACCACGGTGACGAACGTGGCCGGCCACAAGGGCGCGTTCGCCCAGACCATGCAGGGCGGTGCGGTGTTCTACACGCCGGACATCACCGCGGCCGAGCCGCACTGGATCGAGGTGTTCGACGACGGCGCCGCCAACAAGTCGATCTACGCCAACAACGACTCCAACGGCGCCAGCTCCAACGGCGGCTGGATCCAGACCAGCCCGGACGACAAGTACCTCTACCGCGCGATCGTCGGGCGGCAGAAGGGCACCCTCTCAGCCGACGACCCCGGCACCACCGGCGGCGTCTACGTCCTCGACATCCAGAAGCTGGTCAACGCCGGCGACCGGATCGAGGACATCGAGGGCCGGGTCGACACCAAGGCGAAGGCGCAGCAGGGCGGGGGCGGCGACCTGCCGACCGTCGTCGGCGCCGCCCCGATCAACCCCGGCACGCCGGGCGCGGGCCCGCACTGGGGCGCCTACGACAACTGGGCGCTCGGCAGCGACGGCTTCTACCACGAAACCACGTCGCCGCAGCATCTCGCGGTGTCGAACTACTTCGTCGCGCGGTCCGGTTTGGACGGTGACCACAAGGTAAACCTGCTGAACCTCGGGCCGGACGGGAAGGTCGCGGTCGACCAGAACTTCCGGGACGAGTTCACCGGCCAGGTCGGCATCAACTTCAACCGCAAGTCGTGGCCGCACGGGGACTTCGGCAACGCCAAGCCGCACTCCGAGCTGTTCGTGGTCGCGGACGCGGACATCAAGTAGCCGACCGCGGGCGGGGTCGTCCGCGGCCCCGCCCGCTCTCCCGGAAGGTCCCTGATGGAACACGACCACTCCGCGCCCACCGGATCGTCCACTGTGGACGTCTTGGCGCTGGTGCTCCGGCTGTTACTGCTGCTGTCCACGGCGTTCCTCGCCGGTGGTGGCCTCCTGCGGCCGCCGGGCCGGCGGCCGCCCCGCGTGCTGTACGTCCTCGGCGGGGTCTCGGCGCTGCTCGCGGTGGTGTCGTCCTTCGCCGTCGACATCAACGTCGTCGCGCTGGCGATCCACGTCGTCCTTGCGGTGGCGGTGCCGGTCCTCCCGCGGGCCACTCGCTGGACGTCGCTCGCCCTGCTGGTGCTGGTCGTGCTGGAGACGTCGTCGGGAGGCACGGGCGTCGAGTTCGCGCTCGACTCGGTGTTCGTCGCCGGGGCCGCCGTCTGGTTCGGCTTCGCGCTGTCCGGGCCGGTGACGACGTCGTCGATCCGGCCCGGTCCGCTGGCTCTCACCCTCGGTGGCCTGCTGGTCCTGGCCGGCGCGGTGCGGTTCGGCGTGTCCGGTCTCGGGTTCGACCGGCGGCTCTACACCACGCTCTTCGGGCTCGCCGTGCTCGCCGTGGTGGTCGTCCCGGTGGTGGTGAGCGGGCTCGCGGTGGCCCTGCGCGGGCGCGCCTACCGGTTCGGTGCCGCCGGCGTGGCCCTCGGGTTCCTCGCGTGGAGTGCGCTGGGCGCGATCCCGGCGCCGCCGCCGCTGCCCGTGCCGGGTGTGCCGCTGCTGGCCGACGCGCCGGGGTTCCCGGTACTGGTGAGCCCGCAACGGCCGGGGCACAACGTCGTCCACTTCCCGCCGGGCGCGGGCGACGACCTCTCCGCCGGCGTTCGCGGTGGCCTGGTCACCAAGGCCGTCGCCCGGCCCGGCGCCGAGGGCACGTGGGCCGACGTCGACCTGCCGCCCGGCCGCAGCGACCTGGAGATCCGCCGCGGCGACACCACAACGGTCGTCGAGGTCGACGCGGGCAACGCGCCCGGCCCGTCGATCACCGAGGCCGACGCGCCGGAATGCGCGTCAGCGGCCCTCGGCAGCCTGGTCGCCGGCCGCGCCGATGTGCTGGCGGCGTGCCCGTCCGACGCGCTGACGCCGGAGGACAGCGGGGCGCTGGTCAAGCTCGTCGAGTTCCTCGCCGGGCGGAAGCCGTCCGCGATCACGCTGGCCGAGGACGACTCCCCGCGCGGAGTCGCGGCGGCGAAGCTGGTGCGTGAGACGGCGGCGCGCACCGGGCTGGCCGTGCGGCCGGACGCCGGGCCCGACACCGCGCTCGTCGTCGTCTCCGGCTGGGCCACCGGGTACACGGCGATGACGCGGGCCGCCGAGCTGCAACGCCTGGAGCCCACCCACCAGTACGGGCTCTACCTGGCGCCGTGGCTGCTGAACGGCCCGATCGTCAACGCGGTCGCGAGCGCGTCGCTGCCGCTGCGGTTCGACCCGCGGGAAGCGACCGCGGTCGGGTACGCCGTCGCGGTCGGCGACCGCTTCGGCGGCGAAAGCCCGACGCTCGGCGGCTTCCGGAACTGGCTGGGCGCCGAGCACGCGGCCGGCGACGTGCAGATCTTCGCCGCCGCGCAGGTCAACGCCATGCCGATGTACCCCACCGAACCCCACGCCACCGGAATGGTGATGGACCGCGACTACGCGGGCCAGTGGGTCCCCGACGGAACCATCGTGCCGATCACGTCGGTTCTCCGCTGAACCCCCCTCAGGGGGAAAACACTGCTAGGAAAGGAAAGTCATGAAGCGTCTTGCTGCCCGCGTGCTGCTGCCGCTCGTCGCGGCGACGGCGTTCACCGGCCTGGCCGCCGGTGTCGCGAGTGCCGACCCGACCGACGGCTCGGTCTGGCTCGTGCCCGGCGTCGACCTCGGCAGCCTGCTCGGGCCGATCGGCCAGCCGGTCGACCTGCTCGCCCCCGTCTTCGACCTGATCACCGCTGTTTCCTGAAAGGGAGAGAACCCATGAAGAAGAACCTCGTTCGCGCGGCCGGTGCCGCGGTCCTCGCCGGTGCGGCCCTGTTCGGCGCGGCGGCGCCCGCGCTGGCCGCCGACGCTCCCGGCGTCGTCGTGGTCGACGAGCCGGACACCAGCGGGCTGAACAACATCTGGACGTTCGCGCCGCTCGGGGTCCCGGTGCTCGGCCTGATCCAGTCGATCAACGGCGTGCCGGGCAAGATCCTGCCCTCCTTCTGACCCTCCGGCGGCCCCTCGCCCGAGGGGCCGCCGTTTCCCTTGGGAGTCCCCATGAACCGGCAGCTCGCCGGCAGGCTCGGCATCGCGGTGATCGCCATCGCGGCGGTGACCGCCGGCATCTTCATCCTGGGAGACAACGGTTCTCCGCCACCATCGCCGTCGGTCGCGGTGGTGGGGGAGCCGTCGCTGTCGTCGGTCCCGCCGCGCACGATCATGGCGACGGCGACGTACACCTCGACCCCGCCGGCGCCGTCCGGCTACCAGGTGACCTACGAGCTGGCCGGCACCGGCACGGCGACGGTCGTCTACGACTCGAACGGGCTCGGCCTGGTCCACCAGGAGCCGGCCGTCGCCTTGCCGTGGCGGAAGGAGCTCTCGTGGCCGTCGGCCGGGTCGGTCCAGCTGCTCGGGCAGGGGAGTGGCGCGGTGGAGTGCCGGATTTCGCTGGGCGGGCGCGTGGTGACCTCGCAGAAGTCGGCGCCGGGCGAGGTCGCGGCCTGCACCGGCCGGCTCAGCTGAGGGTCTTCGCGAACCAGTGCTCGGCGAACTGCTCGTCGTTGAAGGGCTCGACCTCGTCATAACCGAGCTTCGCGTAGAGCGCGCGGGCCTCGACGAGGTCGTGGCGGGTGTCGAGCCGCATGAGGGTGGAGCCCAGCCGGAGGGCGGCGTCCTCGGCGGCCGCCACCAGCAACGGCGCGATCCCCGAGCCACGGTGTTCCGGCTTGACGAACACCTTCGTCAGCTCGCTGATCCCGGGCGCGACGACCCGGGTCCCGGCGCACCCGGCGACCTTCCCGTCCCGCCGGCCGAGGAGGAAGGCCCCGGTGGGCGCGACCAGGTCGGTGCCGGGTGCCTCGGCCACGTAGTACGTGAGCTCGGCCTCGGTGATCGGACGCCCGTAGTAGCGCGAAGCGACTTCATCCATGTACTCGCGCATGATCGCGACGGCGGCCGGGTGAGCGACGTCGATCTGGGTGATCTTCCAGTTCACGTCCTCATCTTGGGGACGCTGTCCAGCGAATTCGGCCGGCCCCGGGCACCATGAAGGTATGACGACTGTCACGAAACGCCTGACGGTGGTGGCCGTCCTGCTGATCACGGCAGGAGCGATCCTGCTGTCGGTGGGCGCGCTCGGCTTCCGGTCCGACGAGCAGGCCGACGCGAACATCGGCGCGGGGTTCGCCCTCCTGGCGGGGCCGTACATCGTGGGGCTGGGGCTGGTGTTCGCCCTCTCGGCGGGCCTGACGCACCTGACTACCCGGCGCCGCTGACCCCCTGGGCCCACAGCGCCGCGGGAAGCTGCTCGGCGAGGTCGGTGAGGAACTCGGCCTCGGCGGCGATGTTCTCGCGGGTGGCGCATCCCTGCGCCCAGGTCCGCGCGGACCCGTGTTCGATCGCGACTGCCTGCTGCCCGAACCGCGGGTTCGCCGCCAGCCACTGAGCCAGCGCACCCTCCAGCCGTGAGTCCGGCGGCAGCGTCGGCATCGAGAGCGCCTTCCCCGGGACGATCCGCAGCTCCGGGCACGGCGGCACCGCCACCTGCGTCACGTGGATGTCGCGGAAACCCGTGTGGTCGTCCGAGCGCCGGTACGACTCGCGCGTGTCGATCGCGATCACCGGGCGGTCGCGGTGGCGGAACTCCACCCACGCCGTGCGGGTGCTCTCCGCCAGCGGCCGGCCCGACGGGTGGGCCACGCCGAACGTCGGGGCCGGACCCGGGCCGACGCCGCTGTGGAACGTCCCTCCCCGCTCCGCCGCGAACGCCTTGAACCAGTGCTCCTCGCGGCCCTGAACGAACTTCGTGTTCGAGCGCCACCAGATCGCCACGGCTGCCGCGACCACGACGACGCCGATCAGCACGGCGACCACCGTCACCATCAGAAGTCCAGGTCCGAGCGGGTCTCCTCGTCGGACTGGTCCTCGCCCGTCGAGCCGTAGCCGCTCGCCTTCTTGGCGTTCTTGACGTGGCTGTTCAGCTTGCCGAGGTGGTCGTTGACGTTCTTCGCGTCGTTGTCGCTCGGGTTGGCCGGGTTGAACCCCAGCACGCCCTTGACCGCCGCTTCGCCGCCCTTCTTCAGGGCCTCCTCGGCGCCGGTCTTCAGGATCGACGGCTTGTACTGGATGTTGCCCGCCGCGTCCTTGACCGGGTTTTCCCACGCCTTCGCCCAGCGCTTGCCGAGCATGCCGTCCTCGCCCATCGTCTTCTCGAGCAGCGACTTGCCCGAGTTCTTCTCGGCGATCTCCGACAGCTTCGTCGCGGTCTTGCCTTCGGCCAGCTTCTGGCCGAGCTTCGTGGCGGCCAGCTTGTCCTTGAGCTTCTTCAGCCAGTCGAGCACCTTCTGCAGGAGCTCCCGCAGCTTCGACACCTTCTGCGTGGTCCGCGCGGTCGTCGCGACCGCTTCGCCCTCGGTGGCCGCGCCCGCCGCCGCGGTCGACGCGCCGCAGGTCGGGACCGCGGCCGCCAGCGCCGGCACCCACAGCATGACCAGCCAGGTGATGAACTCGGTGAGGATCGCCTTGATGAGCTCTTCGATGAAGCTCATCAGCATGCTGTTGAGCTGCAGCATCTGCGCGAGGTCGCCGGACTTCCCGGCGACGCCGCCGATGCCGTGCGCGAATTCGCCGAGCGACGTCCTCGCCGCGTTGCCGGCGTCGCCCTGCCAGCCCTGCAGCCTCTCGTCGGCCACCTGGCCGAAGTTCTTGGACAGCTGGTCCAAGCCGGTGGCGATGGCGCCGAAGTTCTCGGCCGCGACGCCGAGCGCCGGGCCGTCGCCGCTGACGAAGTGGATCGCGTCCTGGACCGGCTGGACGACACTGATCAGGAAGTTCAGCCCCTGCCCGACCAGCCAGCCGAGCGGGTCGGTGGCGATGTCGGTGATCGTGCTGGAGCTCGACTGGATGAAGCTCGCCGTGTCCGTGGCGATCGTGCCCAGGCCCAGCGTGATGTCGGCGCCGTCCGGGTGCGGCGCGGTCACCGCCTTGGCCACCGACACGAAGTCCTTGCCGACGGTCACGGCGCCGCCGACGAACGGCGTCGCCTTGACCGCGTTGTCGACGTTCATCCCGAGCACGGTCTTCGGGTCGTCGGACTTGACGGTGATCCCGCTCGCGACGTCTTCCACCTCGGCCATCGCGTCCCCCTTCAGTGCTTCGGCTCGCGCGGCCCGTCGAGGAGGACCTCGAGCTGGCCGAAGAACGTCGTGTGGTCGTCCTCGACGCCCTGGTAGACGTTCGCCGCTTCGGTGAACTTGCCCTGGGCCGAGGTCAGGCCGTCGGCCATCGACTTCAGCAGGTCCTGCAGCTCGCGCAGCGTCTCGTCGTAGCCGCCCTTGGTGAAGACGCCGACCACGCCCCAGGACTTGTCGCCGACGTCGGCCTGGCCCACCTTCTCGGTGATCTTCGCGCCCTGCTCCTGGTACTTGCCGAGGTCGCCGACGTACTTGCGCAGCGCGTCGACCTCCACCTGGTAACCGCCGGCTCCGTCGGGCATCAGTCCTCCTCGTCGAACAGGGTGCGCAGGAAGGAGTCGCCCGCGGACCCGCCGCGCGCGGGCGGTGCCTGCGGCGGGGGCGGCGCGTCGGCCTGGCGCAGCACCCGCTCCTCGGAGAAGTCCTCGGCGGGGGCCGGCGGCGGCTCCGGCGTTCCTTCCGCCAGCTTCGACCGCATTTCCTCGACGGTGGTTCCGAACACGACGGCCTGGGTTTCGAGGACCTGGTCGACCAGGCCGAGGTTGTCGCCGAGGTGCTCCTCGACGAGCACCGCCTGCCGGCGGGCGGCCTCGCCGACGGCTTCGCGCAGCGTCGTCAGCAACGCCGCCGACAGCGCCTGTGGGCCCTTCGCGAGCGCCGCGTCGGTGAACTCGACGTCGAGGACCGCGCCGCCGGGGCCGGTGACCACGGTCACGCCACCGTCCGGTGAGGACGCGCTCGCCCGCAGCTCCGTCAGCTCCTGCCGCATCGCGCCGACGCCGGCGAACCGGTCGTCGACGTTCCGGATGCTCGACTGGAACCGCTCGAACTCCGCCACCAGCTGGTCGAACTCGGCCGACATGCTCTTGTTCCTCCCCGATCGCCCGGTGCCCGCCACCCATCGTGGCTCGTCGGCGACAGTGTGACGAACGAAACGCCCGATCCGATCCCTGTGCGTCACCCGACCGGGTAATGGGTAGGTTTCCGGCCGCAAGGGGAAGCAGGGGAAGAGCGCTAGGAGTGCGTGATGAGCAGCAGCGAAGGGGCCGCGGGGCCCGACGAAGAGAAGAAGCCGACCGGCAGCCACGCGGCGCCCGAGGGGGCGGGCGTGCACCCGCTCATCGACCTCTCGCGCGACCCGAACCCGGGCAAGCCGGACCACGCGAAGCCCGACGAGGACTGATCCACCGCCCGGCGCCGCGCGCGCTCCGAACGACTCGTTCACGTCGTCCGGCGATGTGAACGAGTCGTTCGAGACGCCACCCGCCCGCGGAACATCCGCGAGGCCGGACGTGTTGTAAGAGATGGCCGCGGAGCCTGGTTGCCCGCGGCAGCCTCGAAAACGCGGGACCCGGCGACGCCGGGCGCGTCGGCACGACCGGACTGCGGAACATCCCGCGGCCCGGTGCAGTTCAGAGGTAGGCTGGACGTTCGCCGACCTTCGGACCCCCCGCCGCGCTCTGCCCGTACCCGGGCGGGTATCTTTGGAGACCGTGCCCGGCAGGCGTCGGGCCGCTCCGCGTGCCGTGCGGCATGGGCGGGGTGCTCAGGCACCCGGTCACCGGCTTCGGCAGGTCGGGGTTACCGACGGAAAATCCCTCCGGGAAGTTACCGGTCGAGAGACCGTGACGCGGGCCGACACGCCCGACCGCGGGGGCCGGTGAAGACACGAAGAAGCAGATCACGACAGGAAGCTGGTCCATTGCCCACGATCCAGCAGCTGGTCCGCAAGGGCCGCCAGGACAAGGCTGCCAAGCAGAAGACCGCGGCCCTCAAGGGGAGCCCGCAGCGGCGTGGCGTGTGCACTCGCGTGTACACCACGACCCCCAAGAAGCCGAACTCGGCGCTTCGCAAGGTCGCGCGTGTGAAGCTGACCAGCGGCATCGAGGTCACCGCCTACATCCCCGGTGAGGGCCACAACCTGCAGGAGCACTCGATGGTGCTCGTGCGTGGTGGTCGTGTGAAGGACCTTCCGGGTGTCCGTTACAAGATCATCCGCGGTTCGCTCGACACGCAGGGTGTCAAGAACCGCAAGCAGGCGCGCAGCCGGTACGGCGCGAAGAAGGAGAAGAGCTAATGCCCCGCAAGGGTCCGGCCCCCAAGCGGCCGCTGATCTCCGACCCCGTCTACGCCTCCCCGCTGGTCACCCAGCTGGTGAACAAGGTGCTAAAGGACGGGAAGCGGTCCTTGGCCGAGCGCATCGTTTACGGCGCGCTCGAAGGCGCTCGCGAGAAGACGGGCACCGACCCGGTCGTCACGCTGAAGCGCGCTCTCGACAACGTGAAGCCCACCATCGAGGTGAAGAGCCGCCGCGTCGGTGGCGCCACCTACCAGGTGCCGATCGAGGTCAAGCCGGGTCGCTCCACCACCCTCGCGCTGCGCTGGCTGGTCTCCTTCTCGCAGGCCCGCCGCGAGAAGACGATGATCGAGCGCCTGCAGAACGAGCTCCTGGACGCTTCCAACGGCCTCGGTGCCTCCGTGAAGCGTCGCGAGGACACGCACAAGATGGCCGAGTCCAACCGGGCCTTCGCGCACTACCGCTGGTGATGACCGCCCGGCTGTCGATCAAGCCATGCCGGGCCCCAAGCTTGAGAACAGGGGAACACTCTCGTGGCACGTGACGTGCTGACCGACCTGAACAAGGTCCGCAACATCGGCATCATGGCCCACATCGACGCCGGCAAGACGACGACCACCGAGCGGATCCTGTTCTACACCGGGGTCAACTACAAGATCGGTGAAGTCCACGACGGCGCCGCCACCATGGACTGGATGGAGGAGGAGCAGAAGCGGGGTATCACCATCACCTCGGCTGCCACCACCACCTTCTGGGACGACCACCAGATCAACATCATCGACACCCCGGGCCACGTCGACTTCACCGTCGAGGTGGAGCGCAACCTCCGGGTGCTCGATGGCGCGGTCGCGGTCTTCGACGGCAAGGAAGGCGTCGAGCCGCAGTCCGAGCAGGTCTGGCGGCAGGCGGACAAGTACGACGTCCCGCGCATCTGCTTCGTCAACAAAATGGACAAGCTCGGCGCGGACTTCTACTACACGGTCCAGACGATCATCGATCGTCTCGGCGTCCGGCCGCTGGTCATCCAGCTGCCGATCGGTGCCGAGAACGACTTCGAAGGCGTCATCGACCTGGTCCGCATGAAGGCGCTGACCTGGCGTGGCGAGGTCCAGAAGGGCGAGGACTACTCCGTCGAGGAGATCCCGGCCGAGCTGGCCGAGAAGGCCGCGGAGTACCGCGAGAAGCTCGTCGAGACCGTCGCCGAGGCGGACGACGCGCTGATGGAGAAGTTCCTCGAGGGTGAGGAGCTGACGGAGGCCGAGATCAAGTCCGGCATCCGCAAGCTCACCATCACCAGCCAGGTCTTCCCGGTGCTGGCCGGTTCCGCGTTCAAGAACAAGGGCGTGCAGCCCATGCTCGACGCGGTCATCGACTACCTGCCGACCCCGCTGGACGTCCCGGCCGTCGAGGGCCTGCTGCCCGACGGCGAGACCGTGGCGTCCCGCAAGGCGTCGGTCGACGAGCCGTTCGCCGCGCTCGCGTTCAAGATCGCCGCGCACCCGTTCTTCGGCAAGCTGACCTACATCCGGGTGTACTCGGGCAAGGTCGCCGCCGGGGCGCAGGTCGTCAACGCGACCAAGGAGCGCAAGGAGCGCATCGGGAAGATCTTCCAGATGCACTCCAACAAGGAGAACCCGGTCGACGACGCCCAGGTCGGCCACATCTACGCGGTCATCGGCCTGAAGGACACCACCACGGGTGACACCCTGGCGGACCCGCAGAACCCGATCGTGCTGGAGTCGATGACGTTCCCCGAGCCGGTCATCCGGGTCGCGATCGAACCGAAGACGAAGGCCGACCAGGAGAAGCTGTCCCTGGCGATCCAGAAGCTGGCCGAAGAGGACCCGACGTTCCAGGTCAAGCTGGACGAGGACACCGGCCAGACGATCATCGCGGGCATGGGCGAGCTGCACCTCGAGGTGCTGGTGAACCGGATGAAGTCCGACTACAAGGTCGAGGCGAACATCGGCAAGCCGCAGGTCGCCTACCGGGAGACCATCAAGAAGACGGTGGAGAAGCTCGACTTCGTCCACAAGAAGCAGACCGGTGGTTCCGGCCAGTTCGCGAAGGTCATCGTGAAGCTGGAGCCGCTCGAGCGCACCGATGGCGCGCTCTACGAGTTCGTCAACAAGGTGTCCGGTGGCCGTGTGCCGCGGGAGTACATCCCGTCGGTCGACGCGGGCGCGCAGGACGCGATGCAGTACGGCGTCCTGGCCGGCTACCCGCTCGTCGGGTTGAAGTTCACCTTGCTGGACGGTGCTTACCACGAGGTCGACTCTTCCGAGATGGCGTTCAAGATCGCCGGTTCCATGGCGATGAAGGAAGCCGCGAGGAAGGCCGGCCCGGTGATCCTGGAGCCGATGATGGCGGTCGAGGTGACCACGCCCGAGGACTACATGGGTGACGTCATCGGTGACCTCAACTCCCGTCGTGGTCAGATCCAGGCCATGGAGGAGCGGGCGGGCATCCGCGTCGTGAAGGCGCTGGTCCCGCTGTCGGAGATGTTCGGCTACGTCGGTGACCTCCGGTCCCGTACCCAGGGCCGGGCGAACTACTCCATGTTGTTCGACTCCTACGCCGAGGTTCCCGCGAACGTCGCGAAGGAAATCATCGCGAAGGCGACGGGGGAGTAACTCCCCCACCGCGCGCGGGCATTAAGGGACTCTCCTGAACGTCCGCAGCACCGACGAAGGAATCCCGCCGACGCACTTTTCCCGCGGAGGCGGCGTCAACACAGCGGGGGTCGGCAGCCACGCCGGCCCCCGAGCACAAAGCGAAATCAGTCCAGGAGGACATTCCAGTGGCGAAGGCGAAGTTCGAGCGGAGCAAGCCGCACGTCAACATCGGGACCATCGGTCACGTCGACCACGGCAAGACCACGCTGACCGCGGCGATCACCAAGGTTCTGCACGACAAGTACCCGGAGCTCAACGAGTCCCGGGCGTTCGACCAGATCGACAACGCGCCGGAAGAGAAGCAGCGCGGCATCACGATCAACATCTCGCACGTCGAGTACCAGACCGAGAAGCGTCACTACGCGCACGTCGACGCCCCCGGTCACGCGGACTACATCAAGAACATGATCACCGGTGCCGCCCAGATGGACGGCGCGATCCTGGTGGTCGCCGCGACCGACGGCCCGATGCCGCAGACCCGTGAGCACGTGCTGCTCGCCCGCCAGGTCGGCGTGCCCTACATCGTGGTCGCGCTGAACAAGGCCGACATGGTCGACGACGAGGAGATCCTCGAGCTCGTCGAGCTCGAGGTCCGCGAGCTGCTGTCCTCGCAGGAGTTCCCGGGCGACGACGCTCCGGTCGTGCGCGTCTCGGGCCTCAAGGCCCTTGAGGGCGACGAGAAGTGGGGCGACGCCGTCCTCGAGCTGATGACCGCGGTCGACGACAACGTGCCGGACCCGGTGCGCGAGCTCGACAAGCCGTTCCTCATGCCGATCGAAGACGTCTTCACGATCACCGGTCGCGGCACCGTCGTCACCGGCCGCATCGAGCGTGGCGTGGTCAACGTCAACGAAGAGGTCGAGATCGTCGGCATCAAGGAAAAGTCGACCAAGACCACGGTCACCGGCGTCGAGATGTTCCGCAAGCTGCTCGACCAGGGCCAGGCGGGCGACAACGTCGGCCTCCTCGTCCGCGGTATCAAGCGCGAGGACGTCGAGCGCGGCCAGGTCGTCGTGAAGCCGGGTACCACCACCCCGCACACCGACTTCGAGGGCCGGGTCTACATCCTGTCGAAGGACGAGGGTGGCCGTCACACCCCCTTCTTCAACAACTACCGCCCGCAGTTCTACTTCCGCACGACCGACGTGACCGGCGTCGTGACCCTCCCCGAGGGCACCGAAATGGTCATGCCGGGCGACAACACCGACATCTCGGTCGCGCTGATCCAGCCGGTCGCGATGGACGTGAACCTGCGGTTCGCCATCCGCGAGGGTGGCCGCACCGTCGGTGCGGGTCAGGTCACCAAGATCATCAAGTGATTCGACGCCCGGCCCGGGGGCAATACACCCCCGGGTCAGGGGCGTCAAATCACGTGTGCGACACTATTCAGGTTGCTCGTCCTGGGGCGGCCGATCCCTTCAAGGGTCCGGCCGCCCTGGCGCGAGTGGCCACGGTCCGCCGAGCTCTTCCTTCGGGTGAGGCGAGCGGGCAAAGGCGGTGAGACGGTCAGCCGGCTCATAGCCTCCTCACGTTGAGGAAGACCAGGCAAGACGACGATCCCGCGGGATCCGTCTGTGCGTCGGGCGCGACACGCCCGACCGCGTGGACCGGGGACAGGGCCGTTGAACTGCGGAAACCCAGGCCCAGGGTGGCAACACCCGGCCGGGTTTGTGAGATAGCGGCACGAGACGACAAGGAACGAGCAGCCACCATGGCGGGACAGAAGATCCGCATCCGGCTCAAGGCCTACGACCACGAGGCGATCGACACCTCGGCGCGCAAGATCGTGGAGACGGTCACGCGCACCGGCGCCCGTGTTGTCGGGCCGGTGCCGCTGCCCACCGAGAAGAACGTTTACTGCGTCATCCGCTCGCCGCACAAGTACAAGGACTCGCGCGAGCACTTCGAGATGCGCACGCACAAGCGTCTGATCGACATCCTCGACCCGACGCCGAAGACGGTCGACGCGCTCATGCGCATCGACCTGCCGGCGAGCGTCGACGTCAACATCCAGTAAGCGTTGGGCGAGCGGCGGAGATAAGAGACTCATGTCTGACAGGCAAATGAAGGGCATCCTGGGCACCAAGCTCGGCATGACCCAGGTCTTCGACGAGCAGAACCGGGTTGTCCCGGTCACCGTCGTGAAGGCCGGTCCGAACGTGGTGACCCAGGTTCGGACGCAGGACAAGGACGGCTACACGGCCGTGCAGCTGGCGTTCGGCGCGGTCGACCCGCGCAAGGTGAACAAGCCGCGCACCGGCCACTACGACAAGGCGGGCGTGACGCCGCGCCGCTTCCTTGCCGAGCTGCGCACCACCGACGCCGAGACCTACGAGGTCGGCCAGGAGATCACCGCCGAGGTGTTCGCCGCCGGCGTCGAGGTCGACGTGACCGGTACCAGCAAGGGCAAGGGCTACGCGGGCGTCATGAAGCGCCACGGCTTCAAGGGCCAGGGCGCGAGCCACGGTGCCCAGGCCGTGCACCGCCGTCCGGGCTCGATCGGTGGCTGTGCCACCCCGGGCCGCGTTTTCAAGGGCGTGCGCATGGCAGGCCGGATGGGTGTCGACCGGGTCACCACGCAGAACCTGACCGTGCACGCCGTGCGTGCCGAGGACGGCCTGCTGCTGATCAAGGGCGCCGTGCCCGGTCCCAAGGGCGGCCTGCTGTTCGTGCGCAGCGCCGCGAAGGGTGGTAACTCCGAATGACAAGCGTCGAGCTGAAGACCCCGGCCGGTAAAGCCGACGGCACCGTGGACCTCCCCGAGGAGATCTTCGACGTGCAGGCCAATGTCGCGCTGATGCACCAGGTGGTGGTGGCCCAGCAGGCCGCCGCGCGCCAGGGCACGCACGACACGAAGACCCGTGGTGAGGTCTCCGGTGGCGGCAAGAAGCCGTACCGGCAGAAGGGCACCGGCCGTGCCCGCCAGGGTTCGACCCGCGCGCCGCAGTTCGTCGGCGGTGGCGTCGTCCACGGCCCCACGCCGCGCGACTACTCCCAGCGCACCCCGAAGAAGATGAAGGCCGCCGCTCTGCGTGGCGCCCTCTCCGACCGGGCGCGCGCCGGCCAGCTGCACATCGTCACCGAGCTGGTGACCGGTGAGAAGCCGTCCACCAAGGCCGCCAAGGCCGTCCTCGCCGCGGTGACGCAGGCGAAGCGTGTGCTCGTGGTGCTGCACCGGGACGACGAGTACAGCTGGGTTTCCCTGCGGAACCTGCCCGAGGTGCACCTGCTCTGGGCCGACCAGCTCAACACCTACGACGTGCTGGTCAACGACGACGTCGTGTTCACCAAGGCCGCGTACGACGTGTTCGTCGCCGGCCCCGCCCGCGGCAAGACCGTCAAGGCTTCGGCGCGGTCGGGCGAGGTCACGGAAGGGAGTGACGAGAAGTGAGTTCGGTCGCCATTCCGGACCCCCGCGACATCCTGCTCGCGCCGGTCATCTCCGAGAAGTCCTACGGGCTGCTCGAGGACCACAAGTACACGTTCATCGTCCGCCCGGACGCCAACAAGACCCAGATCAAGATCGCGGTCGAGAAGGTGTTCGGCGTCAAGGTGGTCAGCGTCAACACGGCCAATCGCCAGGGCAAGCGGAAGCGGACTCGCGCAGGCTTCGGCAAGCGCAAGGACACCAAGCGCGCCATCGTGACTCTTTCGCCTGAGAGCAAGGCGATCGAGATCTTCGGCGGACCCACCGCGTAAAGGACTGAGCTGACAATGGGCATCCGCAAGTACAAGCCGACGACCCCGGGTCGTCGCGGTTCGAGCGTCTCGGACTTCGCCGAGATCACTCGCTCCACTCCCGAGAAGTCGCTGCTTCGTCCGCTGAGCGGTTCGGGCGGTCGCAACTCGTCCGGCAAGATCACCACCCGGCACAAGGGTGGCGGCCACAAGCGCGCTTACCGAGTCATCGACTTCCGTCGCAACGACAAGGACGGCATCCCCGCCAAGGTCGCGCACATCGAGTACGACCCCAACCGGTCCGCTCGCATCGCGCTGCTGCACTACGCCGACGGCGAGAAGCGCTACATCATCGCGCCGGAGAAGCTGAAGCAGGGCGACCTGGTCGAGAACGGCCCCCGGGCCGACATCAAGCCGGGTAACAACCTGCCGCTGCGCAACATCCCGGTCGGCACCGTGATCCACGCGATCGAGCTCCGCCCCGGTGGCGGCGCGAAGATGGCGCGGTCCGCGGGCGCGAAGGTGCAGCTCGTCGCCAAGGACGGTCCGTACGCCCAGCTGCGTCTCCCCTCGGGCGAGATCCGCAACGTGGACGTGCGCAACCGCGCCACGGTCGGCGAGGTCGGCAACTCCGAGCACGCCAACATCAACTGGGGCAAGGCGGGTCGTAACCGCTGGCGCGGCAAGCGCCCCACGGTCCGTGGTGTCGTCATGAACCCGGTCGACCACCCGCACGGTGGTGGTGAGGGTAAGACCTCCGGTGGTCGCCACCCGGTCAACCCGAACGGTAAGCCCGAGGGTCGTACGCGCCGGCGCAAGCCGAGCGACGCCCTCATCGTCCGCCGCCGGCGTACCGGCAAGAACAAGCGCTGAGCAGGGAGGTAGAACAACATGCCACGTAGCCTTAAGAAGGGCCCCTTCGTGGACGACCACCTGCTCAAGAAGGTGGACGCGCTGAACGAATCGGGCAAGAAGACGGTCATCAAGACCTGGTCGCGCCGCTCGACGATCATCCCGGATTTCCTGGGTCACACGATCGCCGTGCACGACGGCCGCAAGCACGTCCCGGTGTTCGTCACCGAGGCGATGGTGGGTCACAAGCTGGGCGAGTTCGCCCCGACGCGGACCTTCAAGGGTCACATCAAGGACGACCGCAAGTCGCGCCGCCGCTGAGCGGGCACGAAACCAGACAGGAAGTAGCGATGAACGCCCAGAACGACGTGACGACCGAGGCTGAACTGCCTACGGCGTACGCGCGGGCTCGCTTCGTCCGGGACTCGCCGACCAAGGTGCGCCGGGTGATCGAGCTCATCAAGGGACGTAGCGCCGCCGACGCCTTGGCCGTGCTCCGGTTCGCCCCGCAGGCGGCCAGCGAGCCGGTCGCGAAGGTGCTCGCCAGCGCCGTGGCCAACGCCGAGAACAACCTTCAGCTGGACCCGGAGACACTCTGGGTCAAGAACGCGTACGCCGACGAGGGCCCGACCCTCAAGCGGATCCGCCCGCGGGCCCAGGGCCGTGCGTACCGGATCCGCAAGCGGACCAGCCACATCACCGTCGAGGTGGAGTCGCGTCCGGCCGTCGCGCCGAAGGCTCAGAGCAAGAAGAAGGCAGGTGGCCGGTAGTGGGCCAGAAGATCAACCCGCACGGTTTCCGCCTGGGTATCACCACGGACTGGAAGTCGCGCTGGTACGCCGACAAGCAGTACGCCGAGTACGTGGCCGAGGACGTCAAGATCCGCAAGCTGCTGGCGACGGGCATGGAGCGCGCCGGCATCTCCAAGGTCGAGATCGAGCGCACCCGTGACCGCGTCCGCGTCGACATCCACACCGCCCGGCCGGGCATCGTCATCGGCCGCCGCGGCGCGGAGGCCGACCGGATCCGCGGCGCGCTGGAGAAGCTGACCAAGAAGCAGGTCCAGCTGAACATCCTCGAGGTCAAGAACCCCGAGGCCGACGCCCAGCTGGTCGCCCAGGCGGTCGCGGAGCAGCTTTCCAACCGCGTGGCGTTCCGCCGCGCGATGCGGAAGGCGATCCAGACCTCCATGCGCTCGCCGCAGGTCAAGGGCATCCGCGTGCAGTGCGGCGGTCGTCTCGGCGGTGCCGAGATGTCCCGCTCCGAGCACTACCGCGACGGCCGCGTCCCGCTGCACACGCTGCGCGCCGACATCGACTACGGCTTCTTCGAGGCCAAGACGACGTTCGGTCGCATCGGCGTCAAGGTGTGGATCTACAAGGGTGAGCTCGTCGGTGGCCTGAAGGCTCGCGAAGCCCGTGACGCCGCCGAGCGCGCGCCGCGTCGCGACCGTGACCGCAGCGACCGGCCGTCCCGCCCGCGTCGTTCCGGCGCGTCGGGCACGACCGCCACCTCGACCGAAGCCGGTCGCGCCGCCGCGGCCGCCACGACCGAGGCGGCCCCGGCCACCGAGACCGCAGAAAAGACGGAGGGCTGAGACGTGCTCATCCCGCGCAGGGTCAAGCACCGGAAGCAGCACTCCCCGAAGCGCCACGGCGCCGCCAAGGGTGGCACGAAGGTCAGCTTCGGCGAGTACGGCATCCAGGCGCTTGAGCACAGCTACGTGACGAACCGGCAGATCGAGTCCGCTCGTATCGCCATGACCCGTCACATCAAGCGTGGTGGCAAGGTGTGGACGACCATCTACCCGGACCGCCCGCTGACCAAGAAGCCGGCCGAAACCCGCATGGGTTCCGGTAAGGGTTCGCCCGAGTGGTGGATCGCCAACGTGAAGCCGGGCCGCGTGATGTTCGAGATCTCGTTCCCGAACGAGGAGACCGCCCGTGAGGCGCTCCGCCGCGCGATCCACAAGCTGCCCATGAAGTGCCGCATCGTGACCCGTGAAGGTGGTGAGTTCTGATGGCGAACGCAGGTGCTTTGGCATCGGAGCTGCGTGAGCTCACCGCGGAAGAGCTCGTCCTGCGTCTGAAGGAATACAAGGAGGAGCTCTTCAACCTCCGCTTCCAGATGGCGACCGGGCAGCTCGACAACAACCGCCGTCTGCGCACCGTCCGCACGGACATCGCGCGGATCTACACGGTCATGCGCGAGCGCGAACTCGGCCTGTCCGTTGCCCCCGACGCCGAGAGTGAAGGTGCCGCATGAGCGAGCCCACCACCGAGACGCCGGCCCGGAACGACCGCAAGGTCCGCGAGGGCTACGTCGTCTCGGACAAGATGAACAAGACGATCGTGGTCGAGCTCGAGGACCGCAAGAAGCACCCCCGTTACTCGAAGGTCGTCCGCACCACCTCCAAGGTGAAGGTGCACGACGAGAACAACGAGGCGGGCGTGGGCGACCGGGTCACCTTGATGGAGACCCGCCCGCTGTCGGCGACGAAGCGGTGGCGCCTGGTGCAGATCGTGGAGAAGGCCAAGTAAGCAGGGCTCTTCGGAGTTCTTAGTTCCGCAAGGCTCGCTCGTCGGGCGAGAACCGGCGCGACATACAGGAGTTGACGTGATCCAGCAGGAGTCGCGGCTTCGGGTAGCCGACAACACGGGTGCGAAGGAAATTCTCTGCATCCGCGTTCTCGGTGGTTCCGGGCGGCGCTACGCCGGCATCGGTGACATCATCGTCGCCACCGTGAAGGACGCCATCCCGGCCGCCGGGGTGAAGAAGGGCGATGTCGTCAAGGCCGTCATCGTCCGCACGGTCAAGGAGCGTCGTCGTCCGGACGGTTCTTACATCCGGTTCGACGAGAACGCCGCCGTGCTCATCAAGAACGACAACGAGCCCCGGGGCACCCGCATCTTCGGCCCGGTGGGCCGCGAGCTGCGCGACCGAAAGTTCATGAAGATCATTTCGCTCGCGCCGGAGGTGCTGTGATGAAGGTGAAGAAGGGCGACACGGTCGTCGTCATCGCCGGCAAGGACAAGGGCGCCAAGGGCAAGGTCATCCAGGCCTACCCCGAGCGCGACCGCGTGCTGGTCGAGGGCGTGAACCGGATCAAGAAGCACACGCGGATCACCCAGACCCAGCGCGGTGCGCAGTCCGGCGGCATCGTCACGCAGGAGGCCCCCATCCACGTCTCGAACGTGATGGTGGTCGACGCGGAGGGCAAGCCGACCCGGGTGGGTTACCGCTTCGGCGAGGACGGCAAGAAGGTCCGGGTTTCGCGCCGGAACGGTAAGGACATCTGATGACCACCGCAGAAAAGGTCGCGCCGCGCCTCAAGGTGCGCTACCGCGAAGAGATCAAGGGCCAGCTGCAGGCGGAGTTCTCCTTCGCCAACGTCCACCAGATCCCGGGCGTGGTGAAGGTCGTCGTGAACATGGGCGTCGGTGACGCCGCCCGTGACAGCAAGCTGATCGAGGGCGCGGTCAAGGACCTCGCCCTGATCACCGGCCAGAAGCCCGAGGTCCGCAAGGCCCGCAAGTCGATCGCGCAGTTCAAGCTGCGCGAGGGCCAGCCGATCGGCGCGCGCGTCACGCTGCGCGGCGACCGGATGTGGGAGTTCCTCGACCGGCTGCTGACCATCGCGCTGCCGCGTATCCGCGACTTCCGCGGGCTTTCGCCGAAGCAGTTCGACGGCCACGGCAACTACACGTTCGGTCTCAACGAGCAGTCGATGTTCCACGAGATCGACCCTGACTCCATCGACCGCCCGCGCGGCATGGACGTCACCGTCGTCACGACCGCCACGAACGACGACGAGGGCCGGGCGCTGCTGCGCAAGCTCGGCTTCCCGTTCAAGGAGAACTGAGCCGATGGCCAAGAAAGCACTGGTCCACAAGGCCGCGAAGAAGCCGAAGTTCGCCGTGCGCGGCTACACCCGCTGCCAGCGGTGCGGCCGCCCGCACGCCGTGTTCCGCAAGTTCGGTCTCTGCCGGATCTGCCTTCGCGAGATGGCACACGCGGGCGAACTGCCCGGCGTCCGCAAGTCCAGCTGGTAAGAGCGTTTCTTTAAAACTCCACTTCGCCACAGGCCCCGCCCGCTCCGGCGGGCGGGGAACCAGGGCGAGAAAGGTTGACAGGTCACCATGACGATGACCGACCCCATCGCAGACTTCTTGACGCGTCTGCGTAACGCGAACTCGGCGTACCACGACGAGGTCGTGCTTCCTCACTCGAAGCTCAAGGCGAACATCGCCGAGATCCTCAAGCGCGAGGGCTACATCGCGAGCTACCGCGACGAGCCGGGCGAGAAGCACAAGAACCTGATCGTCGAGCTCAAGTACGGCCCCAACCGTGAGCGGAGCATCGCCGGCCTGCGGCGCGTCTCCAAGCCCGGTCTGCGGGTCTACGCAAAATCGACCGAACTGCCGTCCGTGCTCGGTGGCCTCGGCGTCGCGATCATCTCGACGTCCTCCGGCCTCCAGACGGACCGTCAGGCCAAGCGCAACAGCGTGGGCGGCGAAGTCCTCGCCTACGTCTGGTAAGGAAGGGGGCACAGACATGTCACGCATCGGAAAGCTGCCGGTCGCCGTCCCCTCCGGGGTCGAGGTGACCATCGACGGTCAGCACATCAGCGTCAAGGGCCCCAAGGGGACCCTCGAGCACACCATCGCCGAGCCGATCACGGTCGAGCGCGACGACGACGGCACCCTGCTGGTCAAGCGCCCGGATGACGAGCGCACCAGCAAGGCTCTGCACGGCCTCACCCGTACCCTGGTGAACAACCTGGTCGTCGGTGTGACCGCGGGCTACGAGAAGAAGCTCGAAATCCACGGTGTCGGTTACCGCGTGCAGGCCAAGGGCTCGGACCTCGAGTTCGCCCTCGGCTACAGCCACCCGGTGAAGATCGAGGCGCCGGAGGGCATCACCTTCAAGGTGGACAGCCCGACCCGGTTCTCGGTCTCCGGTATCGACAAGCAGAAGGTCGGCCAGATCTCGGCCGTCATCCGCAAGCTGCGGCGCCCGGACCCGTACAAGGGCAAGGGCCTGCGGTACGAGGGTGAGAAGATCCGCCGCAAGGTCGGAAAGACGGGTAAGTGATCATGAGCGACACGACTACGAAGCGCAAGCCGGTGGGCAAGGACATCTCGACCCGCCGCCGCGTCGCGAAGGCCCGTCGGCACTTCCGGCTCCGCAAGAAGGTTTCGGGCACGGAGCAGCGTCCGCGCCTGGTCGTCAAGCGGTCTTCGCGGCACATCGCCGTGCAGGTCATCGACGACCTGGCCGGCCACACGCTGGCCTCGGCGTCCACCCTCGAGGCGGACGTTCGGGCGCTGGACGGCGACAAGAAGGCCAAGGCCGCCAAGGTCGGGGAGCTCGTCGCCGCGCGTGCCAAGAACGCCGGGATCTCGGCTGTGGTGTTCGACCGTGGGGGCAACGCCTACCACGGCCGCATCGCCGCGCTCGCCGACGCCGCCCGTGAGGCGGGGTTGGAGTTCTGACGATGCAGAAGCTTGTTAACGGAAGGAAAGCCTGATGCCGGGACGTACACGGCAATTCGGCGGCGGACAGGGCGGACCCGGCGGGCAGGGCGGCAACGACCGCAATGACCGTCGCGGTGGCGGCCGGGACCGGCGCGACAGCGGCCGTGGCGGGGCCGGCCAGGACAAGACCCCGCACCTCGAGAAGGTCGTGACGATCAACCGCGTCGCCAAGGTCGTCAAGGGTGGTCGTCGCTTCAGCTTCACCGCCCTGGTGGTCGTCGGTGACGGCGACGGTCAGGTCGGCGTCGGCTACGGCAAGGCCAAGGAAGTTCCCGCGGCGATCGCCAAGGGCGTCGAAGAGGCGAAGAAGAACTTCTTCCGCGTCCCTCGCGTCGGCGGCACCATCCCCCACCCGATCACGGGTGAGGCGTCCGCCGGTGTCGTGCTGCTGCGTCCGGCGTCCGCCGGTACCGGCGTCATCGCCGGTGGTCCGGTGCGCGCGGTGCTGGAGTGCGCGGGCGTCCACGACGTGCTGTCGAAGTCGCTCGGCTCCGACAACGCGATCAACATCGTGCACGCCACCGTCGCGGCTCTGAAGGGTCTGCAGCGTCCCGAAGAGGTCGCGGCTCGCCGTGGTCTCCCGCTCGAGGACGTCGCTCCGGCCCGGATGCTGCGCCAGCGCGCGGGCCAGGGGGTCTGACATGACTCAGCTCAAGGTCACCCAGGTCAAGAGCAAGATCGGCACGAAGCACGCTCACCGCGAGTCGCTGCGCACCCTCGGGCTGCGCAAGATCCGCCAGAGCGTCGTGCGTGAAGACAGCCCCCAGGTGCGCGGCCTGATCCACACCGTCCGCCACCTGGTGGAGGTCGAGGAGGTCAAGGCATGACGGCCATCAAGATCCACCACCTGCGCCCGGCTCCGGGCTCGAAGCGCGAGAAGATGCGCGTCGGTCGTGGTGAAGGTTCGAAGGGCAAGACCGCCGGTCGCGGTACGAAGGGCACCAAGGCCCGGAAGAACGTGCCCGCCGGCTTCGAGGGTGGGCAGATGCCCATCCACATGCGGCTCCCGAAGCTTCGCGGCTTCAAGAACCGCTTCCGCACCGAGTACCAGCCGGTGAACGTGGGCGACATCGCCCGCGTCTTCCCGGACGGTGGCAAGGTCGGCAACGAAGAGCTCGCCGCGGCGGGGCTCGTCCGCAAGGGCAAGCTCGTCAAGGTGCTCGGCAACGGTGACGTCGACGGCGTCAAGCTCGACGTGACCGCCGACGGTTTCTCCGGCTCCGCCAAGGAGAAGCTCGAAGCGGCCGGTGGCTCCGCCAGCACCAACTGAGCTGATCCTCGTTCGAAGGCCCGCCTGGTTCGCCAGGCGGGCCTTCGGCGTTCCCGGGTTCGCTTGTGGTCGCCGTGGCCCGGCGGAAGGATCGGCGGGATGGACCCCACTCCCGGCCGGCCGGCCCGTGCTTTCCTGGCGCCCGCGCTCGTCGCGCTGGCACTGGCCTTGACGGTCGCCGGGACCTTCCTGCCGTTCTTCCGCACCGAGCAGGCGGTGGGCTGGGAGGCGGCCGGGGTCGCCCGTTCGGTCGTGGGTGCCTGGCGGGTCGACTTCACGTTCTCGGGTCAGGCGGAGATCAGCTCGCCGTCCGCGCCGCTCGGGCTCCCGTTGGTGCTGGCGAGCGCGATCCTCCTGGCCGCGCTGATCCTCGGCGTCCGCCGGGCGGCGACCCGCCACCCGGGCGCGGCCGCGACCCGGACGGCGTGCGGGGGAGCGGCCTTCCTCACCGGCGCGGTCTGCACGATCGGGATGCAGGGCGCGCGCGGCCTCCTGGACGGCCGTACCCAGACGGTGACGACCCTGATGCCCGGCATGTGGGTGCTCCTGGCCGCGGTCCTGGCCGCGGCCGCGGCGGCGGTGCTGAGCCCCCGCGGGCCGGTGGCCGACCGCCCGGAATGGGCGGATCCCGCGGTCGCGTTCGCGGACACGACGACGCCGCCGTCGGGCGTCGCGATCACGGTGCTGCCCCCGGAAGACGACTGACCGGACAGATTCCTTGCCGCGGCGTGGATCCGGACGGAGGATCACAGGGTGGACAGACCGTCGCAGAAGCCGCCCGAGCGGCCCGGCCCGCCGTCCGAGGCCGGGGAGTCGCCGCTGAGCTTCCCGGTCGAGGCCCCGAAGCTCGCGGATGTGGAGCCGGGTGCGGGGGAGCCGCTCAGCTTCCCGGCGGAGGCCGGTTCGTCGCCCGCGGACTCGCTGAGCTTTCCGGCCGAGCTTGCACCGGCCTTCCCGGCAGAAGCCGCGCCTGCCCCGTCGCCTGTCCCGGCGGAAGCGAATCCACTGCAGTTCCCGGCAGCGGCCACCGCAGCGCACGCCGATCCGCTCGCTTTCCCCGCGCCACCCCTGCCGAGCACAGACCCGCGCGCCCAGGCAGCGCAACCATTCCAGCCCGTCGAGCAGCTGCCGTTCCCGGTCGCCCAGCTGCCCGGCGCAGTCACCACTCCGCCACCAGCGCCACCTGCCCCACCAGCCGAGCCCGCCCCGGCCGCCGAGGCACCTTCCCCAGCCCCCTCCGGGCTCCTGCGCTTCCTCCCAGCCGTCCTCACCGCCGTAGCCGCGCTCATGACCGCCTTCGGCTGCTTCCTCCCGCTCTTCCGGCTCCAGCAGCACGTCAGCGTCCGGCAGCGGTTCTTCGAAGCCCGGCTCACCGTCACCGAAACCGCCTGGGGCAGCCGCGTCGAAATCCCCGGGCAGGATGCCGTCGACCAGGGGGCCTCGCCGGTCGGCATCCCGCTGATCCTCGCCGTCATCGTGCTGGCCGTGGCCGCTTTCGCCGCCCTCTCGCGGCCGGGTCGCGGCGCCGGCCGGTGGCTGATCGGCGCGGGTGCGCTCTTCACCGCGGGTGTCGTCACCACCGTCGGGATGAGCGGGCTCGGGTGGTCCGCCATGGCCGACAGCATGGACCTCGAAGTCGTCACCGCGGCCGGCATGTGGCTGCTGATCGGGGCCACCGTCCTGGCCGCCGTCGCGGCCGTGCTGGCCTACCTGCCCGCCTGGCGGCGCACCGGCGACGACTGGGCCGACCCGGCTCTCGCCTACGCCGACACCCCGACCCCGCCCAGCGGCGTCGCCATCACCGTGCTCCCGCCGGAAGAACCCGGACAACCCGGGCAACCCGGATAACCCGCTCGCCACGGCGGTTACCGTGGGAACCATGTCGTGGCTGCTGGTCTTCTTCGGGGCGTCCGTGCTCATCGCGCTTACGCCAGGGGCGAACAACCTGCTCGGCCTCCACCACGGGATGACGCACGGTGTTCGCCGCGGCCTCGCCGGGCTGGCCGGCAGGCTGGCCGCGTTCACGCTGTTGATCACGGCCGTGGCGGCCGGGCTGGGGCAGCTGCTGGCCGCGTCCGAGACCGCCCTCGCGATCATCAAGTGGGCCGGCGCCGCCTACCTGCTCTACCTCGGTGTGCGCATCCTGTGGTCCACGATCCGGCGCCGGGACGACGCCGGCACCCCCCACACCAAGGCAGAACCGGCGACGGCGTGGCGCGTCGCGCGCAAGGAGTTCGGCGTCGCGATCACCAACCCGAAGGCGATCCTCATCTTCACGGCGTTCGTGCCGCAGTTCATCGACGCAGCTCACGGGCCCTTTTCGGCCCAGATCGCGCTGCTGGGCGCCGTCTACCTGCTGGCCGAGTTCCTGGCCGGCTCGGTCTACGTCGGCGTCGGCGCCGCGGTGAAGTCGATCGAGCTCACGCGGCGGGCCCGGCGCAACGTCGACCGCGGCACCGGTGTGGTCCTCGTGGGGCTGGCCGGCGTGCTCGCGACATCGAGCGCCTGAACCGGATCTTGCCCTCCTGTGTCAAGGAATCCGGGCAACCCGGTGATGTGGATCAACCCGCCGGAGCAACCTTGGTACGGAAAACGCACACGCACTGCGGACACGCCCTGTGAAGCTGTTAGAGTCGGCGACACGCTTCGGGACGAGTGTGCCCCGAAGCGTTCCTGGCTTGCGTGCCAGTAGTGCTGTGTGTTCCCGCCGGCCACCCGTGCCGGCCAAGCCGATCGTCGGTTGAGGACGGCCGACGACGCCGAGGAGGTCCCCCGCGTGTTCAGCGCCTTCCGCTCGGCTCTCGCGACGCCGGATCTACGCAAGAAGATCCTGTTCACGCTAGCCATCGTCGCGGTCTACCGAATCGGTGCGACCATTCCGGCACCCGGGATCTCCTACGGGGCGGTCCAGGCCTGTAGTTCCCAGGCGCAGCAGGAAGGCGTCTACCAGCTGCTGAACCTGTTCAGTGGCGGTGCGCTGCTGCAGCTGTCGCTCTTCTCGACCGGCATCATGCCGTACATCACGGCGAGCATCATCATCCAGCTGCTGACCGTGGTCATCCCGCGGTTCGAGGAGCTGAAGAAGGAAGGCCAGTCCGGCCAGAGCAAGCTGACCCAGTACACCCGGTACCTGACGGTCGCGCTGGCGATCCTGCAGGCCACCGGCGTGGTCGCGCTCGCGGACCGCAAGCAGCTCTTCCCGGACTGCGACCAGCCGATCATCCCGGACAACAGCGTCTACTCGCTCGCCATCATCGTCATCACCATGACCGCGGGCACCGCCGTCATGATGTGGCTGGGCGAGCTGATCACCGAACGCGGTGTCGGCAACGGCATGTCCGTCCTGATCTTCCTGAACATCGCCGCGCGCATCCCGGTCGAGGGCGGCAACATCCTCAGCAACGGCGGTGGCGTCGCGCTGACGATGATCTGCGTCTTCGGCTTGGTGATCATCGCGAGCGTCATCTTCGTCGAACAGGGGCAGCGCCGGATCCCGGTGCAGTACGCCAAGCGCATGATCGGCCGCCGGATGTACGGCGGCACGTCGACCTACCTGCCGATCAAGGTGAACCAGGCCGGCGTCATCCCGGTCATCTTCGCGTCGTCCCTGCTGTACCTGCCGGACCTGATCAGCCGCCTCGTCGGCGACCAGAACAGCAACTCCGGCTGGCAGGTCTTCATCAAGAACTACGTCGTGAACCAGTCCAGCTGGGTGCACATCGCGCTGTACTTCGCGCTGATCATCTTCTTCACGTACTTCTACATCACGATCACGTTCAACGTGGACGAGCGCGCGGACGAGATGAAGAAGTTCGGTGGCTTCATCCCGGGCATCCGCCCGGGCCGTCCCACCGCGGAGTACCTGAGCTTCGTCCTCGGCCGGATCACCCTGCCGGGCTCGCTGTACCTGGGCATCATCGCGATCCTCCCGAACTTCTTCCTGTCGGTGACCGGTAGCGGGAACAACCAGAACTTCCCGTTCGGTGGCACGGCTGTGCTGATCATGGTCGGTGTCGGGCTCGACACCGTGAAGCAGATCGAAAGCCAGCTGATGCAGCGCAACTACGAAGGGTTCTTGAAGTGACGCGGCTGGTTCTCGTGGGTCCGCCCGGCGCGGGCAAAGGTACGCAGGCGGTGGCTCTGTCGGAGCAGCTGCGCATCCCCCACATCTCCACGGGCGAACTGTTCCGCGCGCACGTCGGCCAGGAGACCCCGCTGGGCCAGGAAGCCAAGCGCTACCTGGACTCGGGCGAGCTCGTGCCCGACTCGGTGACGAACGAGATGGTCCGGGAGCGGCTGGCCGAGCCGGACGCGAAGGTCGGCTTCCTGCTCGACGGCTTTCCCCGCAACACCAAGCAGGCCGAGGTCCTCGGCGAGATCCTGAGCGACGCCGACGTCTCGGTCGACGCCGTGATCCAGCTGCAGGTGCCGGAGGACGTCGTCGTCGGGCGTCTCATGTCCCGCGGCCGCGCGGACGACACCGAAGAGGTCATCCGCCGCCGCCAGCAGATCTACGTGTCGGACACCGCGCCGCTGCTGGAGTACTACGCCGACATCCTGGTGACGGTCGACGGCGTCGGCAGCGTCGAGGAGATCTCCGGCCGGGTGCTGAAAGCGCTGCGCGACCGCACGTGAATCTCGGAGGGTTGCGTGTACTGCAAGTGCTCCGCCGTGGGCGCATGATCGAGGTCAAGACCCCGGACGAGCTGCAGGCGATGCGGGCCGCGGGCCTCGTCGTCGCCCGCACGCTGGCGGCGGTCCGCGCCGCCGCGAAACCGGGCGTCAGCACGGCCGAGCTCGACGAGCTGGCCGAGCAGACGATCCGGGACGCCGGCGCGGTCCCGTCCTTCAAGGGCTACCACGGCTTCCCGGCGTCGATCTGCGCGTCGGTGAACGAGCAGATCGTCCACGGCATCCCGGCGAAGAGCCAGGTGCTGGCGGACGGCGACATCATCTCCGTCGACTGCGGGGCGATCCTCGACGGCTGGCACGGCGACTCCGCCGTCACGCTGGCCATCGGCGACGTCTCCGGCGCCGACCTGGCGCTGTCCGCGGCGACCGAAGCCGCCATGTGGGCCGGTATCGAGGCGGTCAGCGCCGGCGGCCGGCTCACCGACATCTCCTACGCCGTCCAGTCGGCCGCCGAACGCGCGGGCCGCGACGACGGCATCGAGTACGGGATGATCGTCGAGTACGGCGGGCACGGCATCGGGCGCCAGATGCACATGGACCCGTTCCTGCCGAACATCGGCAAGCCGGGCAAGGGCCCGCGGCTGAAGGCCGGTATGGCCCTGGCGATCGAGCCGATGCTGACCGGCGGCGGCGGGGAGACCCGCGAGCTGGACGACGGCTGGACCGTGGTCACGGCCGACGGCTCCCGCGCGGCCCACTGGGAGCACACGGTGGCGATCACCGAAGAGGGTCCCTGGGTTCTCACCGCTCCTGAAGACGCCTGACCTGCGCATTCACCCGTCTGTGGTGATCGAGGTCACGCCCACCTGGGCGTTCTCCTAGCATGATTACCCCCGGTTTGGGGGTCGCGACACGGGTTGCGTACACTGTCAAGTCGGCGCACTTATCGCGCCCGGATCCTGCGCGTTCGTGAACTCACGGTCTTGGGACTCGGGCTGAAGTGTGTCGACGTTGCACCCAGACAGGCACTCGTGCTCATCTGATCACACAGTGTAGCGACAGGCAGTGTCGACAAGGAAAAGCGGAGGACATGGCGAAGAAAGACGGGGCCATCGAGGTCGAAGGCCGCGTAGTCGAGCCGCTCCCCAACGCGATGTTCCGCGTCGAGTTGGAGAACGGTCACAAGGTCCTGGCACACATCAGCGGCAAGATGCGGCAGCACTACATCCGCATCCTGCCCGAGGACAGGGTTGTCGTGGAGCTCTCGCCCTACGACCTCTCTCGTGGTCGCATCGTCTACCGCTACAAGTGATCACGAAGAGCAGCTAAACAGGAGAGCAGAAGACGTGAAGGTCCAGCCGAGCGTCAAGAAGATCTGCGACAAGTGCAAGGTGATCCGCCGTCACGGCCGGATCATGGTGATCTGCGAAAACCTGCGGCACAAGCAGCGGCAGGGCTGATCACTCGCACTCGACCAGAGTGGATTGACGGCTACACACCCTCCCCGCACCTGCCGGGCCACGCGAGTGGCCCGGTTCACCCCCGGACTTCAGGCCGGGGCCGGGACACCCGAAGCGCAAGCAGAGGGCACGACAGGCGAGTCGGTCCCGGAACCGGACGGGGAGCAGACCTGAAGATGAAATCTATGAAGGAGCATCAACGCCAATGGCACGACTCGCTGGCGTAGACCTCCCCCGCGAAAAGCGGTTGGAGATCGCGCTTACGTACATCTACGGCATCGGCCGTACCCGCTCGAAGCAGCTCATCAAGGCTGCCGAGCTCAACGCGGACACCCGCGTGAAGGATCTCGGCGATGACGACCTCGCGAAGCTGCGTTCGTACATCGAAGAGAACTTCAAGGTCGAGGGTGACCTTCGCCGCGAGGTGAACGCCGACATCCGTCGGAAGATCGAGATCGGGTGTTACGAGGGCATTCGGTGGCGTCGTGGACTGCCCGTCCGCGGTCAGCGCACGAAGACCAACGCCCGTACCCGCAAGGGTCCGAAGAAGACGGTCGCCGGCAAGAAGAAGGCTGGCAAGAAGTGAGCGTCCAGGGCAAGAAGGTCGTGCAGATGGGCGGCGTCCAGCGCCGCGGCACGGCTTGCGTTTCGCCCAAGGCGCTCTACGCCCGCCCGATGGCGCTCCGCAACCTGTACACCGACGCCGGGTCGATCATCCGGCGCGGACAGG
This sequence comes from Amycolatopsis sp. NPDC048633, assembly GCF_040650695.1. Taxonomy (NCBI): domain Bacteria; kingdom Bacillati; phylum Actinomycetota; class Actinomycetes; order Pseudonocardiales; family Pseudonocardiaceae; genus Amycolatopsis; species Amycolatopsis sp. NPDC048633. Next base: position 89,002 of record NZ_JBEZHS010000011.1, read on the forward strand.
CCGAAGCGGTCGCCGCTCACCAAGAGAACGCGCGCTAACAGGAGAACCCTCAGAACATGCCACCGAAGTCTCGTACCGCGGCGGGGGCCAAGAAGGTCCGCCGCAAGGAAAAGAAGAATGTCGCGCACGGCCACGCGCACATCAAAAGCACCTTCAACAACACCATCGTCTCGATCACGGACCCGACCGGTGCCGTGATCGCGTGGGCGTCGAGTGGGCACGTGGGCTTCAAGGGCTCGCGCAAGTCCACCCCGTTCGCCGCGCAGATGGCCGCCGAGAACGCTGCCCGCAAGGCTGCCGAGCACGGCATGAAGAAGGTCGACGTCTTCGTGAAGGGCCCGGGTTCGGGCCGCGAGACGGCGATCCGCTCGCTGCAGGCAGCCGGCCTCGAGGTCGGCACCATCCAGGACGTGACCCCGCAGCCTCACAACGGCTGCCGCCCGCCCAAGCGGCGCCGGGTCTGAGGAACGGGGAGGAGTAAGAAGAAATGGCTCGTTACACCGGCCCCGCGACGCGTATTTCGCGTCGCCTCAAGGTTGACCTCATCGGCGGCGACCAGGCTTTCGAGCGTCGCCCCTACCCGCCGGGCCAGCACGGCCGCGGGCGCATCAAGGAGTCCGAGTACCTCCTGCAGTCGCAGGAGAAGCAGAAGGCTCGCTACACCTACGGCGTTCTCGAGCGTCAGTTCGTCCGGTACTACAAGGAAGCCGTCCGGCGTCCCGGTAAGACCGGTGAGAACCTGCTGCAGATCCTCGAGTCCCGCCTGGACAACGTGATCTACCGCGCCGGCATCGCCCGCACCCGCCGTCAGGCGCGTCAGCTGGTGAGCCACGGCCACTTCCTGGTCAACGGCGTCAAGGTCAACGTCCCGTCCTACCAGGTCTCGAAGTGGGACATCATCGACGTGCGGCCGAAGTCGTTCACGATGCTGCCCCTGGTCGTGGCCAAGGAGTCCTACGGCGACCGCCCGATCCCGGCGTGGCTGCAGGTCGTCCAGTCCAACCTCCGCGTGCTGGTCCACCAGCTGCCGGAGCGTGCGCAGATCGACGTTCCGGTTCAGGAACAGCTGATCGTCGAGCTCTACTCGAAGTAATCGAGTTACGGCGGTGGCGCCTCCGGGCGCCACCGCCGCGCCATCCCTTCGACGTCATATGGCGGGCGTCGTCTGGAAAGGAATTAGGAAGAATGCTGATTTCCCAGCGGCCGGCTCTCGGCGAAGAGACGGTCAACGAGACCCGCTCCCGGTTCACCATCGAACCGCTGGAGCCCGGCTTCGGTTACACCCTCGGCAACTCGCTGCGGCGCACGCTGCTGTCGTCCATCCCGGGCGCGGCCGTGACGAGCATCCGCATCGACGGCGTGCTGCACGAGTTCACCACCGTCCCGGGGGTGAAGGAAGACGTCACCGACATCATCCTGAACCTCAAGGAGCTCGTGGTGTCCTCGGAAGAGGACGAGCCGGTCACCATGTACCTGCGCAAGCAGGGCCCCGGTGAGGTCACCGCCGCTGACATCGTGCCCCCGGCCGGCGTCACCGTGCACAACCCGGACCTGCACATCGCGTCGCTGAACGGCAAGGGCAAGCTCGAGATCGAGCTCGTCGTCGAGCGCGGCCGCGGTTACGTTCCGGCCCTGCAGAACAAGCAGGCGGGCGCGGAGATCGGCCGGATCCCGGTCGACTCGATCTACTCGCCGGTGCTGAAGGTGACGTACAAGGTCGAGGCCACCCGTGTCGAGCAGCGCACCGACTTCGACAAGCTGATCCTGGACGTCGAGACCAAGCCGTCGATCACGCCGCGCGACGCGGTCGCGTCGGCCGGCAAGACGCTGGTGGAGCTGTTCGGTCTCGCCCGCGAGCTGAACGTCGACGCCGAGGGCATCGAGATCGGCCCGTCGCCGCAGGAAGCGGACACCATCGCTGCCTACGCGATGCCGATCGAGGACCTGGACCTCACCGTCCGGTCGTACAACTGCCTCAAGCGCGAAGGTATCCACACGGTGGGCGAGCTGGTCTCGCGTTCCGAGGCGGACCTGCTCGACATCCGCAACTTCGGCGCCAAGTCGATCGACGAGGTCAAGCTCAAGCTCGTCGGCCTCGGCCTCGCGCTGAAGGACAGCCCGCCCGGGTTCGACCCGACCGCGGCTGCCGCCAGCTACGACGGTGAAGGCTGGTCGGAGGGTGTCGGTGGCATCGCCGACGGGATTTCGGACGGCCACGACGATGGCCAGGACTACGCAGAGACCGAGCAGCTCTAGGGCTCTGTGCCTGGACGCTGCGAGCTGAACTAGTAGGAGAACCAATGCCCACCCCTACCAAGGGAGCCCGGCTCGGCGGGTCGTCCGCGCACGAGCGGCTGATCCTGGCCAACTTGGCCACGCAGCTGTTCGAGCACGGCAAGATCACGACGACCGAGGCGAAGGCGAAGCGGGTCCGTCCGCTGGCCGAGAAGCTGATCACGAAGGCGAAGCGGGGCGACCTGCACAACCGTCGTCAGGTTCAGCGCGTCGTCCGGGACAAGGACGTCGTCCACAAGCTGTTCGCCGAGATCGGTCCGCACTTCGCGGAGCGCCCCGGTGGCTACACCCGCATCACCAAGACGATGGCCCGCAAGGGCGACAACGCCAAGATGGCCGTCATCGAGCTGGTGAACGAGAAGACCGTGACGAGCGAGGCCGAGCGCGCGCGCAAGACCAAGTTCGCCAAGGACGAGAAGCCGGCCGCCGTCGAGGCAGCCCCGGCCGCTGAGGAAGCCGCTTCGGAGGCTCCTTACGGTGAGGGCAGCCACGCCGCGCTCGAGGACGGGACGCAGCCCGAGGGCTTCCCGATCAAGGGCAACGACGAGTCGAAGTACTACCACACCGAGGAAAGCCCGTACTACGAGCAGACCAAGGCCGAGGTGTGGTTCGCCTCCGCCGAGGCTGCCGAAGCCGCGGGCTTCTCGCTGCCGCCGTCGCAGCAGGACGACGAGTCCTGACGACGGAATCCGTTCCGGACGAGCCCGCCACTCCCCCTGGGGAGGGCGGGCTCGTCCGTCTGCGTCTGGACGTCTCCTACGACGGCACGGACTTCTCGGGCTGGGCCCGCCAGCCGGAGCGCCGCACGGTGCAGGCCCTTCTGGAAGAGGCCTTGCAGCGCCAGCCGCCGGGGGCGTTGGTGCCGAAGTCCGTGGTGGTCGCGGGCCGCACGGACGCCGGGGTGCACGCGACCGGCCAGGTCGTGCACGTCGACGTCGTACCGCTCGATCCCGGCGCCGTGGGCCGCATCCCGGTCTCGGCCGAGGGTATCCCGGACCTGACCCGCATGGCCGGCCGCTGGAACCGTCTCCTGCCCGGCGACGTCCGGGTGCTGGGTGCCCGGGTCGCCCCCGAAGGGTTCGACGCCCGGTTCTCCGCGGTGCGGCGGCACTACCGCTACCGCGTCTCGGACGCCCCGTGGGGCGTGGACCCGTTGCGCCGCCACGACACGCTGGCGTGGAACCGTCCACTGTCGACGGACGCGATGAACGCGGCGGCGACGTCCCTGCTGGGCCTGCAGGACTTCGCGGCGTACTGCAAGCAACGCGACACGGGCACGACGATCCGCGAGCTGCAGCGCCTGGAGTGGCGGCGGGTGGACGAGCACCTGCTCGAGGTCGAGGTCTCGGCGGACGCGTTCTGCCACTCGATGGTCCGCAGCCTGGTCGGCGCGTTGCTGCTGGTGGGCGACGGCCGGCGAGGGCGTGACTGGCCTTCGGAAGTGCTGGCAAGTGGGGCCCGCGACAGCGCGGTGGCGCCCGCGCACGGCCTCACGTTGACGGCCGTGGACTACCCGCCGGACGCCGAGCTGGCGGCCCGGGCGGAGCAGACGAGGAACGTCCGCACGTCACCCGGACAAGATCAACAGATCAGGTGAAGGCGGCGAGTGCGCCGCCGGGAATGTGGCATGTTCGAGGCATGTCGACAAGTCTTCGTCGTATCACCGCGGGAATCGTGGCCGTCTTCGGCGCCGCCGTGATGGTCCCCGCCGCGGCCACCGCGGCGCCGATCCCGTTTCCCTGCGGGTACAGCTCGCAGGGCATGGACGCGCACTACCGGCACTGCGTCAACAGCTTCGCCCTGATCCACGTGGACTGGGACAACGGCAGCCACTACACCGACTGTTACGGCCCCTGGGACGAGCAAACGCTCTGGCACGACGGCACCCACCGCCAGGTCAACGCCTACTTCGTGAACACGCCGCCGAGGCTGCTGAAGAACGCCTCCGGCAACTGGATCTGCAGCGCGTCCCAGCCGGACGCCTAGAAAGCCGTGAGGGGCACCTTCAGGGACTTGTAGTCCCTGAAGGTGCCCCTCACGGCGTTGCCAGGAGCGGGTAGACCTCAGTCGCCGCGGCGGACCGGGCCGAGGAGCTGCTGCTCCTTGCCCGTCGTCACCAGGCGCAGCGGCCGCCACAGGTTGCGGCCCAGGGCCACCACCTGGTCGTCCTTCAGCATCGTCAGCTGGCGCATCATCTGCGGCGGCAGGTTCCAGATGCGGCCCGCCAGCTCGGCTTGACCGGCCGGGAGACGCTGCATCAGCACCAGGTCCGCCGCGTTCGCCGTCACGCCCGCCTGGGGGTGCAGGTACGGCAGCACGTACACCGTCGTCTGCCACGGCGACCGCGGCGGGAACAGGTCCTGCGGGGTCGGGCCGCCGTCGGTCACGACCAGCAGCGGCGCGTCCTCCGACGGCCGCGGCAGCTCGACCGGCGACAACCGCCTGATCTGCACCAGCGGCGACGGACGGCCGTCGCGGCTGCCGGCCGCCCGGGACAGCACCTGCCACTCGGTCGGGCGCCCGGTCGCGACCACGACCCACGCCCCGACCGCCATCGCGCGCATCGCCACCTGGCGGGCCAGGTACAGCCCGCCCACCAGCACGATGCGGGTCGGCGTCGAGCGCAGCGCCGAGATCGTCAGCGGCTCGCCCTTCAGGCCCGAGCCGAGCACGATGCCGCCGCGGTCGCCCGAGGGGCTGACCGCGTCGAGCATCGCGGGGTCGACGGTGAACTCCGGCGCCACACCGGTGTTCTGCCCGGCATCGCGGACACGGGAGCTCATGCGGTTCCTCCGATCGGCAGCGTCGCGGCGAACGCGGAGACCTGCAGCCCGCGCAGGGGCGTCAGGTTCACGTCCAGCCGCTCGGCCAGTCCCTGCAGCCGCTGGTCGGCGGCTTCGAGCTCACGCGGGTTGCGCGCACTCAGCCGGACCACGCCGCGCAGCCCGATCTTGCCCTCGTCGGACGCCGGGGAAATCGACATCGCCAGCGTCGCCGACAGCGCGCGGACGCTCGTCAGCGCGTCGAGGCTGCCGGCGATCTTGCCCTTCGGCCAGCCGGTGATCGCGTAGCTCGCGTGGCCGATGCCGGCCGCGGTCACGCCGGACCACCGCTCCTGCAGCGTCACCTTGCTCGGCGAGCCGGCGACGGACGTGAGCTCCGCGGCGGAAATACTCGCGCGCAGCAGCTCGTCCGGGTCGAGCGGCCGCGTCGGCACGCCCTGCGACTCCAACGCGTTGCGCACCCGCGAAAGCGCGCCGATCAGCGCGCGGTGGGCGCCGACGACGCCGCCGCCGCGCTCCCGGATCGCCGCCGGGCACCGCTTCGGGTCCAGCCGGATCGCGACCCACGTCGTCCGCCGCGCCGCCGCGGGCAGCGGCCCGAGCACCTCCATGTAGGAGCTCAGCGCGGGCGAATCCGCCGGCAGCGCCGCGCTGCCCGGGTAGCAGTGCCAGATCATCTGGATCGAGTCGAGGATCACGCCGCGGTCCTCGAGGCACGGCGCGAGCGCCGACAGCGGCAGGCTGGGCGCGCCACCGGCCTGGGTGATCAGTGCCGGCGCCGGCTCGACGAGCAGCACCGCCGTCCAGGTGCCGTCGTTCCAGGCGAGCCCGACCTGCTGGCGTTCGTGGTCGACGCCGTGCGCGACCACGAGGTCCGGCACGGCGACGCGCAGCAGGTTCACGCGGGCGTCGTCCGGGCCGGTGACGGTGGTCTCTTCGGCGGCCAGCTCCTCGACCGTGCTCGGCGGCAGCGGCTCCGCGATGCGGTCGTGGTTGCGGAAGGAGTAGCGCATCGTCAGCCCGATCCACTGGGTGAACCAGCGGCCGCGCCAGCGCAGCAGCGCGACGATGAGGGCGAAACCGACGACGCCGATCGCGACGTACTTCATCGACATGTTGATGGCCAGCAGCACGAGCCCGATCGCGAGGCCGACCTCGAGCACGACGAGGTTCGCCACGGGGAGCGGGCCGAGGTTCACGCCCGAGGACCGGCGCCGCGCGGGGGGCGCCATCCGCACCGGGCTGGGCGGCGGAGTGGAGGGGCCGCTGTCGTCGGGTCCCTGGGGCCCACCGGGGCCGCCACCGCCGGGGCCACCGGGACCACCAGGTCCACCGGGACCGCCGCCACCGGGACCGCCAGGTCCGCCGGGGCCACCAGGTCCACCCGGGCCAGGCCCACCGGGGCGTCCGCCGGGGCCACCAGGTCCGCCGGGACCGGGGCCGGGACCACCAGGACCGCGCGGGGGCATCCCGGGGCCGCCGGGGCCACCACCGGGTCCGCCGGGAACGCCACCCGGTCCACCCGGAACGGCTCCCGGACCACCTGGGCCACCGGGTCTCCCCGGCCGCGGCGGCGGGCCGGGCGGGCGGCCGGAAGGCGGGGGCCCGGGCGGGCCAGGCGGACGTGGAGGAGTGGTGACGGACATCCGCGCTTTCTCTTCCCCTCGTGCTTGCTGCGTACCCGGAAGCCGGGTCCCGGGGGATCCGACCCTAGCCGGAGTTGGTAGAAACCCCACACCAGACGGTCCCCGTACGGCTATCCTGCGGAACCGTACCGCGACGGGGAGAGCTGTAGGTCGAGAATGCCATCAACACCCACGACTAAGTCTCAGGTTCAGGCGTACAAGTTCGTCCTGCGCCGGATGCAGTCGGCGCTGGTCCGGCGCGACGCCGTGATGTTGCACGACCCGATGCGCACCCACACGAGGGCCACGATCGTGGGAGTGGTGCTGGGCGCTCTCGGCATGATCGTGTTCGTCGTCTGGGGGCTGCTCAGCCCGGCCCCGTCGGTCCCGGAGGCCGGCGGCATCGTGATCGGCGAGCAGTCCGGCACGGTCTACGTGGTGATGGGGAACCCGAAGATGCTCGTCCCGACGTTCAACTTGGCGTCGGCGCGGCTTCTCCTGCTGGCCCAGTCGAAGCAGCCGAGCACGGGCGACAACCCCGGCGCCGCGCCGGCGGCCGCCCCGGCCGCGGCGAGCACCGCGGCTGTGAAGAATCCCACGGTCGTTTCCGACGACCAGCTGAAGGACATTCCGCGCGGAAAGCTGACCGGAATTCCGGACGGGCCGCAGCTGATCCCGACGGATTCCCAGCGGATCACCCCCAATTGGGCGGTGTGCGACCAGGTTCTGCTGGACCCGACGCAGCCGAACCCGGACATCGGCAAGACCGAGACCTCCGTCTTCGGCGGCGTCGCCCCGAGCAGCCTCGGCACCGAGCTGGGTGAGAAGGAAGCGCTCCTGGCCGCGGCGGACAACGGCAAGACGTACCTGATCTACCGCCTGCCGAGCACGCAGAACCGCCCGAACGCCAACACCGTCCGCGCCGAGATCGACACCAGTGACTCGCACAACTCGGTCTCGACCGCCCTGCAGCTGCTGAACCAGCGGCCGCGGAAGATCACCCAGGGCCTGCTGAACGCGATCCCCGAGGTCCCGCGCCTGACCCCGCCGCAGATCCCGGACGGCGCGGCCCCGGCCGACCTCGACGGGCTGGCGTCGGGCGACGTCTTCTCCACCCAGCCCACCGGTGAGCAGCCGCAGTACTGGGCCATCACCACGACCGGCATCCAGCAGGTGTCCCAGGCGGTCGCCGACGTCATGCGCGTGGCGAAGCACGGCAGCGCGAGCGAGCTGCGGACCCTCGGGCTCGACAAGCTGTCCGGCATCCGCGTGCTGCGGTTCGGCGACCCCGACTACATCGCGGTCGACGAGTTCCCGCGGACGGTCCCGACGATCCTCGACGCGACGAAGAACTCGGCGGTCGCCTGCCTCGGCTGGTCCGTGGTCGGCGACGGCACCAACCGCGACGGCCACACCTCGGTCTACATCGACACCCAGCTGCCGGGCCAGAACAGCCACGGCCCGAAGTTCGCCACGACCAAGGTGACCACGCCGGGCCCGAACCGCGTGCCGATCAACGGTTTCTACCTCCAGCCCGGCTTCGGCGCGGTGGTCCAGTCCGCGACCGGCCAGGCCAGCTTCGGCAAGGGTGCGATCCAGCTGATCTCCGACCGCGGCATCCGGTACAGCGTCCCGGACGCCGCGACCGCCGACGCGATCGGCTTGAACAACCGGCAGCCCGCGCCCGAGTCGATCATCGGCCTGCTGCCGACCGGCGCTTCGCTGAACACCCAGGACGTGCTCAAGCAGTTCGACTCGGTGCCGATCGACCCGAATGCCGGCGCGTTCCCGAGCCAGACCCCGCAGGCGGGCGGCTGAGGCGGAACCATCGGGCGGCGGCGGACGTCACACGCTCGAAGGATCTTCTGGTGAGCGGAGAGGTGCCATGGCCGGCTTGCGGATGGACGGCGTGGTCGTCGCCGAGTACGCCCGGACGGCCGAGGAGGCCGCTGACGACCTGAACGCGGCGGCGGCCGACGTCTGCGGCGAGGGGGTCTCCGGCGAGTCCTACGGCGCGCTGGGGGCGCAGATCGGGCTCGGTGAGTCCTACGGGCGCGCGGCCGGCGCGCTGCGGCGTCAGCTGACCGACGGCGCCGAGGCGCTGAAGTCGGCCGCGGAAGCGCTGCGGCACGTGACGGTCCGCCACAGCGAGCAGGACGCGGAGGCCGCGGAGCTGATCGAGCGCGCGGGCCGGGTCGAATGATGTTCGCCGAACCGGAAGGCTCCACGGAGTCCATCGCGCACCCGCTCGCCAAGCCGGCCGCCGCGGTGCCCGCCGTTCCCGCGGTGGCCTTCGGGGCGGACGCGGAAGGCGACGAGATCGCCGCGACGGCCGAGCCGTACCTGGCGTACCTCACCGACGTTTCGCACCAGCTCGGGCTGATCGATCCCGTCGAGACGTACTTCCGCCCGCTGATCGGCCGCTGGGGCGACCTCGGCGCCGAAGCCGGACGGCTGCGCCAGGCGGCCGGTGCCGCGGCCGAGGTGTCCGCGCGGCTCGACGACCGGCTCGGCCGCCTCGACGCCGGCTGGGAAGGCCGTGACGCCGACGCGTTCGTCGCGTACATGCGGGAGATCGGCTCCGCGGGCGGCGACCTCCAGGAGGCGCTCACCGTCCTCGCCGGCGCGCTCGACGAGCTGGTGACCACCCTCCGCCACGTCGTCGTCGACCTCGCCGAAGTGCTGGTCGACGCCGCGGACCTGATCTCCGAAACGATGTCGCTGCCGAGCGGCGGCACCAAACGGGCGCGTGTGCAGCTGCGGGAGACGCAGGACTCGGCGAAGGCGCTGTACGAGACCGCGCGGGACGTCCTCGAAGCGTTCGACCGGCTTTGCGACGGTGTGGACGATCCCGACGCGACCGCCCGGAGCATCGAGATCGCGCACCGGTACCCGGAGGAGCGGTTCCGGCTGCAGGCAACGGAATCCGGCGCTGCTGCCGTCTCGGGTGAAGCTACGGCCCCGGCGTCGGCCGGTTCGGACGAGGTGATGACACCCTCGTCAGCGAGCGGAGACCCGGCGGAGCCGAAGCAGACCGGCGCGGGCACGCCACCGGAGGGAGCGGCAGCTTCGGCCGCTCAGCCCGCTGTCCCGGATCAGCCGGACACGGCGAACAACGCGACGTCGGGCATGCCGATGATGCCGATGATGGGCTTCGGGTCCTTCGGCGGAGGCGGCGGCCAAGGCCGGCGCCAGCCGAAGACGCGCTCGACGACGTCGCCGTCGGAGCTGCTGGGGGAGCCGGGCCTGGTGGCCCCGCCGGTGATCGGTGAGGACGAGAACGCGGCGCAGCAGCAGAAGAAACCCTCGGCGCCACCGGCGAAGTGAGGCGGTTCCCCGGCCCGCGGGCCGGGGAACGTCAACGCCGGGAAGCCGTTTCCTCGGGCCGGTTGCGGCGGATCGTGCGCATCACGAACAGCGTGATCAGCAGCGCCACGATGCCGCCGCCCGTGCCGGCCAGTGCCACGATCATCGGGGTCGAGTTGTGGTCGTTCGCCGGCGGAAGCTGGGCCAGCTGCGGGGACGGGATCGGGGCCTGGTTCCCCAGCTCCGACGGCAGGCTCTGGGTCAGCGCGGCCACCGGGTCGATGACGCCGTAGCCGACGAAGTTGTCCCGTCCGCCCGGAGCCGCCGGGTGCTGGGCGGTCTCCTTGATCCGGTTGATGATGCCCCGCCCGCTGAGCTGGGGGAACTTCGCCTTGACCAGGGCGGCCAGGCCCGCCACGTACGGCGCGGCGAAGCTCGTCCCCTGGATCGCGCTGGCCTTGTCGCCGCTTTCGAACGTCAGGTTCGCCAGGCTGTTGGAGCCTTCGGCGGGGTCGAGCGAGATGATCTGCGTTCCCGGCGCCGCGACGCCGACCCACGGGCCGTGGACGCTGAACGGGGCCACGCTGCCGTACTCGTCGATCGCGCCCACGGACAGCACGTCGTCGGCGAACCACGGCGGCGTCACGATCGTCTTGGGCTTCTTGGCGTCCGGCTGGTCGTTCTGCGGGCAGGTGTCCGTCGCGTTGCCGGCCGCGGCGACGATCACGATGCCCGCCTCCGCCGCGTAGTGCACGGCGGCCTGGACCTGCTGCTCGCCTTCGGTGATGTTGCCGTCGGCGGTGCGGCAGTTGTCGACCGACATGTTGATGACGTCGGCTTCCTTGCGGTCGGCGATGCCGCGGATGATCTCGGCCAGCGTCTTCAGCGTGCCCGCCGTGCCGGCCTTCTCCAGCTGGCGTCCGCCGTTGGACTGCCCGGGAGATGTCTGGTCGCCGTCACCGGAGCCGGTACCGCCACCACCGCTGCCGGTCGGCGGGAGCGAAGACTCCGACCCGGTGGGCGGGGTGGTGCTCGACGACGGCGTGCCCCCGGCGGTGTTGCTCGCCGGCGGCGTCGACGTCGAGGTGTCGGGCTCGTAGTTCTCGCTCAGCTGGCGGTAGGACACGATCGTCGCGTCCGGGGCGACGCCGATGAACCCGACCTCCGGGTTGTCCGGCTTGCCGGCGATGATGCCGGCCACCTCGGTGCCGTGGCCGTCGCAGTCCTCGAGCCCGTCCGGCTGGCCGTTCGTCGGCTTCGCGACGTACTCGCCGCCGCTTTGGAGGTTGCGCAGCCACGGGTGGCGCGTCACGCCGGTGTCGACCACGGCCACCTTGACGCCGCCGCCGGCGCTGCCGCCGGTGGCCCCCTTGACGATCTCCTGCGCCTTCGAGATCTGCAGGTACTCCTGGCCCCACGGACGGTTCTTGAGCACGATGTTCTGGCCGAGCGTGCTGCGCTGGACGCACGCCTTGCTCGGCTTGTACTTCTTGTCCGGCTGGCGCGAATCCGGGATCAGCTTGCCCATGTCCACCGGCGGCGGCGTCGCGAAGTAGCCGTTGGCCGGCGCCGTCTGCGCCCAGACCGGCAGCGCGACGGCCAGGGAGGACAGGATGCCGATCGTGCCGGCCAGCACCGCGGTCGTGGTCCGCCGGGTGGGGCCGAAACGCCGTCCTACTGCCATCCGAGATTCACCCGATCCGGTCACTTGAAGTTCAGGTGCCGCAGGGTGGTGTACAGGTCCATCACACCCAGGGCGAGCGGGAGCACGGACGCGATGCAGAGCGCCTCGATGATCTCCACCGTGCGCCGCAGCGGCGGCGAGAAGCGCTGGTTCGGGAAGATCACGCCGACCACGAGCGCGCCCGCGGCCAGCAGGATCAGGATGCCGAAGACGTAGAGCAGGCGGTTCTGCGCGCTCGCCGAAACCAGCCAGCCGATCGCGATCCCGGTCGCCGAGACGAGGCCCGTGGTGAGCAGGGCGACCGCCTGGCTGCCGTTCGCGTACGCGCGGGCGCGCAGGAGAAGAACGAGCGTCGCGACGACGCCCAGGATGATCCCGAACGTGCCGGGCCCGGAGGCGGCGATGATCGCGGACACCGCGACCGTGACGCCGCAGCCGACCATCAGGCCGGTCATGTAGTTGTGCGCGATCGCCGTGCGGCGCTCGATCGCCCGGTAGTCCGGGAAACCGGAGTCTTCCTTGAGCTCCTCCGCGCTGCCCGGGACGTGCGGCAGCGGCAGCTTCGCGAGCCAGATCGTGGCGCGCGGCAGGATCGAGATGCAGGCGAGGGCGACAGCCACCGTGCCGGCCGCGATGCCGGCCGCCGGGTGCGCGACGAGCGTGCCGAACAGGAACGCCAGCGCCCCGAAGGTGCCCGCGGTCGCGGCGGCGATGAACGTCGTGATGCCGGCGCCGATGACCATGATGCAGACGGAGGCGACGATGATCACGAGGACCGCGCCGAGCAGCAGGTTCGCCCGCAGCGACAACCCCGGCACGATGTAGAAGCCGCTGACGAACGCCAGCGGCAGGCCGCCGGCCGCGGCGACCAGCACCCCGGTCGCTTCCGCCTGGTAGGCCTTGGCGAGCGTCGCGCCGACCGCGACGCACGCGATCGCGCCGATGCCACCGGCGATGGCCGCGCCGAGCGCGCTGCCGCCGTAGAACGACCCGCTCATGAACAGCGCGATGGCGGCGGCGACCAGCGCCAGCCCGCCCGCGACGTGCCCGAAGCGGTTCGCCGTCTCCTTGGTCCAGGGACGGAAGCTGTCGGGGGAGGACTCCGCGATGGCGTCGACGACGTCGTCGTACAGCGGCGGCGGCGGGTTCTCGTTGCGCTTGCGCAGCTGCAGGAGCTCACCGTCGACGACGCCGAGCGAGGCCAGCGTGCGGCTCGGGTCGAGCGGGGCGTCGCCGAGCTTCGCCAGCGCCCAGCCGCCGTGGCGGGCCCCGCCGTCCGGCGAGGACTCCTTGGCCATGTCCAGCAGCATCGGCAGGAGATCGGCCACCGCGACATCGGCGGGCAGCGCCACGTCGATCCGGGTAGAGGGCGCGACGACCGTCACCCTGCTGAAAACTGTCGTGCCCGTAGCCACTGCACTGCCCCCGCTCTGATGAGACTGCTCCCGGGGGAACTTATACCGGACCGGGGTGCCGACATCATCGAACGTCCGAAATTCACCGTCATCCGCTGGTCGGCGGCCGGAGCCCGGGATTACTGTCGGTGGCGGGCCCTACACTCGTCAGGCGAGGTCAGGGTGGGCAGGCGGGCGGTTCCGGCATCCGCCGGAAATCTTCCGCGGCGTTCGATAGGTTGTTCCGCGCACCTTGCGCACTAAACGGTGGCCGCCATCGTCGAGTTTGAATGAGGGGTCCTTCGATGAGCACGCTGCAGTTCAAGAAGTCGCCGCGGCTGGCGGCACCGCGTCCGCCGGGCGGTGAGGTGCACCTCGAGCCGCCGCCCGAGGTGCCGCGCGTCATCCCCGGCAACATCGTCATGAAGGCGCTTCCGGTCGTCATGATCGTCGCGTCGCTCGGGATGATGGTCTTCATGTTCCAGGCCAGCAACCGGAACCCGATGATGATGGCCATGGGCGGCATGATGGTCGTCGGCACGCTCGGGATGATGGCCGGCGGTGGCGGCAAGGGCGGCGGCGCCAAGCGCGCCGAGATGGACGAAGACCGCAAGGACTACCTCCGCTACCTGGGCCAGATGCGCGACCGCGCCCGCGAGGCGATGGTCGACCAGCGGGCCGCGCTCGAGTGGGTGCACCCCGACCCCCAGTCGCTGTGGCCGCTGGCCGGCAGCCGCCGCATGTGGGAGCGCCGGCAGAACGACCAGGACTTCCTGCACCTGCGCGTCGGGCGCAGCTCGCACCGCCTCGCGACGCGGCTGGTCCCGCCGCAGACCGGGCCGGTCGACGAGCTGGAGCCGATCGCCACCCTCGCGCTGCGCCGGTTCGTGCGCGCGCACTCGATCGTGCCGGACCTGCCCACCCAGATCACCCTGCGCGGGTTCGCCGCGGTGAGCATGCAGGGCGACCGCACGCTGACCCGCGGCCTGACCCGCGCGATGCTCGCGCAGATGGTCAGCTTCCACAGCCCCGACGACGTGCTGATCGCGGTCGCCACCGCGGGCCGGGCGAAGGAGGAGTGGGAGTGGGCGAAGTGGCTCCCGCACGCCCAGCACCCGACGCTCGCCGACGGCATCGGCCAGCTGCGGATGATGGCCGGTTCGCTGGCCCAGATCGAGAACTGGCTCGACGAAGAGCTGCGTGACCGCCAGCGGTTCTCCCGCAACGCCACGCCGGCCCCGGACCAGCCGCACGTCGTGATCATCATCGACGACGCCGAGGTCACCCGCGAAGAGCAGATCATCCTCGAAGAGGGCTTGGTCGGCGTCACGCTGGTCGACCTGTCGGACTCCATCGGCAACCTCGCCGCCCGCCGCGGGCTGCGGCTGGTCGTGGAGGCCGACAGGCTGGGCGCGCGCAGTGCCGGTGGCGTCGAATGGTTCGGCCGGCCGGACACCCTGAGCCTGGTCGAGACCGAGTCGCTGGCCCGCCTGATCTCGCCGTACCGCGTCGGTGGCGGTGCCGGGCAGGAGGTCGGCGACGAAGAGCCACTGCTGTCCAACCCGTCGCTGCTGGAGCTGCTCGGCATCCCGGGCGACCCGATGACGTTCGACGTGCAGCAGGCGTGGCGCCCCCGCCCGATCCGCGACCGCTACCGCGTGCCGTTCGGCGTCGGCGAGTACGGCCAGCCGGTCGAGCTGGACATCAAGGAAGCCGCCGCCGAGGGGATGGGCCCGCACGGCCTGTGCATCGGCGCCACCGGTTCCGGCAAGTCGGAGTTCCTGCGCACGCTGGTGCTGGGCATGCTCGCCACGCACTCGTCGAGCACGCTCAACTTCGTCCTCGTCGACTTCAAGGGTGGCGCGACCTTCCTGGGCCTGGACAAGGCGCCGCACGTCTCCGCGGTCATCACCAACCTCGCGGACGAGGTCACGCTGGTCGACCGCATGAAGGACGCGCTGGCCGGCGAGATGAACCGCCGGCAGGAAGCGCTGAAGAACGGCGGTAACTTCAAGAACGTCTGGGAGTACGAGAAAGCCCGTGAGAACGGCGCCGACCTCGACCCGCTGCCCGCGCTGTTCATCGTCTGTGACGAGTTCTCCGAACTGCTCGCGGCGAAGCCGGACTTCATCGACCTGTTCGTCGCGATCGGCCGGCTGGGCCGGTCGCTGCAGATGCACATGCTGCTCGCGTCGCAGCGCCTGGAAGAGGGCAAGCTGCGCGGCCTCGACTCGCACCTGTCGTACCGCATCGGCCTGAAGACGTTCTCCGCGGCGGAGTCCCGCGCCGCGATCGGCGTGCCGGACGCGTTCGAGCTGCCCTCGGTCCCCGGTGGCGGGTACCTCAAGTTCGACACCTCCACGCTGGTCCGGTTCAAGGCGTCCTACGTCTCGGGCCCGTACCGGCCGGCCGGCATCCAGGCCGCGGGCCCGGCGGCGACCGTGGTCCGCGCGGACAAGCGGCCGCAGCTGTTCGTCCCGGACTTCATCGAGCTGCCGAAGGAGCCGGAGCCGCAGGAGATCGAGGCGGCGCCGAAGGTCGAAGAGCGCCAGCAGCCCGAAGAAGCGGTCGAACCCAGCGAGCTGGACGTCATCGTCTCGCGGCTGATCGGGCAGGGCCCGCCGGCGCACGAGGTGTGGCTGCCGCCGCTGAAGGACCCGAACTCGCTCGACACGCTGCTGCCGAACCTGAACCCGACCGACGACCGCGGCCTGTCCCCGGTGGGCTTCTTCGGCAACGGGCGCCTGCAGGTCCCGCTGGGCATCGTCGACCGGCCCTACGAGCAGCGCCGCGACCCGTTGTGGGCGGACTTCTCCGGTGCGGCCGGGCACGGTGTGATCGTCGGTGGTCCGCAGGCGGGCAAGTCGACGATGCTGCGGACGCTGATCATGTCGATGGCGCTGACGCACACGCCGGAAGAGGCGCAGTTCTACTGCCTCGACCTCGGTGGTGGCACCTTGGCGGGGCTGGCCGACCTGCCGCACGTCGGTGGCGTGGCCGTGGCCCGGCGCGAGCCGGACAAGGCCCGCCGGATCGTGGCCGAGCTGACCACCCTGCTCACCGAGCGGGAAGGCCGCTTCGGCGCGATGGGCATCGACTCGATGACCGAGTTCCGCAACCGCAAGCGCCGCGGTGAGATCCGGCCGGACCAGGACCCGTTCGGCGACGCTTTCCTGATCGTCGACAACTGGCGGGCCCTGCGGGACGACTTCGAAGAGCTCGAGGGCACGATCACCCGGCTCGCCACCCAGGGTCTGTCCTACGGCGTGCACGTCGTCATCGCCGCCAACCGGTGGGCCGACATCCGCCCGGCGATCAAGGACATGATCGGCACCCGGTTCGAGCTGCGCCTCGGTGACCCGACCGAGTCCGACATCGACCGCCGCGTCGCGGTCAACATCCCGGCCGGGCGGCCGGGCCGCGGCCTGACCCGCGAAAAGCTGCACATGCTCGGCGGCCTCCCGCGGATCGACGGCTCCAGCGACCCGGAGACGATCGCGTCCGGCGTGGCCGACGCCGTGGCGAAGATCAAGGGCGCCTGGCGTGGCCGCGCCGCACCGCAGGTCCGCCTGCTGCCGGACATGATCAGCTACGAGGACGTGCTGAAGCTCGACCAGCACCGCGACTCCAAGCTGATCCCGATCGGCGTCAACGAAGAGGACCTGCAGCCGATCTACCTCGACTTCAACGCCGAGCCGCACTTCTACGCGTTCGCGGACGGCGAGTCGGGCAAGACGAACCTGCTGCGCCAGATCGCCCGCGGTATCTCCGAGCGGTTCACCTCCAAGGAGGCGCTGATCCTGCTGGTCGACTACCGGCGCACAATGCTCGGTTTCGTCCAGGGCGACTCGCTGCTCGGGTACGCGGTGTCGGCGGCGCAGCTGGAGAGCATGGTCAGCGACGTCTTCAACTCGATGACGCGGCGCCTGCCGGGCCCGGACGTCACGCAGGAGCAGCTGAAGACGCGGTCGTGGTGGAAGGGGCCGGAGCTGTTCGTCCTGGTCGACGACTACGACCTGGTGGCCACCTCGTCGAACAACCCGCTGCGGAAGATCTCGGACTTCCTGCCGCAGGCCAAGGACGTCGGCCTGCACCTGGTGGTCGTCCGCCGCACCGGTGGTGCCAGCAAGGCGATGTACGACCCGATCATCGGCAAGCTCAAGGAGATCGCGGCGCCGGGCATGGTCATGAACGGCTCGCGGGAAGAGGGTGCGCTGGTCGGCACCATCAAGGCCAGCGCGATGCCGCCGGGCCGGGGCAACCTGCTGACCCGCAAGGCCGGCAAGCAGCTCGTCCAGGTGTCGTGGATCCAGCCCGACTGAGCACGGCGGTGGGGCGCACCCGACGAAGGGGTAGGTTCCTCCCCGAGGGTGCGCCCCGTCGGCCGGGCGCGGGGGAACGCGACAAGTACTGCGGGAGTTGCTGGTGACGGTCCGGGTTGCGGTGGACTTCGGGACGTCGAGCACCTGCGTCGTCGCCTCGGTGAACGGCCGCGAGCCGCAGGTCGTGGTGATCGACGGCCAGCCGCTGATGTCCTCGGCGGTGTTCGCGGCGGCGGACGGCACGCTCTTCGTCGGCCAGGAGGCCGAGCGGCAGGCGGCCGTCGACCCGTCGCGGTACGAACCGAACCCGAAGCGCCGGATCGACGAGGGCGAGCTGCTGCTCGGCGACAGCGTCCTGCGCGTCACCGACGTCGTGCACGCCGTGCTGGGCCGCGCGGTCGCCGAAGCGCGCCGCCTCGCCGGCGAGGCCGAGGTCGACCTGCTGGTGCTGACCCACCCCGCGGACTGGGGCGCCATCCGCACCCGGCTGCTGCGGCAGGCGGCCGGTGGGCTGGCGCGCGAGGTCGCGCTGGTGCCCGAGCCGGTCGCGGCGGCGGTCTACCACGCGGCGACGTTCGCGCCGCAGGACGTGACGAACGACCGCACCGTCGAGTTCAGCGGCCGCCCCGGCGACGCGCTGGCGGTGCTGGACCTCGGCGGCGGCACGGTCGACGTGAGCGTGGTCCGGCGGCTGCCGCCGGACACCGCGCGCGACCGCGCCGGCCGTCCGCAGCGCGGCGGCTTCCAGGTGCTCGCCACCCGGGGCGACCCGGCCTTCGGCGGCGCGGACATCGACCAGGCGCTGCTGGAGCACGTCGGCTCGCTCGTGGCCGGGGCGGACCAGGACGCGTGGCGCCAGCTCGTCGAAGGGCGTGAGCTGGTCGACCGGCGCCGCCGCCGCGTGCTGCGCCAGGACGTGCGGGGAGCCAAGGAAACGCTGTCGCGGCACGCCTACACCGACGTGCCGATGCCGCCGCCGTTCGCCGACGCGCACGTGACGCGCGAAGACCTGGAACGGCTGATCACGGCGCCGCTGGGGCGCGCGGTGGAGCTGACGGTCGCGTCGATCGGCGACGCCGGCCTGCGGCCGAAGCAGCTCACGGCGATCTTCCTGGTCGGCGGGTCGAGCCGGATCCCGATGATCTCGCGGCTGGTGCACGAACGCACCGGCGTCGTGCCGACGAGCCTCGACCAGCCCGAGACGGTGGTCGCGCGCGGCGCGCTGCGGGCGGTGCTGGTCGACCCGGACCGCACGGGCGCGCTGCCCGGCGAGGCGATGGCCCGGCTGGGCGCGGTGCCGGGAGGTGCCCTCAACCCGGCGGCGCAGCGCACGGAGGTCGTCCGCCCCGGCGACGTCGCCCCGCGCCCCGGTGACGCGGGCCAGCGGCCGGTACCGCCGCGCACGCCGTCCTCCGGGCCGGTTCCGGCCGCCGCCAACGGGTTCCCGAACCGCGCGGCCCCGCCGCCGTCCCCGCCCCACGGGCAGCCGGTGGCCCGGCCGCCGTGGACCCCGCCCGCCGGCCAGTCCGCCCCACCGGGCAACCGCCCCGGCGGGGCCACCGCGTCGCCGGAGAAGAAGCCCGGCCGGGGGAAGCTCTGGGGGATCGTCGCCGGCGCCGTGGTCGTCGTGGCCGCGCTGGTCGTCACCGGGATCGTCGTGTTCGGCGACTCCGGCGGCCAGGCCGAGACGGGCCGGACGCTTTCGCAGTACGACTTCAAGTTCGTCTCGCCCGAGGACTGGGTCCAGACCGACGACCGGGTCGCCCAGCGCCAGGTCGTCATCCACCCGCTGGAGTCCCGCGACGGCAACGACCTCCTGGTCGCCCAGGAGTTCGTCATGGACTACGACGCGACGGCGGAGCCGCAGAAGCTGGTGGACTTCCTCAAGGGCGGCGTGGACGGCGATACCGAGCACTACAGCTCCTTCAACCCGAGCCTGTCGTACGCGGGCAAGACCGTGATCGGTTACCACGAGATCAAGAAGGACCGCCCCGACCTCCAGGTCGACTGGTACGTCGTGGCGAAGGGCCGGATCCGGGTCCACGTCGGCTGCCAGTACGCCACGGCGCAGCTGCGCGACCGGGTCGCCGCCGCCTGCACGCAGGCCGTGCGCACGGTCGAGATCCTCAACTGAGAGAGGAGGGCACGCGGTGCCGTCCGAAGAGTTCGAAAGCGCCGCGTCGGCCTTCCGGCGCGCCGGTGAAGACGCGGTGACGCACGCCCGGCGCGTCGCCGGGAACGCGAAAGCGCGCAGCCGGCGCCACCACAGCGAAAACGTCGAACTGCTGAAGCGCAGCGGCCGCGGCGCGAAGTCCGGCGACCCGACCCCCGGCACGCTGCGCGCCGCCGCCGAACGGTTCCGCCGTGCGCGCGGTTTGCCGGTCCCGGCGGTTCCGGATCCGGCCGATTCGGTTCCTTCGCGTTCGCAATCCTCCGCTCGTGCCCCTCGAACGGGTGACGAGGATGAAGACTTTTCCCAGATGCGAATCATGAAACGCGACAGCTGAGTTCCGGTCGGTGATCGCTGTGCGTGTGCTAACCACGCTGGTGGAGAACACTTTTTCGGGTGACGCGTCGCCGTCTCGGGGCACTTTCGGAATACGCGCGGCGATCGGTTCCCGGCGCGAGCGTTCACGCAAGCAACTACTTGCCGGCAAAGCACGACACGGGGGAACCGGACGTGGCAATGTCTGCGTCGTAGGGCCGTACGAACGAACAAGCTTGGTACGGCCAACCACCACTCTTCAGAAGGGGGTCACCGGTATGTCCGCCGGACAGGGATTCCAGGGAACAGTCGAGCAGTTCACCCAGGCCGAGGAGCGTGTCACCGAGGTGCGCGCCGGCATGGACCACAACCTCGTGCAGCTGCGCGACCGCATCGAAGCCACCCGCGCCGGCTGGCAGGGTATGGCGCAGAAGGCGTTCGACAACGTCATGCGCCGCTTCGACGACGACGCTCGCCAGATGAACCAGGCGCTGCAGCGCATCGGTGACCTGCTTCGCGAAGCCGGTTCGAAGTACGAGAAGTCCGAGCAGCAGCAGCAGGAGATCCTGGCCGCCGTCAACAAGGGCTTCGACGCGCTCGGCTGATCGCCATCCTGACCTTTTCTTCCACTCACTCAAACTTTCTCAGCACAGAAGGAGCGCACCATGCCCAGTGACGCCGGCATTGTCGTCAATTACGCCACGATCCAGCTGGCCGCGGACGACTGCAACTCCACCGGTGGCGAGCTTCAGCAGGCGTTCGACCGCCTGAAGGACGACCTCAAGCCGCTGGTCACCACCTGGACCGGTTCGGCGAAGGAGCAGTACGACCAGGCCCAGCGCACCTGGGACGCCAAGTTCGAGGACCTCAAGCAGGTTCTGGCGCAGATCGCCGCCGCCCTGCCGGAGATCGCCAACGGCTACCAGGCGACGGACAACGCCGTCGAAGGCCTGTTCTGATCCGCTAGCCCCGGGAACCACGGCGGGCCCGCACTCCGGTGCGGGGCCCGCCGTTTTCGTTTGGAGCGTAAGGAAAAACTCAGTGCGGCGCGCCGACCTCGTACTCGGGCCGGTCGTTGAGCACCCGCACGGTCACCTTCTTGTCCTGCTCGCCGATCTTCACCGTGCAGTCGAACGTCGTGCCGTTCTCGGCGGCTTCGTTCGACGGGCACTGCGCGTTCTTCACGTCCGGCTCGCCGTAGTTCTCGTTGAGGACCTTGACCACACCGTCCTCAAGGGACTGTTGCTCGAGCACGTTCCCGCGGAACGCGCCCAGGAGCCACGCGGCCCCGCCGCCGACGACGAGCACCAGGACGACGGCGCCGGCGATCAGCAACGGCTTCTTCGACTTCGGCTTCTTCCCGGGCTCGGCGGCGAACGCGCCGAGACCGCCGTACTGCGTCGGCTGGAACCCGCCGCCGTACTGCTGGTGCTGGGGAGGCTGCGCCGGCCAGCCACCACCGGGCGTACCCGGCTGCTGCGGCGTCGGCTGGGACGGCGGCTGCCACGGGCCCGGATTCGGCTGCCCCGGCTGCCACGGCCCCGAGAACGACCCGCTCGTGCCGGGCGGCGGCCCCGGGTTCCACTGGCCGGTGTAGGCCCCGGAGACCGCACCCGGTTCGGCGTTCTGCTGCCACTGCCCGGCGTGCGGGCCGGTCGCCTGCTGGTCCGGTTGCCACCCGGTCGGGGCGCCGGGCGGGTTCGCCGGCGGCTGCCACCACTGCGGCTGCTGCTGCGGGTCGGGCGGCTGGGTCATCGGAGCTCACCTCGGGTCGTGGCCACGGTTCAGCTGCCCTGCGCTTCGCCGAGCCGGCGGTAGAAGTCGTCCATCGCCGCCCGGTCGGGCAGCACTGTGATCTGCGACGCGTCCGGCAGCTTCGGCATGTCCTGCAGGCTGGCCTTGCCGGTGAACCGGAAGTCGTACTTGAGCTCGAGCTGGTGGCCGTCGCCGGAGAACTTGGCGTCCATCACGAACGAGGCCAGGCTGCCGTCCGGGTTCAGCGTGATCGTGGTCGGCACCGCGGCCTTCTTCAGCTCGGGCCCGACCTGGTCGACGATGCTCTGCGGCAGGATCTCGACCCGGTTCTTGACGAAGATCTCGAACGGCACGTTGACCGTCAGCGCGGTCTTCCCGTCGCCGAGGCTCTTGGCCCCGCGGACCGCGCGCTTGTCGGCCTTGTAGGCGTCCACGGTCGAGTCCGCCATCCGGCACGGGGTCAGCACCCCGCCCCAGGCGCACGGCAGGATCAGGCCGGCCTCCGGCTTCGGCATCGACACCCACGCCGTCGGCGAGACGCCCTTCTGGACGTACATCGGGCCGAGGTAGGTGTACTCGACCGCGCCGGTGGCCGGCGTGTACGTGTCGATGATCTCGTCGGGGTTCTTCTGCGACCGGTGCCGCACCGCCCGGTTCTCCGGGCTGCCGGTGCGGGCCGACGTCACGGTGCTGTGGACCCACTTGTCGTCGAACTTGAAGTACGCGTCCAGCGAGTTGGTGACGTCGCGCGTGTCGGTGATGGCATCGCCGAGCTTGCCGATGACCTGCTCGAACTTGCCGCCGACGTAGTCCGCCGCGTCGTCGCCCTTGGGCAGCGCGGTCCCGGCCTTGGCCGTGCCGCACGCGCTGACCAGTGCCAGGACGGCAGCCAGGACGAAGATCGCCGTCGGTCGTTTGCTCATCGCCGTCCCCTGCTCGACTGGGCCGCCAAGATCGGTCGCCCGGATCGTCTCATCCTCGCGTGTCGGGGCGGCGAGTGCAGGCACTTCGGCGGGAAAACCGGGTACAGTCACCGCGGGCCGGGACTGTTCCGGCCCCTGGACCCACCCCCGATGCGTGGTCGCGGTGGACGTGGGGGTATCTTCATATGTCGTTGTGCGTTGCGGCGCATCAGCGCGCTAGGCCCGCACAGAACCCACACGCAATGTTGACGACGAGGTAGACCCTTGCCCACGTACAGCCCCAAGCCCGGCGACGTCACTCGTGCCTGGCACGTGATCGACGCCGAGGATGTCGTGCTCGGCCGGCTCGCGACCGAGGTCGCCACGCTGCTGCGCGGCAAGCACAAGCCGACCTTCGCCCCGCACGTGGACACCGGTGACTTCGTCATCATCGTCAACGCCGAGAAGGTCGCGCTCACCGGAAACAAGCGCGAGCAGAAGTTCGCGTACCGGCACAGCGGTTACCCGGGCGGTCTGCGGAAGCGCTCGTTCGGCGAGCTGCTCGACACGAAGCCCGAACACCTTCTCGAGAAGGTCGTCAAGGGCATGCTGCCGAAGAACAAGCTCGGCCGCGCCCAGGCGAAGAAGCTGAAGGTCTACGCCGGCCCGCAGCACCCGCACACCGCGCAGCAGCCGCAGGTGCGCGAGATCACCAAGATCGCGCAGGTCGCGCAGTGAGTGAGGAACAGTCTGTGAGCAGCACCGAGCCCGAGACCGCCGAGGTCACGACCGAGGCGACCGAGACCGGCGCCGTCGAGACCAGCGAGCCCCCCGCCGTCGCCGCCGAGGAGACCCCGGCCGAGACGACCGAGACCCCGGCGGAGACGACCGAAACGCCGGTCGCCACCAGCGAGACCCCGGTTGCGACCAGCGAGACCCCGGTCGCCACGAGCGAGTCGGCCACCGCGCCGCGCCCGTCGCGTGCCGCCGGCGGCAACGCGCAGACCGTCGGCCGCCGCAAGGAAGCCGTCGTCCGCGTGCGTGTCGTCCCGGGCACCGGTGAGTTCAAGCTCAACGGCCGCACCCTCGAGGAGTACTTCCCGAACAAGGTGCACCAGCAGCTCATCAAGGACCCGCTGGTCCTGGTCGAGAAGCCGGACGCGTTCGACATCTTCGCCAACCTGCACGGTGGCGGCGTTTCGGGTCAGGCCGGCGCGCTGCGCCTGGCGATCGCCCGTGCGCTCATCGAGGTCGACGCCGACGACCGCCCGGCCCTCAAGAAGGCCGGCTTCCTCACCCGTGACGCGCGCGCCACGGAGCGGAAGAAGTACGGCCTCAAGAAGGCCCGTAAGGCCCCGCAGTACAGCAAGCGCTGATCGCGCCTCTGGCGCAACCCACCGGAGCGCCCATCCGTCCATCGGATGGGCGCTTCGGCGTTTTTACGGTTCGGCCGTGACTGTGGCCGGATCGGTGACGCACGAGCACTGTGTCGTTTCCGGGGTCCGGAGCGACATCCAGGGGTAGCGCGGCCCGCGAGGGTCGCTACGTTGTCGTGGTTGGTTGCGCTGTCGTAACCGCCGCTGTCGTAACCGCACTGAGGAGGTCGATCGATGGCACGCCTGTTCGGTACCGACGGGGTACGTGGTCTGGCCAACGCCGAGCTGACGCCCGAGCTGGCACTGGCGGTGGCGGCCAGCGCCGCCCGCGTGCTCGCCGCGCACGACCGCTCGCACCGGCCGGTCGCAGTCGTCGGCCGCGATCCGCGCGCCAGCGGTGAGATGCTCGAGGCCGCCGTCGTGGCGGGCCTGACCTCCGCGGGGGCCGACGTGCTCCGCGTCGGCGTGCTGCCGACGCCGGCCGTCGCCTACCTGGTCGGCTCGCTCGAGGCCGACCTCGGCGTGATGATCTCCGCGTCGCACAACCCGATGCCCGACAACGGCATCAAGCTCTTCGCCTCGGGCGGGCACAAGCTCCCCGACGGCATCGAGGACGAGATCGAAGCCGGCCTCGCGGCCGGCAAGGTCCGCCCGACCGGCGCCGGCGTGGGCCGCGTCCACGACGTCGACGACGCCCTCGACCGCTACGCCACGCACCTGCTCGGCGCGACGCCGCACTCGCTCGCCGGGCTGAAGGTCGTCGTCGACTGCGCGAACGGCGCGTCGTCGGCCGCCGCCCCCGAGGTCTACCGCCGCGCCGGCGCCGAGGTCGTCGCGCTGTACGCGGAGCCGGACGGCGTCAACATCAACGAGCACTGCGGCTCGAACCACCCCGACAAGCTGCGCGAGGCGGTCGTCGCGCACGGCGCCGACCTGGGCATCGCCCACGACGGCGACGCCGACCGCTGCGTGGCCGTCGACTCCGCCGGCGAGCTGGTGGACGGCGACCAGATCATGGCGGTGCTGGCGCTCGCGTTCGCCGAGTCCGGCGAGCTGGTCAAGGACACGCTGGTCGCGACCGTGATGAGCAACCTCGGCCTGCACCTGGCCATGAAGGCCCACGGCATCGCCGTCGTCACGACGGCGGTGGGCGACCGGTACGTCCTCGAGGAGCTGCGCGCGAGCGGTTTCGCCCTCGGCGGCGAGCAGTCCGGTCACGTCGTGCTGCCGGCGCACGCCACCACCGGCGACGGCCTGCTCACGGCGCTGCGCCTGATGTGCCGCATGGCCGAGACGGGCAAGTCCCTCGAGGACCTGGCGGCCGTGATGAACCGGCTGCCGCAGGTCCTGGTGAACGTCCCGGTCGCGGACAAGGCGGCGGTGGCGGACTCCAGCGAGGTCCGCGACGCCGTCGGCGAGGTCGAGGCCGAGCTGGGCGAGGAAGGCCGGGTGCTGCTGCGCCCGTCCGGCACCGAGCAGCTGGTCCGCGTGATGGTGGAGGCACCGGCCCAGGCCACGGCTCAGGCCGCGGCCGACCGCCTGGCGGGCGTCGTCTCAGCCGTTTCCTGACGCGAGGGTGACCACGGCCTGGGCCAGGCCGTGGAACACCGGGTGGGCCTTCCATTTCACTTCGCCCACCCGGCACCCGCCGCTCAGGACTTTCGCCAGTGCCGTGAGCGCGATCTCGCCTTCGGCCAGTGCGACTCCCGAGCCCGGGCACGCGTGCCGGCCCAGGCCGAACGGGAGACCGTCGGTCAGCGAGATCGCCACCGCGCCCTCCGGGCCGAAGCGCAAGACGTACCGGGCCGGGCAGACCGACGTCACCAGCTCGCGCACACTTTTCGGCGTGAGCGACGAAGCCAGCTCCAGCCCGGCGCTCGCCAGGAAGTTCAGCGAGTTCTCGTAGGCCGCGTGCGCCAGCACCACCGGGTTCAGCATCAGCTCGTCGTCGTCGAGCCGGCCCGCCGCGTGGGCCTCCCGCAACGTCGTCAAGCCGCCCGGCCCGGCCGGGGTCCGGCTCAGCTGCACCGCGAGCCGGAACGCCGACGCCTGCCCGGTGCGGTCGGTGCCGCCGAAGACGTCGAGGTTCGCCGTCGTCTTCTCCAGGTGGTCCAGGAAGACGTCGTCGAGGGGCACGCCCAGCACCGCCGACGTCACCGTGCCCGCGACCGGCCGCGCGAAGTCGCGCACGAGGTCGAACGACGTCCCCAGCCCGCCCACGACGGCTTCGATCGACGCGCGCACGGAGTCCGGGAGCGGCTCCAGCCCGGCGATGATCTCCCGCAGCACGCCGCGCACCCGCGTGTGGCCGTCGCCGTCGCGCAGCAGCACGCTGGGCGAGCCGCCACCGGGATCCGACGTCAGGTCGGGGGAGCGCAAGGCGTGTACGCACGCGTCGCGGCCGGAGACCACGCCGATCCCGTGCCGTTCGAACTCGTCCATCGCCTGCTCACGGTAGGGCAGGATGAGCCCGTGC
Source organism: Amycolatopsis sp. NPDC048633 (assembly GCF_040650695.1). NCBI lineage: Bacteria > Bacillati > Actinomycetota > Actinomycetes > Pseudonocardiales > Pseudonocardiaceae > Amycolatopsis > Amycolatopsis sp. NPDC048633. The sequence continues at coordinate 115,405 of NZ_JBEZHS010000011.1, forward strand.
CGCCCGCAGCTGTCCCGGAAGAGGTCCTGACCACCCCGTTCACGAACTACCTGCTCCGCAACGCCGCCGAAGACCGCCCCGCGTTCACGTGCCGCACCTTCCCGGGTCCCGCCGACCACACCCTGAGCTGGCCCGAGGTGCTCGACCGCGTCCGCGGTGTCGCCCGCGAGCTGCGGCGCTTCACCCGGCCGGGCGACCGCGTGGCGATCGTCGCCCGCCAGGACCTCGGGTACATCGTCGCCTTCCTCGGCACGCTCTACGCGGGCCGCGTCGCGGTGCCGCTGTCCGTGCCGACCGGCCGGACCGGCCGCGCCCGGATCGAGTCGGCCTTCGCGGACGCCACCCCGGCGGCCTGCCTGACCTCGGCGGACCTCCTGGAGAAGGTCCCGGCGCCGCCGGACGTCCTGCTCGCGATCGAGGACATCGCGCCCGACGACGCCGAGCCGCCCGCCGAGGTGGCGATGACCGACCCGGCGTACCTGCAGTACACGTCGGGCTCGACGCGCCGCCCGGCCGGCGCCGTGATCTCGCACCGGGCGCTCGTGGCCGCCTGCTGGCAGAGCACCCGGCCCTACCACGCGGACGCGTCGAGCCGGCTCGTCGGCTGGGTGCCGTTCTTCCACGACATGGGGCTGATCCTGCTCATCGGGGTGCCCGTCTTCCTGGACGCGCACTCGGTGTTCTTCACGCCGATGGAGTTCGTGCGCGACCCGCTGCGCTGGATCCGGCTGCTCGCCGAGCACCCCGGCGCGATCACCGCCGCGCCGAACTTCGCCTTCGACCTGGTCACCGAGGCCGCGGGGGACCTGGAAGACGTCGACCTGTCGCACGTCAACTCCGTGCTGAACGGCAGTGAGCCGATCCGCGCGGCCAGCGTCGAGGCCTTCGACCGCGCCTTCGCACCGTTCGGGCTGCCGCGCGCGGCGCACAAGCCGTGCTACGGCCTGGCCGAGGCGACGGTGTTCGTCGCGAGCGCGGGCGACGAAGGTCCGACGGTCACGACGTTCGACGGCGGCGAGCTGGTCTCGGTGGGCCGGCCGTACGGCCAGCGGATCCGAATTGTCGACAAAGAGATCTGGGTGTCCGGCCCCAACGTCGCGGACGGCTACTGGGGCCACCCGGACCTCGGCGAAACCTTCACCGGGGACGGCTGGCTCCGCACCGGCGACCTCGGCTTCGTCCACGACGGCGAGCTGTACGTCACCGGGCGGCTGAAGGACCTGATCATCGTCGACGGCCGCAACCACTACCCGCAGGACATCGAAGCCACGGTCGAAGCCGCGCACCCGAGCGTCCGGGCCGGCCGCGTCGCCGCGTTCGCCGTGCGGGACAGCCGCGGCGAGGGCCTCGCCGTGGTCGTCGGCTGCACCGGCCACGACGGCGTCGAGACAGCCGTGCGGCGAGCCGTGTCCGCGGGCCACGACCTCCCGCTGCGCGCCCTGTGGCTGGTCCCGCCGGGCGCGGTGCCGCGGACCTCCAGTGGCAAGGTGTCCCGCGCCGCGGCCCGCGACCGCTGGTGGGGCGAGAATGGGCGCCATGACTGACCCGGCCCCCGTCGACGAGATCCGGAAGATCGTCTGCACCGCGCTGCAGCTCCCGCTCGAGCGGCTGACCGACACGACGCCGTTCGACGACATCGGCATGACGTCCCGGCAGCGCATTCAGCTGCTCGCGCGGGTCGAGGTGCGCTACGGCGTGTCCGTCGATCTGGACGAGCTCGACCGGCTCGTGGACGTCCGCGGCGTCGCCGAAGTCATTTCCGAAGCACGGGCCGCACAGCACCCCACCGGGTGAGTGCACTTGGGCAAAGCCCAGGTCGGCCGGTCGGCCGAACGCTAGACTCTGTGTGCATCTGCGACGGCACCGATCGGCGTCCGGGTGCGTCACAGTCTTGACACCCGGAACAGGGGCTGTGGATCGAAGGGGGCAAGCCGACCATGCCAGACGGTTACGAAGCGAGTTCTGAGGCGATGACGCGGGCGCAGGTCCGCCTCAACGACGTCGCGGACGACCCGGCCAACGAGGCCAAGAAGGTCGCGCCGACCGAAATCGCGCAGGCGGACTTCGGCCGTGTCCACGGTGACGGCTACAGCAAGTACAAGTCCGGGATCGACGAGATCGGCGCGGGCATGACCGGGCTGTCGAACGCGCTGATGAACCTCGGCAGCGGCATCGGGACGGCGGGCTCCAAGTACACCGCGCAGGAATCGAACGCCGGTGCGCAGGCGAACGCGGCGGGGAGCAAGTAATGGCCGACTGGGCGGAAGTCAAGAAGATCCTCGATGACCCGAACGTCTCCATGGAGACGAAGACGGAGCTCATGGAGGAGTACGACCGCAACACCTTCAACTTCAACGAAGAAGAAGAGAAGTACGCCAAGGAGTACATCGAGAACTACTCCGACGACGGCGGCGACTACCGGGTCTTCGAAAACGACGACACCGACGAGATCGTCGCCCGGGCGAAGCAGGAGTCGCAGGCCAAGGGCAAGGAACAGCAGGCCCAGACCGACCGCAAGAACACGGCGAAGAAGAACCTCGACGGAATCGGCACGCCGACGCTGGGGGCCGGCGCGAAGACCTCCGACGAAATGCTCGACCAGGGCAACGTCACGGTCGACTTCCTGGTGCAGTGGACCGACGAGATCTGGAACAAGATCAAGGGCGGGTCCGGCCACATCGACTCGCAGAAGGACCTCAAGGACAAGTTCCACGAGAACCGCGGCATCCAGTTCCAGAAGTTCCTCACCGAGGCCGACGACCTTTCCAAGGCGCACAAGGTCGTCGAGGATTCGCTGTCGAAGAGCGACACCGAGCTCCAGACCCTCTTCGGGGAGTGGAAGGGCAAGGGCGCGAACGCGGCGGAGATCAAGTACGACGAGGCGATCAAGCCGCACGCCAAGGAGCTTTCGCAGCAGATCGACGGTGCCGCGAAGCTGATCCCGCAGACCGTGACGCACGTCTACGACGCCGTCAAGAAGAAGGTCGACGAGGTTCTCCAGCTGCACCGCACGACGATCGCCCAGGCCGACATCAACATGGCCAAGGACGTCCTCAAGATCGCCAACGGCGAGACCGAGGAGTTCGACGACTTCATGAAGGTCGCCGGCTGGGTCGACGCCGTCAACGCGAAGAACGGCAACCAGACGGACCTCGCCGAGCGGCTGCAGAACGACGACTGCGGCTTCAACGACGAGAACAAGGAGTACGGCCGCAACGTCTGCCGCTACTGGCGCGACGGCGCGTTCGCGACCGAGTACCAGGGCCTGATCAACGCCTTCAACGGCTCGTGCAAGTCCGCCAAGGACACGATCGACCAGCAGTTCGGCGCGCTCGAGCGGTTCATGGACGGCTACCGCAACCAGCTCACCGAGGCCAAGGACACCGGTGGCGGCGCCGACAAGGGCGACGGCAACGACAAGGGCGGCGACAAGGGCGGGGACACCGGGGGCGGCACCGGAGGCGGCACGGGTGGCGGAACCGGCGGCGGGACCGGTGGGGGCACCGGCGGTGGCGCCACGACGCCGTCCGCGGCCGAGCCGCCCGCGACCGAGGACCCGGCGAAGCCCGAGGACGGGAAGAACCCGATCACCGGCCAGCCCCTCGAGGTCGACCCGGCCACCGGCAAGCCGTACCCGATCGACCCGACCACCGGTGAAGCCATCAAGGACACCGACGACACCGACACGGTCTCGGTCAAGAAGGGCGACAACACGATCGAGATGTCCGAGCCCGACAAGGAGGGCAAGCAGGACATCTCCGTGGACGACGGCCACGGCAACAAGAAGGACTACCACCTCGACTGGGGTGACGACGACAAGGCCGAAGCCGGCAAGGACGGCAAGGACGGCGCCAAGGCCGACGACGGCAGCTTCGGCCCGCAGGGTTCGCAGCAGCAGGGGGCGGTCAAGGACGGCCAGCCCTCGGCCGACGGCAGCTACAAGCCGGGTCCCGACGGCAAGATCCACATCAAGGACGGCAACCTCGAGATCACGGCCGAGCGGCCGGAGGGGCCGGACGGCCCGACGATCGTGACCGTCGACGACGGCAAGGGCGAGCCGACGACGTACACGCTCGACGAGAAGGACGACCCCAAGGCGAGCGACCTCAAGACCGACCCCGCGTCGACCGACGCCAGCAGCTCCGCGATCCAGCACGACAAGGACGCCGAGTCGCCGCTGACGAAGGACCCGGCACCGGCCAACCCCGACCCGGCCTTCACGCAGGGCGCGGCGGCCGGTTCGGGCGGGGGCGGGTTCAGCACCCCGGGCGGCCAGGACTTCTCCGGCGACTTCGGCGGCGGTGGGGGCGGCAGTGTCGGCGCGGAGCCCGCGATGGCGATGGCCGACGCGGGTGTCGGCGGCGGGGACTCCGGCGTGGCCGGCGGTGGCGGCGGCGACTCGACGTCCACCGCGGGGGCCAGCGACTTCGGGTCCGCCGTCACGGGCGCCGGAACGGCCGACTTCGCCGGCGCGGTGTCGCTCGACCCGGGCGCGCAGACCGGCAGCGACACGTCCCTGCCGTCCGCCGACGGTGGCGGTCTCGGCGCGACCCCGGTCGACGCGGGCGCGCACCAGGCCGCCGCGAGCTCGGGCGGCGGGATGAGCGGCATGGGTGGCATGGGCGGCATGATGGGCGGCATGGGTGGCGCGCCCGGTGGCGGTGGCGGCGGTGACCAGCAGCGCGGGCCCAGCCAGTACCGCATCGAGGGCGGCGTCTTCGAAACGAGCGGCGCCAAGGGCCGGATCAGCGGCTCGCTGGACGACGAGGGCGACCGTTCGATCCGGTACGACCGGTGACCAGGGCTGAGGAGGGCCGATGAGCAGCGCCGAAGACCGCTATCGCACGGCGATCTCGACGATGGACGCCGCGGCGCGCGAGCAGGACGAGCAGCGGGGGCTGCGCGAACGCCGCGTCGCGGAGGCCGAGACGCAAGCCCGTGACGGGCTGAAGAACGAGCTGGCCGCCGCGCAGAAGTACGCCGAGCACATGGATGAGCTCAACAAGCGCAAGCAGAGCGCGGGCGGCTGGGCGACGGAGAAGACGCTGGCCGACAAGGGCCGCGAGTCCTTGATGCAGTTCGGCGCCGAGGACGAGGAAGCGGACACCGGCCGCACGCCCTACCCGACGCCGAGCTACGGGACCCCGATGCCCGCGGCGGTGGCGCCTCAGACGGAACCTCCCGCGCCCCCGCCGGCGCCGGAACCGCCGAAGCGGGGCCGGCACGCGCGTCCGGTGGAGGACGAGGACGACTTCTCCAGCACGAGCTGGCTGGTCTGAGGTTCTTCGGAAGGGCCCGGCTTCGGCCGGGCCCTTTTCGCGTCAGTGCGCGGGTTCTTCTTCGCGCTCGATGGGGGCGAGCTTGACGTCGGCTTCCAGCAGGGGCCGGTACTTGTCCGTGCCCGTCAGGTGCGTCAGGAAGAACGCCGTGAACAGCGCGCGCGTCACCTTCTGCGTCTTGCGGTGCGGCTTGCCGTGCATGATCAGCTGCGACCAGTGCCGGCCTTCGGTGACGCCCAGGTGGGTCGACTTGCCGAGGGTGCGCAGCTGGACGTCTTCACCGCCCCAGTTGTCGGTGATCGCCTCGGCGTGCCCGACCTTCGGGGCGACGAGGTCCTCTTCGGCGGCGAGGTGCAGGCCGGGAACGGTGATGGCCTTCGCCGACTCGGTGGCCGGCGGGAGCGTCTGGGCGGCGGTGATCGTCGCGACGGCTTTGATCCGCGGGTTGTCGGCGTGCGCGTCCTGAGCCGCGGCGAGGACGGCGGAGCCACCGCCGGTCGAGTGCCCGGCGAGCCCGAGCTTGGCCGGGTCGACGCTGATGCCGTCCGGCCCGAGCCGCACGGTGGTGACGACGTCGAGGGTGGTCAGCAGGTCGGCGGCGAGCAACCGGTGCGACGGCAGCGGACCCCGCTGGGTAGCGGGCGCGGCGACGACGATGCCCCAGCTGGCGAGGTGGTGCAGCAGCTGCCGGTACCGATCGGGCGGCTGCAGCCACCCGTGCCCGAAGGCCACGGCCGGCAACCCGAGCCCGGCGCGCGGCGTGAACACCACGCCGGGCAGCCCGACCAGGGCGAGGTTGCCCCGGAGGACCTCGTGCGGACCCGGGTGCGTCAGCTCCGCGAGCAGCTGCTTGGGCTTGCTGGCCATGGCCGGAACCCTACTGTGCGGAGGGAGCGGCGGCTCGCCCGCCGCCCGGCGCGCCGCCCGCGTGGGTGCCCGAGGCTGCCCCGCGGGCCCGTTCGCCGGCTCGCCACCGAGGCCATGAACGACTCTTTCATGCCGCCTGGCGAGGTGAACGACTCTTTCATGCCATCCGGTGAGGTGGGCGCGGTCGGCTCGCGCACCTGGACAGTCGGTTCGTGTCCGGCCGCCGGTCTTCTCGGCGCGGTGGGTCCCGGGCCCTCACCCACGTGCGCACCAGGGCGCATTGGTCCGGACCATCTCGCCCCGGATCTCCGCAGGTCAAGGCGGGTTCTCGGACCCCGTCAACCCGCTGAACATCCCTCGTTAGGCTGGTGCGCGTGTGTGGAATCGTGGGATATGTCGGGCACCGCCCGGCTCTGGACGTCGTCCTCGGCGGGCTCCGGCGCATGGAGTACCGCGGGTACGACTCGGCCGGGGTCGCGGTCCTCGACGGTGCCGGGACGCTGACCGTCGAGCGCAAGGCGGGCCGGCTCGCCAACCTGGAAGCCGAGCTCGACAAGGTCGGCCGGGACAGCTTCGGCGGCACCGCCGGCATGGGCCACACCCGCTGGGCCACCCACGGCGCGCCGATCGACCGCAACTCGCACCCGCACCGCGACGCCTCCCAGCGCGTCGCCGTCGTGCACAACGGCATCATCGAGAACTTCGCCGCCCTCCGCGCCGAGCTCGAGGCCAGTGGCATCGAGATGGCCAGCGACACCGACAGCGAGACCGCCGCCCACCTCGTCGCCCGCTGCTACACCGAGGGTGAGACGAAGGGTGACCTCGCCGCCAGCGTCGCCGCCGTCTGCCGTCGGCTCGAAGGCGCGTTCACCCTGGTCGTGACCCACGCCGACGAGCCGGACACCATCGTCGCCGCGCGCCGGTCGTCGCCGCTGGTCGTCGGGGTCGGGGAGGGCGAGCACTTCGTCGCTTCCGACGTCGCCGCCTTCATCGAGCACACCCGCGAGGCCGTCGAGCTCGGCCAGGACCAGCTCGTCGTCATCACCCGCGAGGGCTACGAGGTCACCGACTTCCACGGCGACGCCGCCCAGGCGAAGCCGTTCACCGTCGACTGGGACCTGAGCGCCGCCGAAAAGGGCGGCCACGAGTACTTCATGCTCAAGGAGATCGAGGAGCAGCCCGAAGCGCTGGCCAACACGCTTCGTGGGCACTTCGACAACGGCCGGATCATCCTCGACGAGCAGCGCATCTCCGACCAGGACCTCCGCGACGTCGACAAGGTCTTCGTCGTCGCCTGCGGGTCGGCCTACCACTCCGGCCTGGTCGCCAAGTACGCCATCGAGCACTGGACGCGCCTGCCGGTCGAGGTCGAGCTGGCGTCCGAGTTCCGCTACCGCGACCCGGTCCTCGACCGCGCGACGCTGGTCGTCGCCGTCTCCCAGTCCGGCGAGACGGCGGACACGCTCGAAGCCGTCCGGCACGCGCGTGAGCAGAAGGCGCGCGTCCTGGCCGTCTGCAACACCAACGGCGCGCAGATCCCGCGTGAGTCCGACGCCGTCCTCTACACCCACGCCGGGCCCGAGATCGGCGTCGCGTCGACCAAGGCGTTCCTCGCCCAGATCGCGGCGAACTACCTGGTCGGCCTGGCGCTGGCGCAGGCCCGCGGGACCAAGTACCCGGACGAGGTCGCGCGCGAGTTCGCCGAGCTGGAGGCCATGCCCGCGGCCGTCCAGAAGGTACTGTCCACTGTGGACCAGGTGCGGGATCTCGGCCGCCGGATCGCCGACTCGAAGGCGGTGCTGTTCCTCGGTCGCCACGTCGGCTTCCCGGTCGCCCTCGAAGGTGCGCTGAAGCTCAAGGAACTGGCGTACATGCACGCCGAGGGCTTCGCGGCCGGCGAGCTCAAGCACGGTCCGATCGCGCTGATCGAAGAAGGCCTCCCGGTCGTCGTCGTGATGCCGTCGCCCAGGGGCCGCGCGGTGCTGCACTCGAAGCTGGTGTCGAACATCAGCGAGATCCAGGCGCGCGGCGCCCGCACGATCGTGATCGCCGAAGAGGGTGACGAGACGGTCCGGCCGTTCGCGGACGAGCTGATCGAGGTCCCCGCGGTGCCGACGCTGCTGCAGCCGCTGGTGTCCACGGTGCCGCTGCAGGTGCTGGCCGCGGAGATCGCTCGCACGCGCGGGTACGACGTCGACAAGCCGCGTAACCTGGCGAAGTCCGTGACTGTCGAGTAGCGGGAGGCCTTCGCCGTGCAGGGAATCTGGACCACGGAACGGATTCGCGAGGCGGAGGGGCGGGCGTTCGCGGTGACGCCCGACGGCGAGCTGATGCGCCGGGCGTCGTTCGGGCTCTCGGTGCAGCTCGCTGACTTTCTCGAGGACCACGCAGGCGGTGTTTCCGGACGTCGCGTCGTGCTCCTAGTCGGTTCGGGCGACAACGGCGGTGACGCGCTTTGGGCGGGGGCCTTCCTCCGCCGACGCGGAGTCGCCGTCACGGCGATCCTGCTGAAGCCCGAGAAGGCGCACACCAAGGGACTGGCAGCGCTGCGCCGGGCGGGCGGCCGGGTGGTATCCGCCGAGGATGGTCCACAGTGGATCGCGAAGGCTGACGTCGTCGTGGACGGCATCGTCGGCATCTCAGCCAGCGGATCCTTGCGGCCGGACGCGGCGCGGCTCGTCGAGCTGGTCGAAGCACCGATCGTCGCCGTCGACCTGCCCAGTGGCGTCGACCCGGACACCGGCGCCGTCGACGGTCCGGCGGTGAAGGCGACCCGCACGGTGACGTTCGGTGCACTCAAGCCGGTGCACGCGCTGGCGCCGTCGTGGTGCGGCGAGGTCGTGCTGGTCGACATCGGCCTCGAGCTGGCGGACCCCGATCTGCAGCGGCTGGACATCGTGGACGTCGCTGCGGCCTGGCCGGTGCCGGGACCGGAGGACGACAAGTACAGCCAGGGCGTGGTCGGCGTCGCGGCGGGTTCGGCGACGTATCCGGGCGCGGGGGTGCTGACGGCGGGTTCGGCGGTGCGCGCGACGGCCGGGATGGTGCGGTACGCGGGCCACGCGGCCGACGTCGTCCGGGCGCAGTGGCCGGAGGTCATCGCGACGGGCACGGTCGCGGACGCCGGGCGCGTGCAGGCGTGGGCAGTCGGGCCGGGCATCGGCACGGGCTCGGAGGGCAAGGACGTGGTGCGGTACGTCCTCGGCCGCGGCCTGCCGGTCTGCGCGGACGCGGACGCGACGACGATCATCGCGAAGTCCCCGGACGTCCTCGACGCGCGCGACCCGGACACCCCGCTGGTCCTGACCCCGCACGCGGGCGAGTACGAGCGCCTGATGGGCCGGAAGCCTGGCCCGGACCGCGTGACGGCGGCGCGCGAAGCGGCGAAGAAGTACGACGCGGTGGTGCTGCTGAAGGGGCACGTGACGGTGATCGCGGCCCCGGACGGCCGGGTGGCGGTCAACAAGCCCCACGGTGCCTGGCTGGCGACCCCGGGCTCGGGTGACGTGCTGTCGGGCCTGATCGGCGCCCTCCTGGCGGCCGGCCTCGACCCGTGGCTGGCCGCGGCCGCGGCGGCTCACGTGCACTCGCTGGCGGGGGCGATCGCGGCCCAGAACGCCCCGACGTCGGCGTCGGGGCTGGTCCACGCCATTCCGGAGGCGATCCGCGCGATCCGCTCACTAACGTCCTGAGAAGAGTTATCGAGTTCTCTGTTAACTCCGGGCGATAAATCTGGTAAGAATGCCGTGTGTCCAGGACCCGGCCGTCGGATGCCGTCGTTGAGCAGCGGCGGCAGAGCATCCTCGACCACGTCATCGAACAGGGCGAAGCGCGGATCGACGACCTGACCGCGCGGTTCAAGGTCAGCCTGATGACCATGCACCGGGACCTCGACGAGCTGGCCGAGCGCCGCCTCCTGCGCAAGCTCCGCGGCAAGGTCGAGGCCTACCCGGCCCTCACCATCGAGACCGCCGCCCGCTTCCGCGACACGCTCCACCACGGCGAAAAAGAGGCCCTCGGCGACGCCGCCGCGAACCACGTCCAGCCCGGCCAGACCGTCTTCGTCGACGACTCCACCACCCTCCTCCCGCTGGTCAAGCGCCTGGCCGAGATCGACGCCCTCACCGTCGTCACCAACTCGCTGCACGCCGCCCGCCTGCTCGGCCCGCGGGTCGAGGTCGTCCTCGCCGGGGGCCGCTACTCCCACGAGTACGACTCCTGCGCCGGCCCCGAGGTGCTGAACCTGCTCGACTCGCTCCGCGCCGACGTCTCGTTCGTCTCGGTCACCGCCGTCGCCGTCGGGCGGCTCTTCCACCCCGACCGCGACTACGCCGAGCTGAAGAAGGCGGCCCTCAAGGTCGCGAACCAGACGGTCCTCGTCGTCGACCACTCGAAGTTCGGCCGCACCGCCACCTACGCGCACGGCGACGTCGGCGACTACGACCTGCTGATCACCGGGCAAGCCACGCCCACCGAGGAGATCGAGGCCGCGCTCAACGCCGGTACCACGATCGAGATCGTCGAACACGTCGCAGAGGGGCAGCCCTATGACAGCTGAGCTGGTCGCCGGCATCGACTCGTCCACCCAGTCGACCAAGGTCGTCGTGTGCGACGCGCGCACCGGTGAGATCGTCCGCACCGGCCGCGCGCCGCACCCCGAGGGCACCGAGGTCGACCCCGCCGCCTGGTGGGACGCGTTCCGGGAAGCCACCCGGGGCCTGCTCGACGACGTCCGGGCCATCGGCGTCGGCGGTCAGCAGCACGGCATGGTCACCCTCGACGAAGCCGGCGAGGTCGTCCGGCCCGCGCTGCTGTGGAACGACACCCGCTCCGCGCAGTCGGCGCTCGACCTCATCGACGAGCTCGGCGGGCCCTCGGTCTGGGCGAAGTCCGTCGGCTCGGTCCCGGTCGCCAGCTTCACCGTCACGAAGCTGCGCTGGCTGGCCGACAACGAACCCGAACTCGCCGACCGCGTCGCGCGTGTGCTGCTCCCGCACGACTGGCTGACCTGGAAGCTCACCGGCGGCGACCCGGTCACCGACCGCGGCGACGCGTCCGGCACGGGCTACTTCTCGCCGTCCGACAACGCCTACCGCCCCGACGTCCTCGCGCACGCCTTCGGCGGCCGGACGCCGGAGCTGCCGGCCGTGCTCGGCCCGGCCGACACCGCCGGCCACACCTCCGATGGCGTGCTCGTCTCGGCCGGCACCGGCGACAACATGGCCGCCGCGCTCGCGCTCGAACTGCAGCCGGGCGACGTCGTCGTCTCGCTCGGCACCAGCGGCACGGTGTTCGGCGTCGCCGAAAGCGGCGCGGCCGACGCGTCCGGCGAGGTCGCCGGGTTCGCCGACGCCACCGGCCGGTTCCTGCCCCTCGCCTGCACGCTCAACGCCGCCCGCGTCCTCACCGCGACGGCCGCCATGCTCGGCGCGACGCTGAGCGAGTTCGACCGGCTCGCGCTGCGGGGCGAGCCCGGCGCCGGCGGCCTGACCTTCCTGCCCTACCTCGACGGCGAGCGCACCCCGAACCTGCCCGGCGCCACCGGCTCCCTGGCCGGCCTGACCCGGGCGAACATGACCCCGGAGAACCTCGCGCGCAGTGCCGTCGAAGGCATGCTCTGCGGCCTGGCCGCCGGCCTCGACGCGGTGCGCGCGCACGGCCTCGACGTCCGCCGCGTGCTGCTGATCGGCGGGGGCGCGCAGTCGGCCGCCGTCCGCGCGGTCGCGCCGCTGGTGTTCGGCGTGCCCGTGCAACTGCCCGAAGCCGCCGAGTACGTCGCCATTGGTGCGGCGCGGCAGGCGGCCTGGGCCTTGACTTCCAGTGCGGAACCCCCGTCCTGGCAAGGAAATCAGAAGACGCGGCTCGAGCTGGACGAGCCGACCGAGGCGCAGCGCGCCGAGGGCCACCGGATCCAGCAGCGCCACCTCGAAGCCCGCGAAGCGGCGTACGGGGTCCGGCGGAATCTCGGAGAGGACTGACCGATGGCTTCCATCACCTACGACAAGGCGACCCGGCGCTACCCGGGGTCGGAGCGGCCCGCGGTCGACGCGCTGGAACTGGAGATCGCCGACGGCGAGTTCCTGGTGCTGGTCGGCCCGTCCGGCTGCGGCAAGTCGACCAGCCTGCGCATGCTCGCCGGCCTCGAGGACATCGACGACGGCGCCGTCTGGATCGGCGACCGCGACGTCACGCAGCTGCCGCCGCGCTCGCGGGACATCGCCATGGTGTTCCAGAACTACGCGCTGTACCCGCACATGACGGTCGCGCAGAACATGGGCTTCGCGCTGAAGATCGCCGGCCGCCCCGCGTCCGAGATCAAGCAGAAGGTCCTCGAGGCCGCGAAGCTGCTCGACATCGTGGACTACCTCGACCGCAAGCCGAAGGCGCTCTCCGGTGGTCAGCGCCAGCGCGTCGCCATGGGCCGCGCGATCGTGCGCGAGCCGCAGGTCTTCCTCATGGACGAGCCGCTGTCGAACCTCGACGCGAAGCTGCGTGTGTCGACGCGTACGCAGATCGCCGCGCTCCAGCGCCGCCTCGGCGTCACCACCGTGTACGTCACGCACGACCAGGTCGAGGCCATGACGATGGGTGACCGCGTCGCCGTGCTGTCGGACGGCCTGCTGCAGCAGTGCGACACCCCGCGCGCCCTGTACGACCGGCCCGCGAACGCTTTCGTCGCCGGGTTCATCGGCTCGCCGGCGATGAACCTCGCCACCGCGAAGCTCACGGCCGACGGTGCCGAGGTGGGTGGCGCGCGCGTGCCGCTGACCCGCGAGACCATCGCCGCGGCCGACGGCGACACCGTGACCCTCGGTTTCCGGCCGGAGGCACTCGAGGTCGCCAACGGCGAAGACGGCACCCTGCCGATCAAGGTGGACCTGGTCGAGGAGCTCGGCTCGGACGCCTTCGTCTACGGCAAGCTCGCCCAGACCGACGCCGACGACACCCGCCCCAACGTCGTCGTCCGGGTCGACCCGCGCACCCCGCCGGCCATGGGTGACACGCTGCACCTGCGGATTCGTCCCGACGAGCTGCACGTGTTCTCCGCCACGTCCGGGTTGCGCCTGCCCTGACCTCGGGTCATGGGAAACTGGAGGGCGCTATGTCCTCCAGTTTCTCCCATGAACGCAGCCCGAGGGCGCAGGTCGACATCGACCTCGACGCCATCCGCCACAACCTCACCTTGCTGGGCGCCCGAGCGTCCGGCTCCGAAGTGATGGCTGTGGTCAAGGCCGATGCCTACGGCCACGGCGCGCTGCCGGTGGCGCGCGCCGCGGTCGAGGCCGGGGCGGGCTGGCTCGGCACGTGCTCGCTCGGCGAGGCCCTGGCCCTGCGCGAAGCCGGGATCACGACCCGGCTGTTCAGCTGGCTGGACACCCCGGACGTCGACTTCGCGCCGGGCATCGAGGCCGGCGTCGACCTCGCGGCCAGCTCCCTGGGTGAGCTACGCCGCATCGCGGCCGCCGCCGGAGCGGGTACCCGAGCGCGTGTGCACCTCAAAATCGACACCGGGCTCTCGCGCAACGGCTGCCCGCCCGCCCGCTGGGCCGAGCTGGTCGAAGCGGCGGCCGCCGAACCGCGGGTCGAAGTCGTCGCGATCTGGTCCCACCTCGCGTGCGCGGACGAGCCGGCGCACCCTTCGGTCGACATCCAGGCGAAGCGGTTCGCCGAGGCCTACGACGTCTCCCGCGCCGCCGGGCTCGACCCGAAGCGGCACCTGGCGAACTCCGCGGCCCTGCTCACCCGCCCGGACCTGCACTTCGACGTCGTCCGCCCCGGTATCGCGATGTACGGGCTCAACCCGGTGCCGCAGGCCGAAGACCTGCGCCCGGCCATGACGTTCCGGTCCGCGGTCGCGCTGGTCAAGCGCATCGAGGCCGGCGAATCGGTGTCCTACGGGCACACCTGGACGGCCGCGCGCGACACGAACCTGGCGCTCGTGCCGGCCGGGTACGCCGACGGCGTCCCGCGATCGTTGTCCGGGCGCATGGACGTCTGGCTCGGCGGGCAGCGGCGGCCGGTCGCCGGGCGCGTCTGCATGGACCAGCTCGTCGTCGACTGCGGCGACTACGAGCCCGCTGTCGGCGACGAAGTCGTCCTGTTCGGGCAGGGGACGCACGGCGAGCCGACGGCCCGCGAATGGGCCGACAAGCTGGGCACCATCGACTACGAGATCGTCACCTCGATGTACCGCCCGCGGGTCCGGCGCCGGTATCTGGGGGCGCCGTCGTGACACCTTCACGTCGACTGCTGGCCATCGCCGGCGGGGTCGGGGCCATCGCCACCGGGACCGCCGCCGCCGCTATCGTCGCCGCGCAGCAGCGGCGGCACAGTGAGGATCCGTACGTGGACGAGCCGCTGGGGGAGCTGAAGCCGGACCGCATGTCCACGGTCGCGGCCGACGACGGCACGCCGCTTTCGGTCGAGGAGATCGACCCGGAGGACGGCGGCAAACCCGAACTGACTGTCGTGGGCGTACACGGCTTCGCGCTTTCGCGGCGCTGCTGGCACTTCCAGCGTCGCGACCTCGCGACGCTTCGCCTGCCGCGCGTGCGTCAGGTCTACTACGACCACCGCGGCCACGGCCTGTCCGGCGCGGCGTCCGCGGAGAACTCGACGATCGAGCAGCTCGCGCGCGACCTCGACGTCGTGCTGCGGTCCGTGGTCCCGGACGGCCCCATCGTGCTGCTGGGGCACTCGATGGGCGGCATGGTGATCATGGAGCTGGCCGCCGAGTTCCCTTCGCTGTTCGAGGAGCGCATCGAAGGCGTCGCGTTCATCGCGACCGCGGCGGGCGAAGTGGGCGCACGCGGGTTGCCGCGTTCGCTGCTCTCGAAGTACAACCCGCTGACGCGCGCCGCCGGCGGTCTCGCCGGCTGGCAGCCGGGGCTGGTGGAGTTCGTCCGCGCGGCGGGCGGGCAGCTGACCCGGCAGGCCGTGCGGCGGCTGGCCTTCGGCAGCCGGGACGTCGCGCCGAGGCTCGTCGACTTCATGCTCGAGATGCTCGGGGTGACGCCGGTCCGCGGGCTCGTCAACTTCGTCGACACGCTCGGCAGCCACAACCGGTACGCCGCGCTGGCCGGGCTGAAGCACGCGGAAGTGCTGGTCATCGGCGGTGATTCGGACCGGTTCACGCCGTTCTCGCACGCCGAGCGGATCGCGGCCGAGCTGCCCGACGCGGAGCTGGTGCGCGTCCGCGGCGCCGGCCACATGGTGCAGCTCGAACAGCCCGAGCTGGTGAACAGCTATCTGATCGACCTCCTGCAACGCTGTTCCGGTGCGGACGGCGAAAACTCGTCCCGGCGATCCTGGTGGTGGCAGCGTTGACCATGGTGTTTCCCACGCCCGAAGAGACAATGGCTTTCGGGCGCGCGCTCGGCCGAGCGCTGCGCGCGGGTGATCTGGTGCTCCTGGCCGGCCCGCTGGGCGCGGGCAAGACGACGCTGACCCGCGGCATCGCGGACGGCCTCGGCGTCGGCGGCCGAGTCAGCTCACCGACGTTCGTCCTGGCCCGCGTCCACCCGGCGGGCGCCGCCGGAGTGCCCCTGGTGCACGTGGACGCGTACCGCCTGGGCGGCGACCTGTCCCAGCTGGACGACCTCGACCTGGACACGGACCTGGAACGCTCGGCGATCGTGGTCGAGTGGGGCGAGGGCTCGGCGGAGCGCCTGTCGGCCGACTACTTGGTGGTCAGGTTGGACCGCCGCGAGGACGACGTCCGCGAGGTGGCCCTGGAGCCGCACGGCACCTGGGCCGACCGAGTTCCGGAGCTGGTGCGGGCGTAAGTCCGCACCGGGCCAATCGGGGTTCGGAACTGCCGGAGGGCAGCGACCGCCCGGTGTCCACGGTGGTCGCTGCCCTCCGTAGCTGCTCTCAGCCGCCGTTGGACGGCTGGTAGGCCGGTGCCCGGAACGTCTTGGTGCCGGCGCCCGCGATCTTGTCGACCGCGCGCAGGAACTTCGGCCCCATCTTCGCGGTGGCCTGCCGGACCGGGTGCGTGGCCCCGAAGTCCTCCGGGTTCGCCTGGCCGTGCGCGAACATCGAGTAGATCAACACCGGCTTGCCCGCGGCGTCGAACATGATGCCCGCCTCGTTGCGGCCGTCGTTCAGCCAGCCCGCCTTCGTGGCGATCCTCGCCCGATCGGCGGACGACATCTCACGGCGGATACCGTCGGTGAACGCCACCTGCGACCGCAGGATGGACAGCAGGTAGTCCGTCGACGCCGGGCTCAACAATGTGCCCGCGAGCAGCGCCTTCAGCAGGTCGTGGGTCTCGCGCGGAGTGGTTTGGCCGAGGAAGTAGCGGTTCGGGTTGGCCACCGGCGTGACCTGGGTCTTGGGGAAGCCCTTGGCCACCAGGATCTGGTTGATCTCGGCCGCCGGAACCACGAGCCCCACCAGCCGGACGCACGTGTCATCCGAAACCGTGAGGAACAGCGACAGGACGTGCCCCAGCGTGAACGCGCTCGGGTACGCCTTGTCCAGGATGATGATGCCGTCGCCACCGGGCACGACGATGCTCTCCGGCACCTGGACCTGCTGGTCCAGCGTGAGCAGGCCACGGTCGATCTTGTCCATCAAGGTGACCGCGACGGCCACCTTGTTGACGCTGTACGCCTCGACGATCTCGTCGGACGCCACGTCGACGGCCACCTGGTCGGCCACGCTGATGCAGGAGTTCCAGATGCCGCCTGCCTCCGCGGCCGCGGTGTCGTAGACGCGCTTCACTTTCTGCCTGGCCCGGTCCGGTGTGGCCGGGCTGGCCTCGATGTCTGCCTCCTGCGCGAACGCGGGAGAACCGGTCAGAAGGCTTCCGGCGGCGACAGCGGTCCCCAAACCGAACGCCGCTCGCCTGTTGAGTTGAATCCCCATCGCGAGATCCAACCACGGATGGACCCACCGGCGGCAGTGATCGCGGTCCTGTTCGGACGTCGATCATCGAGCCGGGCTGACCACCGCCCGCGCCACGCCCAGGTCCACCAGGTCCTGTGGCCGCAGGTGCAGCTGGTTGGCGAGGTCCGGGACCTCCGAAGCGGGCCGCTTCAGGATCGCTGCCGCGGCTTCCGGGGACGTCACCGAGAAGTACGCGTCCGGCGCCACCCACGTCGACTCCGGGGCCGCGAACGCCAGCGCCCCACCTGAGCCGCCTTCGCCGATCACCAGGGTTGTCACCGGGATCGATGCCGTCGCCACCGCCTCGAACAACGCCGCGATCGCGCCGCCCGCGCCCGCCTGTTCCGCGGCCGCGTCGTTCGCCGCGCCCGGGGTGTCGACCAGGGTCAGCACCGGGATCCTCAGCCGCGAAGCCAGCTTGACCAGCCGGGCCGCTGTCCGGAAGCCCGAGGGCAACGTCGGTGTGCCGCACTGGGCCGCGTAGGCGATCGTCCGGCCGTCGCGCCAGCCGAAGCCGCATGACACCCCGGAATCAACGCCGCCGGCCCGGTCGCCGCTGACCTCCGAGCGCCAGTCGAAGTACGCGTCGAGGTACTCGACGGCCCGCGGCCGGCGCGGGGAACGCGCGGCCTGCACCGCTTCCCAGCCCGTTTCGGGCAACGGAACCGGCCGCAGCGCGGACGGCGGGGGAGCCGCCGCCGACGAATGGGCCGTCAGCAGGCGCAGCCACCGCTCCAGCGTCGCCCCGAGGTCCTCCGGTGCGACGATCGCGTCGACCTGGCCCCACTCGTACTTGGCCTCCGCCGTGTACGCCTCCGGCGAACCGGCCGGCCGCACCCGCGAACCCGCGAACCCGACCTGCGCCTCCGGCAGCGCGAGGATGACGTCGGCGCCCGCGCCGAGCGTCGCCCAGCCGCCGCCGGTCGTCGGGTCGCGCAGCACCGAGATCTGCGGGATGCCCGACGCCCGCGTCAACGCCGACGCCCGGGCCACCCGCTGCAGCTGCATCAACGCGCGCATGCCCTGCTGCATCCGGCTGCCGCCGGTCGAGATCAGCGAAACCACCGGCAGCCGCGCGTCGCGGGCGTGCGCGAACGCCGCCTCGATCCGGTCGCCGGTCCGCTGCCCGAGCGACCCGCCGAGGAACCCGAACTCGAACGCGACCAGCACGGCCTCGACGTCGCCGATCTTCGCCGTCCCGCAGACGACCGACTCCTTCTCACCGGTGCGCTCTTCGGCGGCGGAGCGTGCTTCGCGGTAGCCGGGCCAGCCGATCGGCCCATCGGCCGGCTCGTCACGCAGCGGTGTCGGGAACTCCTCGAAGCCGTTCGCGATCGCGTCGACGACCTCGCGCGCCGGCTGCCTAGTCACCGAGCGCCCGCTTCATGACCTTGCCCATGTCGTTGCGCGGCAACGCGTCCAGGTACCGGACGACCCGCGGGCGCTTGTGCGGCGCGAGCAGCTTCGCGACGTGGTCGGCGAGCTCGTCGGCCGGCGGCCGGTCGCCGCTGGGCACGATCCACGCGACGATCCGCTCGCCCAGGTCGTCGTCCGGCTCGCCGGTGACGGCCGCCTCCGCGACGCCGGGGTGTTCGAGCAGCGCGTTCTCGATCTCGCCCGCGCCGATCTTGTAGCCGCCGCTCTTGATCAGGTCGGTCGCCTTGCGCCCGACGATCTTCACGTACCCGTCGGTGTCGAGCGTGGCCATGTCGCCGGTGCGGAACCAGCTGCCGTCGAACGCGGCCGCCGTCGCATCGGGGCGGTTGAGGTACTCGGTGAACAGGTTGGGCCCGCGCACCTGGATCTCGCCGACCGTCTCGACGTCGCCGATCGCCTCCCCGGCTTCGCCGACCAGCCGGACTTCCACCCCGCGCAACGGGACGCCGACCGTGCCGGGCTTGCGTTCGCCGTCCGCGCGGACGCTCGTGTTCATCAGCGTCTCGGTCATCCCGTAGCGCTCGACGACCTGCTGGCCGGTCGCCGCGGTGATCCGCTGGTGGTCGTGCACCGGTAGCGCGGCGGACCCGGAGACGAGCAGCCGTGCGCTCTTCAGCGCCTCCGCCAGGGCGGTGTCCGCGGCGACCTCGCCGGCGATCCGGTGGTACATCGTCGGGACGCCGAACAGCATGGTCGCGCCGGCCGACAGCTCGCGCGCGACGCCCTCGGTCGAGAACCGGCCGAGGTGGCGCACCGAGCCGCCGCGGCGCAGCGGGCCGAGGATGCCGAGGATCAGGCCGTGCACGTGGAACAGCGGGAGCGCGTGCACCAGGACGTCGTCCGCGGTCCAGCCCCAGGCGTCCTCGAGCGCGTCGAGCGTCGTCGCGATCGAGCGGCGGGGGAGGACGACGCCCTTCGGCGGGCCGGTGGTGCCCGAGGTGTAGACGATCAGCGCGGGCGTCTCGGGGTCCGGCTCCTCGGCGAGCGCGGTCTTTTCCCCGGTCAGCGGGATGTCGAGCCGGGGCAGGCCGACCAGGCCCGAGGGCAGCTCGGCACCCGGTTCGGCCAGCACCAGCTGAGGCTGGCTGTCGGCGAGGATGTGGGCCAGCTCACGCTCGCCGATCTTCGGGTTGAGCGGCACGGCCGGGACGCCGGCCAGCAGCGCCGCGACGACGGCGACGCTCGTGTGGAGGGTCGGGGTCGCCCAGACGGCGACGCGGCCACGGGGCAGCTCGCGGGCCAAGCCGCCGGCGACGGCGGCAAGCTCGTCGTAGGTGAGAGCTTGTTCGCCGAACCGGAGGGCTTCCTTGCCCGAACCTGACACGAGGGTGGGGAACAACGGGTCGGGCACCGCGGGGACCTCCCAGAGTCGCACTCGCTTGGCACGTTACCGTGCGGATCAGTCCCCTGCAGCAAGCGGCCGAAGACCCTGGTCGTACGCTTGCTTACCGTGTTGGTACTGGCGATCGATACCTCGACTCCGGCGGTCACCGCGGGTGTGGTCACGGTGGACGCTGACGGGGTCGAGACGCGCGGCGAGCGCGTCACGGTCGACCCCCGCGCCCACGGCGAGCTGATCACGCCGCACGCGCTGGCCGCCGCCGAAACCGCCGGCGTGTCCCTCAAGGACCTCGACGCGATCGTCGTCGGCGTCGGTCCCGGCCCCTTCACCGGCCTGCGCGCCGGGATGGCCACGGCCGCCGCGTTCGGGCACGCCCTCGGCCTGCCGGTGTACCCGGTCTGCGGCCTCGACGCGCTGGCCGCCGACGTCGTCCAGGGCGACAGCGCTTTCCTCGTCCTCACCGACGCCCGCCGCCGCGAGGTCTACTGGGCCGCCTACGACGCCGCCGGGAACCGCACCGACGGCCCGCACGTCCAGCGTCCGGCCGACCTGGAGACGGACCTCAAGGTCGCGGCCGGCGACGGCGCGGTGCTCTACGCCGCCGCGCTCGACGTCCAGCCGATCGAGCCGCGCTTCCCGTCGCCGGCCGGGCTGGTGAAGGCCGCTCGGAGCGCGTTGCTCGCGAAGGAAACGCCCGCGCCGCTGACCCCCCTGTACTTGCGGCGTCCCGACGCCGCCGAGCCCACCGCGCCGAAACGGGTGACCGCGCCGTGAGACTCGAGCCGCTGCGCCGCCGGGACATCGCCCGGTGCGTCGAGATCGAGCAGATCCTCTTCCCCGGCGACGACCCGTGGAGCGCTCGCGCCTTCCACTCGGAGCTGGACGTCGGCAACTTCTACCTCGCCGCCCGCCCGGACGAGGGCGAGGAGCTCCTCGGTTACGCGGGGCTGGCCGTGGTCGGCCGCCGCCGTGGCGAGTACGAGGCGACCGTGCACACCATCGGCGTCGCGCCCGAGCACCAGCGCCAGGGCATCGGCAAGGCGCTGCTGCGCGCGCTGCTCGTCCGCGCCGACGAGTTCGAGGCGCCGGTGTTCCTCGAGGTCCGCACCGACAACGAGACGGCCCTCGCGCTGTACGAGAGCCACGGCTTCGAACGGCTGAGCATTCGGAAGCGCTACTACCAGCCTTCCGGTGCCGACGCGTACACGATGGTCCGCCCGGCGCGGACGCGAGACGAGGTGGC
The DNA here is from genome assembly GCF_040650695.1 of Amycolatopsis sp. NPDC048633. Classification (NCBI taxonomy): domain Bacteria; kingdom Bacillati; phylum Actinomycetota; class Actinomycetes; order Pseudonocardiales; family Pseudonocardiaceae; genus Amycolatopsis; species Amycolatopsis sp. NPDC048633. Next base: position 136,466 of record NZ_JBEZHS010000011.1, read on the forward strand.
GGGCTGATGTCACGCATCATCATGGGCATCGAGAGCTCGTGCGACGAGACCGGCGTCGGCCTGGTCCGCCTGCACGACGACGGCACGGTCGAGCTGCTCGCCGACGAGGTCGCCTCCAGCGTCGAGCAGCACGCCCGCTTCGGCGGCGTGGTGCCCGAGGTCGCGAGCCGCGCCCACCTCGAAGCGATGGTCCCGACGACTTCTCGCGCCTTCGAAAAGGCCGGGCTTTCCTTGTCCGATGTGGACGCCATCGCGGTGACGGCCGGGCCGGGCCTGGCGGGAGCGCTGCTCGTCGGCGTCTCCGCGGCGAAGGCGTACGCGACGGCGTTGGACGTGCCGTTGTACGGGGTGAACCACCTGGCCGGGCACATCGCCGTGGACACGCTGCAGCACGGGCCGTTGCCCACGCCGTGCCTGGCGCTGCTGGTTTCGGGTGGGCACACGCAGCTGCTGCGCGTCGACGACATCGCGTCGTCGATCACCGAGCTGGGGTCCACTGTGGACGACGCGGCGGGCGAGGCGTACGACAAGGTCGCGCGGGTGCTCGGCCTGCCGTACCCGGGCGGCCCGCCGATCGACAAGGCGGCGAAGAACGGCGACCCGGCGGCGATCGCGTTCCCCCGCGGCATGACGGGCCCGCGCGACGCGAAGCACGACTTCTCGTTCTCCGGCTTGAAGACGTCGGTGGCGCGCTGGGTCGAAGGCGCGGCTCGTCGCGGCGAGGAGATTCCGGTGGACGACGTCGCGGCGTCGTTCCAGGAGGCCGTCGCGGACGTGCTGACCATGAAGGCGATCCGCGCGGCCGAGGAACAGGGGATCGGCACGATCGTGATTTCCGGTGGCGTGGCGGCGAACTCGCGGCTGTCGTCGCTGGCGGCCGAGCGCTGCGCCGCGGCCGGCATCGAGCTGCGGGTCCCGAGGCCCCGGCTGTGCACGGACAACGGCGCGATGATCGCGGCACTGGGTGCGCACGTGGTGGCGGCCAAGCGCCCGACGGCGGCGCTGGACTTCAGCGCGAACCCGGCGCTCCCGGTGAGTGTGGTCTCGCTCTAGCCGGTCGTCCCGCTCGAACGCAGTGGATGACTCATTCACTGCGTCGTGGCTGGGTCCCCGGCGCCACCCGGATGGCATGAACGACTCTTTCATGTCGTCGGATGGCATGAAAGAGTCGTTCATGCCATCGCGGGCGGGCGTCAGGAAGCTGCGGCGTGCCGGTGTGCCGGGGAGCCCACCCCGAGCAGCTCCTCGATCGCCGCCACCGCGAGCACCGCCGCATTGCCTTCGCCGTAAGGGTTTCCCACGTGCGCCGGCCGCAGCTCGCCGCTCAGCAGCCGCGCCGCCGTGTCCGCGATGCGCTCGGTGTCCGTGCCCACCAGCCACGCGCACCCCGCCTCCACGACCTCCGCGCGCTCGGTGACGTCGCGCAGCACCAGCACCGGCGTCCCGAACGTCGGCGCCTCCTCCTGGATCCCACCGGAGTCCGTCAGCACCAGTGACGCCAGCCGCAGGGCCCGCACCAGGTCCGGGTACTCCAGCGGGTCCGTGACCGTCACCCGCGGCATGCCGTCCAGCGCGGCTTCCACCTGGCCGCGGACCTGCGGGTTCGGGTGCGCCGGGAACAGCACCTGCACGTCCGGGTGCTCGGCGACGATCAGCTGCACCGCCGCCAGCGTCCGCTCCAGCGGCGCGCCCCACGACTCGCGCCGGTGCGACGTCACGAGCACCAGCCGCTCGCCCGCCTCCGCGATCTCCATCTCCAGCAGCGCCAGCGCCGTGTCGCGGGCCGGCAGGTCGCGCGCCGCGATCGCCAGCACCGCGTCGACGACCGTGTTGCCCGTGACCGCGATGCGTTGCCGCGCAACGCCTTCCGAGCGCAGCTCCGCCGCCGCGCCGAGGGTCGGCGCCAAGTGCAGCGCCGCCAGGCGGGACACCATCTGCCGCGCGCCCTCCTCCGGGAACGGTGCCGTGAGGTCGTGCGTGCGCAGCCCGGCTTCGAGGTGCACCACCGGGATGCCCAGCCAGAACGCGGCGAGCGCGCCGGCGAGCGTCGTCGTGGTGTCGCCCTGGACGACGAGCGCGGCCGGGCCGAACCGGCGCAGCACGTCGTCGAGCGCGGGCAGTAGACCCGCGACGAGCTCCGCCTGGCCGCCGGTGACGCGCGGCGGCACGTCCAGCCACGCGTCCGCGACCAGGCCGAACGGCGCCAAGGCCTGCTCGACCATGCCCGCGTGCTGCCCGCTGTGGACCAGGATCGGCCGCAAGGCCGGGTGCGCGTCCATGGCCAGGGCCAGCGGCGCGAGCTTGAGCGCTTCCGGGCGGGTCCCGGCCAGCAACATCACATCCACCCCGCGGTGCTCCTTCTCCACGTAGTCCAGTGTCCAGGAAATTTCTCCCGAGAGGCCGCCGGCGTGCGAGGGGCACACGCCGACGGCCCCATCTCAGTCCCGCGCCTGGGACAACCGGCGGTTTCGGCGGTGGACGGCGATCAGCGCGGCGGTCCCGAGCAGCACCAGCAGCACGCCGACGGCCAGCCACCACCCGATGTCGGCACCGGTGGCGGCGAGGGTGCCCACCCCGCCGCCGGCCACGCCGACGCCCGCACCCGGCATCTTGTACATCCGGGCCCCGCTCAGGCCGTGCGGCGGTTGCGGAAGAGGCGCGTCCCGGCCGGCACCGCGATGGCGCCGAGCAGGCCGAGCCCGATCCACAGGCCCGCGCCGGACGCCAGCGGCATCGGCGGCGCGGCCGGGCCGCACGTCGCCGACGACACGATGACGTCGCCCGAGCCCAGCGCGCCGACGACCCCGCCGAGCAGCTTCACGTGGAGGGCGTTGACCGTGAGGCTGCCGTCCTTGTTCCGGATCTGCTCGTTGAGGGTGATCGTCGCGATGTCGACGAGTCCGACGGCCACCTTGACCTGGGTGTTCGGCGCCGGGTGGGCGTCGATCGCGCCGATGCTGCCGAGCTTCGCGTCGGCCAGCGTGCTGCTGCCCTTGACGCCTTCCTGGGTGGCGGTGCACACGGCTTCGACGGTCTTGACGCCGACCGTGCCGAGTGCGGCCTTGAGCAGCGGCAGCCCGACGTCGGCCGTGGTCGCCTTCGCCGTCACCGCGCCGGAGTTCTCGTCGCGCTCGGCCTCGGCGGTGATCACGCCGGCGGTCAGGATGCCGGCCGCGTTCGCGCCGGCCACGGTGCTCGTGGTCGGCCCGGCGGTGCTCGCGGCCGCGAGCGGCCCGACCTTCACCGCGGGCTGGCCGAGCAGCGTCACGTCGACCTTGACGCCGTACGCGGACCCGTCGCCGGGCGCGGCCCAGGCGGGTGCCGCGCCGGCGAGCACGACGCTCGCCACGACCGCGGCGAGCAGGCCGCCGCGGCGCACGAGGGAGCTCTTCATCAACTGATCCTCCGAATTCGGTGAGGTTCCCGGGGATTCGCAAATCGACTATCGCCAAGAGTGGTCCGAATAGCACACGAAATTTCGCGGATCACCGCATCGGGTGTTTCCCGGCACTGTTTCCGCTGGTCGCGATCGCGATCACCCGGACGGCCTAGCAAGGTCGCCATTGATGCTGCCGAATGGGCGCTTGAACCCTGTCTTCAGCTTGTTCGAAGAATCGACACCGAGAGGAATGTCGTGGCCGTAGCGAGCGCTCCGAACTCAGGCATGACAAAGTTTCCGCTGGTCATCGCGCTCGGCGCGCTGGCCGCGGCGGGGGCCGCGGTGGTGCTGGCCGAGCGGTTCTACCGCGAACTGGAAGTGCGCCTCGCCGGCGCGATCCTCGACGTCGTCACTACATCGGGTGTTTACGTCGCGCCTGATCGCGAGTCTGTTTACTTTGGGTTGAGCGGCGCTGCGCCATTCGGGTTGAGAATGACGCCGGAATGTTCTTCGGCGTTCCTTTTGCTTCCGCTGCTCGTTGTGACCATGATCATGCTGTACTTCCGGCCGCGGAATGCGAAGCGCCTGTTCTTTTCCCTCGGCATTTCCGCGATCGTCGTCGTGCTGGTGAACCAGCTGCGCATTCTCACGATCGCCGGGCTCGTCCACGGCCTCGGCACCGGCGAGGGCTACTACTGGGGCCACACCCTGCTCGGCTCGATGGTCAGCGTGTTCGGCGGCGCCGTCTCGCTGGTCCTGTTCGTCTGGCTCGCGACGCGGAAGAAGAACGCATGAGCGTCAAGGTCCTGCTGGCGATCACGCAGGCGTTCGCGCTGACGATGAGCGTGGCGTTCCTCGTGTACGTCGTCGTGATCGTCGTGCCCTACCTGCGCCGCAAACCCGGCCCGGTGGGAGATCCGGCGGACTTCACGTGGCACTTCTTCGTGCCGTGCCGCGACGAGCAGACGGTCATCCGCGAGACCGTGCGCTACCTGCGCACGACGTTCCGCAAGGCGCACGTCTGGGTCGTCGACGACGACTCCGACGACCGCACCGCCCGCGTCGTCCGGATGCTGTGGCGGCGCCACGGCGGCTACGACCCGTACCTGCACCTCGTGCCGCGCGTGCGGCCCGAGGCCAGGACCGGCAAGGGTGACGCGCTCAACGCCGCCTACCGGGCGCTGAACGAGTGGATGGGCCCGGACACGGCCCGCGACGACGTCGTGGTCGTGGTGGTCGACGCCGACGGCCGCCCGGCCCCGAACTGCCTCGAGGTCTGCGCCGCGGACCACCTCTTCGGCGACGCGGGGATCGGCGCGGTCCAGCTCGACGTCCGGATGAGCAACGTCGGGACGCCGCCGCCGTCGCGCAACCCCGTCGGGCGGTGGTTCGGCCTCAAGCTCGCGCAGCTGCAGGACCTGGAGTTCCGCACGGCGATCGCGGCGATCCAGACGTCCCGCGGCTTCACCGGCACGATCTCGATGGGCGGCAACGGCCAGTTCACCCGGCTCACCGCGCTCGATTCGATCGCCGGCCCCGGCGAACAGCCGTGGCGCGGCTCGCTGCTGGAGGACTTCGAGCTCGGCGTCCACCTCTTGACGGAGGGTTGGCGCACCGGGTTCACGCCGGATTCCCATGTGGCGCAAGAAGGTCTGTACAGCCTGCGGCGGTTCCTGGTGCAGCGCACGCGGTGGGGCCAGGGCACCATGCAGTGCGCCCGCTACCTGCGGCGGATCTGGGACTCGCCGCACGTCAGCACGCTCGGCGCCGCGGAGATGATGTACTACCTCGCCCAGCCGTGGCTGCAGCTGCTCGGCTCGCTGCTGTACCCGATCCCGTTCGTCCTGCTGCTGGTGAGCACCGCGGGCGACCCGGCGCAGATGTGGACGTGGTTCACCGGCGGCGCCTGGATCCTCTTTGCCGTCTACGGCTCGTTCGGGCTGCTGCCGTTCCTCGTCTGGGGCCCGATCTACCAGCTGAAGTGCTTGCGCAGCAAGAACTTCCTGCGCGGGATCGGGATGGGATTCGCGTACGCGGCGTACATCTACACGTTCTACGTGACGTCGTGGCGCGCGCTGTTCCGGCTCATCCGCGGCCGCAACGGCTGGGCGAAGACCCGCCGCAACACCGAAGAGGCGGGCGGGGCGAAGGTCGCGCTGGATGCCTGAATGCCGTGAAGGCCTCCTTACCGGCCATGAGAGCCGGTAAGGAGGCCTTCACGGCATTTGGTCAGAACGCGGGGACGATCCGGACGTCGTCCGCCTTGACGAACGCGATCCGGTGCCCGAACTGGATCTGGACGTACTTGAGCTTGCCCTTCACCACCACGTGGTCGGCCACGTCGAACGTCGTGGCCGAGTAGTACTCCGAGCCGACCGTCCCGGCCGAGGAGTACTTCTGCCCGGCGGAAAGCGTGTACGGCAGCGGCGTGATCGCCTGCACCGTCACGTTCGCCGGGTAGGCCTCGGGCTCGGGGTAGGCGCGGCCGTAGACCGGCACCGTCGCGAGGCCGGGCTTCGGCGTCACGACCCAGCCGATCGCGGGCTTGGCGACGCGGGCGTTGCGCGGGTTGTGGAACCAGCCCTTCTGCCCGAGGTACCAGATCGCCGTCCAGTCGCCGCGGACGTCGGCGACCGCGTACTGCTGCCCGGTCGCGGCGCGGCTGCCGACGTCGGAGACGGCCATCGTGGACGGCGAGCCGTCCGGGTGCAGGCCGACGTCCTTCAGCAGCGGCGAAGCGTCATTCGGCTCCGAGTGCAGCACGACGGCTTCGGAACCCCTTGCGGGACAGGGGGTTCCGGCCGTGTCGCAGCCGGTGAAGATCGGCTGGTTCTTCACGAAGTCCGGGTCGATGGTGACCAGCGACGAGCCGGGCAGGCCGAACCCGCCGAGCGGCGCGCCCAGCAGGTCGAAGTAGTGCGACCAGTCCCAGTAGGGGCCCGGGTCCCAGTGCATGCCCGCGATGGTCGACGGGATCGTGCCCGGCACGTTGTCGTGGCCGATGATGTGCGCCCGGTCGAGCGGGATGCCGTACTTGCGCGAGAGGTAGCCGACGAGCTTCGCGCTCGACCGGTACATCGCTTCGGTGTACCAGGTGCCCTTCGCGGCGAAGCCCTCGTGCTCGATGCCGATGGACTTCGCGTTGACGTACCAGTTGCCCGCGTGCCAGGCGACGTCCTTGGTCGGCACGTGCTGCGCGATCAGGCCGTCGGCCGAGCGGATGGTGTAGTGCCAGCTCACGTACGTCGGGTCCTGGGCGAGGTCCAGGACGTTGTCCCAGTAGCCCTCGGTGTCGTGGATGACGATGTGGTCGATCTTCTGGCTGACCGGCCGGTTGGCGAGGTCGTGGTTGCCGTAGTCGTCGTTCGGCAGCTCCTGGTAGGGAGCCGGCACGGACTCGCAGGCCACGGTCCGCGGGCATTCGACGTTCGCGGCCGCCGTCTCGGCGTGCTTCGGCACCCGCAGGTCCGCGGTCGGGCTCAGGCTGACCTGCTGGCCGTCGTCGGTGGTCCGGGCGACACCGGTCTTGATGGTGTCGAAGACCTCGTCGGCGAAGGTCTGCGCGGCGGCGGTGTCGGCGGAGCCGCTGTAGCGCGCGACGGCGTCGTACCAATCGGTCTGGCCGGCGTGGTACTTCGCGAGCAGCGCGGCCCCACCGCGGATGTTCTGGGCGGGGTCGCTGCGAAGGGTCTTGGCATCGGTCTTGAGGAGCTGCGCGGCCTCGTCGACGGTCTGCAGGGTCGGCGGCGGAGCGGCGGGGCCGGCCTGCGGGTGCAGGGCGGGCCGCGCGTCGTCGCCGCGCGGGTCCTCGGTGCCTTCGTCGTGGTGGCTGCCCGCGACCCCGGCTTCGCGCAGGTCGGTGAGGTGCATCGGGCCGTAGCCGGCGGAGGTGCTGGGCGTCCCGGCGTTGAAGTCCCACCGGGACTCGAGGTAGGAGACGCCGAGCAGGACGTTGAGCGGAACCCCGAACTCGGTTGCGGCGGCGGAGAAGTCCCGCTGCCGCTGTTCGGTGGTAGCGGCCTGGGCGGGAGCGGCGGCGAGGCCGCTGAGGAGGGCGACAGCGGCGGCGAGGGCCGCCGATCTCGGCAGGGAACGGGACGACATGGGCATAAACCCCCAGGGTTCTGGTGCCAGGTGGTGAGAACCTAACCAGAAACTCACGCCGGGGGTAAGGGTCAGCTCTCCGGCTGCTCGGGCTCGCCGATCGTGGGGGGACAGGTGAACGGCAGGTCTCCCGAGAACAGCTCGTCGGTCGGTTCGAGGCGCACTCGCCGCCGCTGTGCGCCGGCCTGCTCACGGGCGTCGCAATCGGCGGAGTACTGGGCCATCGACATCCGGACGAGGCCGAACAGCACGCCGGTCACGCCATCGGCCGTGCCGGCCGAAATCTGGTGGGCCGACGCCACGACGTGGTCGGCGTTCGCGGGGTGGAGCAAGCTGTCGATCTTGGGATACTGCTCGCCCAGCGCCAGCCAGTCGGCGCGGCGGGGTTCCGGCATCGTGGCCACCTCTCGACGGACGCGGGTGGAGTGTCCTGCGTCACGAACGACGGTCCAACGCTGCCGCGGAAAGGCGCGTTCCCGCGTTCAGCCGGTGCCACTCGATCGGGGTATCGGCAGGTAGCTCACGTGGAACCACCGTGGACCAAAGCGGCCGGTCAGAGTGCTTCCGGGTGCATTCACCACGCCTGCGGCCACCCTCCTTGCACGACTGGCACTCCCGTGGCTAGAGTGCTAATCGCACGGCCCGACAGCCCCGGCACCCGCGACGGCGGGGGTGGTAGAGCCGTAACCACATCCTGCCAACGCTTTCGACGACCGTGGAGGTCAACCCGGTGAGCGTGAACATCAAGCCGCTCGAGGACAAGATCGTTGTCCAGACGAGCGAGGCCGAGGAGACGACCGCTTCCGGCCTCGTCATCCCCGACACCGCCAAGGAGAAGCCCCAGGAGGGCAAGGTTCTGGCCGTGGGCCCGGGCCGGATCGACGACAAGGGCAACCGCGTCCCGCTGGACGTGAGCGTCGGCGACGTCGTCATCTACTCGAAGTACGGCGGCACCGAGGTCAAGTACAACGGTGAGGACTACCTCATCCTGTCCGCCCGCGACGTGCTGGCCGTCATCAACTGACGTCCGCTCGCAGCGCATGACGCCCCGGGCCCCGCACAACGCCGGGGAGCGGGGCGTTCTTGCGTTCTGGACCCACCGAAAGGTAAGCGGAACACGCTATGCCCAAGCAGATCAGTTTCGACGAGGACGCTCGTCGCGCGCTCGAGCGCGGGGTGAACAAGCTCGCCGACGCGGTCAAGGTCACCCTCGGCCCGCGCGGTCGCCACGTCGTGCTCGACAAGAAGTTCGGCGGCCCGACCATCACCCTCGACGGCGTGACCGTCGCCCGTGAGATCGAGCTCGACGACCCGTTCGAGAACCTCGGCGCGCAGCTCGCCAAGAGCGTCGCCACCAAGACCAACGACGTCGCCGGCGACGGCACCACGACCGCGACCGTGCTCGCGCAGTCGCTGGTGAAGGTCGGCCTGCGCAACGTCGCGGCCGGCGCCAACCCGACCTCGATCGGCCGCGGCATCGAAGCCGCCGCGGCGAAGGTCATCGAGGTCCTCAAGGCCAAGGCCACCCCGGTCAAGGGCCGCGAGAACATCGCCCAGGTCGGCACCGTGACCTCCCGTGACGCCAACATCGGCGCCCTGCTCGGCGAAGCCGTCGAGAAGGTCGGCGAGGACGGCGTCATCACCATCGAGGAGTCGTCGACCCTGGCGACCGAGCTGGTGATCACCGAGGGTGTCCAGTTCGACAAGGGCTTCCTCTCGGCGCACTTCGCGACCAACCCGGAGGAGCAGAAGGCGATCCTCGAGGACGCCTACATCCTGCTCGTCCGCGAGAAGATCTCGTCGCTGGCGGACCTGCTGCCGGTGCTCGAGAAGGTCGTCGAGGCCAAGAAGCCGCTGCTGATCATCGCCGAGGACGTCGACGGCGAAGCGCTGTCCACCCTCGTGGTGAACTCGCTGCGCAAGACGATCACCGCCGTCGCCGTCAAGGCGCCGTTCTTCGGTGACCGTCGCAAGGCGTTCCTGGACGACCTCGCCGTCGTCACCGGCGCCGAGGTCATCTCCACCGAGATCGGCATGAAGCTGGCGGACGCGGACCTCGGCTCGCTCGGCAGCGCGCGGCGCATCGTCGTCACCAAGGACGTCACCACCATCGTGGACGGCGCCGGCACGAAGGACGCCACCCAGGCGCGGATCGCCCAGATCCGCAAGGAGATCGAGAGCACCGACTCCGACTGGGACCGCGAGAAGCTGCAGGAGCGGCTCGCGAAGCTGGGCGGCGGTGTCGCGGTGATCAAGGTCGGCGCGGCCACCGAGACCGAGCTGAACGAGCGCAAGCACCGCATCGAGGACGCCGTGGCGGCGACCAAGGCGGCCGTCGAGGAGGGCATCCTGCCCGGCGGTGGCTCGGCGCTGGTGCACGCGGTCAAGGAGCTCGAAGACGGCCTCGGCCTCGAGGGCGACGAGGCGACCGGTGTCCGCATCGTGCGTGACGCGCTGTCCGCCCCGCTGTTCTGGATCGCGACCAACGCGGGCCACGAGGGCGCGGTCATCGTCAACAAGGTCCGGGAGCAGAGCTGGGGCCACGGCTTCAACGCCGCCACCGGCGAGCTGACCGACCTGCTGGCCGCCGGCATCGTCGACCCGGTCAAGGTGACCCGGTCCGCGGTGGCGAACGCCGCTTCGATCGCGCGCCTGGTGCTGACCACGGAGAGCTCGATCGTCGAGAAGCCGGCCGACGAAGAGCCGGCCGCGGGCGGCCACGGCCACTCGCACTGACGCGGTCCTGAACGAAGAACCGGGCGGCACTCCAGCTGGAGTGCCGCCCGGTTCTTCGTCCGGACAGCACGGAGGGCGGCACCCCACCCGGTGCCGCCCTCCGTTGTCTGTGGCCGCTCAGCCGCCGGACATGCTGAGCGCGCGTTTGTCGGACTTGATGAGGTGCTCGCGTTCGGACTCCGAGAGCCCGCCCCAGATGCCGTAGGGCTCGTGCACCGCCAGCGCGTGGCTGCGGCACATCTCCAGGACGGGGCAGCTCAGGCAGACCGCCTTCGCCCTGGCCTCCCGCCGTGCCCGCGCCGGGCCGCGCTCGCCGTCCGGGTGAAAGAAGGACGCGCTGTCCATCCCCCGGCACGACCCTTCGAGCTGCCAGTCCCACATGTCGGCGTTGGGTCCTGGGAGCCTGCGCGTGTCTGCCATCCTGACCGCCTCCGTCAATCGGTCGATGCCGCTAGCTGCTCTGCTGTGGTGCCGATACTCCATTCGGTGCAACGGCGGTAACGTTAGAAGCGCGCCAATAGTTGTTCAAGCGATTCGGTTCGATTCAGCCGTTAGGCATCCCCCGGATGTGTGAGCAGGGGTTTCGCCTCCGGTTGCCGACTGCGCTGAGTGCCTGGATATTGAGGCTCGTGGGAGCTGGGTCGGGTACCGAAGAACCCACCCTGCCGGTGGCCTCGGTCGCCCGCCGGCTCGGGGTCGCGCCGTCCACCCTCCGAACCTGGGACCGCCGTTACGGGCTCGGTCCGAGCAGGCACACCGACGGCCGTCACCGCCGCTACGGCAGCTCCGACATCGGCCGGCTGGAACTGATGCAGCGAGCGTTGCTGAGCGGCGCGTCGACGGCCGAGGCCGCGCGCTACGCCCTCGAGCAGATGCCGCGCTCCGGCCCGCCCCAGCCGGAAGAGCCCGGGGAACCTCCGGGGGCCTCGGTCGCCGATGACGGTCTCGAGGTCCGTTCCCGCCTGGCCCGCCGCCTGAGCACGGCGGCGCTGGCGATGGACGTCGGCGCGGTCCAGCGGATGCTCGCGGACACGATCGCCGAGCTCGGCGTGCTCCCCGCGTGGGCGGGCGTGATCGAGCCGGTCCTCTCGGCACTGGGGCCGCGCTGGCGCGGCGCCAGCGCGGGCGCGGAGGTGGAGTACCTGCTGGCCGAGTGCGTGTTCGCGGCGCTGGTCCGCGCGACCCCGGTGCTCGACGAGCCGCGCAACACCCGCCCGGTGCTCCTGGGCTGCGTCCCGGAGGAACGCGACACGATGCCGATGTACGCACTGGCGGCGTCGCTGGCCGGGAAGCGGATCGGCGCCCAGCTGTTCGGCGTCGCGCTGCCGGCGGAGGTGCTGGCGGTGGCGGTGCGCCGGAGCGCGCCGTCGGCGGTGGTGCTGTGGGCGCACCGGCGCGGGGTGGCGGACACGCGGTTGTTCGCCCGGGTCTCGCGAGGGCGGCAGCGGAGCCGGTTGTTCGCGTGCGGGCCCGGGTGGGACCCGGCCGGGCTGCCGGACAAGGTGGAGCTGCTGGCGGACCTGCCGGGAGCGGCGGACCGCATCGAGCACGTCCTGGTGGGCGGGCGCCGGGAAAGCCGTGAAGAGCACCTTCAGGGCGCTCAGGTCCCTGAAGGTGCCCCTCACGGCGTGCCCGGGAACTTCGATCTTGGTGATTCTGTCGGTGGGACCCGCTAGAAAGGACGGGTGCACGAACCCGCCCTCCGGGCCGCCGCGTTCGGGAGCGACCCGCTGCCCGATCCCGCCGTCCTGCGCGGTGCCGGTGCCCCCAGGGCGCGGCTGCTGGCCGCGATCGTGCTCGGCGCCCAGGGCCGGTACGCCGCCGCCGCGGCGCTCCTGGACGTCCTCAGGCGGGTAAGCGACCCCCTCCTCGCCTCCCTCGCCGCCAGCACCCTCGCCGCGCACCGGCGGCAGCTGGGCGGCCACCGCCAGGCCCGCGCCCTCGATGGCGAGGCCCTCGCGAAAGCCGCTGGCCTGGAAAGTGCTCCCGACCCGGACGGCCTCGACGCGGCAGGCGCGCGAGCCGACGCCCTCCTCGGCCTGGCCGCCGACAACCTCGCTCTCGGCCGCCTGAGCGCCGCCCGCAGGCTCGCCGCCCGGGCCGCCGCCGAAGACGCCGGGTGGCGGGCCGGGGTCCGCCGCGGCTGGGTGGGCGCCGAGATCGAGCTCGCCGCAGGTCAGGGCGCCGCCGCCGTCCCGCACGCCGAGCGCGCATTCGAAACGGCCCGGGCGCGCGGTGCGCGGCGGCACGCGGTGAAATCCGGGATAGTGCTGGCCGTGGCCCTGCGGGCCGCCGGGGCTCCCGATCACCGGAAGATTTCGGACGGCCTTGTCGGAAAGGCAATGGCGACCGCCGCGGAATGCGAACTGCTTTCACTTTTGTGGCCGGCCGCCCTCGTCATGGCCGATCTGCGCCCAGGACACGCCGAGGAGTATCGATTCAGAGTGGCAGAGGTGTTGCACGCAGTGTTACGAAGCGCAGATCCTTGCGGGAGGAGGATCGCGGGGGAATCGCCATGGGTCCCCGCCCCGGGTGGTTGAGCCGTCGGAATGGGGTGTTCCGGCATCCGGGCTAAGAAACTTCAAAAAAAGCCACCGGATCGTGTCAAGGTTCGGGCTAAAGCGTCCGATAGGGGAAGTGGAATGTCACCCGGCTGCAGGAAGGAAACCCCGTGACGACGGTCTTGATCTGCGACGACCGACGCAGTGTCCGTGAAGGGCTCACCCGAGTGATGTCCGCGGTCCCTGGGGTCAGTCGCATCGACTGCGTAGCGCACGGTGACGAGCTGCTGGCCCGGTACTCCCGTCAGCCCGTCGACGTCGTGCTGGTCGGAACGCAACGCGCGGTTCCGACAGGTGTCGAAGCCACCCGACGGCTCGTCTCCGCGAACCCCCAGGCGAACGTCATCGTGTTCGGTGCCCCGGACGACGCGGGCAGCATCGCCGCCGCGATCGCCGGCGGTGCCCGTGGCTACCTCCGCTGGGACGCGTCCCGGCCGGAGCTGGTCGCCGCTCTGGCCCACACCCTCGCGAGTACCTCGGTGCCCGCGCCCCGTCAGCCGTCCGACCCGGGCGTCCAGCTGACCGAGCGCGAGCTTCAGGTGCTCCGCGGGATGAGCCAGGGCAAGAGCAACGGCCAGATCGGCCGCGAGCTCTACCTGTCCGAGGACACGGTCAAGACCCACGCCCGCCGGCTGTTCCGCAAGCTCGGCGTGCGCGACCGCGCGCAGGCCGTGGCTCACGGCTTCCGTCGCGGTCTGGTCAGCTGACCCGTCCTCGCGGCTTCTCCTCGATCCTGACACGGCCGGAATACAGGTGACGACGGGCCAGGGCGCACCGCCCTGGCCCGTACCTGTGTGGTCCCCATCACACTCCGGCGCCCATCTGGGCAGCCCCGGAGCGGATTCCCGCTCCGGCACCCGTCCCTCCGACGGATCTCGTAACCCGTGGCGCCGTTCGCTCGTTGAACGACGACATCGGCCGCGGGTCAGCAGGACAATCCGTATTTCCGCGCCGAAACTCGGCGCGGCGCGCCGGGGAGCACCTTGCGCGCCGGTCCGATGCGGGCCGAAGGTACGGTAGCGGTCACCGGCGCGCGGCGGAGGCGACCACGGGCCGGGTTCTTTGCACACCTACGCGTAACACTGGGACTGTTGTCTGCGATGGCCAATGTGGGGGATGGACTGGATGAACCGGTCGCCGCTGCTGTCGAGGGAGATCCCCAGGCAGTGGAGCGGCTGCTGGCTGCTATCCGTCCACTGGTAGTGCGGTATTGCCGCGCTCGGGTTGGCAGGCAGGAGCGATCGTTCGCTTCGGCGGACGACGTTGCGCAGGAGGTGTGTCTCGCGGTGCTAACGGCATTGCCCTCGTACCGCGACCAAGGCCGCCCGTTCCTGGCCTTCGTCTACGGGATCGCCCAGCACAAGGTGGCCGACGCGCACCGCGCCGCGGCGCGCAACCGGGCCGAACCGGTGGCCGAGATCCCCGACGAGGTCGAAGGCGGGGTCGGCCCCGAGCAGCGGGCGCTGCAAGGTGAGCTGAACGAGCGGATGTCCCAGTTGTTGCAGGTGCTGCCGGACAAGCAGCGGGAGATCGTGGTGCTGAGGGTGGTCGTCGGACTGTCGGCGGAAGAGACCGCGGACGCCGTGGGGTCGACCCCCGGCGCCGTCCGCGTCGCCCAGCACCGCGCCCTCGCGCGGCTGAGAAAGGTCCTGGCCGCGGAGGAGGTGATCTGAGTGACCGGTCCCGAGAAGGGTTTCGACCCGGACGACGTCTTCGGTGGTGGCTTGTCGTCGTCGGAGGCGGAGTTCGCTGCGGACCTGACGGCCGTGCAGGCGGATGATGCGCTGCTCGACGCGCTCGGCGGGTCCGACCCGGCGCTGGCCGACGGTCTCGGCGACCAGGAGCTCAACGCGTTGCTGGTCGCGTGGCGAAGAGACATCGACAGTGAGCCTTTGGCCGAACTGGTCGACGTCGACACCGCCGTGCGGACCGTCACCACCGCGAGTCTTGCGAAGAAACACGCTTCGAGCGGACGCCGCCGCAGGCTGCTCGTCCCGGTCGCCGTCGCCGCCGCCGTGCTGGCGATCGCGTTCACCGGCACCGGGCTGGCCGCGCGCTCCGCACAACCCGGCGACACCCTGTGGGGCCTCGCCAAGGTCCTGTACTCCGATCACACCCGCTCGGTCGAGGCCGCCGCGAACGCGAAGCTCGACCTCGAGAAGGCGAACTTGGCCATCGCCGGCGGCAACCTCGACGCCGCCCGCGAAGCGCTCGACGCCGCCCAGGCCGCTCTTTCGCAGGTCAGCGACGAGGACAACCGCGACCAGCTGATGGAGCAGCACCGGCAGCTCGCCGCGCAGCTGCAGAACCCGGACGCGCCGGTCCAGGGCCCGACCCAGACCAGCTCGCCGCAGGTCCCGCCCGGCGGAGCCTCGTCGTCGCAGGTGCCGCCGGCCGGCTCGGCGACGTCCATCCCGGGCAGCGGCAGCGGCACCACCAGCCTGCCGGGCACCGGGACG
This sequence comes from Amycolatopsis sp. NPDC048633, assembly GCF_040650695.1. Lineage (NCBI taxonomy): Bacteria > Bacillati > Actinomycetota > Actinomycetes > Pseudonocardiales > Pseudonocardiaceae > Amycolatopsis > Amycolatopsis sp. NPDC048633. Next base: position 151,705 of record NZ_JBEZHS010000011.1, read on the forward strand.
CCGACCCCGACGCCCCCGCCGCCGACCACCGAGCCGCCGCCGCCGACCACGGAGCCGCCGCCGAGCACCACGGCCGCGAGCGGCAACGACCCCGGCACGAACACCGGCCGCAGCGAGTCCGCCGGTCAGCAGAGCGTCGGCGAAGGCCAGTAAGTCTCTAGACCACGAAAAAGCCCTGGTGAGCAACGTCACCAGGGCTTTTTCGTAGTCTAGGAAGGCTCAGTAGGCGCTTTCGTTGGCCGTGACGCCGTCGGCGAAACCGCGGCAGTAGTCCCAGCTCACGTAGTCGCCGGGGTTCGGGTCGTAGGCCGGCTCGTGCGGGCGCATCCGCCCGTCGGCCAGCAGCTGCTCCAGGCTGGCCCGCAGCAGGTGCCAGTCGTGGTAGTGCGGTTCGTCGCACTCACCGCAGTCGACGACGATCCCGCGGACCCCGCGAGGCTCCAGGAGTGCCTGGTAGACGGCCAGATCGGAGAGGTCGGCCAGCAGCTCGGTGCGTTCCTGGTCGCTGATCGGCTCGTCCAGCCGGTCCTCGTCGACGAGGAACGCCCGGGCCGGGTCGTCCGGGTCGTTCGCGAACGGGTCTGGAGGCAGAACATCATGCGCCACGGCCTGCACGGTACCGGTCGGTCCCGGCGGCTCGCCCACCGCCCGGGCCGGGGCCACGCGGCGGATATCATGAGGAGAAGGCTCCGAGTCGCCACAGCGACCCCGCTCATCCCGCGTCAGGAAGGCCCTTCACCCGCTATGACCAGCGACGGCATCACCGCCCCCGTGCCGGCCAAGTTCGCCATGCTCGGCCTCACCTTCGACGACGTGCTGCTGCTGCCGGCCGAATCGGATGTCGTGCCCAGCGCGGTCGACACCAGCACGCGGCTCACCCGGAACATCACCCTCGGCATCCCGCTGGTCTCGGCCGCGATGGACACCGTCACCGAAGCGCGGATGGCCATCGCCATGGCCCGCCAGGGCGGCATCGGCGTGCTCCAGCGCAACCTGCCGATCGACGAGCAGGCCGCCGCCGTCGAGGTCGTCAAGCGGTCGGAGGCCGGCATGGTCACCGACCCGGTCACCTGCGCGCCCGACGCCACGCTGGCCGAGGTCGACGCGCTGTGCGCGAAGTTCCGGATCTCCGGAGTGCCGGTGACCGACGCGTCCGGGGCGCTGGTGGGCATCATCACCAACCGCGACATGCGGTTCGAGGTCGACCACAGCCGCCCGGTGTCCGAGGTCATGACCAAGGCGCCGCTGATCACCGCGCAGGTCGGCGTGTCCGCGGACGCGGCGCTCGGCCTGCTGCGCCGGCACAAGATCGAGAAGCTGCCGATCGTCGACGGCGCGGGCAAGCTGCGCGGGCTGATCACGGTCAAGGACTTCGTGAAGACCGAGCAGTACCCGAGGGCGACGAAGGACCCGGACGGCCGCCTGATCGTCGGCGCCGCGGTCGGCGTCGGCCCGGACGGCCACAAGCGTGCGATGGCGCTGGCCGACGCGGGCGTCGACGTCCTGATGGTCGACACCGCGCACGGGCACTCCCGCGCGGTCGTCGACACCGTCTCGCTGCTGAAGAAGGAGCTGGGCGACGCGGTCGACATCGTCGGCGGCAACGTCGCGACCCGGGCGGGCGCGCAGGCGCTGGTCGACGCGGGCGCGGACGGGGTCAAGGTCGGTGTCGGCCCGGGCTCCATCTGCACCACCCGGATCGTCGCGGGTGTCGGCGTCCCGCAGATCTCCGCGATCTTCGAGGCCGACCAGGCGTGCCGCCCGGCGGGCGTCCCGGTGATCGGCGACGGCGGCATCCAGTACTCCGGCGACATCGCCAAGGCGATCGCGTCCGGCGCGTCCACGGTGATGCTGGGCAGCCTGCTGGCCGGCACCGCCGAGTCGCCCGGTGACCTGATCCTGGTCAACGGCAAGCAGTTCAAGGTCTACCGCGGCATGGGCTCGCTCGGCGCGATGCAGTCGCGTGGCCAGGCGAAGTCGTACTCGAAGGACCGCTACGCCCAGGACGACGTGCTGAGCGAGGACAAGCTGGTCCCCGAGGGCATCGAAGGCCGCATCCCGTTCCGCGGGCCGCTGGCCAACGTCGTGCACCAGCTCGTCGGCGGGCTGCGCTCGGGCATGGGCTACGCCGGCGCGAACACGATCGCCGAGCTGCAGGACGCCCAGCTCGTCCGGATCACCGCGGCGGGGCTCAAGGAGAGCCACCCGCACGACATCACGATGACCGTCGAGGCCCCCAACTACACGACGCGGTAGCTCCTTCGACTACCGGAAGCAGCGGAACCCGCACCTCGGACCGGTCCGAAGTGCGGGTTTCCCGCTGAGTCACCGTGACCCACAGTGCTTACGGTAATCGGCCTATCGCCTTGCGTGGCCATCGTGGTGTGCACTGAACGGCATGACGGTCAGCCGCTTCACGCGCGTGCTGCGCAAGGTGTTCTTCACGGCCGTCGCGCTCGTGTCCCTGTTCCTCGGCGGGATCGTCTGCTTGATGTGCCAGGTGCTGGCCGGCCGGGACGCGCCCACCTACCGCGTCGAGGGGCACATCGTGTCCCACGAGCAGGGAGCCCTCTCGGTCGGCGGTGACGAAGACGCGGTCAGCCACACCATCGCGGTCGACGCCGGGAGCCGGCTCTACCGCGTCACGGCCGTCGGCCCCGACCTCGACCTGCCGGCCGGGCAGCCGGTCGCGCTCGACGTCTCGACGGCGGACGGCAGCATCGCCTACCTCCGCGCCGGCGGCGGCGTGATCGACCTGCGGCCGGGCGTGATCCGGCCGGTGCTGCTGATCTGCGCGGCCCTGCTCGCCCTGGGCGCGACGTACTTCGGCGCGGTCCGGCTGAACGTCTATCCACCACTGGCGACCTGGCTGGCCCTCGCGCTGGGCGCGCTGCTGGCCCCGGTCGTCGTGTTCGTGCGGGTGTAGCCGTGTCCGGGAAAGGCCTTCTGGTGCCCGCGCTGTTCGGGCTGTTCGCCGGCGCCGCGCTGACCTTCGCGGCGTTCTGGCTGCTCCAGGCGGTCGGTCCGGTCGAGCGCGTGGAAGCCGTCGTCGAGGCGCGGGACACCTGGCGGTCGGGTTCGGAGCCCAGCTACCACCTCGTCCTGCGGACGGCGTCCGGCGAGCACTTCGAGGCCTGGAGCGGCGACAAGAGCTTCGGCGCGCCGCCCGGGCAGCCGGTCCGGTTGGAGATCTCCGACGTCGGGCGGACGGTGCGGGCCGTCGAGGTCTACGGGGACCGCGTCGAGGCCGACACCAGTGGCGTCCTGGTGTTCTGGGCCACGCTGTTCGGGGGCGGGATGCTGGTCGGCACGCTGGCCGGCGCGGTCGAAAGCGGCCGTCCGGTGGCCGCGGCGGTGACCACCGCGGCGAGCCTCGGGGTGGGCGCGCTGCCGGTGTTGCCGCTGTTCTAACCCCCGTGCGCGGGTCACCCACGCGGACTAGCGACAATGGGGCACGGCAGATTGTCGTCGTCGGAGGAGGCTTCACGTGCGGGACCTGGTCGAGATCGGGATGGGCCGCACCGCGCGGCGGGCGTATGACCTCGACGACGTCGAGATCGTGCCTTCGCGGCGGACCCGGTCGTCTTCGGTGGTGTCCACCTCCTGGCAGATCGACGCCTACCGCTTCGACCTGCCGCTCGTCACGCACCCGACCGACGCGATCGTCTCGCCCGGCACCGCGGTCGCCGTCGGCGAGCTGGGCGGCCTGGGCGTGCTCAACGCCGAAGGGCTCTGGGCGCGGCACGCGAACGTCGAGGACGCCATCTTCCAGCTGGTCCGCGCGGCCGAGGACCTCGAGGACCCGAACGCGGTCGGGCGCGTGCTGCAGGAGCTGCACGCCGCGCCGATCCGGCTCGACCTGCTGACCGAGGCGATCAAGACCGTCCGCGAGTCCGGCGTCACCGTGGCCGCGCGCGTCAGCCCGCAGCACGCCGCGGAGCTGACCCCCGACCTGATCGCGGCCGGCGTCGAGATCCTCGTCGTGCAGGGCACGATCATCTCCGCCGAGCACGTGGTGCGCGAAGCCGAGCCTCTGAACCTCAAGGACTTCATCGGCCGGCTCGACGTGCCGGTGATCGCCGGCGGCGTCAGCGACTACCGCACGGCGATGCACCTCATGCGCACCGGCGCGGCCGGCGTCATCGTCGGCCACGGGTACACCCCGGGCGTCACGAGCACCGATCGCGTCCTCGGCATCGGTGTCCCGATGGCCACGGCGATCATCGACGCCGCGGCCGCCCGCCGCGACTACCTCGACGAGACCGGCGGCCGCTACGTGCACGTCCTCGCCGACGGCGGCATGACGGTGTCGGGCGACATCGCCAAGGCCATCGCGTGCGGAGCGGACGCCGTCATGCTGGGCTCACCGCTGGCCGCCGCGTCGGACGCGCCCGGCCAGGGCCTCTACTGGACGGCGGCGGCCGCGCACCCGTCGCTGCCGCGCTCACGCGTGGCAGCCGGGCCGGACTACGCCGTCGACCTCAAGACCCTGCTGTTCGGGCCGTCGTCCGACGCGGAAGGTGTGGTGAACCTCTTCGGGGCGCTCCGCCGCGCGATGGCGAAGACGGGCTACTCGGACCTCAAGGAGTTCCAGCGGGTGGGGCTCACCGTCCGCCGGTGACGTGCGCGAGGAACGCGCTGAAGGCCTCTTCGGAGTAGACGAGGATCGGGCGGGGCGCCGGCTGTTTGGTGTCCCGCACCCCGACGGCACCTGGCGCGGAACCGATCTCCACGCAGGCGTTCTCCTCGAAGTGGCTGTGGCTCGACTTGCGCCAACCGGTGAGCTGCTGGGGGCCCATGTCGGTCCCTCCCGGAAATCGTGTCCCGCCGACGGGTCTCGCCGGCGTCGGACATCGAGCACTTAGATAATTACCCACATACGCCTCGATGGATGCGCCAAAACGGGTGACTGGCCGGTAACTTACCTCTGGTCAGGACGGGAACCCCGGGTTACGCTCAAGGTGTGACTGCCAGTAACACCACCACCAGTGCGGATGGTCTCGACTACGACGTCGTCGTGGTGGGGTCGGGGTTCGGCGGCAGCGTCGCGGCGCTGCGGCTCACCGAAAAGGGCTACCGCGTAGCCGTCGTCGAGGCGGGACGAAGGTTCGCCGACGACGAGTTCGCGAAGACGTCGTGGGACCTCAAGCGCTACCTGTGGGCACCGCAGGTCGGCTGCTACGGGATCCAGCGCATCCACATGCTCAACGACGTCATGGTGCTCGCGGGCGCGGGCGTCGGCGGCGGGTCGCTCGTCTACGCGAACACGCTGTACCGGCCGCTCAAGCCGTTCTACGCCGACCGGCAGTGGTCGCACATCACCGACTGGGAAGCCGAGCTCGCGCCGCACTACGACCAGGCGAGCCGGATGCTCGGCGTGGTCACGAACCCGACGATCACGCCCTCGGACGTCGTGATGCGCGACGTCGCGAAGGACATGGGCGTCGCCGATTCCTTCCACCCGACGCCCGTCGGCGTCTACTTCGGGAAGCCGGGGGAGCGGGCTCAGGACCCGTTCTTCGGCGGCGCCGGGCCCGAGCGGGTCGGCTGCACCGAATGCGGCGCGTGCATGACCGGCTGCCGCGTCGGCGCGAAGAACACGCTGGTCAAGAACTACCTCTACCTCGCGGAGCAGGACGGCGCGAAGGTCATCCCGCTCACCACGGTGACGTCCGTGACGCCCTTCGACGGCGGCTACGAGGTCTCGTTGAAGAAGACCGGGACGACGTCCAAGCGCTTCCGGACCACCATCACCGCCGAGAAGGTCGTCTTCGCCGCCGGTACCTGGGGCACGCAGAATCTGCTGCACACGCTGAAGGACACCGGCACGCTGCCCGCGCTCTCGCGCCGGCTCGGCGAGCTGACCCGGACGAACTCCGAGGCGATCATCGGCGCGGCCCGGACCGACGTCGACGAGAGCCGCAACTTCAGCCGCGGCGTCGCGATCACGTCGTCGATCCACCCGGACCAGAACACCCACATCGAGCCCGTGCGGTACGGCAAGGGCAGCAACGCGATGAGCCTGCTGCAGACGATCGCGACCGACGGGGCGTCGCCGGTCCCGCGCTGGCGGCAGGCCGTCAGCTTCATGGTCAAGCACCCGGTCCAGACGGCGAAGCTGCTCAACGGCTACCGCTGGAGCGAGCGCACGGTGATCCTGCTGGTGATGCAGAGCCTCGACAACTCGATCACGACGTACACGAAGCGCGGGCTGTTCGGCCGGCGCAAGTACACGTCGAAGCAGGGCCACGGCGAGCCGAACCCGAGCTTCATCCCGGCGGGCCACGAGGCGAACGAGCGCACGGCGGACCGCATCGGCGGCATCGCGGGCGGCACGTGGGGCGAGATCTTCGACATCCCGCTGACCGCCCACTTCATCGGCGGCGTCCCGATCGGCGCGACGGCCGAGGAGGGGGTCATCGACCCGTACCACCGGGTGTTCGGCTACCCGGGCCTGTCGGTGGTCGACGGCGCGGCGATCACGGCCAACCTGGGCGTGAACCCGTCGTTGACGATCACGGCCCAGGCCGAGCGGGCGTTCTCCTTCTGGCCGAACAAGGGGGAGCCGGACCTGCGGCCTTCGCAGGACGCGTCGTACGTCCGGCTGGAGCCGGTGGCGCCGAAGAACCCCGCGGTCCCGGCGGACGCCCCGGCCGCGCTGCGGCGGTCCTAGACTCGGGGCCGTGACGACGGCATCCGAGAAGGCGCACGCGCTGCTCGACGGGGTACGGAAACTCGATGACGAATGGGCGCGGGCCATCGGTGGCCTCGGCGAACCCGAGCTGCGCGCCCCCAGCGCGTTGCCCGGCTGGTCGCGCGCCCACGTTCTCGCGCACGTCGCGCGCAACGCCGATGGGCTGCGCAATCTGCTGACCTGGGCGAACACCGGGGCCGAGACGCCGATGTACGCCAGCCCCGAGGCCCGCGAAGCCGACATCGAGGCCGGGGCCCAGCGCGGGGCCGCCGACATCCTCGCCGACTTCGTCGCTTCGGCGGCGCGCTTCGAGGAGTACGCCGCCGGCCTGCCGGACGACGCCTGGGCGCGGGAGGCCCGCAACCGGCAGGGCGCGCCCGTCAGCGGGACCGTCGTCGCGCGGATGCGGGTGTCCGAGCTGACCATCCACCTCGCCGACCTCGACCGGGGCTACGACCTCGACCGCGTCCTGGGTCTGCTCGGCCCGCTCGCCGGGGAGGTCGTCCAGCACGCGATCACCTCCCGGAGCGCGCACCTGCCCGCTCTGCGCCTGGTCGCCGAGGGAACCGGGGAGTGGACGATGGGCGCCGTCCCCGGCGCGACGGTCACCGGTACGAGCGGACAGCTCCTGGCCTGGCTGAGCGGCCGCTCCGGCGGCGAGGCCCTCGACGGCGACGTGCCGCGGATCCCCGCCTGGTCGTGAAGTGCTCGTGAACTGACCGCGACCGTCCTCCGTGTACCGATCAGGGGCGCGGAAAGCCGGGGCCGGCCCTAAGCTGGGCGTCCCCCGCAGCGAGGAGTCCGATGTGGACAGCGTGAGCAGGCCGGCCCGGTGACCGGGCAACCCGCCGGACGGCCACACGTCCCCGACCACCTGGACCGAAGGGCGTTCCTCCGCGTCGCGGGCGTGTCGGCGGCCGGTGCCGTCGCCGCCGCGTGCGGGACGGGCAATCCCTCGGCGCCGCCCGTCACTTCGCCGAGCGCGCCGCCGCCGACCACGTCCGGGCCGCCCCCGTCCCGGCCGCCCACCGGACCGCCGAACTGGGACGACCTGCGCACCAAGCTGGCCGGCGGCCTGGTGCGCCCGGGCGGCGACGGCTACGGCACCGCCAAGCGCGCCTTCAACCCGCTCTTCGACGGCAACAACCCGGTCGCCGTGGCCGTGACGTCGAGCCCCGAGGACGTCCAGGCCTGCGTCCAGGCCGCCGCCGGGCGCGTGACGCTCGCCGCGCGCAGCGGCGGTCACTGCTACGCCGGCTACTCGGTGCCCGAGAGCGGGCTCGTCATCGACGTGGCCGGGATGAACAAAGTGGACATCCGGGGCACCCAGGCCGTCATCGGCGCCGGCGCGAAGCTGAAGGACGTCTACGCCGGCCTGGCGCAGGCCGGCCGTGCGCTGCCCGCCGGCTCCTGCCCGACGGTCGGGATCGCCGGGCTGACCCTCGGCGGCGGCATCGGCGTGCTCTCCCGCAAGTACGGCCTGACCTGCGACCACCTGAGCTCCGCCCAGGTCGTCACGGCCGACGGCAAGCTGGTGACGGCGTCCGCGAGCTCCGAGCCGGACCTGTTCTGGGCCCTGCGCGGCGGGGGCGGCGGCAACTTCGGCATCGTCACCGAGTTCACCTTCGACACCGATCCCGCGCCCAACCTGACGGTGTTCTCGCTGCACTTCCCGTCCGGTTCCGCGGCCGGCGTGCTCGGCGCGTGGCAGGAGTGGATCGCCGCGCAGCCGCCGGAGCTGTGGGCGAACATCGTGATCTCCGGCGGCTCGCCGGTCCAGTGCCGGGTGGGCGGCTGCTACGTCGGCAACGCGCCCGCGCTGAACACGCTGCTGAACAACCTCACCACCAACGCCGGCGCGCGGCCCACGCAGCGGACCGTGAAGAGCCTGGACTACCTCGGTGCCATGAACTACTTCTCCGGCAGTTCGGCCCGGCAGTCGTTCGTCGCGTCGTCGCGGATCATCACGAGCCCGGTCGACCCGGCGAAGGTCGTCGCCCTCGCCGACGGCCGGGCGGGGATGGACCTGCTCATCGACGGCCTCGGCGGCAAGGTCGCCGAGCCGGCGAAGAACGCGACGGCGTTCTGGCACCGCGACGCGCTGGCCAGCGTGCAGATCTACGCGCCCGCGACGGCGAAGACCCGGGCGAAGGTGGCGCAGTCGGTCGGTGACGTCGTCACGGGCCTGGCGGCGGCCGGCGCGGGCGGCGGGTACGTCAACTACATCGACCCCGCCCTGCCCGAGTGGAAGGCCGCCTACTACGGCGACAACGTCAAACGGCTGCAGGACATCGCGAAGAAGTACGACCCCTACAACGTCTTCCGGTTCGGGCAGAGCGTCGTCGCCTAGAGGTCGATGCCGGTGAAGACCGTGACGCGCTCCTCCGTCAGGTCGTGCATGGCCGCGAGCACGCCTTCGCGGCCTACGCCGGAGCCCTTCACACCTCCGTAGGGCATCTGGTCCGCGCGGTAGGACGGGACGTCGCCGATGATGACGCCGCCGACCTCGAGCTCCGCCGACGCGTGGAACGCCAGCTGGACGTCGGTGGTGAAGACGCCGGCCTGCAGGCCGTACGCGGATTCGTTGACCGAGCGGAAGGCCTCGTCCACACCGTCCACAACGGACACCGCGAGCACCGGGCCGAAGATCTCTTGCGCCCAGGCCTTCGTGTCCGGCGGGACGTCGGTGAGCAGGGTCGGAGCCACGGTCGCGCCGTCGCGGGTGCCGCCGGTGAGCAGCTTCGCGCCCGCGACGACGGCGTCGTTGACCCACGCGACGATCCGCTCGGCGGCGGCTTCGTCGACGACCGGGCCGACGTCGGTGTTGCGGTCGTACGGGTCGCCGGTCCGCTGCGATTCGACGGCCTCCACCAGCGCGGGGACGAACTCGTCCGCGATGGCGGCGTCCACGATCACCCGCTGCACGGCGATGCAGGACTGCCCGGCCTGGTAGTTGCCGAAGGTGGCGATGCGGTGCGCGGCGCCTTCGGGGTCGGGCCAGTCGCGCAGCACGACGGCCGCCGCGTTGCCGCCGAGCTCCAGCACGACGTGCTTGCGCGGCGCGGCGTCCTTGAGCGACCAGCCGACCGGCCCCGAGCCGGTGAACGACACGACGGGCAGCCGCGGGTCGGCGACGAGGGCCTTCGTCTCGTCGTTTCCCAGCGGCAGCACGGAAAACGACCCCTCCGGCAGGTCCGTCTCGGCCAGGATCTCGCCGAGGACCAGCGCCGACAACGGCGTCCGCGGAGCCGGCTTGACGATGATCGGCGCACCGATCGCGAGTGATGGCGCGACCTTGTGGGCCACCAGGTTGAGCGGGAAGTTGAACGGCGCGATGCCGAGCACCGGCCCGCGCGGCACGCGGCGGGTCAGCGCCAGCCGCGCCTCGCCCGCCGGGTCGGTGTCGAGGCGCTGGACGTCGCCGCTGAACCGGCGGGCCTCCTCGGCGGCGATGCGGAACACCGACACCGCCCGCTTGACCTCGGCCTCGGCCCACTTGAGCGGCTTGCCGTTCTCGGCCGTGATCACCTCGGCGATCTCCTCGGCGCGCCCGGCGAGCACGCGCGAGACGTGCTCGAGCGCGCCGGCGCGGACGTGCGCGGGGGTGCTGCGCAGCTCCTTGGCGACCGACACCGCGGCGGCGACCGCGCGCTCGACCTGCTCCGGCCCCGGCACGGCGACCGTGGCGACCTCGCTGCCGTCGTACGGGTGGTGCACGACGAAAGTGGTGGCGCCCGGCTCCGGGCGGCCGGCGATCCAGGCGGGGCGCGGCTCGGGGGTGATCATGTCCATGCGTACCAACGTAATCCGGGTGGGTGGCGCGCCGCGGGACCCCCACCCGGACGGGTCACGGCTTGATGAGGACCTTCAGCGCCTCGCGGTCCGCCATGGCGCGGTAGCCGGCCGGCACGCCCTCGACGTCGATCGTGCGGTCGAAGACGCGACCGGGCTGGTACTTGCCGTCGAGGACGTCCGGGAGCAGCTCGGGGATGTAGTGCCGCGCCGGGGCGACCCCGCCGGTGACGGTGACGTTGCGGCGGAACACCGACACGCCGATCGGGCCCTCTTCGTACTGCGGCAGGCCGACCCGGCTGACCGCGCCGCCCGCGCGCACGACCCCGACGCCCATCTCGAAGGCACCTTTGGTGCCGACGCACTCGAGGACGGCGTGCGTGCCCTGCCCGTTCGTCAGCTCGCGCACCTTCTCGACGCCCTCCTCGCCGCGCTCGGCGACGACGTCGGTCGCGCCGAACTCGCGGCCGAGATCGGTGCGAGCCTGGTGGCGGCCCATGAGGACGACCCGGTCGGCGCCGAGGCGCTTCGCCGCGAGGACGGCGGAAAGCCCGACGGCGCCGTCGCCGATGACGGTGACGTTCTGGCCCTCGCTCACCCGCGCCTTCACCGCGGCGTGGTGGCCGGTGGAGAAGACGTCGGACAGGGTCAGCATCGACGCGAGCAGGTCTTCGTCCTCGGTGTGCGGGAGCTTGACCAGCGTCCCGTCGGCCTGCGGCACGCGCACGGCCTCGCCCTGGCCGCCGTCGACGCCCTTCGCGCCCCAGCCCCCGCCGTGCAGGCAGGACGTCTGGAGGCCTTCGCGGCAGAACTCGCAGGTGTTGTCGGACCAGACGAACGGCGCGACGGCGAGGTCGCCCTTCTTGACGGTGGTGACGTCGGCGCCGGCCTCCTCGACGATCCCGAGGAACTCGTGGCCGATCCGGCGCCCGCGCTCGCTCGGCTTCATGTCGGCGTAGGGCCAGAGGTCACTGCCGCAGATGCAGGACCGCACGACCCGCAGGACGACGTCGGTCGGCTCCACCAGCTCCGGGTCGGGAACGGTCTCGACCCGGACGTCGCCGGCGCCGTAGATGACTGTCGCTCGCATGCAAGGGCCTTTCCTGGGTGGAACGTGACAAACGTCGGGGGTGCGGCGCCGCTGTCGCGCCTAGATTTTCGTCCATGACCACGCGTACCGCATCCCGCAACCCGTTCGGGGCCCTCGCGACGGGCCCGCGACTCCCGCTCGTCACGGCCTCGGTGTTCCTCGTGACGCTGGGGTGCGGGATCGCGCAGCTGGTGCACCGGCCGCTCTACGACGCGGTCGTCCGCGACGCGGCGCGCATCAACGACGGCGAGTGGTACCGCCTGGTCACGGGGATGTTCTTCCAGGACGGCTGGGCCTTCGGCCTGGTCTCGAACCTGCTCTGGCTGGCGGTGTTCGGCACGCTCGCGGAGCGCGTTTTCGGCCGTGGGCGCTGGCTCGCGCTCTACTTCGGCTGCGGGCTCTTCGGGCAGTTCATGAGCTACGTGTGGCTCAACCCGGTCGGGGCGGGCAACTCGATGTGCGTCGCCGGCCTGATCGGCGCGCTGGCGGCCGTGGTCATGGTGGCGTCCCGCCGCTACGGCGTGGTGCTGCCGGTGCAGTTCCGGGTCATGGCGTTCGCGGTGCCGGTGCTGGCGGTGGCCGACACGGTCGTCCACGACAACCACGGCCTCCCGTGCCTGCTGGGGATGGCGCTGGGCTTCCTGCTGCGCCCGCGGCCGGTCGTGAGTGGGAAACAGGGTTAGCACACTGTGCTGCAGCTCAGGACGTCCTTCAGTCCGGGTAGTGGCCGCCGAGCCGGATCCAGTGCGCGACCAGGTGCGGCTGCACGGGCAGCGCGAGGATCTCGGCGAGGTCCGCTTCGGCCCGGCGAGCCGCTTCCTCGGTGTGGTCCCACTCCTGCTCTTCCCGCCGGGCGTTCGAGCCCGGCACCCCGACCAGCTGCTCCGCCCGGGCCTGGGCGGCGGCGATCCGGTCGCACCGCAGCTCGTCGGCCCGGCCCAGGTCCTCGGTGTGCCGGGCGTCGAGGACGATCCCGCCACCCGAGCGCACGCCGCACCGGACGGCGATCCGCAGAAGATCGCTGCTGAACGCACGCGTTTCGGCGGGCACCCACGACAGCCGTTCCCAGTCGGGCTGGGGCTGGTCGTCGGCGCGGCAGACCGCGTACCCGGGCACGTCACACCAGGTCAGACGACTCGGCGGCCGGAGTCGGTAGAGCATGCGCGGTCCCCTCGGCGCGGCGGCCCCGGTCGGAGCCATCCTCGATACCCGGTGAATCGGGCCGATGATGACTCGGTGTTACAGATCACCTGCCGCGGTGGAGATCGCGCAGCAGCAGGACTTCGGCGCAGTGGTGGATCATCTCGCGGTGGATGTGCAGCACCAGCGTCGCCATCGGGTACTCCGCGTACGGGCCTTCCGCCGGGCCGCACGGCCTCGCGAGCGCGTCGTCGTCGAGGGATTTCACCCCTTCGAGCCACCGGGCGTAGTACTCGTCCAGCAGGTCGAGCGCCTCGGCCGCGGTGCCCGGGTACGGGTAGTCGTCGTAGGTCATGGCGGGGCCGCCGAAGTGCGACGCGATCCGCATCCCCAGGACGCCGACGAGGATGTGGTTGAGTCGCCACGCGATCGTCGTGACCGGCGGCGGGGTCGGCTCCGGGAAGGCGAAGTCGATGGTGAACGGGCCCGTGCCGGGTTCGTCGTCGGACTTGCGCGGCCGCACGGTCCAGCAGTCCGCGACCGGCTCCCAGAGGTATTCGTCGTCGGTGAGTCCTTCGAGCTTCGGACGCACCAGCGCGGTCCAGTGGAAGTCCAGCTGGTCGGTCAGTTCCTTCGTCCAGTTCACAGCCATACCGCGCACCGTAGGACCGATCGAGGACAGGTGCGGCCCTGAATCCCGGGTGACCCAGCCCACCTGGGACGATGGAGGGGAATCCCGCCGCTGCCAGGAGGTCTCCAGGTGCCCAACCCCACCGGTCCGGTTCTCGTCGTGGACTTCGGGGCGCAGTACGCGCAGCTGATCGCCCGGCGCGTCCGCGAGGCGCAGATCTACTCGGAGGTCGTGCCGCACAGCGCGTCCGTCGAGGAGATCCTCGCGAAGAACCCCGCGGCCATCATCCTCTCCGGCGGCCCCTCGAGCGTGTACGCCGAAGGCGCCCCGGGCATGGACCCGAAGCTCACCGAAGCCGGCGTGCCGATGCTCGGCATCTGCTACGGCCACCAGCTGCTGGCCAGCGCGCTCGGCGGCGTCGTCGAGCCGACCGGCGTCCGCGAGTTCGGCCGCACCGAGGTCCGCGTGACGGGTGACGGCGGTGTCCTGCACGCCGGCCTGCCCGCGACCCAGCCCGCCTGGATGAGCCACAACGACAGCGTCACCAAGGCCCCGGAGGGTTCGGTCGTCACGGCCTCCTCCGACGGCGCCGAGGTCGCCGGCTTCGAAGACGTCGAGCGCGGCTTCGCCGGCGTCCAGTACCACCCGGAGGTCGCGCACTCGCCGCACGGCCAGGAGGTGCTGCGCCGCTTCCTGCACGACATCGCGGGCATCAAGCCGCAGTGGACGACGTCGTCGATCGTCGAGGAGCAGGTCCAGCGGATCACCGACCAGGTCGGCGACGGCCGCGCGATCTGCGGCCTCTCTGGCGGCGTCGACTCCGCCGTCGCGGCCGCGCTGGTGCAGCGCGCCATCGGGGACCGGCTGACGTGTGTGTTCGTCGACCACGGCCTGCTGCGTGCGGGGGAGCGCACCCAGGTCGAGCGTGACTTCGTCGCCGCCACCGGCGTCAACCTGGTCACCGTCGACGCGCGCGAGCGGTTCCTCGACGCGCTCGCCGGCGTCACCGACCCGGAGCAGAAGCGCAAGATCATCGGCCGCGAGTTCATCCGCGTCTTCGAGCAGGCCGAGCGTGACCTCAAGGCGAAGGGCGACTACCGCTTCCTCGTCCAGGGCACGCTGTACCCGGACGTCGTCGAGTCCGGCGGCGGCGAGGGCACGGCCAACATCAAGAGCCACCACAACGTCGGCGGCCTGCCGGACGACCTGCAGTTCGAGCTGGTCGAGCCGCTGCGGCTGCTGTTCAAGGACGAGGTCCGCAAGGTCGGCACGGAGCTGGGCCTGCCGGAGACGATCGTCCAGCGCCAGCCGTTCCCCGGCCCCGGCCTGGGCATCCGCATCATCGGCGCGGTCGACGCCGAGCGCCTCGAGACCCTGCGCGCGGCCGACCTGATCGCCCGTGAGGAGCTGACGGCGGCCGGGCTGGACCGCAGCATCTGGCAGTGCCCGGTGGTGCTGCTCGCGGACGTCCGCAGCGTCGGCGTCCAGGGTGACGGCCGGACCTACGGCCACCCGATCGTGCTGCGCCCGGTGTCGTCCGAGGACGCCATGACGGCGGACTGGACGCGCCTGCCGTACGAGGTCCTCGAGCGGATCTCGACCCGCATCACCAACGAGGTCGCGGAGGTCAACCGGGTGGTCCTGGACGTGACGTCCAAGCCGCCGGGCACCATCGAGTGGGAGTAAGTCCCCAGACGGACTCGAGGCCCCGGCGTGGGATCCGGGGCCTCGAGAGTGAGTGGTGACTTCGGCTCAGCGCCGGCGTTTGCTGCC
This sequence comes from Amycolatopsis sp. NPDC048633, assembly GCF_040650695.1. NCBI lineage: Bacteria > Bacillati > Actinomycetota > Actinomycetes > Pseudonocardiales > Pseudonocardiaceae > Amycolatopsis > Amycolatopsis sp. NPDC048633. Next base: position 166,825 of record NZ_JBEZHS010000011.1, read on the forward strand.
GAACGACGCGCCCAGGAGCAGCAGCCCCACGAACACCGCGCCGCCGGCGATCACCCAGCGGAAGTCGAACTGGGGCAGCCAGCTCGCGCCGTCCGAGAGGACGTAGGCCGACACGAGCAGCGTCGCGACCCCGACGATCAGGGTGAAGACGTCCAGCCCGCCGCGCTTCGCCGGCGGCTGGGTCTCCGTCACATTGTCGTAGGCGTAAGGGTTCTGGTCAGCCACGGCGCACCTCCACGTTGCCCACGCTGTTCTTCACGTGCAGGGTGATCTTCTGGCCGCCGGGGCCGTCGGTGCCGTAGTCGGTCCCGGTCAGCGAGTCCTGGCTGATGCCGTCGGACGAGCGGTCGAAGCACTCGGTCGAGCCGGCGCCGGTGTGGCAGTCGAAGGTGACGTCCGCCGTTTCCGGCACGATGACCGTGGTGTCGCCCGCGCCGTTGACCACGTTGGTGGTGATCGGCGAGCTGCCGGCCGGCAGCTTGGTCAGGTCGAGGTCGAGGTCGCCCGCCGCGTGCTGGTAGAGCGGCTGCACGTCGGTCACGGAGTGCGGGGTCCACGTGCGGTCGCCGGCGCCGCCGCGGAAGTCGAAGTTCTCGAACGGCGCGGTCGTCAGGACCATCCCGGCGATCGCCAGCGGGACGGCGAGCCCGATCAGGCCGCGCCCGCCGCGGGCGAACGCCCCGGTGACCAGGCCGATCCCGACCACGCCGAGCACCAGGCCGATGATGTGCTGCGCGGAGAACCAGCTCGCGCCGTTGAGGTTCGCCAGCACGCCGCCACCGGCGGTCAGCACGGCGACCGCGAAGGTCGCCGAGCCCACCTTCGAGTTCCGGCGCCGCTCAGGCCGCTGGTACGTCGGCGGCGCGGGAGGCGGCAGCTGCGAGGACGGCGGCTCGGGCAGGTCCCAGCCGGCCGGGTCGGCGGCGAGCGGGTCCCAGCCCGGCTTCGTCTCCGCCGCCGCGGTCGCGGTGTCGGTCATGGTGAAGGCTCCGTTCCCGGTGAAGGCGGTCGACTGCGCCCGCGAGACGACCGGGGCGGGCCGGTTCTCCTGGCCGCGGCTGCGGTGCAGCAGGTAGAGCGCGATGGCGATGAGGGCGAAGCTGATGAGGGCGCCGCCGTCGAACCACGAGCCGCTGAAGCTGCCCCCGACGCTGACGACCGTGAGGACGCTCAGCACGACGGCGAAGGCCGGCGACACCGACGACCGGCCGCGCCCGATCAGGCTCTCGAAGCCGGACACCTCGTCGCTCTCGCCCGGCAGGAAGAGCCAGCCCAGCAGGTAGAAGGGAACGCCGAAGCCGCCGAAGATCGTCGCGACCACCAGGGCGATCCGCACGACGACGGGATCGATCCCGTACCGGTACCCGATGGCGGCGGCCACGCCGGCCACCTTCCGCCCGGCGTGCGGCCGCCGCGGCCTGCTGACCCAGAAGTCCTTGACGGTCTCCTCGAAGCCGTTCAACGGACTCGGCTTCGGTGCCCGTGTCTCACTCGCACCACTCATACCGAAGAGCATGCGGCACGCGGGATCGGCGGACATCCGGGATGGTCCCTGAGGTTTCCCGGAGGTGGGTTCCGGGGCGCGGAACCGGATCAGGGACTTCCCCGATGGAACCCCACGCCCCTGCGTGTGACCATGGACCACGTGCAGGAAGCCCTCGACCACGTCGCCACCGACCAGGTGGCCATCCCGGACAAGCCCAAGATGTTCCGGCGCCGGTCCGGACGGGCGATCGCCGGGGTCGCCGGTGGGCTCGCCGACCACCTCGGGGTGCCCGTCCTCTGGGTGCGGACGGCCTTCGCGCTGCTCGCCGCCCTGAACGGGGCCGGCCTGCTCGCCTACGGGCTCCTCTGGGTCTTCGTCCAGCAGCAGACCGAAGAAACCGCGAAGGCACCGACGTCGAAGGAGCGCCAGCAGGCGTTCGGCCTGATCGCGCTCGGTGTCGGCCTCGCCGTCGCCAGCGGGACGCTCACCGGGTTCATCAGCGGCTGGGTCGCCGTGCCGCTCGCCATCGCGATGATCGGCCTCGCGGTCGTCTGGCGCGAAGCCGACGAGTCGCAGCGCCGCCGCTGGCGGGTCGGCGCGAAGGACGGTTTCGCGGGTGCCTTCCTCGGCGGGGGCGGCTGGTCGGCCGCGATCCGGATCGTCGCCGGCGTCGCGCTGGTGATCACCGGCATCGGCGTCGTCGCACTCCGCAGCGGCAGCCTCGACCAGGTCCAGTTCGCCCTGATCGCCGTCATCGCGACGCTGATCGGCGTCGCCGTCCTGACCATCCCGTTCTGGCTGCGGCTGGTCCGGGACCTGTCCGACGAGCGCAAGGCCCGCATCCGCACCGACGAACGCGCCGAGATCGCCGCGCACCTGCACGACTCCGTCCTGCAGACGCTCGCGCTGATCCAGAAGCAGAGCGAGCAGCCGCGCGAGGTCGCGCGGCTGGCCCGCAGCCAGGAACGCGAGCTGCGCGGCTGGCTCTACGGCCCGAACGGCTACGGCAAGCCGGCCGAGAAGACCGAGGAAACCGCGGCCACCGGGCAGCTGTCCGAAGCGCTCGCGACGGCGTGCGGCGAGGTCGAGGACACGTTCGCGATCTCCGTCGGCCAGGTCGTCGTCGGCGACGCCGAGCTGGACGACTCGCTGGTGGCGCTGGTCCAGGCCGCGCGCGAAGCGATCGTCAACGCCGCCAAGCACGCGGGCGTCGAGGAGGTCAGCGTCTTCGCCGAGGTCGAGCCGACGGCGGTGACGGTGTTCGTCCGCGACCGCGGCAAGGGCTTCGACCCCGACCTCGTCCCGGACGACCGCCACGGGCTCGCCGACTCGATCCGCGGCCGGATGACCCGGCACGGCGGCACGTGCAAGGTGCGCACCGCGCCGGGGGAGGGCACCGAAGTACAGCTCGCCATGCCGGTGAAAGCGGGCAAGGGGGCCGCGTGAGGCGGCTATGCTCGGGGGTCAGGGCTAGCGAGGGAGAGTCGTGACTGAGAACCAGCGGGAACCGGTCAAGGTGTTCCTCGTCGACGACCACGCGTTGTTCCGCGCGGGGGTCCGCACCGAGCTCGACTCGATCACGGACGAAGTCCGCGTGGTCGGCGAGGCCGGTTCGGTCGCCGAAGCGGTGGCCGGGATCGCGCGCACGAAGCCCCAGGTGGTGCTGCTCGACGTCCACATGCCCGACGGCGGCGGCGCCGAGGTGCTGCGCCGCGTCCGTCCCGACCTGCCGGACGTGGTGTTCCTGGCGCTGTCGGTGTCCGACGCGGCGGAGGACGTCATCGCGGTCATCCGAGCGGGAGCGCGCGGGTACGTGACGAAGACGATCTCGTCGAAGGAGCTGGTCCGCGCGGTGGTCCGGGTTTCGGACGGCGACGCGGTGTTTTCGCCGCGCCTGGCGGGCTTCGTCCTGGACGCGTTCGCCGACCGCCCGGGCTCGGCCCCGATCAACGACCCGGAGCTGGACCTCCTGACCCCCCGCGAGCGCGACGTCCTGCGCCTGCTGGCGCGCGGGTACGCGTACAAGGAGATCGCGTCGGAGCTGTTCATCTCGGTGAAGACGGTCGAGACGCATGTGTCGAGCGTCCTGCGGAAGACCCAGCTCTCGAACCGCTACGAGCTCTCCCGCTGGGCCTCCGACCGCCGTCTCGTCTGACCTTCAGTCCGCCAGAGGAGCGAGAGGCCGGGGCGCGCGCCCGGTGGTGTCGTCACCAAGCCCATCCGCCTGGTCACCCGGCACGTCCAGGGCCCCTCGCTCCGGCTTCTGGAGGCGGGTCAGCGCGACCCCGCCGAGGACGACCACCATGCCCGCGATCACCCGCGGGTTCAGCTGCTCGCCCAGGAACACCGCGCCCAGCAGCACCGAGACCACCGGCAGCAGGTACCCGACCACCGACGCCGCGACCGCGCCCTCGCTCGCCAGGAGCTGGTAGTTCAGCGCGAACGCGATGCCCGTCGACCCGATGCCCAGCACCAGGACGGCCAGCAGCGGCCCGGTGGACACGTGCACCGGCGTGAACCCGCCCGCCGGCAGCGCCAGCACCAGCATTCCGCTGGCCAGTAGCATCTGCCCGGCCGAGATCGCGTACGGCGAAGAGGTCGAAGAAGACAGGTACTTGCCCTCGTAGACGAACGCGAAGCCGTAGCTCGCCGCCGCCGCGAGGCACGCCAGCGCGCCCCAGCTCAGCAGCCCCGACGCCTGCCACGGCGCGAAGATCAGCAGGATGCCGCCGAGGCCGACCAAGAGCCCCAGCAACCGGGCCCCCGCCATCCGGGACGACGCCCCCATCATCGGCGCGGCCAGCAGCACCCACAGCGGCGTCGTCGAGTTCAGCACCCCGGTGATCCCCGAGTCGACGGTCGTTTCGCCGATCGCGAACAGCAGGAACGGCAGCGCGTTGTGGAAGAACGCCGCGACGGCCAGGTGACCCCACGTCCGCCGGTCGCGCGGCAGGCGGACCCGCTGCAGCCGGCACAGCGCCAGCAGCATCACCGCGCCGAGCACGAGCCGCGCCAGCACCAGCTGCACCGGCGAGAACATCCCGAGCCCCAGCTTGATCCAGAAGAAGCTCGAGCCCCACATCAACGCCAGCGCGGCGATCCTCAGCAGGGTCTTCGACTCGCCCACCCAGTCCTCCTTCTCCGATCAAGCGCCAGCTTCGCCCCGCCGAGACGTAAGGACAAGCGAAATTAACTGCAGGGACGCTTAAGCTCAGCTGTACGATCAGGGCATGCTCGACGTCCGCCGCATGCAGGTCCTCCGCGCGGTGATCACCAGCGGCTCGATCACCGCCGCGGCCCGCAACCTCGGCTACACGCCGTCCGCGATCAGCCAGCAGCTGTCGGCGCTGGAACGCGAAGCCGGCACCGAACTGCTCGAACGCGTCGGACGCGGCGTCCGGCCGACGGCGGCGGGCGCGCTGCTGTCCGAGCACGCCGAGACGCTGAGCACCGAGCTCGCGAAGGCCGAGGCGGCGCTGACCGAGCTCAAGGAGGGCCGCATCGGCCGCGTCTCCATCCGCTACTTCGCGACGGCCGGCGCGTCCCTGGTCCCGCCTGCCATCGCCGCGGTCCGCCGCGAGCACCCCGGCGTCCGCCTCGACCTCAAGCTGGTCGAACCCGACGACCCGATGATGGACGTCGAAGCGGGCAACGCCGACGTCGCGATCACCGTCTTCCCGCGCAAGCGCCAGCCCGGCAAGGGCGTCGAGCTCGTCCACCTGCTCGACGACCCGTACCGGGCCGTGCTGCCGAAGACCCACCCGCTGGCCCGCAAGCGCGTGCTCGACCTGACGGAGTTCGCCGAGGAGCCCTGGGTCGGCGTCGACGGCCTGCCGGGCGTCTGCCGCGACATCCTCGAGAGCGCCTGCGCGTCGGCCGGGTTCGCGCCGAACGTCGTGGTCGAGTCCGAGGACTACCAGACGGCGCAGGGGTTCGTCGCCGCCGGCATCGGCGTCAGCCTGATCCCGGAGCTCGGGCTCGGCGCGCAGCACCCCGGCGTCGTCGTCCGCAAGATCCGCAACCCGGAGCCGATCCGCGCGATCCACGCCGCGATCGCGTCGCGCGCGTCGGGCCACCCGGCCGTCCGCACGCTGCTCGAAGCCATGCGCGCGGCGACCGCCAAGGTCGCTTAGACGAAGAACAGCTCCGAGACGAGGATGCCGACCAGCACGGCCGCGAGGATCGCGGCCACCGTGATCAGCGTCTTCTTCGAGACCGGCAGGTTCCACGCCTGCGCTTGCGGCTGTGCCTGCGGTTGCGGTCCCGGCGCGTACTGCGTCGGCGGCGCCACGGGCTGCATCCGCTGCGTCTCCTCCGCCGAGGAGTAGCCGGGCGCGGCGACCGGGACCTGCTGCTGGAACTGCGGTCCCGACGGCGGCATCGGCGGCCCCGCGGGCGCCAGCCCCGGGTTGAACGGCGGGGGCGGGGGCGGCGGCATCCCGGGTGCGGTCGGCGGGATGAACGCCGTCTCGCGGCCTTCGGTGATCGCGCTCAGCGAGCGGACCGTGTCGGCCATCGTCGGCCGGGTGGTCGGATCGGACCGCAGCATCTTGCGCAGCGCCGCGGTCAGCACGCCCGCGTTCTGCGCCGGCCGCTCGGACGACTGCCCGTCGTCCCCGAACGGCGGCACGCCTTCGACGGACGTGTACAGCGTCGCGCCCAGGGAGAAGACGTCCGCGGCCGGTGTCGGCGGCAGTCCCCGCGCGACCTCGGGCGCCACGTACGCCGCGTGGGGCCCGCCGCCGCTGATGCCGATGTCGGTGAGCTTCACGCCGCCGTCGTCGGCCAGCAGCACCGTGCCCGGCTCGAGCGTGCGGTGCACGAACCCGGCCGCGTGGATCGCGGCGAGCGCGTTGCCGAGCTGGATCCCCAGGTGCGACGCCTGGTCGGGGGTGAGCCGGCCGTGCTCGGCGAGGAACGTCGCCATGCTGCGCGACGGGATGTACTCCATCACCAGCCAGACGTCCTGGCCGTCGGGCAGCACGTCGAACACCTTGATCGCGCTGGGGTGCTCGATGCGGGCGGCGTCCTTGCCCTCCTGCATGGCGCCCGCGCGCGCCTGCTCAGCGCGGTCGCCGCCGCCGACGGGGAGGTACATCCGCTTCATCGCGACGGTGCGGAACAGCCGCGTGTCGAACGCCAGCCACACGATGCCCGCGCGGCCGCGGCCGATCGGCTGGTCCAGCCGGAACCGGCCGCCGACGATGGTGCCTTCAGAGCTCAACACAAACCTCGGGCGGTCAGGGGTTGTTGCCGGTCGGAGGGGTTTCCGACGTGACCGGCGTCGTTGTCACTGGTGTCGTCGTTTCCGGCGGGGTGGTCTTCGGCGTGGTCTTCGGAGTCGTGGTCCGCTCCGTCTCGGTCTGCCGTGACGTGGTCCGCTTCGACGACGAGGTCGTCTCCGAGACCGGAGGCGGCACGTCCGCCGTGCTGGGCGACTCCTCCGTCGTCGACGGCAGCGACTCCGACGTCGCGGCGGGCGTCGGCTTGTTGCTCGAGATCGGCGAAGCCGGCGCCTCAGGATTGTTCGGGCTCAGCAGCCAGACGGCCAGCGCGACCAGGCCCACGACCACGATGCCGCCGATGATCGCCGGGCGCTTCCAGGCGCCGGGCTTCTCGTCGTCATCGTCGACCGGGCTGGTCTGCGGGCGCCGCGGCGGGGGCGGCGGGGCCGGCTCGTCGTCGTAGTCGTCGTAATCGTCGTCCGCGTACGGGCCCTGCTCGTGCGGGGGCACCGGCACCGCGCGGGTCGCGGCCAAGCCGGGTGGCACGCCGCCGGCGTAGTGCTGGTCGTCCTCGGGGTAGCGCCGGTACCCGTCGTAGTCGTCTTCCGGGTAGCCGGTGCCTTCCGGGTAGTCGTCCTCGTCGTAGTACGGCACGGCCTGCGTCGGGGCCTGGCCGCCGTCGAGCAGGCTGCCCGAGTGTCCCGCGGGGATCTCGTCGAACATCTGGGTCGCGTTCGGGTCCGCGAGGGCCGCCGCGCCCAGGACGCCCGCGGACGGCGCCAGCATGGTCTCTTCCGACGGTCCGCCGAGCGGCAGCTCACCGCGGGCGACGGCCGCCAGCAGCTCTTCGCACTCCTCGGCGGTCGGCCGGTGCTCGATGTCCGGGTGCAGCAGCACGGCCAGCACGCTGGCCAGCGGACCGGACTGGCGCGGCGGGTTGATCTGCCCGGCGGCGACCGCGTGCAGCAGGCTCAGCGTGTTCTCGGACAGCCCGAACGGCGGCTGGCCCTCGCACGCGGCGTAGAGCGTGGACCCGAGGGAGAACACGTCGGACTCCGGGCCGGGATCGCCGCCGATGGCGACCTCGGGGGCCAGGTAGGCGGGGGTGCCGGCGATCATCCCGGTCTTGGTGACCGTGACGTCGTCCTTGGCGCGGGAGATGCCGAAGTCGGTGATCTTCACGACGCCGTTGGCGCCGAGCAGGATGTTGCCCGGCTTGATGTCGCGGTGGACGATGCCGACCGCGTGCGCCTCGCGCAGCGCCGCGGCGACCTGGGCGCCGATGCGCGCCACCTCGGGCGGCGGCAGCGTGCGGCGTTCCTGCAGCACGGCGGCCAGGCTGGTGGAGTTGAGGTACTCCATGATCAGGCACGGCTGCCCGTTGTCGTCGGTGACGACGTCGAAGACGGAGATCGCGTTCGGGTGGTGCAGCCGGGCCGCGATCCGGCCCTCGCGCATCGTCCGCTGCCGGGCGTCCTCGGCGTCGTGCTCGTCCAGGTGCGCCTGGAGCAGGAGCTGCTTGATGGCCACGGTGCGGCCCAGGACCTCGTCGTGCGCCCGCCAGACGGCCCCCATCGCGCCCGTGCCGATCCGGCCGTCGATGCGGTACCGATCGGCGACCAGGCGACCCTCGTCGCTCACGCGACCTCCCTTTGGGCTCCGACTTCACCAGGGCGTGAGGATCGGTGCCTGGTGACGCGGCCACACGCACGCCGCTTCGCTGGAGCGTATGCACATGTCGTGGGCTGTGTGCCGACTCTCTCGAGATCGGCCCGTGACAAGGCTAGGCGCTCACTCTGCGCACACGAATCCGGTACGGGCACTTGAACCACGGGTAAAGGGGTGATCGCCCAGGGCTACATGTATTGGGCCGAGACGAGCTCGGCTTCGGTGATCAACCCGCCCGTGTCCGCGACCCGGAACAGCTGGGTCACGCGCACCAGGGCGCCGTCCGGCCGGTGGAGCGTCGCGACCGCGAGGATCGAGCCGTCCGGCTTGATCTGCGTGTCGGCTTCCTGGACGTCGATGGCGTCCATGGCGCTCCAGCTGCGGACGAGCTCGCCCGCAGCGCCGTCGGCCAGCGAGGGGCTCAGCAGCGAGAGCGCGCCCGCCGAGTCCCGCGCGATGGCGGCGTAGAAGTCTTTGACGGCCTGGATCTTCCGGGCCGCGCTGCGCGCGTCGGCGGCCTTGTCCGGCACCGCGTCCTTGGTCTCCGGCACGGCCTGGGTGCGCGGGGTGCCGCCGGTCGACTCCGCGGCCGACGGTGCGCCACCGGAGTGCGTGCCCGGCGTCGAGGCGCTGTGCTGCTCGGGCGCGCCGCCCCCGGCCTGGTGCTGCGGGACGGCGAGGCCGCCGAGCTCCGCGGCACCGTTGAAGCCGGCGGGCGTGGACTGGCCGCCTTCGGACACCGCGCGGTTCGCGCTGGTCAGCATCGGCGCGGCGACCACCGCGCCGGCGACGAGCGCCCCGGCGGCGACCAGTCCGGCCAGCTTGGCGCGGCGGACGAACCGGCTCTCCGGCACGTCGGCGTCGGGGTCCTGTGCGGGCTCGCGGACGGGCTCCGGACGCGGAGGCAGGAACCTCTGCGGGTCGCGGAAGACCTGCTCGAGATAGTCGCGGTCGGCGTCGCCGACACCGTCGAGAATCTCGGCCGGGATCACGTCCTCGACGCGGACGGCGTTGGGTACCTCACGCCGTGTGCGCTGCCGATCAAGCACGAATGTCCTCGCTCTGGGGTTCCGGGGACGGTCGCTCGGCCGTTCGGCCGGGCTTCCGTTGGTCCGGATGGCCGACTCGTGGCCGGTTCCGGATCCGCTGTCGTCAGGTAACCCTGTGCGGACGGACACCACCAGGCTCTGTCGCCGGAATGCCGTCGCCATACGACGAGCGGCAGCTTATGTCACCCACCCGGACCAGGGGTAACCGCTCGGCGCACCGCACGTGCATCGGAACGGGCGAACCGCACGTGCAGGGTTGGTTACTGGCCGTCAGCGGCGATTTTGTCGCCGTCCCCGAACGTCAGCGTGCGTTCTTCGATCGTCTTGGAACCGTCGGTGTGGGTGATCTCGACGGTGTTCACCGTGACGCCGCGCTGCTGGTCGATGCTGATCTTCCGGACCTCGAAGTAGGCGACGCCGGCGTACCGCTCGGCGAGGGCCTGCGGGCCCTGGTCGTGCAGGTCACCCGTGGTCACCGCCGACGCCGCGGCGGGGTCGGTGGTGACGGTGTTGAAGAACTTCTCCGAGTTGTCGCCCATGGTCTGGGCGTCCGGCGGGAAGGAGTACCACCAGGGCGGTTTGACCGGGGTTTCGCGCTGGGCGGGCGCGACGGGTGGCTTCTGCGGCCGCCCGCTCGGCGTGGTCGTGCCGGTCGTCTTCGAGCCGGCGGTGCTGTCTGCCGGCGGGGGCGGGGGGACGCCGTCGACGGGGCCGGCCCCGCCGCCACTGGTCCGCCCGGCGGGCTTCTCGGACGACGGCGTGCTGTCGTCCGGTCCCGGCGCGGAACCGCCCTGCCGGGACGGCGGCTCGGCCTCGCCGGTCGGGTCGATGACGGTCGGCGCGCCCTGGTAGCCCGGCCACGCGCCCTGCACGGCCTGGTCCACCGGCGGCTTCCCGACCATGTAAGACCCGGCGAAGAGCAGCCCGACGACCACGGCGCCGGACGCGCCGGTGGCGAACCAGGCCGCCTTCCGCCACGTCTTGGGCGGGGTCACGGACGCGGGCACCGACCCGATGGTGAAGCCGCCGAGCCCGTCGATCGGGGGCGCCGCGTAGATGCGGACGTCGTCGTCCTCCTGGTCCACCTGGTCCACGCAGCGCGGCTGCGGGGTGGCGAGCTTGACGCGGGTGCGCCGGGCGGCCTGGTCGGCGCGCGTCTCGGGCCGCGGCGGCTCGACGGGCTCGAGGTCTTCCTCCAGGGGGAGGCTGCCGTGCGAAGCGGGGAACAGCGGGGGCGCCGGCCGCCGGTCCCGGGGCTGGGGCAGCGACGGCTGGGGGAGCGGGAGCGCGCCGGACATCGGCTGGGCGAGCGGATACTCGCCGGACCTCGGCTGCGCGAGCGGATGCGTCCCGGACATCGGGTGCGCGAGCGGATACTCGCCGGACCTCGGGTGCGCGAGCGAGTACTCCCCGGACGACGGCTGGGGGAGCGGCTGCGTCCCGGACCTGGGCTGCGCGAGGGGAAGGGACCCGGACACGGGCGGGTCGACCGGCGCCGGGCCGGCCGCGTGGCGCCGCCCGGCGCGGTTCGGGGGCAGCGGGGGCGTCCAGCCGTCCGTGCCGCCGAGCCGGTGCCGCCCGGGATGCGCGGGCGCGCTGCCGCGTCCGTGGAACTCCGTGCCGTGGGTCATGTCAGCTCGACCATCCGGCGGTCCGGTCGTGACGCCGTCCGGCGGCGGGAAGACCCGATCGGAGCACTGTCCTCACGAGCGGAATCTCGTTCGGAATCCTGCGCAGATGCACGCGCATGCGACACTGGGCGCGCGGGGCCGATGCCCCCGCGCGTCCTCCGGGCTTCGCCCGACCCAGACGCAAGGGTCCTCACGTCGTCAACCCTAGGAGCATCCGGCGTAGAAAGTCGCCCCCAAACCTGCAAGTTGCACAGGTTTCACTCGGTCGGGCGCGACCGATAGGGGGAAGGTGACGCTCCGGATTCTCACCCAGCGAAATCAGCCCAGCTCAGGCGATTCAGCCTCCGGTGCGGTAACGGTCGCGGGTCGACTGCAGCGCCTTCGTCGCCACCACACCGCTACCCGCCGCGACGAGGATCGCCACGATGTCGAGCGTCGGTCCCCCGGCCGTGAGCAACCAGGCGAACAGCGCCGCCGCGGTGGTACCGCCGGCAACAGCCCAGCGGCCGCGGACGTACTGCGCGACCGGCGCGCCGCCGGCCCGCTTACCCGCCGCGTTGTTCAACATCGCCAGATACCCCACATGGCCCAGCGCGGCCAGCACGCTCGCGAGCGCGACGATGACGGCGATGAGGTTCACGAGCCAGTCCATGACCACAGTCTGCCTGCCGCCGGGTCACCCCTGCCTCAGGGAAGACCCGGAATTCGGACAACCGTTACCGGCCGAGCCTGCCGCGGCCGAGGTTCAGCAGCGCCATCGCCAGCTGGCGGCCGTCCGGGCCGAGCTCGCGGTAGCGCGCGAGCACGTCCATCTCGCGGTTGTAGACGATCCGCGTGCCGCCGGCGGCCATCCGCGCGGCCCCGATCGTCTTGGACACCTCGACCCGGCGTTTCACCAGCCGCAGGATCTCCTTGTCCAGCCAGTCGATCTCCTGCCGGAGCGACGCGATGTCGTCCCCGGCCGGGGTGTCTTCGGCGGGCTGGCCGTCGGCGTTCGTCGCGTGTGCGTTCATCGGGACCTCTCCCTCGGGGCCCGGACCCGGCCCCTGGGACGGCGACAGCCCCGGGTCCGTGGACTCCGGGGCTGGCGTGATGGCGGTTCGGGCACTACGCGATCACGGGAGCCGGAGTCCGGGTCCCGTAAAAAAATCGCTCTGCGTGCCGCATGGGTTCAGTATGGCACAGCCGCACCGGGCCGCTCCCGGAACGAGCGCACCCTGGCATGAACGAAGAGGCTCACCGCGAGCCAGAACATCGGGAACGCCGGCCAGAAGAACCCGGCGCCCAGCACCGCCCAGCGCACGATCACCAGCACCGCGATCGCGACCACCACGGCGAGGTGCAGGCGCAGTGCCGGGTGCCGCCGCAGCGCGGCCCGGGTGAGCGGGAAACCGGGCCGGGCCGGTGCGGGCCGCGGCAGGTCGGTGGTGAGCTCGGCCAGCTCGTCGGTGAACCGTGCGCGGTAGACGTGGGTGAGGCGCTCTTCGACCTCTTCGAGGGTGAGCCGGCCTTCGGAGCCGGCGGCCTGGACGGTGGTGGCGACGCGTTCGCGATCGGCGTCGGCGGCCCGGATGCGGGCGGTGCGGTTGTCTTCCATGTCCGCCGATGCTCCGCGCGGCGGGCCCGCCGCGCGTCGGGCGCCAGGCGACATCTCCCGCTACGCCTGCCGCGGTAGCCCACCCGCCCGGGGTAGCGTGGACAGACGATGGACACCCTCTTCGATCTCCCCGCCGAGACCCCCGCGCGCAAGCCCGCTTCCGGCGGGCCGGCCGATCTGCTCGAGGACCTGAACCCGTCCCAGCGCGAAGCCGTCACCCATGCCGGTGGCCCGCTGCTGGTGGTCGCGGGCGCGGGATCGGGCAAGACCCGGGTGCTGACCCGCCGGATCGCCTACCTGCTCGGGCAACGCCGCGTGCACCCCGGCGAAGTCATGGCGATCACGTTCACGAACAAGGCCGCCGCCGAGATGCGCGACCGCGTCGCCGCGCTCGTCGGGCGCCGCGCGAACGCGATGTGGGTGTCCACGTTCCACTCGATGTGCGTGCGGATCCTGCGCCGGGAAGCCAAGACGCTGGACATGTCGTCGAGCTTCTCCATCTACGACTCGGACGACACGAAGCGGCTCATCACGCTCGTGGCGCGGGACCTCGACATCGACCCGAAGCGTTACGCCGCCCGCACTCTCGCCATCCACATCTCGAACCTGAAGAACGAGCTGGTCGACCCGGACGAGGCGGCGGCCAACGCGGCCAACGACCTCGAGCGCCGCGTCGCCGAGGTCTACGTCGAGTACCAGCGGCGGCTGAACCAGGCCAACGCCTTCGACTTCGACGACCTCATCATGCGCACTGTCTCGCTGCTGCAGGCGTTCCCGGCCGTCGCCGAGTACTACCGGCGGCGCTTCCGCCACGTGCTGGTCGACGAGTACCAGGACACGAACCACGCGCAGTACACCCTGGTCCGCGAGCTGGCCGGGACCACGCCGAACGAGTCGGGCGTCGAGCCGGCCGAACTGGTCGTCGTCGGTGACGCGGACCAGTCGATCTACGCCTTCCGCGGCGCGACGATCCGCAACATCGAAGAGTTCGAGCGGGACTTCCCGAACGCGCACACCATCCTGCTGGAGCAGAACTACCGCTCCACGCAGACGATCCTGTCCGCGGCCAACGCCGTCATCGAGCGGAACCCGAACCGGCGCGCGAAGCGGCTGTGGACGGATTCGGGCGACGGCGAGAAGATCGTCGGCTACGTCGCGGACAACGACCACGACGAAGCCGCGTTCGTCGCGGGCGAGATCGACGCGCTGGCGGAGAAGGGCGAAGCCGACTACTCCGACGTCGCCGTCTTCTACCGCACCAACAACCAGTCCCGCGTCTTCGAAGAGATCTTCATCCGGCTCGGCCTGCCGTACAAGGTCGTCGGCGGCGTGCGGTTCTACGAGCGGCGCGAAGTCCGCGACATGGTCGCGTACCTGCGCGTGCTGGCGAACCCGGAGGACACGGTCAGCCTGCGGCGCGTGCTGAACGTGCCCAAGCGCGGCATCGGCGATCGCGCGGAAGCTGTCGTGGCGACGCACGCCGAGCGCGAGCGGATCTCGTTCGCGGCTGCGCTGCGGGACGCCGTCGAAGGCAAGGTGCCGCTGCTGAACCCGCGCTCGGTCAAGGCGATCAGCGGGTTCGTGGCGATGCTCGACGAACTGGGCGTGCTGCTCGAGAACGGCGCCGAGGTGCACGACGTCCTCGAAGCCGTGCTGGAGAAGACCGGCTACCGCATCGAGCTCGAGGAGTCGGACGACCCGCAGGACCACACGCGCGTGGAGAACCTGGACGAGCTCGTCACGGTGGCGCGGGAGTTCACCGAGATCACCGCCGAGGTCGTCGCGGACGAGAACGCCGAGCTGGTCGTGGAGCCCGGGGTGCCGGCGCCCGGGTCGCTGCCGGCGTTCCTCGAGCGCGTGTCGCTGGTGGCGGACGCCGACTCGGTGCCTTCGCCCGACGGCGGCGAAGAAGGCGACGGCGGCGCGGGCGTGGTCACGCTGATGACCGTGCACACCGCGAAGGGCCTGGAGTACCCGGTGGTGTTCTGCACCGGCTGGGAGGACGGCGTCTTCCCGCACATGCGTGCGCTGGGCGACCCGACCGAGCTGGCCGAAGAACGGCGGCTGGCGTACGTCGCGATCACGCGGGCGCGCAAGCGGTTGTACGTCTCGCGCGCGATCACGCGCTCGGCTTGGGGCCAGCCGTCGATGAACCCGGCGTCGCGGTTCCTTGACGAGCTGCCGGGCGACCTCGTCGACTGGCGGCGGCTGGAGCCGTCCAGCGCCGGCTTCGGTTTCGGGTCCGGTTCGCGTGGGGGTGGCACCCCGCGGGCGGCGACCACGTGGGGCGGCCGCCGGACTTCTTCGCCGTCTTCCTCTTCGGGCACACCGTCGTTCGGCAAGGGCTGGAAGGAAACGGTGGCGCTGAAGCTGGACGTCGGCGACCGCGTCAGCCACGACAAGTACGGCCTGGGCACGGTGATCTCGTGCGACGGTGTCGGCCCGCGCGCGACGGCGACGATCGACTTCGGCGCGGCGGGCAAGGTCCGCCTGATGCTGATCGGCAGCGTCCCGATGGTGAAGCTCTAACACCCGTCCGAGTGAACCCGGCGGCGATCCCGGCGATCGCCGCCGGAATCGTCGTACCCCACCGGTAGAACGGACCCCGTAATCGAACACGAGTTCGACCGAGGGGGTAGTGTGGTGTGGACGCGGTGCTGTTTCACCTGTTGGCCGAAGGGGTACAAAAATACCTGCGAGGAGTCCTGGGGACGACGGTTCCGGATCGGGGTCCGGGCCCTTCGGGGGCTTCAGGAATTCCTTCGCGTGCGGGAGCGGAGGCGTGCCGGCTGGCCGCCGCCTGGCGAGCGCTGCTCAGGCAGCACGAGCTCGGAGCGGACGGGCGATGTGTCACCTGCGGCCGGGGACGCCGCTGGACGACACGTCGGGCCGCGCGTGTCCGCTCCGCGGGGGGCGCAGGGGGACCTGTGTCCTGGGGCTGGCTGCCGGTGCGCAGGTCCGCGGAGCTGTGCACGGTGTGGCAGGTCGCGGTGGCGTACTTCATCCGCCGCTTGCCGGGCGGGCAGCGTTAGCCGTTTCCGGGCGCTGAGACCCTTTCCGGCGGCTTCTGCGGGGCCGAGGGTGGTCCCGGGTGCTCCGGGACGTGTGGAGCGATCTGGAGAGCGTTCGGCTGCCGGCGTGGTTCCGACCCGTGTGCCGGCTGTGTTTCACCGCGCTGCGAGGGAGATCCGTCGCGCGTGGGCCGTCGTTGCGGCTGTCCGCCGTGTGCCGGCCAGGGTGCCTGCCTTGCCACTGCGGACCGTCGAGGTGTCCCGGCCGGAGCGAGTCCACTCGGCTGAGGAGCGTCATCGGCCCTCAGCGGCGAATCATGGCTCTACGGCCGGGTTTCCCGGTGCGGCGGCTTGTTTCGCGAGCCACCGGTCTGGAGCGAACGGATCAGAGGACGATGCCGCGCGAGGCCAGCCAAGGCCGGGGGTCGATCTTCTTGCTGCCGTTCTGCCACACCTCGAAGTGCAGGTGCGGGCCGGTGCTCTGGCCGCGGTTGCCGATCTCGGCGATCTGCTGGCCGCACTTGACCTTCTGGCCCTCCTTGACGGAGAAGCTGTTCATGTGGCCGTAGACCTGGATCGTGCCGTCTTCCATCTGGACGCGCACCCAGAGGCCGAAGCCGCTGGCCGGGCCGGCGTCGATCACGGTGCCGTCGGAGGCGGCGTAGATCGGGGTGCCGATCGAGTTGGCGATGTCGATGCCGAGGTGGCTCGTGCCCCACCGGGCACCGAAGCCCGAGGTGAAGGTGCCGTGGGCCGGCAGGCAGGTCTTGGGGCGAGCGGCTTCTTCGGCGGCGCGCTTGGCGGCGTCGGCTTCGCGCTGCTCACGGGCCTGGGTGATGGAGGCGCTGTCGGAAACCTTGGCGGCTTCGGCGGAGGCGTCGACGACGTGGCCGGTCGGCAGGAGCTCGGGGGCGCCCCCGGTGCCCGCACCTCCCGCGGTGAGCGAAGCGCTGGCGTCCTGGCTGTTGGCCAGCGGCGCGACGGCCGCGTCGGAGTCGGTGACTGTCTTGAGGGTCGAGCCCGCAGCAGCAGCGGCGAACGCACCGGCCGCGACAGCGGCCACCACGACCCGGCCACGAAGGGCCGAAGAGGGCGGGGCGATGCGGTGCGCACCCCGGACACGAACGACCGCACCTTCAAGTGCGTCCTTCAGTGCCGGGGAAGGAGCTTGGCCGCCGGGGGAGCGGTGTGAAGCCAAGACAGGGCCTTCCATCGTCGGGGAGCCGGGTCGGAGGACTGCGGGCGGGGGAACCCGGTGAGCCAACCTCGGGGGTGGTTCGCTCGTCGTCCTGCTTCGTGACCTGACTGTAATGGGGACCCGGGGACGATAACGAAGGGGCACCGCTGTAGGCAAGATCGGCCCCGCGCCTCGGCCGATCGGGTGGCGTGGATCTTGCGCCCACCTGTGGAAATTACTCAAAGTTAAAGAGGGTTTACTGCTTTGGTTGTGACTTGCCTTACAGGTCTTGCGGGCGGTTATGGACCGACCGACGGCTTCCGGGCACGAGGGGGCCGGAATAAGGGTTTGCCAGGGGATGTTTAAGCCTCTTCGACGCCCAGGGCGGGCTCGCCGGGGCCTCGGCAGTGGACTCGCCAAGGTTCGGGCGGCAGGTCGACGCGACCGTTCATCGACACCCGTGAACCGCTCACCGACTCGCGTTTGAACCTGGCTCACAAGTGCCGGTTTTGTCCGACTTCTCGGGTCGTCCGCGGCTGCGCAGGTCGCCCGTGACCGAGTCACGCCTCCGACCACCGCGGATCTACGCGCGCCCCCGGCAGCCTCAGGGGCGGCGTCGCCGACACACACACCAACCGGCACCGCTCGACGACTCGCGCCCCGCTGGGACGTCCCGCACCGCCGTGGCTTGCTAGCGTCGCGACCGATGCCCCCACGCTCAGAGCCTCCGACCGGGAGCACCCCCGGCTCCCCGGCCTCCCCGCAGGACCCCGCGGCCACCCGATCCACCGGCAAGCGGAAGCCTCCTCGCGCACAGACTTCCCGGCAGAAGCCCGCCGAAACCACCGAACGGGCAAAAGCCAAGCCCGCCCACCCCGCCCCAGCGACGGCCCGCCCGGAGCCCACCGGCGCAGGGAACACCCGCCCCGAACCCACCGACGCGGCGAAGTCCGGAGCCGGGCCTGCGAGCGCACGCTCTGAGAACACCCGGTCCGAGCCCGCCGACGCGGCGAAGGCCAGGCCTGCCCGGGCGGCGGAGGCAGGGGCCGGGCCTGCGAGCACCCGCGCAGCCACCACCCGGTCCGAGCCCGCCGACACGGCGACCGCCAAGCCCGCCCGGGCGGCGAAAGCCGAGGCCGGGCCTGCAAGCGCCCGCGCAGCGACCGCTCGCTCCGAGTCCACCGACGCTGCCAAGGCCAGGCCCGCCCGAGCGGCGAAGGCCGAAGCTGGCCCCGCTAGCGCCCGCGCAGCGAAGGCCCGACCCGCATCTCCTTCAGCGGCAAAAGCCCGCCCCGAGCCCGCCGACCCCACGCCAACCTGGGCCGAAGACACCACCCCGTCCCGCCCCCTGACCATCGCGGTCGCCCTCGCCGCCCTCGGCGCCATCTCCCTCACCGCCGCAGCCGTCGTCCCCGTTTCCCCAGCCGCCGCCCCCGGCTTCACCAGCTGGCCTTGGCTCGCCGTCCTCGCGCTGGCCCCCGCCATCGCTGCCGTCTGGACCGCCGCCGCCGGGAAGCCTGCCCTCGCCAAAGGCCTCCTCCTCGGCCTCGCCGCCCTCGCGCCCGGCCGGCTGGTCCTCGACCTTCAGTTCGCCGTCAACGGCCCCCTCGCCATCCGGCCCGAGCTCTACCTCGCCGACCGCTTCATCGGCGGCTCGGCCGTCGGCGGGGGGTTCTGGCTGCTCGTCGGCGGGCACCTGCTCACCGGGGCCGCCGGGGCCGCCGCCTGGAGCGCCGGCCGCCGGGACGAGGAACCCGAACGGCGGCGCTGGCGCCTGCTCGTCCCGCTGCTCTCGGTGGCCGCTTCGGTCGGGCTGCTCACCGCCCCCGTCGGCTCCGGCAACGGCTTCCTCCTCGCCCGCGCCGCCTTCGAAGGGCCCTGGCCCGCCCTCGGCGGCTACCTGCTGCTCGCCGCCGCGCTGCCGCTGGCCGCCGTCCTCGCGCTCGCCTCTCCGTCCGAAAGCACCGCCAGAGGCACCCTGCTCGGCCTCACCGCCGCCGCCTTCGGGGTCGCCGGGCCGCCCGTGCTGGCCGGGCTCCTCCGGGACGACCTCCACGTCACCTGGGGGCCCGTCCTGGTGCTCGCCGCGACCGCCGTCACCGCCGGGCTCGCCTTCACCCGGCTCAGCGAAACCCCGAAAGAAACCGAACGGGACGTCAAGGTCCCCGGCATCTTCTGGTGGCGGCTGACGACCGGCCTGCTCGGCCTCGCCACCGCCGTCGCCGCCCTGATCGGCACCTTCGCGCCGCAGGTCGCCGTCACCGCGCTCAACCCCGGTGCCGCCGCCCCGGTCAGCGCCGCCGCCGAAAGCCCCGCGCGGTGGTTCCTGCTCGTCGCCGCGCTCGTCGTCGCCGTTCCGGCGCTCGGCACGCTCATCCCGAAGACCGCACCGGCGGCCCGGCCCGTGCTCGGGCTCGCCTGGGCCGGGATCGTCCTGGCCGGCACCGCCGTCCTGAACACCGCGCTGACCGCCACCCAGGCCGGCAACCTCGCCGGGTTCGGGGGCGCGGACCTCGGCGGCACCTCCGGCGCCACCCCCGTCTTCACCTACGACCTCGGCGCCGGCGCCGCCTGGACGTTCGCCGCGCTCGTGCTCGCCGCCCTCGTCGCGCTCGCCGCCGCCGGGACCGGTGTCGTCGAACGGGAGGACGCCGACAACGGCAGCGAGCCGGGCAAGGACCTGCTCACCCCCGTCGTCGCCGGTGGGGTGCTGGCGGTCGCCGCGTTCGGGCTGCCCGTCTTCAGCGTGCCCGGCTACGTCGCGCCTGGGCTCTGGTCGAACTTCGACACGCCTTCGTGGGGCCTGCTGACCGCCGTCGTGGTCGTCGTCGGCGCGGCCGCGCTGGCGCTGCGGTCCCGGCCGAAGCCCGCGGCGGCCCTGCTGGCCGGTGCCGCCCTGCTCGCCGCGCTGCACGCCGCGGAGCTGCCGCTCGTCGGCGGCGCCCTCGGCGACGCGAGCCCGTCGACCGGCTTCTGGGTGGCCCTTGCCGCCGTGGTCGCGCTGCTCGTCGCGGCGGGCCTGTCGGCCGCCGGCGGACGCCGTGAGCCGTGAGCGGCTGCGGGTGCTCGTCGTCGAGTTCACCCGCCCGGACCCGGCCGCCGTCGCACTGGGCCGCGTGCTGCGCGACGAAGGCATGGAGGTCGTCCACGCCGGACCGCTGGACACCGTCGAGCAGATCGTCCGCACCGCCGAGCAGGAGGACCCGGACGCCGTCGGCGTGCTCGGCGAGCGCCCTCCCCAGGACCTGAACACCCACTTGAAGGACGTCCGCGTCTTCACGGCCGAGGACTTCGGGACCCCGGAAGAAGCCGCGAAATGGCTGTCCGGTGGGCGGTCTCACACCGCGGACGCACCGTCTGACCGCGTACGGTGACCGACTTCACCAGGTGCGGAGTCCCCTGCGTCTGCGCAGGTCGCTAACCTCGACTGGTCCGACAGCGCGGTCCGGTCGCGGACCACCTGCAGTGGCGTGTCGTCAGGAGACTGGAGTAGTGGACCTCTACGAGTACCAGGCGAGGGATCTCTTCGCCGCCCACGGAGTACCGGTTCTGCCGGGCTCGGTGGCTAGCACCCCCGAAGAAGCCAAGGCCGCCGCGGAGCAGATCGGTAACCAGGTCGTCGTCAAGGCGCAGGTGAAGGTCGGCGGCCGTGGGAAGGCGGGCGGCGTCAAGCTGGCCCAGACGCCGGACGAGGCGAAGGAGAAGGCGGAAGCCATCCTCGGCCTCGACATCAAGGGCCACATCACGCGTCGCGTGCTCGTGGCCGAAGCCTCGGACATCTCGTCCGAGTACTACTTCTCCTTCCTGCTGGACCGGGCGAACCGCACCTTCCTGGCGATGGCCTCGTCCGAAGGCGGCATGGAGATCGAGCAGCTCGCGGTCGAGCGCCCCGAAGCGCTCGCCAAGATCCCCGTCGACTCGATCGCCGGCGTGGACAAGGCGAAGGCGCTCGAGATCCTGAAGGCCGGCAACTTCCCGGCCGACATCATCGACGAAGCCGCCGACGTCGTCGTGAAGCTCTGGGAGACCTTCGTCTCCGAGGACGCCACCCTGGTCGAGGTCAACCCGCTGGTCCGTGACCCGCAGGACAAGATCATCGCCCTCGACGGCAAGGTCACCCTCGACGAGAACGCGGACTTCCGCCAGCCGGGCCACGAGGCCCTGGTGGACAAGGACGCGGAGAACCCGCTCGAGGCGAAGGCCAAGGCCAAGAACCTCAACTACGTCAAGCTCGACGGCCAGGTCGGCATCATCGGCAACGGCGCGGGCCTCGTCATGTCCACTTTGGACGTCGTGGCGTACGCGGGCGAGAAGCACGGCGGCGTGAAGCCGGCGAACTTCCTCGACATCGGCGGCGGCGCGTCGGCCGAGGTCATGGCGGCCGGGCTGGACGTCATCCTCAACGACACCGACGTGAAGAGCGTCTTCGTCAACGTCTTCGGCGGCATCACCGCCTGCGACGCGGTCGCGAACGGCATCGTCGAAGCCCTGAAGATCCTGGGCGACGAGGCCGCCAAGCCGCTGGTCGTCCGGCTCGACGGCAACAACGTCGTCGAGGGTCGCAAGATCCTGGCCGACGCGAACCACCCGCTGGTCACCGTGGTGGACACAATGGACAACGCGGCCGACAAGGCCGCCGAGCTCGCCGCGGCAGGTGCGTGAGATGTCGATCTTCATCAACGAGAACAGCAAGGTCATCGTCCAGGGGCTCACCGGCTCCGAGGGCATGAAGCACGCGACCAAGATGCTGAAGTCCGGCACGAACATCGTGGGCGGCGTCAACGCCCGCAAGGCCGGCCAGACGGTCACCATCGAGGGCAAGGACCTCAAGGTCTTCGGCACGGTCGAAGAGGCGATCAAGGAGACCGGCGCCGACGTGTCGGTCATCTTCGTGCCGCCGAAGTTCGCCAAGGACGCGGTCCTCGAGGCGATCGACGCCGAGATCCCGCTCGCCGTGGTGATCACCGAGGGCATCCCGGTGCACGACTCGGCCTACTTCTGGGCGCACGCGGTCGCGAAGGGCGGCACGACCCGGATCATCGGGCCGAACTGCCCCGGCGTGATCAGCCCCGGCAAGTCGAACGCGGGCATCATCCCGGCCGACATCGCCGAGGCCGGCGCGATCGGCCTCGTGTCGAAGTCCGGCACGCTGACCTACCAGATGATGTACGAGCTGCGGGACATCGGTTTCTCCACCGCGGTCGGCATCGGCGGTGACCCGATCATCGGCACCACGCACATCGACGCCCTCGAGGCGTTCGAGGCGGACCCCGACACCAAGGTCATCGTGATGATCGGCGAGATCGGTGGCGACGCCGAAGAGCGCGCCGCGGCGTACATCAAGGAGCACGTGACGAAGCCGGTCGTCGGTTACGTCGCGGGCTTCACCGCGCCCGAGGGCAAGACCATGGGCCACGCGGGCGCCATCGTCTCCGGCTCCTCCGGCACGGCCGCCGCCAAGAAGGAGGCCCTCGAGGCCGCCGGCGTCAAGGTCGGGAAGACCCCGAGCGAGACCGCCGTCCTGGCACGTGAGCTGTACAACAACCTCGGCTGAGTTCGAGGCGTAACTCCTGGTGAGGCCGGGCACCGCACAGGTGCCCGGCCTTTCCGCGTTTCGGGACGAAACCTCCCGAGGTATTCACACGTCTGATGGGCTGGTGGCCTGCGAGTGCGCTAGCGTTCGGCGCACACAAGCCGCCTCGTCTTTCCCGGGCGCCCTCGTGCCCCGGAGTGCCGGTCGAACCGACAGGAGTGCATCCCGATGACCTTCCCCAGCGGTGGGCCTGGCTACCCCCAGCAGGGTGGCGGCCAGCAGCCCCCCGGACCGCCGCCGTCCAGTGGCTTCCCCGCGCAGCAGCAACAGCCGCACTCGCACCAGTCGCCCTCGGGCGCCGCGAACCTGACGCAGAACCTGCCGCTGCTGCTCGCGCTGGGCGTCGCGGTCTTCGGCCTCGTCCAGTACTTCCTCGGCTTCTCCGACAACGCCGACGTCGGCAACGGCACGTTGCTCCTGCTCGCCGGTGGCCTGCTCGCCGCGATGCACGCGCTGCCGAAGGGGCCGAAGACGCTGCCGTTCGCGGCGCTGCTCAGCGTCCTCGGCGCGCTCGACGTCCTGGACACGCTCGTCTCGTTGCAGACGACGCCCGGCATCGTGACCGTCATCCTGATCCTGGGGATCCTGCAGATGCTCGCCGCGGTCGGTGCGGTGCTGATCGAGTACGACGTCGTCAAGCCGCCGGCGCCGAAGCCCGCCGCGCCCTCCTACGGCGGCCAGTACGGCCAGCCCGGTCAGCAGCAGTACGGCCAGCCGGGTCAGCCCGGTCAGCAGTACGGCCAGCAGCAGCCGGGCC
This sequence comes from Amycolatopsis sp. NPDC048633, assembly GCF_040650695.1. NCBI lineage: Bacteria > Bacillati > Actinomycetota > Actinomycetes > Pseudonocardiales > Pseudonocardiaceae > Amycolatopsis > Amycolatopsis sp. NPDC048633. The sequence goes on from NZ_JBEZHS010000011.1 coordinate 190,019, forward strand.
ACGGGCCGGTTTCCCAGGCCGGGGAGCCGTCGGCGCCGTTCTCGCAGGGCCAGTACGGCTCGCCGAACCCGCCGTCGACCACGCCGCCGCCGGGACCGCAGGCCACGACGTACGCCCCGATGCAGGGCCAGTTCTTCCAGCAGCCGCCGTCCGACAGCCCGGGCACGCCGCCCGGGGGCTTCGGCAAGTCGAGCTGACGCGAACCGCGTGAAAACACCCGCTGTGACGCTCCGTGTCACAGCGGGTGTTTTGCACTCCGGGGTTACCCGACCGGGTGGGTTAGCTTCGCCACGCAGGTCGGAGGCGGCGTGGCTCACCCGTACGGACCAGCCCGGATGTCAGGGTGCGGATCATGGACGTGCTCGCTGACTCCCGCGAGGAGCCGGTGGGCGACCTCGAACCCGACGTCGAACTCTCCCGGGCGGCACGGGTGCGGGTGTTGCTCGCCGCCGCCCTCGGTCCGCTGGTCACCGGCTACGCCGCCATCGCGACCGTGCTGACGCTGGTGGCGCTCACCGCCCCGCGCACCGTCTTTTCCGGCACCGGCGTGCTGCTGGCCGCCGGGCCCGGCTGGCTTGCCGCGCACCAGGTACAGCTCGACCTCGGCGTCCACCCGCTCGGGGTGCTGCCGCTCCTGCCGACGCTGGGCGCACTCGCGCTCGCCTCGCGGACGGCGTCCGGCGCTGCCGTGCGCCTCGGCTGCCGGTCACCCCGTGAAGCGCTGCCGGTGTTCGCCACGATCACCGGCGCGCACGCGCTGTTCGGGCTCGTCATCGCGCTCTGCGCGCAGGGCTCGTCGGTGACGGCGAACCCGCTGGTCGCCTTCGCCGTTCCGGGGCTGCTCGCCGCGGCGGCTTCGGCGGTGGGCATCGCCCGGTGCTGCGGGCTGCCGGACGTCGTCGCCGAGCGCCTCGACCCCCTCGCCCTGCGCGGGGTCCGGGCCGGCGCGCTGGGCCTCGCGGTGCTGGTGGCTTGCGGCGCCGTCGTGTTCACCGTCGCGACCGCGCTGTCCTGGCGGACGGTCGCCGACATGTACGAGCCCGCGCTCGGCAGCAGTTTCGGGATGTTCCTGCTCTCAGTTCTGTACCTGCCGAACGCCGTGACGGCCGTGCTCTCGTTCGTCACCGGGCCCGGCTTCTCGATCGGCGACCTGAACGTCGGGATGTTCGGCTACCGCGGCGGGGCCGTTCCCGGCATCCCGCTGCTGGGCGGCCTGCCCGAGCACCACGCGGCGTGGTGGCCGGCGCTGCTGGCCCTGCCCGCGGCGACCGGCGTGCTCGTCGGCTGGGCGCTGCGCAAGGTGGACGCGGACCCGGCGCAGCGCATCCGCGCCGTCGCGGTGGCGGGTGTGGTCGTCGCGCTCGGCTGCGTCCTGCTGGGCACGCTGTCCGGCGGACGGCTCGGCGACGGCCCGTTCGACCCGGTGAGCGTGCCGGTCGGCGTCGCGTCGGTCGTCGCGTTCTGCTGGATCGTCATCCCGGGCTCGTTCACGGCGTTCTTCGCGGGTGAGCACGAGCCGCCGGCGCCGCCCGAAGCGTTCGAAGACAACCAGGCCTTCGAAGACGCCGAAGAGGTCGACGTCGACGAAGCTGCCGAAGCCGTCGAGGAAATCGAAGCGTCCGAAGAGGACGAAGAAACCGAAGAGCCCGAAGAAGAACTCGACGAGGACGCGGAGTTCGAAGCCGAAGCCGACGCCGAACTCGGCCTCGAAGAACCGGCCCAGGACGTCCCCGCGGACGACGAGGCTGTGACCGGAGGCACCGAGACCTGCGGCGACGTCGGGCCGGCCGAGACCGACCGTTAGGGTTGACGCGACCTGGTGAAGCGCCGTGCGCCCTGGCTGCGCACCGCCGGCGGCTAAGGAGCCTGCTCTGTCTCAACGGTTGGAGCTGCCCACTCCGGTGAAGCTCGTCGTGCTCGCGTCGGGCTCCGGCACCCTCCTGCAGGCGGTGCTGGACGCCACCGGGCGGTCCGGCTTCCCGGCCAAGGTCGTCGCCGTCGGCGCCGACCGCACCGGCATCGAGGCCCTCACCCGCGCCGAACGCGTGAGCATCCCGGCGTTCACGGTCCGCGTCGCCGACCACCCCGACCGCGCCGCCTGGGACAAGGCGCTGGCCGAGGCCGTCGGGGCCTACCAGCCCGACCTGGTCGTCTCCGCCGGGTTCATGAAGATCCTCGGGAGCGAGTTCCTCGGCCGGTTCACGGTGGTCAACACGCACCCGGCGCTGCTCCCGTCGTTCCCCGGGATGCACGCGGTGCGCGACGCGCTGGAGGCCGGGGTCAAGGTCACCGGCTCGACCGTGCACTTCGCGGACGCCGGGGTCGACACCGGGCCGATCATCGCCCAGGAGGCGGTCGTCGTGGAGCACGACGACACCGAAGACGTCCTGCACGAACGGATCAAGGCCGTCGAACGCAGGCTGCTGGTGGAAACGATCGAGCGACTCGGCCGCGGTGGCTGCACCGTGGACGGACGAAAGGTGACATTTCGTGAGCACTGACCTGGGACGGCGCCCGGTCCGCCGGGCACTGATCGGCGTCTCGGACAAGGCGGGCCTGCTGGACCTCGCGACCGGCCTGCACGCGGCCGGCGTCGAGATCGTCTCCACCGGCGGCACGGCGAAGGTCATCGCCGACGCGGGTGTCCCGGTCACGCCGGTCGAAGACGTCACCGGCTTCCCCGAGTCGCTGGACGGCCGCGTCAAGACGCTGCACCCGAACGTGCACGCCGGCCTGCTGGCCGACCAGGGCAACGCCGACCACGTCGCGCAGCTGGAGAAGCTCGGGATCGCGGCGTTCGACCTGCTGGTCGTGAACCTGTACCCGTTCACGCAGACCGTCGCGTCCGGCGCGAGCCCCGAGGACTGCGTCGAGAACATCGACATCGGCGGCCCGGCGATGGTCCGCGGCGCGGCGAAGAACCACGGCAGCGTCGCGGTCGTCGTCGACCCGGCCCGCTACGGCTGGGTTCTGGAGCGCGTCGCCGACGGCGGCTTCGACCTGACCGACCGCAAGCGGCTCGCCGCGCAGGCGTACGCGCACACCGCGTCCTACGACATCGCGGTCGCGTCGTGGTTCTCCAACGTGTACGCGCCCGCGGACGACTCCGGCTTCCCGGACTTCTCCGGCGTCAGCTGGGAACGCGGCGAGGTGCTGCGCTACGGCGAGAACCCGCACCAGAAGGCCGCGCTGTACAAGGGACACCGGGCCGGCCTGGCGCACGCCGAGCAGCTGCACGGCAAGGCGATGTCCTACAACAACTACGTCGACACCGACGCCGCCCGCCGCGCCGCGTTCGACTTCGCCGAGCCCGCCGTCGCGATCATCAAGCACGCCAACCCGTGCGGCATCGCGGTCGGCACCGACGTCGCCGAGGCGCACCGCAAGGCGCACGCGTGCGACCCGGTTTCGGCCTACGGCGGCGTCATCGCGACGAACCGGCCGGTCAGCCGCGAGGCGGCCGAGCAGATCGCCGAGGTGTTCACCGAGGTCGTGCTGGCACCGGACTTCGACGCCGAGGCCCTGGAGATCCTGCAGCGCAAGAAGAACATCCGGCTGCTGAAGCTCCCCGAGGTCGCGCCGTCGCCGATCGAGTTCCGCCAGATCTCCGGCGGCGTGCTCGTGCAGACCGTCGACGCGATCGACGCCGCCGGTGACGACCCGGCCACCTGGCAGCTGGCCACCGGCAACCCGGCCGACGAGCAGACCCTGCGCGACCTCGAGTTCGCGTGGCGCTCGCTGCGCGCGGTCAAGTCGAACGCGATCCTGCTGGCCACCGACGGCGCGACCGTCGGCGTCGGCATGGGCCAGGTCAACCGCGTCGACTCGTCGCGGCTGGCGGTCTCGCGGGCGGGCGACCGGGCCAAGGGCTCGGTGGGCGCGTCGGACGCGTTCTTCCCGTTCCCGGACGGCCTGGAAGTGCTGGTCGAGGCGGGCGTCCGCGCGGTCGTGCAGCCCGGTGGCTCGGTCCGCGACGCCGAGGTGATCGCGGCCGCGGAGAAGGCGGGCGTCACGATGTACCTGACGGGGACGCGCCACTTCGCGCACTGACCCGCGCTTCGAGAGGGAGGGCTCGATGCAGCAACCACCGCCGTACGGACAGGGTCAGCCGGGCCACGGGCCGCAGGGGCCGTATCCCCAGCAGCCCGGCTACCCGCCGGGGTACCAGCAGCAGGGGTACCCGCCGCCCGGCTACGGCGGGCCGATGCAGCCGCCGAAGAAGAAGCGGACCGGGCTGATCCTCGGCATCGTCGGCGGCGTGGTCGTGCTGCTCGGCGCGGGCATCCCGCTCGGCATCTTCGCGAGCGACTACTTCGCGAGCACCGGCGCGGCACCGTCGTCGTCGCCGGTGCCCGCCGAGTGCCAGGTCCCGGCCCAGGCGCTGGAGAAGGCGGGCTTCCCGAGCTTCGCGCTGGGCGGCCCGGGCACCGCGAACGTGCCCGGGCTGAAGCAGGTCAACTGCAGCTGGAAGCCCGGCCCCGACGAGAACGTCCGCGACGCCACCCTGAGCGTCCGGCTCACCGGGTACTCCGGGGAGAACGCGCGGGACTCGGCGAACCACCTGTACGAGCCGATCGCCCCGGCGGTCCCGCCGACCGACGTGCCGGGCGTCGGTGACAAGGCGGTGCTGGTCCGGCTGGTCACGAAGAGCGCCTTCAGCGGTTCCGAACTACACGTCCTGAAGGGCACGACGGTCGTCATCGTCGAGGTGTCCGGCTGGGACAAGGGGTTCTTTTCGAACTCGCCGATGCCGCAGCAGGAGACCGACGACGCGGTGAAGGCGGTCGGCACCGAGATCGTCAAGAAGCTGCGCTAGGGCGGAACAACGCGTAGATCACTTCGTCGCGCCAACCGCCGTCGCGCCAGGTGACCTCGCGCAGCACACCTTCGCGGTGGAACCCGGCCCGCTCCAGCGTCTTCTGCTCGGCGGCGTTCCCGCCGTCGGTGAACGCCTCGAGCCGATGGGCGCGGGTGACCGAGAAGAGGTGCGCGACGAGCAGCCGGTGCGCAGCCAGTCCGATGCCCCGGCCGCGGTGGTCCGGCAGCAGCGTCAGGCCGATCTCGAAGCAGCCGCCCGCGGGCCCGCCGCGGTCGGCCGCTTCCCAGCTCGCCAGGCCGGCGACGACGTCGTCCGCCGTCACGGCCAGCGTCGAGTCGTGTGGGCCGAGGTAGCCGTCCTCGGCCCAGCGACGGCGGCGCACCCGCGGGTCCGTGAACCCGGTCCACTGGTGGGCGCCCAGCACCGCCGGGTCGGTCGCGAAACGGTCCAGGACCGGCAGGTCCTCCTCGCGGAAGGGCCGCAGCGCGACGTCGTTCACGCGGGGGCGGGCAGCGTCTTGCAGAGCGCGACGGGGAACTTCGGCTCGGCCGCCCGGATCTCCGGGCAGCCGGCCGACTTGACCTGCGCGAACGACGTCCAGCCCGTGGTGCCCCAGCGGAAGACCGCGCGGGCGGGCGGGTCGGTCTGGCGCACCAGCAGGTCGAGGACCAGCCAGTTCGGGTCGCAGACGCGGGTGGTGCCCGCGCTCTCGGCGCCCGCCGCGGACACCGCCGCGCCGATCCACGCCGGGTCGCAGTGGTCGGCGGGCGGGGCGCAGGTGCCCTGGGGAGCGCAGTGGCCCCAGCCGGCGCCGAGCTTGTGCCAGGCGTTGCCGTTGTCGCCGTTGAGGATCACCGTGCGGTCGGCGACCGGCGTGGACGTGGCCAGCCGCAGCTCGGCGGGCACCTTGTCCTGGCAGCCGCCCGCCGCGGGCCGGGTCGAGTAGACGACGTCGGCGCGGACGTCGGTCTTGGTCTCCACGATCTGTTCGATGCGCGGCTCCCGGACGCAGCCGGGGTCCTTGCCGGGCAAGGCGACCTGCACGAACAGGCTGCCGTCGTCCGGGCCTGGGCGGATCCCGGTGACGTCGGCGCGGAACGAGCGCCACTCGGCGCCCATCGTCGTCGGCCCGGAGGCCGCGGCCTTGGCGCCGGGCACCCCGCCGCCCGCGGTGAGCACGACGGCCAGCACCGCACCCGCCGCGACCAGCGCTCCGGCGATCCACAGAACCGGCCGTTTGGTCATCGCCCACCCCCAGAAGTCCACCGGGGAATCTAGCCGACGCCACAGCGTCAGGCGGGCGGACCGGGTTTTTAGCGCTGTGTGACGTCCTTCTCGAGGTAGACGGCGCCGCTGATGTGGCCGCCGGCTTCGGGCGCGTCGGTGAGCCGGTAGCCGGCCCGCTGGTAGAGCGTGATGTTGCGGGTGCTGCGGGCCCCGGTGAACAGGGCGAACCGGCGTGCTTCGGCGGGCACGTGCGCCTCGGCGTGCTCGAGCAGCCGGCGCCCGAGCCCGCGACCGGCGAGGTCCGGCGCGACCATCAGCCGGCCCAGCTCCCAGCGGTCGTCTTCCAGCCGGGCGCGGACCGCGCCGACCAGCCGGTGCTCGTCGCGCAGGACCCACACCGACCAGGTCTTCGTCCAGTCGCGGACGTCTTCGAGGGTTTCGTGCAGCGCGGGGATGTCGAGGGTGTCGTTGAGGACGGCCTCCTGGACCCAGCAGCAGCGTTGCAGGACGAGCAGTTCCGGGCAGTCTTCGGGCCCGGCTTCGGTGAGCTCCACGCGGTCTGTTTAGCGATCGCGGTTGGGCGCGGGCAACTTCATTACCTTGGCGGGGTGACCGTGCGGCGTCGGCTTTCGCCGGCGCGGGAATGCTGGCGTCGCCTTCCTGGGCACAGCACAGCACATGCCACGAGTGGGTGACTTGACACCTCGGGTGGTTCGCGGTTGACTCGTACACGTCGAACAGGTGTTCGACGTGTAACCGCCGCCTTCCCCGCGGCGAACCAGTGCCGTCGGTCGTGTTTTGGGAGAGGCCCGACCGCCGGCCTAGTCCGTGGTGGGGAGGTGCGTGCGGTGACCGCAGTGGTGGAGCCGCCGGTGGCCCGGCTGGCGGCCCTGCCCGGGGTCAGCACGGCGAGCCGGGTCGCGGCCCAGGCCGAGCGGGCGCGGGCGACGGGAAAGGTGCTCCCGGTCGTCCCGGCGCTCGCCGGGCTGCTGCCCGCCGCCGGGCTCCGGCGCGGGAGCACGGTGGCGGTCCACGGGGGAACGTCGCTGCTGTTCGCGCTGCTCGCCGAAGCCACCGCCACCGGATCGTGGGCAGCCGTGGTCGGCATGCCATCGCTGGGGCTGGCGGCGGCGGCCGAGTACGGCGTGGACCTCGGCCGGGTGGCGCTGGTCCCGCGTCCGGGCGCGGAGCTCCCGGCGGTGGTCGCGGCGCTGCTCGACGGCGTCGACCTGGTGGCGCTCAACGCGGAGAAGGTCCAGGCAGCCGTGGCGCGGCGGCTGTCGGCCCGGGCCCGGCACCGCGGGGCGGTGCTACTGGCGTCCGGCGCATGGCCGGGGGCCGACGTCGAGCTGTCGTGCCGGTTCTCGGCGTGGTCCGGTCTGTCGGACGGTTACGGCCACCTGACCGAGCGACGGGTCCAGGTCCGAGTCCACGGCCGCGGCGCGGCGGCCCGCCCAGTCTCGGCGGACCTCCACCTCCCCGGCCCCACCGGAACCCCCACCCCGCACCGCCTCCCCCTCGAAAAGGAGGCAACAGCATGACCATCCGTCCAAAGTGGACCCCCACCCCAACCCGGCCCGGCACGCTCGCCGGCCAGCAGCAGTGTCGACCCTCCGATCACGCGAGTCGACCGCTCAATCACGCGTGTCGACCCTCCAGGCACGCGGCCCGACTCTCTGGGTGCGCGGGGCGGCCCTCGGGGTACGTGTGTCGACCTTCCGATCACGCGAGTCGACTGCCCAATCACGCGAGTCGACCGTCCATGTACGTGAGCCGACCCTCCGGGTACGCGAGCCGACTCTCCAGGTACGTGTGTCGACCCTCCAACCACGCGAGTCGACCCCGCAAACACGCGTGTCGACCGCTCTGTCACACCCGCCCGGCGGGCGTTCGCCGGCCGCGCGAGGAGGGCGCATGACCGTCCCCGCGCAGCGTCGTTCCGCCGGCCTCCCCACCCGGATGCTCGTCCTCTGGTGTCCGGACTGGCCCGTGGTCGCCGCCTCGGCCGTCGGTGGGGTTCCTGTCACCGCGCCCGCCGCTGTTTTCAGCGCCAACCGCGTTGTCGCCGGCAATGCCGTTGCCCGGCGGAACGGCGTCCGGCGGGGGATGCGGCGGCGGGAAGCGCAGTCGAACTGTCCGGACCTGGCCGTCTTCGCCGCCGACGATGGCCGCGACGCGCGGCTCTTCGAGGCTGTCGCGAGGGCAGTCGAGGCACTCGTCGTCGGGGTCGAGGTCGTGCGGCCGGGGCTCGTCGCCGTTCCCGTCGCCGGCGCCGCCGGGTACTTCGGCGGGGAACACGCCCTCGTCGAGCGGCTCGTCGACGAAGTGTCCGCCGCGGCCGGCGTCGAATGCCAGGTCGGCGTCGCCGAAGGGCTCTTCGCCGCGACGCTCGCCGCGCGGTTCGGGGAGTTCGTCGAACCCGGGCGCGTCGCCGAGTTCCTCGCTCCGCTGCCCGTCACCGAGCTCGACCAGCCCGGCGCCGACCGCGCGGAACTCGTCGACCTGTTGCGACGGCTCGGGTTGCGGACGCTCGGCGCGTTCGCGGACCTCCCCGAGCGCGACGTCGTCAACCGGTTCGGCGCCACTGGCCTGCTCGCCCACCGGCTGGCGCGGGGCCGCTCCGAACGTCCACCTCTGCGGCGACGCCCGCCGCCCGAGCTGACGCTCGCCGAGGAGTTCGACCCGGTCGTCGAGCGGGTCGACGTCGCGGCGTTCCTCGCCAAGGGGCTCGCGACGCGGTTCTGCGCCGGCCTGGCCGGGCACGGCCTGGCCTGCACGCGGCTCGGCGTCTACGCGGTCACCGAGGAGGGCGAACACCTCGGCCGCGCGTGGCGGTGCGCGGAACCGCTGACGCCCGCCGGGGTCGCCGACCGCGTCCGCTGGCAGTTCGAAGGCTGGCTGCGCGCCGCGCCGGGCCGGCGTCCGACGTCGGGTGTGGTGCGGCTGCGGCTGGAGCCCGAGGAGATCGTCGAAGGGCGGTCGCTGCAGCTCGACCTGTGGCAGAACGGTCGTTCCGACGAGGACGACGAACGCGCGGCGCGGGCGTTCGTGCGGGTCCAGGGGCTGCTCGGGCCGGAGGGCGTGGTGACGCCGTTGCTCGACGGCGGGCGTGACCCGGCTGGCCGTGTCCGGCTGGTGCCCTGGGGCGACCCGCGCGAGCGGACGGCGCCGGCCGACGCGACCTGGCCGGGGCGGCTACCGGCACCGTCCCCGGCGACGGTCCTCGACCGCCCGGTGCCGGCCCAGGTCTTCGACGCCGAGGGTCGGCCGGTCGGCATCACATCGCGCGAGCAGCTCACGGCGGTCCCGCGCGGGCTGAGCATCACCGGCGGCCCGCAGCGGGAGGTCGTGGGCTGGGCGGGGCCGTGGCCGCTGGCGGGCGACCGCCGAAGACCGGGCCCGCGGCGGGCGCGGCTGCAGCTGCTGCTCGCGGGCGAGCCGGACGACCCGCCGGACGCGGTGCTGGTGCACTGCGCGGGCACGGAAAATCCACTGTGGACGGTCGAGGGAGTGTACGACTGAGCATGGACGAGGACTACGCACGAAAGCTCCGGTCCTGGCTGCGCGCCGAACCGGGGGCCACGCCCCGCCGGGCCGAGGAGGAGCGCGAGTGGCTGCGCGAAGTACCGGCTCCGGCGACCGACGGCGGAAGGGTGCCCGGCGAGCAGCTTCGGCCGGGCGCGGGCGACGGGAGCTGGGCGGCCGACGAGCGGCAACCGGCACCGGCGTACGACGGGGGATGGCCCGTCGGTGAGCAGCTTCCGGCACCCACCCCTGACGGAGGCGCTGCTGCCGACCACCTCCCGCCACCCCAGCCTGACTCGGACCAACGCTGGTCGGTCCGCGGCCAGCTGCCGGAGGTGCCCGCCACCCAACCCGATGCCGACGATGAGTGGGTGTGCCCGGTGATCGTGCTTCCGGTTCCGCGCTTGTCACAGGAGAACGGCTGCCGCATGAGCGCAGCCGAAGTCCGGAGCCGCCGGAATCATCCGTCGGGTCGGCTGCGCGAGGAGACCGCCGCTGAGCCGATCAGCGAAGCCGAAGCCTGGAGCCGCCGGAATCACCCGTCGGCACGACTGCCGGAGACAACCGCCGAGCCCTGCCCTCTCAGCGAAGCCGAAGCCGAAGCCGAAGCCGATGCCGCAGCACGGAGCCGCTGGAACCACCCCAGCAACTGGCACCGCCGCCGCCGGGAGGCACGAGCCGCCGAGCGGGACGAGCCCGGGAGCCGCTAGATGGGCTGGAACAACCCACCCGTCCGCTGGAAGGACCTCGCCCGCACCCTCGCCGGCGGGGTGCCTGCCGGCGACCACGGCGACAGCCCCGCCTGGGGCCGCCGTCGCGAGGCCTACCAGCGTCCCGATGACCTCCCCGCCCGCCGCAACGACGATGGCGGCGAGGCCGTCCGCGTCCCCTACGCCGAGCTGCACTGCCACTCCAACTTCAGCTTCCTCGACGGCGCCAGCCACCCCGAGGAACTCATCGAGGAAGCCGCTCGCCTCCAGCTCGACGCCATCGCCCTCACCGACCACGACGGCATGTACGGCGTCGTCCGCTTCGCCGAGGCCGCGCGGGAACTCGGCGTCAACACCGTCTTCGGCACCGAGCTCAGCTTCGGCCTCCAAAACCCGCAGAACGGCGTCGCCGACCCCGAAGGCGAACACCTCCTGCTGCTCGCCCGCGGTGACCAGGGCTACCGGGCCCTCTGCCGCGCCATCACCGCCGGCCAGATCCACGAAAAAGCCGAAAAAGGCAAGCCCAGCTACGACCTCGGCGCGGTCGCCGAGGAGGTCGCCGGGCAGTGCGTCGTCCTCACCGGCTGCCGCAAAGGCGCCGTACGCTCCGCCCTCGTCACGCACGGCCCAAGAGCCGCCGCCGAGAAACTGAAGGAACTCACCGAAAGATTCGGCCGCGACAACGTCTACGTCGAGCTCACCGACCACCGCCAGCCGCTCGACAGCACCCACAACGACGTCCTGACGCAGCTCGCCGAGGACCTCGGCCTGCCGACCGTCGCCACCACCGCCGCGCACTACGCCCGTCCGGAACGCGCCCCGCTGGCCGACGCGCTCGCCGCGATCCGCGCCCGCCGCGGCATCGACGAGCTGGAAGGCTGGCTGCCCGCGGCCGGGACGGCGTTTCTCCGCAGCGGCGCCGAAATGGACGTCCTGTTCCGGCGCTACCCCGGCGCTGTCCGCCGCTCCGCCCTCCTGGGCATGGAATGCGCGTTCCCGCTCAAGCTGATCGCCCCGAAACTGCCGCCCTTCGACGTCCCCGAAGGCCACACCGAGACGACCTACCTGCGCGAACTCACCCGAAAAGGCGCGGAGGAGCGCTTCGGAGGCAAAGAGCACGAAGAGAAGGCCACCGAACAGATCGCCCACGAGCTGGAAATCATCGAGAAGCTCGGCTTCCCCGGGTACTTCCTGATCGTCTGGGACATCGTGCGGTTCTGCAACGACAACAACATCCTTTGCCAGGGAAGAGGTTCGGCCGCGAATTCGGCCGTCTGCTACGCGCTCGGCATCACGAAGGTCGACTCGGTGGCCAACAAGCTGCTCTTCGAGCGCTTCCTCGCCCCGGACCGCGACGGCTACCCCGACATCGACCTCGACATCGAGTCCGACCGCCGCGAAGAGGCCATCCAGTACGTCTTCGAGAAGCACGGCCGCCTCCGGACCGCCCAGGTCGCCAACGTGATCACCTACCGAGCGCGGTCGGCGGTCCGCGACGCCGCGCGGGCGCTGGGCTACTCGCCGGGCCAGCAGGACGCCTGGAGCAAGCAGATCGACCGCTGGGGATCGTTGCGCAGCACCGAAAAGGACCACGACCACGACATCCCGGACGACGTCGTGCAGCTCGCGTTCGCGCTCGAGGACTTCCCGCGCCACCTGGGCATCCACTCCGGCGGGATGGTCATGTGCCACGAACCGGTGAGCCAGGTCGTGCCGGTGGAGTGGGCGCGGATGGCCGACCGCAGCGTCATCCAGTGGGAGAAGGAGGACTGCGCGGCCGCCGGGCTCGTCAAGTTCGACCTGCTGGGCCTCGGCATGCTCTCGGCGCTGCACTACATGCTCGACCTCGTCGCGGAGTACAAGGGCGAGAAGATCGACCTCGCCGAACTGGACCTCACCGACCAGAACATCTACGGCATGCTCTGCCGCGCCGACGCCATCGGCGTGTTCCAGGTCGAGAGCCGCGCGCAGCTGGCCACGCTGCCGCGGCTGCGGCCCACGGAGTTCTACGACCTCGCGGTCGAGGTGGCGCTGATCCGGCCCGGCCCGATCCAGGGCGGTTCGGTGCACCCGTACATCCGCCGCAAGCAGGGCATCGAGGAGTGGGACTACGACCACCCGCTGCTGAAAAACGCGCTGCACAAGACCAAAGGCGTCCCACTGTTCCAGGAACAGATGATGCAGATCGCGCTGGACGTCGCGAACTTCACCGCGGCGGAGGCCGACCAGCTGCGGCACGCGATGGGCTCGAAACGGTCGGACCGGAAGATGGACCGGCTGCGGCAGCGCTTCCTCGACGGCGCCGCGGCGAACGGCGTCGAAGCCGAGCTCGCCGGGAAGATCTTCTTGAAGCTCAAGGCTTTCGCGAACTTCGGCTTCCCGGAGAGCCACGCGCTGAGCTTCGCGCACCTGGTGTTTTCGAGCGCCTACTTCAAGTTCTACCACCCGGACGCGTTCCTGGCGGGCCTTTTGCGCGCGCAGCCGATGGGCTTCTACTCGCCGCAGTCGCTGGTCGCGGACGCGCGGCGCCACGACGTCACCGTCCACGGCCCGGACATCAACCGCAGCCTGCCGCACGCCACCCTGGAAGCGGGCGGCGGGAAGTTCCACGACGTGCGCACCGGGCTGAGCACCGTCCGGATGATCGGGGAGGACGTCGCCCAACAGATCGTCACCGAAAGACGAGCGAACGGCGACTTCGCCGACATGGCCGACGTCGCCCGCCGCGTGCGGCTGAAGACCCCGCAGATCGAGGCACTGGCCACGGCGGGGGCGTTCGAGAGCTTCGGCGGCGACCGCCGGCAGGCGCTGTGGACCGCGGGCGCCGTCGCCGGGGAACGCCCGGAGAAGCTGCCCGGCCTGATCGGCGGGCAGGCTCCGGTACTGCCCGGGATGGACGGCCTCGACCTCGCCGCGGCGGACGTCTGGGCCACCGGGGTGTCGCCGGACAGCTACCCGACCGAGTTCATCCGCGACCGCCTCGACGCGCTCGGCGTCGTCCCGGCGAACGGCCTGGCCGACCTCGAAGACGGCGCGCGCGTGCTGGTCGGCGGGGCGGTGACGCACCGCCAGCGCCCGGCGACCGCGGGCGGCGTCACCTTCCTCAACATCGAGGACGAGACGGGGATGGTCAACGTGATCTGCACGCTCGGCCTGTGGCAGCGCTACCACCGCGTCGCGCGCGCCAGCCCGGCGCTGCTGATCCGCGGGGTGGTGGAGAAGGCCGACGGCGTGGTCAGCGTCCTCGCCGACCGCGTCGAGGCGCTGCCGATGCGGATCAAGGCGAAGTCGCGGGACTTCAGGTGAGCGGGCGCCGGACGATCGTGACGATCTCGGGGCTCGTGTCCGTCACCGGGGTGCGGTCCCAGTAGCCGTACTGCTCGTCGACGACCAACCCGGCGTCGTCGATGAACTCGCCCAGGGACGGAACGTCGAGGAACCGCAGCGTGCTCTCGCTGTACCGCGGCGCGTCCCAGCTCGGGCTTTCGTACGTCGTCGTGAAACTGACGTACCCGTTCTCGAACGGCCCGACGTCGTTCCACGACCGCACTTCGCCGGCTTCCCAGACGTGCGAAGGTGTCCAACGCTCCCAGCCGCGGGCCGCCGGGTTGCGGGTGTCGAACCCGAACCGGGCACCGGGGCGCAACGCCCGCCGGATGGCGGCGAAGGCCGTGCGCAGCTCGTCGTCGGTCAGCAGCACCTGGAACGCGTGCCCGGTCATCACGGCGAAGTCGAACTCGCTGTCCCAGGCGGCGGTCGACAAATCGCCGTGCACCCACTCGACGTCGTCCCGGCGGCGGGCCTGGATGAGCATGCCCTCGGCGGGGTCGAGCCCGACGAGCCGTCCTTCGTGGCCGGACTCGCGGGCCCAGTGCAGCAGCGAACCGGTGCCGCAGCCGACGTCCAGCGCCGACTCCGCCGCCATGATCATCGGCAGGTAGAACGCGAAGTCGCCGCTGCTCTCCCGCGGGTTCATCGCGTCGTACAGCGAAGCGAGGTACGGGTCGACGTAGTCGTGGTCGGGCACGGTCGTCACCGTAGTGAGCGGGCCGGGAAAGCTCACGGGGTTTTCGGGGCCAGGCCGAGCAGTTCGGGGTGCGCGGCCAGCTCCTGCCAATGCGCGCCGGGGTCGGGGAGCAGCCGGCGCCGGTCGAGGTCCAGCAGGCCCGACACCGACGACACCGAGGCGACGAGCGTGCCGTCCGGCGCGTGGAACTCCTGCACCACCCGGGAAGTCTTGCCCTCGCCCCACTGGAACGCACAGTTGACTTCGACCTCGCCGTGCCTGAGTTCGCGGTGGAACCGCACGGTCGTCTCCAGGTTCACCGGGCCGATCCGGCGCGCGGCCAGCTCGGCCGGGTCGATGCCCGCGGCCTGAACGCACATCCAGCGCGCGTGGTCGGCGTAGGCGAGGTAGGCCGGGCCGCGGACGTGGCCGTTGACGTCGAGGTCGTCAGCGCGCACCGCGATGGTGACTCGGAACATGCGGACGATCGTGGCGCGGGGGCGCGGCTGCCGTCTGGAACTTTTCGGCCACCCGGACGAGTGCCGCGGGGGAGGAACCGGACAGGCGCCGGCATTCACGGCCGAGGTGGGACTGGTCGGCGTACCCGAGGTCGGCGGCGACACCGGCCAGCGACGCCCGCCCGGCGGCCAGGGGGTCCAGGAGACGCAGGAAGCGCTGGAACCGCCGGACGCGGTGCAGCTGCTTCGGTCCGGCGCCGACCGCGTGGACGAAGTGGCGCCTCAACGCGCGTTCGCTGAGCCCCACGGCGACCTCGGACGTCCGCGTGGTCGCGCCGAGGGCCTGAACGGCAGCCAGTACCCGCCGGTCCGGCGTCGCGCTCCGGCGGGCGACGAGCGTCTCGAGGATTCCACGCTGGGCCTCGGGATCAGCGGTCGCCGCCAGGACTTCTTCGGCGCGGCGGGCGTTCGCGCCCCAGAGGTCGCTCAGTCTCGTCACGGCCGACAGTTCCGGCATCGACGTGCCGAGCACGGCGGCCGCGGCCCCGCAGCGCAGCCGAACGCCGACACGGGACGCCGACGCCGGGACCCACAGCCGCAGGGGAGCGCCGACGGTGACGACCACCGTGAGCGCGTCGCCGTCCCAGACGAGGTCCGCGCAGCCGTCCGGGAGCACGCGCAGCGGCCGGGCCCAGCCGGTGCGCCCGTGCCAGCCGCAGGCCAGGACTCCGGTCAGCGCGGCGGGCGGCGCGACTTCGCGGTACACCGACCGCGCCCCGGCGACCGCCAGTGGCCGCAGCGGAACTCCCATGCGCCCAGTATGCAGCGGTCAGGAACTGTCCTATTTCGATCTTACGGTCATGACCACACCGACTGAGGAGGAACCATGGCCAACCCTGTTCCCGAGGGCTACACGACGGTCACCCCGTGGATCATCGGCCACGACACCGCCGGTCTGCTCGACTTCCTGAAGCGCGCGTTCGACGCCGAAGAGCTCGGCCGCGTCGCCGGCGAAGACGGGAAGATCGGCCACGCGGAGGTCCGCATCGGCGACGCGGTCGTGATGGCGTTCGACTCGCCCGGCGACTGGGCCGCGACCCCGGCGTTCCTGCGGCTTTACGTGCCGGACAGCGAAGAAACCCAGCGACGCGCGATCGAAGCGGGGGCGACCGAGGTGACCCGCCAGACGGTCTTGTTCTTCGGCGACCGCGTCGGCCGCGTGCGCGATCCCTTCGGCAACCTGTGGTGGATCCAGACCCGCCTGGAGAACCTGGACGAAGCCGAGATGGCGCGGCGCGCGCAGCTGCCCGAGTACGTCGAGGCGATGAACTACGTCCAGGGTGCGAAGCTCTAGCCGCAGGCGTGTGTGGCACCCTGGGGCCGTGCTGGAGACGGGGGAGGACTACCGCGAAGCGGTGTTGTCCGGGCAGTGGTGGGAAAAGCGCCGGTTCACCGGGTGCGACTTCACCGGGGCGGACCTGAGCGGGCTGCGCACGCGCGGCTGCACCTTCGACGACTGCCTGTTCAGCCGGGCCGACCTGTCCCGCTCGCGCCACGACGCGTCCGCGTTCCGTTCGTGCACCTTCGACCGCTCGGTGCTCGTCGAAAGCCGCTGGACGTCGTGCTCGCTGCTGGGCTCGACGTTCGCCGAGTGCGGGTTCGGCGGCATCGCCCTCACCGAGTGCGACCTCTCGCTGGCGTCGCTCGCGAAGGCGCGGCTGCGCAAGCTGGGCCTGTCCGGGCTGCGGCTGCGCGAAGCCAACCTGACCGAGGCCGACCTCGCCGGCGCCGACCTGCGCGGCAGCGACCTGACCGGCTCCCGGCTCCAGGCCGCGAAGCTCGACGGCGCGGACCTGCGCGGCGCGCGCCTCGACGCGAACGCCCTGGTCCAGGCCGATCTGCGGGGCGCCGAGGTCGACGTCGAGACGGCCATCGCCTTCGCCGCCGCCCACGGGCTCGTCATCCGCTGAAAACGCACTGACAGCACGAAGGCCCGGCAGACGAGCTGCCGGGCCTCCGCGGGAGATCAGTCGATCGGGGGTTCGCCCGGATCGAGCTCGATCAGGTCGCCCTCGGCGAGGAGCTCCTCGATCGACGCCGGGAGCAGGTACGCCGACCCGCCGCCCGGCTGGTTGAACCACGGGATCGCGACGCCGGCCAGCGCCTCGAGCGGCCGCTGCACCCGGTAGACGTGGTACGGCCGGTTCACCCACTCGGGCACCAGTGACCGCTCGGCGAACGGCGTGCCCGCCGCGTACGTCAGGTTTCCGGTCGGGCCGCCGAAGCGGTCCAGCTCGCTGCCCGCGGGCAGCTCGCGCAGCTCCTTGCCGCGGAACAGCGTCAGCGGCGGCTCACCGGCCATCGGCCCGATCGGCCACTGCTGCTGGCCACCGCCACCCCCGCCGTTGACGGCCGGGCGGGCCGGCTCCTCACGGCGCTGCGGTGCGGGTGAGGTGCCCGGCGGGATCATCGGGGCACCCTGCGGCGGCACCGGGGCCGCCAGGACGGTCGGCGCCGACGGCGGCTCACGCCGGGGCGGCGCGGGGGCCGCGGGCGGCGGACCGGCCTGCTGCCGGTCCATCGGCGGCGGTCCGGCCGGGACCGGCGCGGGCGGGGCGGGCTGACGCACCGGCGTCGGCGGCTCGTCGTCCTCCAGGTCGCCGAACAGCTCCTCGGCGCTCGTAAACGCCGTCTGCTCCTGGGCGGGCACCGGCTCCGGCTTGCGGACCGGGTACGACCCGGTCGCGACCTCCGGCGACAGCGTCGCGACGACCCGCTGCGGCACCGGTTCCGGCTCGGGTTCGGGTTCCGGCTCGGGGGCGGGCGGCTCGTCGGGCACGTGGCCCTCCGGGTTGAGCAGCAGCTTGCCGAGCATGAACGCGGCCGCGTCCTCGGCGTCGCCGAACACCGCGGGGTTGCTGAGCTTGCCGTCGTACCAGCCGACGCGCCAGCCGTCGTCGACCTGCTCGACGCTCCACCCGAGCTCGGCGGGCTCGCCCAGCTTGTAGCCGCTTTCGGGCACCTCGAGCTCGTCCAGCTTGCTCTGCAGGCCGGCGAGCACCGGGTGGTCCGGGGTCTCGCGGCGCAGCGCGCGGCGGCCCGAGCGGGGCGCGGCGGGCGGCTCGGCGGGCGGGGGCTGGGGCGCCGGCGGCTCCGGCACCGGCAGCACGCCGGGCACCTCGGGCTGGGTGATCATGGTCGGCGGACCGGGGTCGAACGCGGGGCGCTCCGGCGGCTGGAACCCGCCGCGGACCGGCTCGTCCGCCCGGGGCTGACCCGGGAAGGCCGCGTGGGCCGGCTCGTCCTGACCCGGGAAGGCCGGGTGGGCAGGCTCGTCGTCCAGCAGCTGATCCGGCTGGAAGGCCGCGTGCGCGGGCTCGTCGTCGATCCGGGCACCGGCGTCGAACGCGGGGTGTGCGTCGTCCTCGCGGTGCGCGGCCGGCTCGGGGAACTCCACGCCGTCGTGCGGGGTTTGGCCCGCGACCGGCTCGCGCGGCTCGTCCTCGTGCCCGATCGGCTGGTCGGGGACGTACTCCGCGGTCTCCTCGAGGTCGGGCACCCGGCCCGGCTCCGGCGACGTGCCGTTCGAGCCCGTGGCGTGCTCGGGGTACTGCTCCTCGCCGTAGGAGTCCTCCTCGGCGAAGCGGTCGTCGAACTCCTGGTCGTCGTAGCCCTCTTCGGCGAACTCGGTCTCTTCGGCGTAGGCGTGCTCCTCGGCCGGTGCCTCCGGCTCGGGGGCGTGCACCGCCGGCTCGACCGGCGCGGGCGGCTCCGGGTGCTGCTGGGGCGGCGGCGGCGCGACCGGCAGTGCCGGCGCGACCATGGTCGGCGGCGGTCCCGCGGGCGGCTGCTGCTGGGGCGGCGGGCCCTGCGGCGGCGGCCCGGCCGGGCGCTGCTGCGGGGGCGGCTGGTTGCCCCGGGTCAGGTACGCGCCGGCGGCCTGCAGCGTCGGCTCGTCGACCGGGGGCAGCTTGAAGCCGACCGCCCGGACGTGCTCGACCAGGTCGGACTCCGGCGAAACGCCGTACTTGCGCAGGTAGAAGTTCACAGCGGCGGGCCAGATCCACTGGCCGTCGCTGTGGAAGGCGACCGGGACGGTGGCCTCGGGCGTCGCGGCCAGCCGGTCGATGTCGTAGCCGCGCTCGGTGACGACCAGCGGCGCGTGGTCGAGGTACTCCAGCAGGCGGTCCTGCTCCTCGACCTCGAGGTCGGGCCGGTTGATCACCGGGCGGCCGGCGGGGCCGATCGTGTCGAAGATCCGGGCGATCCGGAAGTGCGGCCCGGGCTGCTCCGGGCCGAGCCCGGACATCCGCCGGATCAGCCACTCGGGCACGTTCTCCTCGGTGCGCGGGAACATCCGCAGCTCGTCCGAATAGGCCTGTGGCGGCGGCGCGAGGTTCCACACCGGCTCGTCACGGTTGTATTCGAGGTTGTAGCTGGACGGATGGTCGAGCTGGTAGCGCGCGTTGAACCACGTTCCGCGGCCGTCGCGGTACATGCCCCCGCGCAGCCTCCCGAAGAGGGTCGCGATGTCGTGGGTGGCGAGCCAGTCGTGCACCGTGCCGTCTTCGGTGACGATCTCGCCGGTCAGCTCGTGGTACCTCCCGACGGCTCGGTACTCCGCGGAGACCTTGCGCCAGTCGCGCGGGGCGGCACGGAGCAGGGCAAGTCCGATCTGCTTGACCAGGGTGTCCTGCTCGGTCGCGTTCAGCTGCGTCGTCGGTTGTGCCACGGAGACATTTTGACTGTTCGCGCGCGCGTGTGCACCCCGCATGTGGGTTTTGCCGCTCGGCGACCCGGCCGCACACGGTCTGACCTCGCGTGATGCGACGTGCGGTAGATCACAGCTTGATCGCGGGCAGCGTCGCGAGTGGACCGTGTGGGGTGACGATCACTCTACGGGCTGCGACCACCCGCGCCTGGAAGCGACGCGCGGGGGCCGCTTTGCCAGAATGGGCGTCGTGACGGCGAAGATTCTCGACGGCAAGGCCACCAAGAACGCCATTTTCGCGGAGCTCGAACCGCGCGTCGCGGCGCTGGCCGCGAAGGGGGTGACGCCGGGCCTGGGCACCGTCCTGGTCGGCGACGACCCGGGGTCGCACTCCTACGTGCGGATGAAGCACGCCGACAGCGCCAAGATCGGGATCAACTCGATCCGCCGCGACCTGCCGGCCGACATCACCCAGGAGAAGCTCGAGGCCGTCATCGACGAGCTGAACGCCGACCCGGCGTGCCACGGCTACCTCGTCCAGCTGCCGCTGCCGAAGCACCTCGACGCGAACCGCGTGCTCGAGCGCATCGACCCGGAGAAGGACGCCGACGGTCTCGCCCCGGTCAGCCTCGGCCGGCTGGTGCTCGGCCAGCGGGGCGCGCTGCCGTGCACGCCGTACGGGATCATCGAGCTGCTCAAGCGCCACGGCGTCGAGCTGAACGGCGCGCAGGTCACCGTCGTCGGCCGCGGCATCACCGTCGGCCGGACGCTGGGCCTGCTGCTGACCCGCCGCAGCGAGAACGCCACGGTCACCCTCTGCCACACCGGCACCCGCGACCTGGCCGCCGAGGTCCGCCGCGCGGACATCGTGGTCGCCGCGGCCGGCGTGCCCGGCATCATCACGCCGGACATGGTCAAGCCGGGCGCCGCGGTGCTCGACGTCGGCGTGTCCCACGTGGACGGCAAGCTCACCGGCGATGTTCACCCGGACGTGGCCGAGATCGCCGGCTGGATTTCGCCGAACCCCGGCGGCGTCGGCCCGATGACCCGGGCGATGCTCGTGAGCAACGTCGTCGAGGCGGCGGAACGCTCGGTCCAGGGCCGATGACCATGACCGAGGACCGGCGGGACGTCCACGACCGCCGGAGCCGGCGGGCCCGGTTCGCCCAGCTCCCGTTCACGGTGGTGCTGCTGGTGGTGGCCGTGGCCGCGGTGCGGATCGTCCAGTACCACTGGCGGGAGGGCACGGCGCTGATCGGCGTCGCGCTCCTCCTCGCCGGGGTGCTGCGGGCGGTGCTGCCGACGGAGCGGGCCGGGCTCTTGGCGATCCGCGGCAAGGTCGTCGACATCGTGACGTACGCCGGCCTCGCGGCGGCCGTGCTCTACGTGGCCTTGACGATCATCGGCGGCCCGTTCAGCTCCTCTTAGGACGCCATCGCGAGCTCACGCCGTTCGGCCTTGGCCTCGCGACGGTCCAAAGTGCCCGAGACGATCGCGAGCGAGAGTCCGAAGACGGCCAAGAGCGCGCCGACCCAGTTGGGGGCGACGAGGCCGAGGCCGCCCGCGATCACCAGGCCGTCGAGGTAGGCGCCGCATGGGGCACGGCGGCGATGGGGTCTGGTTTCGGAGTGGGTCAGGACGCCATCGCGAGCTCACGTCGTTCGGCCTTGGCCTCGCGACGGTCCAAAGTGCCCGAGACGATCGCGAGCGAGAGCCCGAAGACGGCCAAGAGCGCGCCGACCCAGTTGGGGGCGACGAGGCCGAGGCCGCCCGCGATCACCAGGCCGTCGAGGTAGGCGCCGCATGGGGCACGGCGGCGATGGGGTCTGGTTTCGGAGTGGGTCAGGACGCCATCGCGAGCTCACGTCGTTCGGCCTTGGCCTCGCGACGGTCCAAAGTGCCCGAGACGATCGCGAGCGAGAGCCCGAAGACGGCCAAGAGCGCGCCGACCCAGTTGGGGGCGACCAGGCCGAGGCCGCCCGCGATCACCAGGCCGCCGAGGTACGCACCGATCGAGTTGGCGATGTTGAACGCCGACTGCACCGCGGCCGACACCAGGGACGGTGTGCCGCCCGCCTTCTCCATGATCCGCGCCTGCATCATCGGGCCGATCATGAAGCCGGCGACGCCGACGAAGAAGATCGTGATCGCCGCGCCGACCTTGCCCTGCGCCGTGATCGTGAAGATGCCCAGCACGCAGGCCAGCGACAGCAGCGCGGCGTACAGGCCCGGCATCAGCGCGCGGTCGGCCAGGCGGCCGCCGAGCAGGTTGCCGATCGTCATGCCGACGCCGGCCAGGGACAGCAGCAGGGTGACGTTCGACGGCGAGTAGCCGGCGACGTCGGTCAGCATCGGCGTGATGTAGCTCAGGCAGGCGAACACGCCGCCCAGCCCGAACGTGACGATCGCCAGCGCGAGGTGCACCTGCGGCCGCTTGAACGCGCCGAGCTCGTTGCGTAGCGAGGCCTCCGCGGGGCGGCCCTGGTGGGGCACCAGCTTCGCGATGGCCGCCGCGGCGACCAGGCCGATCACAGCGACGACGCCGAAGGTGGCGCGCCAGCCGACCTGCTGGCCCAGGAGCGTGCCCAGCGGCACGCCGATGACGTTGGCCAGGGTCAAGCCGAGGAACATCATGGACACGGCCTTGGCGCGCTGGCCGGGGCCGACGAGGCTGGAGGCGACGACCGCGCCGGCGCCGAAGAACGCGCCGTGCGGCAGGCCGGCCAGGAACCGGAACGCGACGCCGAACTCCTGGTTCGGCGAGAGCGCGAACAGGACGTTGCCCAGCGTGAACAGGCCCATCATGGCCAGCAGCATGGTCTTGCGCGGCAGCCGGACGGCGACCGCGGTGAGCAGCGGGGCGCCGATGACGACGCCGAGGGCGTAACCGGAGATGAGGTAGCCGGCGGTCGGGATGTCGACGCCGAAGTCGGCGGCCGCCTGGGGCAGCACGCCCATCATGACGAACTCGGTGGTCCCGATGCCGAAAGCTCCGATGGCGAGCGCGAGCAGCGCGACGGGCACGGCACTCCTTCCAAGGTGGGTAAACGATTACTTGGCCGTTCCGGTCTCAGGTACTGGATCGGTTCAGTTCGCGGACACAAAAGAAGACAGCCATGCGGCCCCAGCGCCGTGGGCTGTCCTCAGCACAGTCCAACAAGGGAAGGGGTGCGTTGTCATCCCGATAACGGGTGACGATCCACACCGTAACGCGATGATCAGCGCGGAGCGGCCAGGACGCCGTCCAGCAGGCCGGGGAACAGCGCGTCGAGGTCGTTGCGGCGCAACGAGTTGAACCGGGTCGTCCCCTCCTGGCGGCCGGTCACGACGCCGGCCTGGCGCAGGATGCTCAGGTGGTGGGTGATTGTGGACTTCGTCACCGGCACGGTCAGCGCGCCGCACGCGAGCTCGCGGTCCGCCGCCGCGAGCTGGCGGACGATGCCCAGCCGCACCGGGTCGGCCAGCGCGCGGAGCACGCCTTCGACGGTGATCTCGTCCTGTGCCGGGTGGACGATCGGCGGCAGCGCGGCGGTCTTGGCCATGCGTCCATTGTACGACGCCGATCGAAATTGTCGGACCCGCGTAGTACGGTTGTTGTCGAACTACGACGTTCATCGAACCAATAGCTCGCTCGCTTGGGGGACCCACCCATGTCCACACCCTCGTCCTCGAGGATCTCGGTGCTGGCCTTCGGCGCGTTCGGCGTCGGGACCAGCGGCTACATCGTCGCCGGGCTGCTGCCCGCGCTGACCGGTGAGCTGCACGTCTCGGCCACCGCCGCGGCGCAGCTCGTCACGGCCTTCGCCATCGCGTACGCGGTCGGCTCGCCGATCTTCGCCGCCGTCACCGGCACCTGGGAGCGCCGGACGCTGCTGGTCGCCGCGCTCGTCGTCACCGCCGCCGGCAACCTGTTCGCGGCGCTCGCGCCCGGCTACGGCACCCTCCTGCTGGCCCGGGTGGTGACCGCGGTCGGCGCCGCGGTGTTCACCCCGGCGGCGAGCGCCGTCGCGGCACAGCTGACCGCCCCGGAACGCCGGGGCCGCGCGATCGCGCTCGTGTTCGGCGGGCTGACCGTCGCGCTCATCTTCGGCGTGCCGCTGGGCAGCCTCATTTCGCAGCACCTCGGCTACCGGACGGCGTTCGCGCTGGTCGCCGCGTTCTCGCTGGCGAGCGCGCTGGCCGTGCGGATGGCGCTGCCGTCGGTCGCCGCGCCGCCGCGGGTCACCCTGGCCGAGCGGTTCGCCGCCGGCCGCGACCCGCGCGTGCTCGTCATGCTGGCCGTGACGGTCCTCGGGTGCCTCGCCGCGTTCATGGTCTACACGTTCGTGTCCCCGCTGCTGGCCGCGACCGCGGGCGTCCACGGCACGGCGGTCACGGTGCTGCTCTTCTGCTACGGCGTCGGCGGCGCGGTCGGCAACTTCGCCGGTGGCCGGGCGGCCGACCGCTGGGGTTCACGCGCGCCGCTGCTCGTCGTGACGGCCGGGATCACCGTCGTGCTGGCGCTGCTGCCGATCGCGACGACGACGCCGATCGCGGCCGGCATCACGCTGTTCGTGTGGGGCGTGGCGACGTGGTCGTTCAGCCCGCCGGTGCAGCACCGCCTGATCGAGCTGGCCCCGGGCCACGCGGGTCTGGTGCTCTCGCTCAACGCGTCGGCGATCTACCTCGGCGTCGGCCTGTCCGGTGTGGTCGGGGGCGCGGTGCTGACGTCCGCCGGGCCGCTGGTGCTGCCCGAGGTCGCGGCGGCCCTGACCCTGGTGGCGCTGGTGCTCATCGGGACCGCGTGGGGCCGGGTCCGCGCGCCGCGGGAAGAGATCACCGTCTAGTCGGCGCGCGCCTGGACTTCGCAGTCCGGGCCCGGGAAGACGAGTGCCTCGTGCCCGTCGGCGAACCGCACCAGGTAGGGCGGGGCGCCGTCGGGCCCGCGGACTTCGAGGATTTCACCGCGCTGTTCCGCCGATCCGACGGTACGGCCGTGTACCTGGATTTCGTCTCCCACTCCTGCGTGCATGACGGCACCTCCGGGTCCAGGGTAGGAGCGCGGATCGTTCCGCGGTCCCGGCGAACGGGTTAGAATCCGGGCATGAGCACAGAAATCGGAGGCGCCGCGCCTCGGCGCCGGTGAGCCCCGCGGTCCGGGTCCGCACGCCCCGCGAGCTGCGGAAGTCCCGGCGCACCACCGCACATTCCTGTTGGGGCCACCTGGTGGCCGCCCCGCTCTGGCCGTTGCACGGCGCGAACCTCGGCACGCTCCTGCGCACCTGCGACGCGGTCGGCGCGTGCCTCGCGGTGCCGCGGTTCCCGTGGGTGCCCGAGGCGTTGCGGCGCGGAAACACGTTGCGGCGCCCGGCATGCGTGCACTGGGTGCACGATCCGCCGGGCTGGCTGGCCCGCGAACGGGCGGCCGGCACGCGGGTGGTCGGCGTCGAGCTGGCGGAGGAAGCGGTGCGGCTGGCGGACCTCCCGGCCGCCCGCGGCCGCACGATCGCCGTGCTCGGCCACGAGCAGATCGGCATCCCGCCGGAGGCCCTCGACCTGCTGGACACCGTCGTCGAAATCCCGATGGTGGGCACCGGAGCAAGTCTCAACGTCGCCGTGGCAGGGAGCCTCGTTCTGTACAAACTCGCTGGACTGCTGTGAGA
Source organism: Amycolatopsis sp. NPDC048633 (assembly GCF_040650695.1). Taxonomy (NCBI): domain Bacteria; kingdom Bacillati; phylum Actinomycetota; class Actinomycetes; order Pseudonocardiales; family Pseudonocardiaceae; genus Amycolatopsis; species Amycolatopsis sp. NPDC048633. Next base: position 215,117 of record NZ_JBEZHS010000011.1, read on the forward strand.
AGGTCGGACGGTGGTCGAGGTGGTGGAGACGGTCCGGGGCCGGGGCGGCGAACTGGTCCTGCGCAGCGACGGCGAAGCGTTCGAAGTGATCGAGAACGGCGTCTTCCTGATGGACACGCGCAACGGCGAATCCGAGCGCCTCCTGGTGACCGGTGCCCTGTCCCCGGGGGCGAGCGTGCTGATCGGCGGCCTGGGCGTGGGGTTCTCCCTCCGCGCGGCGCTCGACGCGGGAGCGGCGTCCGTCGTGGTGGTGGAACGCGAGCCGGCGGTGATCGCCTGGAACCGCTCGGGTCCACTTCGGACAGTGCACGCGGACGCGCTCGCCGACCCCCGGGTTCGGGTGGTTCCGGCTGATCTCGTTTCGTGGCTTTTCCGGACGTCCGAGCGGTTCGACGCACTGTGCCTCGACGTCGACAACGGTCCTGAGTGGACAGTCACGGAAGGCAACGCGCACCTGTACTCCGACGCCGGGCTGGCGCGGCTGGCCGAGCTGCTGAACCCGGGCGGCGTGCTGGCGGTGTGGAGCGCCGGCGTGGCTCCGGCGTTCGCCGCGCGTCTTCGTGCGCACTTCGGGGACGTGCGCGAGGTCCCAGTCGAGGTCCCCCGCGGCGAGCCGGACGTGCTGTGGTTCGCCCGGAACTAGCGGTTGCGGAGAACGCGGCCTGGTGCGACCTGGTCTGCGGCGGGCGGTTCGGCCCGCTCGCGTGGACCAGCCGCACGCGCACGCCGGAGTACTACCCGGACGCGGTGACGCTCGACCCCGCCGCCACGGCCGTCGACGTCCTCCCGTTCGTCGACGGCTCGGCCGGCTGCTCGGTGAAGGACAGTTTCGCGACGCTGGAGCTGCCGGGCTTCTCGGTGCTGTTCGAGGCGACGTGGATCTCGTGCGGCCGGGGCGTTCCCGAGCCCGGCTGGCAGCGCACCGCTTCGCCGCTGGGGCTCTCGGTGGCGCTGCTGTCCCGCGGCGGGAACGGGGTCGTGGCCCATCGCGGCGACGGCGTGGTCGGGCTGTCGAACTTCTCGGGCCCGGACGAGGGCTGGCCCGGAGCGGTCGCGGCGGTGGCGGCCGCGTTCCCGGACGTCCCGGTCGTCGGCTACGAACACGGCGACACGCTGGAAGTCGCGCTGGCCCACGGCGCGGAGCCGCTCGGCGCGCTGAGGATCCTGGTGCGCTAGCTCGAGGCGGCCGCGGCCTTGGCGGCCTTCTTGAACGCGCGGACCTGGGCGAGCGTCTCGGCGCTCGTGACGTCGGCGATGGACCGCCGGGATCCGCGGTCCCCGTACGCCCCGGCCGCTTCGCGCCAGCCCTTCGGGGTGATGCCGCGCTGCTTGCCCAGCAGGGCCAGGAAGATCTTCGCCTTCTGCTCGCCGAACCCCGGCAACGCCCGCAGCCGCTTCAGGACCTCCGGGCCGTCAGGCTTCGGGCGGCCGTCGAGCCAGAGGCCCTCGGTGCGGCCGTCGTAGTTCTCGATGATGTGCTGCGCGAGCGCGTGGACGCGGCGGGCCATCGAGCCGCCGTAGCGGTGGATGGCGGGCGGCACGACGCACATCTCGACGAACGTCTCGACGTCGGTCGCGGCGATCTTCGCCAGGGAGAAGCCGTCCATCCGGTCGGCGATCTTGCGCGGGCCGGCGAACGCGTGCTCCATCGGGAACTGCTGGTCGAGGAGCATCCCGACGAGCAGGGCGAACGGGTCGTCGTTGAGCAGCTTGTCGGCGACCGGTTCGCCGGTCAGGTGCAGTTCACGCAGCATGCGGTCATCTTGACACAAGCGCCCGGCAGGTCAACGAGCCTTCGAGTACCGCGCCGGCGTCGTGCCCAGGTAGCGCTTGAAGTGCCGGGTCAGGTGGGCCTGGTCGGTGAACCCGGCGGTGACCGCCACTTCGGCGGCCGGCGCCCCGTCGAGCAGCAGCCGGCGCGCGTGGTCGACGCGGCGGCCCGTCAGGTAGCGGTGCGGCGGCAGGCCGAACCGGGCCCCGAAGCAGCGGACGAGGTGCGCCGGGTGCGCGCCCAGCGTCTCGGCCGCTTCGGCCAGCGTCAGCGCTTCGGGCAGCCTCGCGTCGAGGATGTCCCGCAGGTTCTCGGCGAGCCCCCGCTTCGGCTCATGGGACGCCGGCTGGCCCAGGTGGGTGCGCAGCCGCTCGGCGACGAGCGCGAGCCGGCTTTCGGCCTCGAGCGCGTCGCCCGGCTCGGCCAGGGACGCGTGCAGCTGGTGGATCCGGGTGCGCAGCAGCCCGTCCGCGACGCTCGGCTGGTCGACCGCCGCGCCGATGAGGTCCTCGCCCAGTACCGACGTGTCCAGGTAGAGCACGCGCTTGCGGAAGCCGTGGCTGGTCGCGGCGCGCCCGTCGTGCGCGACGTTCGGCGGCAGCAGCGTCACGGCCGGGCCGAGGGCGCCGTGGTGGTGGCGGTCGAGGTCGTAGCGGATGACGCCGTCGTCGACGATCAGCAGCGTCCACGTGTCGTGCGTGTGCAGCGGGTAGGCGTGCGTGATGAAGTGCGCGTGGAAGACCTCGGCGATCCCCGGGACCGCCGGCCGCCAAGCCGCGACGTGCGCCATGTCAAGAACGTACAAGACGCGGCGGTGACCGGCGGCGGAGTCTTTCCGGCATGACTTCTTTCGACACGAAGATCGCCGTCCTGCTGCGCGAGGACCTGGCGTCCTGGCAGCGGCTCAACGTCACCGCGTTCCTGGTGAGCGGAATCGCCCACGTGACGCCGGAGCTGATGGGCGATCCGTACCTCGACGCCGACGACACGGAGTACCTGCCGATGTTCGGCCAGCCGGTGATGGTCTTCTCGGGCACGGCGGACGTCCTGACGGCGGCGCACACCCGCGCGCTGGGCCGCGGCCTCCGGTTCTCGATCTTCACCGACGAGCTGTTCCACACGGGCAACGACATCGACAACCGGGCGGCGGTCCGCGCGGTGCCGGGGGAGAAGCTGGCGCTGGCGGGCCTGGCGGTGCACGGCCCGAAGAACGCGGTGGACAAGATCCTCAAGGGCGCATCGCTGCACCGCTGAGACCATCACGGGGCCGTCGCGTGCACCACGAAGACGCTGCTCACCCGGTCCCCGCGCTCGGCCGTGAACGTCCGCGCCGAAGCGTCGACGAACCCGGCTGACGAAGCCAAAGCCGCCGCCTCGGCGTCGTCGGTCGGGAACGTGATGTCCCTCGGCACGAACTCCGCGAACGCCCCCGAAGGCCGGAACCGCGCGCCCGACACGATCGAGAACGCCAGCTGTCCACCGGGGCGAAGCACCCGCAGCCAGTCGGCGAACGCGACCGCCCCGAGGAAGTGCAGCGAGGACGCGCACAGCACGACGTCGGCGGACCCGTCCGGCGAAGGCATCGGCACCGCCGGCCCGACCTGCCACGTGATCAGCCCCGAAGGATCCAGCGATGCGGCCTTCGCCGAAGCCTTCGCGACCATCGCCGGCGAAAGGTCGACGGCCAGCACGCGCTCCGGCTTCAGCCGCAACGCCGCGTAGGCGGCGAAGCCCGTCCCCGTGGCGACGTCCAGCACGAGCCCCGGCTCGGGCGGCAGGGGCGCGACCAGCGCGTCCGCCACCTGGGCGTGGAAGGTGTCTTCGTCGTAGTGCTCGGCCGTGCCGTCGAAAAGGGCAGCTCGCGATTCGTGGTCCACGGACCCAACCTAGCCGGGCCGACCAGTGGTTTTCAGCGGCCGGCGTCCCGCGAAGCCCAGGTCGGTGCGGTGGTACCAGCCCAGCTCGGGGTCACCTTCGAGCCAGCACAGCAGCACGTCGGTGCCGTCGAGCTCGGCCGGGAAGTCGACCAGCAGCGGCGCGAACCCCTTGAGCTCGGCGCCGGTGTGCTGGACCGTCGTCATCAGGTCGTCGAGCCGGGCCTGCGCGGCCTTCCACTCGGGCAGCCCGCCCAGCTCGGTCGCCCTCCCGCCCGGGCGCAATGACGCCGCGAGCTCGGCCGCGTCGGCCCGGACGCGCACCAGTTCGTCGAGGACCGGCCGCAGCTTCGCCAGTTCGTCGCGTGCCTCCGCGACGGTGAACAAACCCATCGGCCGATGATCCCACCGGCGTGGTTCAGGCCTCCCGGCGCCGCCGCACCAGCGCGTTGGCCAGCCCGCTGCCGACCAGCAGGAAGCCCACGCCGAGCAGGCCGCCGATGAACAGGAAGTCCATGACGCCGTACGCGATGTCACTCTTCGGCATGAGGTTCACCAGCCGGAAGCCCCAGTCGGGCACGGCCATCGCCGCGACCCCGGGCAGCACGCCGTAGATCAGCCCGCCCAGGATCGGGCCGACCGCCGACAGCGCGCCGAGCGACGCGACGACCAGCAGCAGGATCGCCCCGCCGGCCAGCAGCGCGATGCCCAGCGGGTCGCGGTTGGTGCTCAGCGTCGCCTGGATCAGCTGTTGCTGACGCAGCCCGCCCCAGCTCAGCAGGCCCAGCGCGACCGGGGTGAGCAGCAGCCCGCCCAGCGCGCTGACCAGGTGGGCGATCCCGCGGCGCGGCCGTTCGTCGAGCGCTTCCGCCGTTTCGTCGTAGTCTTCGTAGTCGTCTTCTTCGTACTCGGCGTACCGATGGGTCGACATGGCCGTCACCTCCCGCATGATGAGTTCACGGATGGCATCGTGCCCTGGTTCACCCGGAAGCGCGACGCTCGCTCGATGAGCGGTCGGATCGGCCTAACGGCAGGTCGTGCCCGGTGACCCTGACCACAATCGGCCGGGGGAGACTTGATACCGGCCACTACTGGAACCATCCAGGACGGTCAAGCAGTACGCTTGTACCGCTACCGGCGAGACGTATCGAAGTAACGCGAAGATCCGCGGAAGGAGCACCGCTGCTCATGGCCAAGATCAAGGTCCAGGGCACCGTCGTCGAACTCGACGGCGATGAGATGACCCGCATCATCTGGCAGTTCATCAAGGACAAGCTGATCCACCCGTACCTGGACGTGAACCTGGACTACTACGACCTGGGCATCGAGGAGCGGGACCGCACCGACGACCAGGTCACGGTCGACTCCGCGAACGCGATCAAGAAGCACGGCGTGGGCGTCAAGTGCGCCACGATCACCCCCGACGAGGCCCGCGTCGAAGAGTTCGGCCTCAAGAAGATGTGGCTGTCCCCGAACGGGACGATCCGCAACATCCTCGGCGGCGTGATCTTCCGCGAGCCGATCGTCATCCAGAACATCCCGCGGCTGGTGCCGACGTGGACGAAGCCGATCATCATCGGCCGCCACGCCCACGGCGACCAGTACAAGGCGACCAACTTCAAGGTCCCCGGCCCGGGCACGCTGACCATCAGCTACACCCCGGACGACGGCTCCGAGCCGATGGAGTTCGAGGTCGCGAAGTTCCCCGAGGGCGGCGGCGTCGCGATGGGGATGTACAACTTCAAGAAGTCCATCGAAGACTTCGCGCGCGCCTCGCTGCAGTACGGCCTCGACCGCGGGCTCCCGGTGTACCTCTCCACCAAGAACACCATCCTCAAGGCCTACGACGGCCAGTTCAAGGACGTGTTCGAGGAGATCTTCCAGAACGAGTTCAAGGGCGACTTCGACGCCAAGGGCATCTCCTACGAGCACCGCCTGATCGACGACATGGTCGCCGCGGCGATGAAGTGGGAGGGCGGCTACGTCTGGGCGTGCAAGAACTACGACGGTGACGTCCAGTCCGACACGGTCGCGCAGGGCTTCGGCTCGCTCGGCCTGATGACGTCGGTGCTGCGCACGCCGGACGGCCGGACCGTCGAGGCCGAGGCCGCGCACGGCACGGTTACCCGGCACTACCGCCAGCACCAGCAGGGCAAGCCGACCTCGACGAACCCGATCGCGTCGATCTACGCGTGGACCCGGGGTCTCGAGCACCGCGGCAAGCTGGACGGCAACCAGGAGCTGATCGGTTTCGCGAACAAGCTCGAAGAGGTCGTCGTCGAGACCGTCGAGAGCGGTCAGATGACGAAGGACCTGGCGCTGCTGATCAGCAAGGACCAGCCGTTCCAGTCGACCGAGGAGTTCCTCGCGACGCTGGACGACAACCTGGCGAAGAAGATCGCCCAGGGCTGAGCCGCTTTTTCGAAGGCCCCCTTCCCGATTTGCCGGGAAGGGGGCCTTCGTGTGTTCACAGCGTGTCACGTCCGGTCATGCGGACTGGCGCCTCCGGGTGGTTGCTGCGTCCGGCGCTGTCGGTCCGGGTAAAGGATTGCCTACCCTTGGCGGGGGGACGGGCACGCGGTTGGAGGAAGGCATGTCGAAGAAGACTCTGATCATCTTGGGCGCCATCGTCCTGGTCGTCATCGTCTACGTGATGAACACGGACAAGCAGGCTTCGGGAGCTTCGGCCACCGGCTGCAAGGTGACCGTGACCGCGGACGTCCTCAACGCCCGCGAGACGGCCGACGGCAACGCGAAGGTCGTCGGCAAGTACCTGCGCGACGCCCAGTTCGACGCGCTGCCGGGCGTGCAGAACGGCTTCCGGAAGGTGGCCGACGACAAGTGGGTGGCCGCCGCGTTCACCGAGCCGGTCGCCGGGTCCGCCTGCTGAGTTCTCACACGCCGAGCAGGTCGGCCGCGAGCGTGACGACGCCGAACGCCGCGGCCGACAGGCCCAGCGTGCGGGCGCGCTTCGGGTCGCGCTTCGCGGCGGCGCGCCAGTAGAGGCCGATGCCGATCACCAGCATCAGCAGTTCGACGACGGCCGAGACGGCGGGCAGCCGCCAGAGCCCGAAGCCGAACGTGGGCAGGTCGCCGGCGTTGCCGGGCAGGATCGGCAGGTCGGCGCGGTGCACGACGAGGTCGAGCAGCCAGTGCGAGAACACCACGCCGCCGAGGATGAGCCCCACTTCGCGGCCGAGCCAGTGGCTCGCGACCGCACCGAAGAGGGCGGCGAGGACGAGCGCGCCGACTAGCGAGTGCGTGTAGTCGGCGTGGATGACGCCGCCGCCGTAGCCCTCACCGTCGACCGTCTCGATGCCGCTGAGGTACAGCGGCACGAAGACGACGTCGAGCCAGGCGGTGGCGAGCATGAGCGTCCAGACGGGAATGGCCGGCCGGCCCGCCTTGACGGCGGCCGCGAGCCCGAAGTGCCCGGCGATCATCTGCGGGCCTCCGTCCAGGGGAAGCGGGCGTCGAGCACACCGAGCCCGACGGTGAAGAGGAGGACAGCGAGGATGAAGCTCATGGTTTCTCCGCGTAGTTCGTGAGGCCTTGGACGAGCATGGTTTTGAGGACTTCGAAGCTTTGGCCGACGTCTTCGGGGCGCCCGAAGCCACCGGAAGCTTCGAGTCCGGCGAAGCCGTGGACCGCGGCACGGATGCAGCGGGTGGCGTGCACGGCTTGGACGTGGTCGAAGCCGAACGGCCTGAGCACGGCGAAGACGACCTCGGCGACGGCGTGGGTGGCCCGGCTGAGCTCGGCGTCCGACTCGTCGGGAGCGGTTGCCAGGGCGTTGGTGCGGTGCGGGTGGCGCAGCAGGTAGGCGCGGTAGGCGTCGGCCAGCGCGCTGATCGCTGCCGCGCCTTCGCGGCCGGTGGCGGCGGTTCTCAGCGCGTCGGCCATCTCCTGGACGACCCGGAGGTCGATCAGCCGCCGCAGGTCGGCGAGGCTTTTGACGTGCTTGTAGAGCGAGGGCGCGGCGACTCCGGCGCGTTCGGCGACCTTGGCGAGGGTGAGTGCTTCGGTGCTGGACTCGTCGACGATCTTGAGCGCCAGGTCGACCACGGCTTCGGTGGTCAGTCCCGCTCTAGGAGACATCGGGTTGGCTACTTGGCATAGCTTTAAAGCTAATGGCAGTAGCTTTGCTCGTCAAGGCGCGGTTTTTGTCGGTGGTCGCTGATAGAACTTGCCGGGTCCGAATACGCAGGTGAGAGAGGTGCGGCAACGTCCGGGGACGGGCGACAACTGAATGCGGCGTGCGCCGAGGCGGTGTCCGCGGGGTCTCCAGGGGGAGTTCCGCGGGCGGAGATGCCGACGAGGCGGAGGACGAAGCCAGGGGAACGCGCTCGGACGGGGGTCAGAGCGCGAGGGCGAGGTTCTCCGCACCTGCCGAGACGGCGAGCGCCGGCCTCGCCAGGGCAGGTGCGGCCCGTGCGGGGTCAGAGCGCGACGGTCAATTCTTCTTCCGCGACCAGCACCTCGCCGTCGAACTCGGCGCGTGCCTCGGCGGCGGCCGCCGCGCGGTCGGTGCCCGGCCAGAAGTGGGTCAGCATGAGCCGGCGCGCTCCGGCCTCGGCCGCCCAGTGGCCCGCCTCCGCGGCGGTCATCAAGAACCGGGGCTCTCCCTCCGCCGGTGGGGTGCGGAGGGTGGCGTCGCAGATGAACAGGTCCGCGTCCCGGCCGAGGTCCGCCAGTGCCGGCGACGGTCCCGTGTCCCCGGTGTACGCCACCGTGAGCCCGGGGGCCGTCAGCCGCACGCCGAAGTTCGGCAGGAAGTGCGGCAGCTCGTGGGTCGTGAGCCGGAACGGTCCGACCTCGGCCGGCTCGCCGAGGTCGTGCACCTCGAACAGCTCCGCCGGGTTCGGCCGCGGCTCCATCGCCTCCAAGCGCCGGAGCGTGCCGGGCGTGCAGTGCAACGGCAACCGCGCCGACGACCCGTGCGGCTCCTGGACCGTGTAGTGCCACGCCCGCCCGAGCGCGCTCACGTCCGCGCAGTGGTCGGGGTGCTCGTGCGTCACCACCACGGCGTCGGGCAGCCCGTGTGCGAACAGTCGCGACGCCGCGCCGTACCCGAGGTCGAGGACGACGCGGAACCCGTTGTACGACAACAGGAACCCCGCACACGCCCGCCCGGGCTCGGGAAACGCGCCGCAGCTCCCGAGAACCGTCAGCTCACCCATGCCCGGCAGTCTGGCAGAGCGGCCACCGGCGAGCACGTGAGTTCCGGCCGGTAGCGTGCAGTCCGTGCTGACCGTCTCCACCGTGAACGTCAACGGCCTCCGCGCCGCCGCCAAGAAGGGCTTCGTCGAGTGGCTCGCCGCCACGAAGGCGGACGTCGTCTGCTGCCAGGAGGTGCGCGCCACGGCGGAGCAGCTCCCCGCTGCGGTCGTCGAGCCCGAAGGGTGGTTCTCGGTGCACGCCCCCTCCGCCGTCAAGGGGCGCAACGGCGTCGCCGTCTACAGCCGCACCGAGCCCGAAGAGGTCCGGATCGGCTTCGGGGAACCCGAGTTCGAAGACAGCGGCCGCTACCTCGAAGTCCACCTGCCGGACGTCGTCGTCGCCAGCCTCTACCTCCCCAGCGGGGACGTCGGCACCGAGCGCCAGGACGAAAAGGAACGCTTCATGGCCGCGTTCCTGCCCTACCTCGCCGAGCTCCGGGCCAAGGCCGCCGCGGCCGGGCGAGAGGTCGTCGTCGTGGGGGACTGGAACATCGCCTACGACACCGTCGACCTCAAGAACTGGCGCGGCAACCGCAAGAACTCCGGCTTCCTCCCCGAGGAGCGCGCCTGGCTCGGCCGCGTCTACACCGAGGCCGGCTACACCGACGTCCAGCGCCGCCTCGACCCCGAAGGCCCCGGCCCCTACACCTGGTGGTCCTACCGCGGCCAGGCCTTCGACAACGACTCCGGCTGGCGCATCGACTGCCAGCTCGCGACCCCGGGCCTCGCCGAGAGGGTCGTCGACGTCGTCGTCGAACGCGCTGCCGCCTACGACCAGCGCTGGTCCGACCACGCGCCGGTCACCGCCACCTACGACATCTAGGCCGCGCGGGCCGCGCGCCAGGTCGCGCTGTCCACGAAGTGGTTGTCGTAGCGGTCCTGCGACGCCAGGATCTCCGCCGGCGACGCCTCGCCGCGCCGGATCCGGTCGATCATCCGGAAGTACTCGAAGCGCTCGACGCCGGGCGTGAACACGATCAGCACGTCCGCGCCCGACCGTGCCGTCGCGCCGAACGCGTGGTTCGTGTGCGGCGGCACGAACAGCATGTCGCCGGTCCGGACCGTCACGACGTCTTCGCCGTTCAGGACCTCCAGCTCCCCGTCCAGCATGAAGAACATCTCCGCCGACGACGTGTGGAAGTGCGGCGTCGCGCCGTCGCGTCCGCGGCCCAGGGAAGCGCGGTTCGTGCTCAGGTGCCCGCCGGTCTGGGAGACGTCCGCGAGCAGGGTCATCGTGTCGGGGGTCGAGCCGAGCTGCTCGGCTTCGTCGTGGCGTACCAGCAGTGTCGTCATGCCGGTGATGGTTCCACGCCTGATAGTTCGCTGTCAAACTATCAGGCGGCGAATAGTGCTGGCGTCGAATAGAGTGGCCGTGTGAGTGACGAAGACGCCGTCGACGCAGTCGTGTCGGCCTGGCACCGCGAACGCCCCGACCTCGACCTGACCGCCATCGGCGTGGCCGGCCGGATGGGCCGGCTGGCGCTCGTGCTCGGCCCGGCCCAGGAACGCGTGTTCGGCAAGTTCGGCCTGCAGCGCGGTGAGTTCGACGTCCTGGCGGCGCTGCGCCGGTCCGGGACGCCCTACACGCTGATCCCGTCCGAGCTGTCCGCGACGCTGATGATGTCCCGTGCCGGCATGACGAGCCGCCTCGACCGGTTGGAGAAGGCCGGGTTCGTCGAGCGCGCGCTGGACCCGAACGACCGCCGCAGCTTCCGCATCCGCTTGACGGACCAGGGTTTCGACGCCGTCGACGCCGCGATGACCGAGCATACCGCGAACGTCTCCGAGCTGCTGTCGGGCTTGTCCGGGAAGGACCTGGGGCTGCTCGACGACGTCCTGCGCAAGCTCCTGGGCCACCTCGATCCCCAGGCCTGACCTCGAAAAAGGGCCTCCCCGGCGGTGTGCCGGGAAGGCCCTTCTCGCCGCGCCCGGCTCAGCAGGAGAGGTTGTCACCCGTCGGAACGCCGAGGATCCCGGTGATCTGGGTGTACTTGTCGATCCGGCTCTGCACCTGCGCCGGGTTGCCGCCGTTGCACTCGATGGACCCGTTGATGCTGCGGATCGTCTCGCCGAACCCGCGCTGGTTGACCATCGCGTCGTGCGGCGTCATCGTGCCCGGCCCGCTCTGGGTGTTCCAGTACCAGAGCCCGGTTTTCCACGCGACGGCCGCGTTCTGCTCGACCTGGTACGGGTTGTTGAGCAGGTCGATGCCGAGCGCGTCACCGGCGGCCTTGTAGTTGAAGTTCCAGCTGAGCTGGATCGGGCCGCGGCCGTAGTAGGCGGCCTGGCCGGCGGGGCAGCCGTAGGACTGGCTGGCGTCGCAGTAGTGCGGGTAGTTCGCGGTGTTCTGCTCGACGACGTAGACGAGGCCGCCGGTCTCGTGGTTGACGTTCGCCAGGAACGCCGCCGCTTCCTGCTTCTTCACCGTGTCGTCGCCGGTGTTGGCGAAGCCGGGGTAGGCCGACAGCGCGTCGGTCAGGCCGCTGTAGGTGTAGAAGCTGTTGCGGCCCGGGAAGATCTGGTCGAACTGGGCCTCGCTGACGACGAACGACGCATCGGGCGCGGCGGAAGCGGTCGTGGCGGGGAGCACGATGGTGCCGGCGGCGGCCGCGAGTGCGCTCACCGCCACTCCGGCGCGCTTCAGGAACCGGGGGATCGACATGCGGGACTCCTCTGGTGTCATGCCGGTCGTGCGCGGTCCGACCAAGCCGTGAATTTCTTTCGGAGTTTACGCCAAGAGGTATAGACCAATCACCAACGAGTGAAACAGGTCTGAGGGGAAGAGGCCGCGATCGGAGCAGTCCTGACTGCGACGAATGGCAGAGGGTGAGCCCGCCTTGGGGTAAACGGGTGACGAACGGCCGGACACGGATCGGTCACGCTCTACTCTCGGTACTAGCGTTCCGCCTTCCGCAACACCCGCTTGGGTGATCGGAGTGAACGGTGGGGGCGCCCGGGCCGTGTTCCTGGTTGGGCGCTACTCTCGGCCCCCGAGTTGGTCAGTCCACCAGGTCTTGACACGCTCGGTAGTTTTTTGACCAGTAGCACGCAGCGTCTCACTCGTATGGGTGAGACTTTGGGTGAAGACACTGCGCTCGTCACTCGCGGGAGGCACTCCGGTGCGCAACCCAGGTCAAAGCCTGATGCGATCCACGCTGCGCGGATTTCGCGCGGTCGCGGTGGTCGCGCTCGTCCCGGCCGCACTGCTCCTGGCCGGCGGCGGGAACGCGTTCGCCGACGTCGTGACCGCGCAGACGGACAGCGGCGCGGAGAGCTTCGGCGTGCTCGGCCCGGTCGGGCTGGTCGCGGTCGCGCTCGGCATCGTCGGCATGACGCTCGGTGTGCTGCGCCAGCGCCGCAAGTCCCGCGTCGCCGAGGCCGCCCCGGCTGTCCCGGAAGCTCCCGGCCCGGTCACGGCGATGGCCGAAGCGGTCCTCGGCGAGCCCGACGCCACGCCGACCCGCCCGTTCCTCACGCAGCGCCCGCACGCCTGACCCACCGGCGCGCCTGCGCTCCACCGAGTCGACCCCCCAGTCACGCGAGTCGACCTCTCAATCACGCGAGTCGACCCTCCAGGCACGCGAGCCGACCCTCCAGGCACGTAAGCCGACCCTCTAGGTACGCGAGCCGACCCTCCAGGCACGTAGCCGACCCTCCAGACACGCGAGTCGACTCTCCAGACACGCGAGCCGACCGTCTAGGCACGTAGCCGACCCTCCGGGTACGCGAGTCGACCCCCCAATCACGCGAGTCGACTCTCCAGACACGCGAGCCGACTCTCCAGACACGCGAGCCGACTCTCCAGACACGCGAGCCGACTCTCCAGTCACGCGAGCCGACCGTCTAGGCACGTAGCCGACCCTCCGGGTACGCGAGTCGACCCCCCAATCACGCGAGTCGACCCTCCAGACACGCGAGCCGACCCTCCAAGCACGTCAGCAGGCCTCCCGCCGGCGCCGTCCGTCGCGGCCCGAGTCAGGTTCCCGTGCGGCGCAGGTTGGAAGAATCCCCAGCTTGGGCCCCCTCCGCACCCACCGCGCCGCCCGGCCTGGAAGAATCCTGGCGTGTCCGAAGAGCAGACCGTCGCCGCTGAACGCCGTCCGCGGGTCCTGTCCGGGATCCAGCCCACCGCCGACTCGTTCCACCTCGGCAACTACCTCGGTGCGTTGCGCCAGTGGGTGCGGCTGCAGGACACGCACGAGCCCTTCTACTGCGTGGTCGACCTGCACGCCATCACCGTCGAGCAGGACCCGAAGGTGCTGCGGCAGCGCACCCGCGTCTCGGCCGCCCAGCTGCTCGCCATCGGCATCGACCCGCAGCGCAGCGCCCTGTTCGTGCAGAGCCACGTCCCGGAGCACGCCCAGCTGAGCTGGGTCCTCGAATGCCAGACCGGCTTCGGCGAGGCCGGCCGGATGACGCAGTTCAAGGACAAGTCCGCGAAGCAGGGCTCCGACCGCTCCAGCGTCGGCCTCTTCACCTACCCGATCCTGCAGGCCGCGGACATCCTGCTCTACCGCGCGGACGCCGTCCCGGTCGGCGAGGACCAGCGCCAGCACCTGGAGCTCACCCGCGACCTCGCGCAGCGCTTCAACAACCGGCTGGGCAAGACGTTCGTCGTACCCGAGCCGTACATCATCAAGGACACGGCGAAGATCTACGACCTCCAGGACCCGACGGCCAAGATGAGCAAGTCGGCCTCCAGCGTCAACGGCATCGTGGAGCTGCTCGACGACCCGAAGCGCTCGGCGAAGAAGATCCGCTCGGCGGTCACCGACACAGGCCGCGAGGTCAAGTTCGACGCCGAGAACAAGGCGGGCGTCTCGAACCTGCTGACCATCTACTCGGCGCTGACCGACCGGACGATCGCGGACCTCGAAGCGGCGTACGAAGGCAAGGGCTACGGCGACCTGAAGAAGGACCTCGGCGAAGTGTTCGTCGAGTGGGTGACCCCGATCCAGGAGCGCGCGAAGTCCTATTTGGACGATGTCGCGGAGCTGGACAAGGTCCTCGCGGCGGGCGCGGAGCGCGCCCGCGACGTAGCGTCGAAGACGCTGGCCAAGACGTACCAGCGAATCGGTTTCCTGCCGCCGGTGCGCTAGTGCCCGGCAGGCCGCCCATCGAGGCTCGGCTTTGGCGCGGTGGCCCACCCCCGCCCTCTCCTGGGGGGCTGCCCCGTGTCCAGTTTATCGGTGGACGGCGACAGTTCGGGCTTTTGCGGCCGGTGCACGCCCGGTTGTCCACAATCGTCGGTAGCTGTGGACAACCGCCCGCGGTAGTTGGCCGCCGGCCCGGCCGGGGTTCGCCGAACGGCTTGAAGCGCTGGCCGTCGAGACCGGCGCGAGCTTCCACGAGATCGTGCTCCTGCCCGGCCGCGAGGAGACACGGCGACGTTTCGCCGGCCGCGGTCCGTCGGAAGTCGAGACGGCCGCGCCGCTCACCGAAGCCGAGCTGTCTGACGCCTACGACCGCGTGGCCGCGTACGCCGCGACGCGGCCGCGAGCGTCGATCCTCCGCGGGGAGACGACCTACCGGGAACTCCTCGCCTCCCTCACGTAGGCCGCTCGCGTTGCGGGAGTCACCGGGCGTGGTTAGCGTTTCACGGTGGCGAACGAAGAGAAGGAAAAGCTCCTGCCGCGGCTGCGGCGGAAGTACCCGTGGCTCGATCACCTGATCCGGGCGAACGAGGCCTTCACCGAGCGGTACGGCAACCACTACGCCGCCGCGATCACCTACTTCAGCGTGCTTTCCGTCTTCCCGCTGTTCATGGTCGCCTTCGCCGTGGTCGGGCTGGTCGTCAACCACGACCAGACGATCATCGACAAGATCACCAGCGGCATCAACGACTCCGTGCCGGAGGGCCTCAAGGAGCTCGTCAGCGGCATCGTCAAGGGCGCGCTGGACTCCGGCGGCGCGATCGGGATCTTCGGTCTGCTCATCGCCCTCTACTCCGGCATCGGCTGGATGTCGAACCTCCGGGACGCGCTCACCGCGCAGTGGGGCCAGGAAAAACAGTCTCAGCCGATCGTCAAGCAGACGCTCAAGGACCTCGTCGCGCTCATCGGCCTCGGGGTCGCGCTCATCGTCTCCTTCGCGCTGACCGCCGTCGGTGGCGGTGTCGGGCAGTTCCTGCTCGAGCTCGTCGGGCTCGAACAGCAGACCTGGGCGATCTACCTGCTCCGCGCCGCGACGATCGTGCTCGGCCTGATCGCCAACACCCTCGTCTTCCTCTGGGTGATCGCCCGGCTGCCGCGGGAGCGGGTCGCGCTGCGCAGTGCCGTCAAGGGCGCCGCGGTCGCCGCCGTCGGGTTCGTCATCCTGCAGCAGGTCGGCTCGATCTACCTGGCCAGCGTGACGAAGTCGCCGTCGGCGGCGCTGTTCGGGCCGGTCATCGGTCTGCTCGTGTTCGCGAACCTCGTCTCGCGCTTCCTCCTGCTCATCACGGCGTGGACCGCGACGGCGAAGGAGAACGAGCGCAAGGTCGTCGTGCCTCCGCCGCCGGTGCGGCTCGAGCAGAGCGTCACCGTGCAGCGCGGGCCGGGCATCGGCGCCGTCGCGGGCGCTTTCAGTGCCGGTGCGCTGCTCGCGTGGCTCGGAGGCCGCCGCAAGTCTTGACAGCGGGAGGGTCGGTAAAGAAACTGAACCGGTAAGAATTATGAACCGGAGGTTTCATGCTGGACGCCGCCCGCGAGTGCGCCGCCCTCGCCAAGACGCTCGCGCCCGTCACCGAGCGGAACCGCGCGCTGCCGGCCGAGCTGGTCACGAAGCTGACCGACGCCCAGCTCCTGCGCAGCGGCGTCCCCGGCCACCTCGGCGGCCCCGAAGCGCCGCCCGCGCTCAGCCTCGAAACCGCCGAGACGGTCGCGCGCGGCGACGCCTCGGCCGGCTGGTGCGTCTCGATCGCCGTGACGAGCAGCCTGCTCTCGGCCTACGCCCCGCGGAAGTGCGCCGAGGAGGTTTTCGGGGACCCGAAGACCGTCGCCGCCGGCGTCTGGGCGCCGCGCGGGAAGGGACAGCGCGTCGACGGCGGTTACGTCGTCTCCGGCCGCTGGTCGTTCTGCAGCGGCATCCCGCACTGCGACTGGCTTTTCGCCGGGTTCGTGCACGAAAGCGAGCTTTACGTCGCCGCGTTGCCGAAGGCCGAGATCGAGGTGCTCGACACCTGGCACACGAACGGACTACGCGGCACCGGCAGCCACGACTGCGTGGCCGACGAGCTGTTCGTCCCGGAGCACCGCGTCTTCTCGGTGATGGGTGGCCCGCCGGCCGACGCCGTCGCGCTGCACCGCTTCCCGCTCTTCGGCTACTTCGCGCTTTCGGTCGCGGCCGCCGCGCTGGGCAACGCGCGCGGCGCGATCGACGACCTCGTCGAACTCGCCTCGACGCGCAAGCCCCTCGGCTCCAGCCGGTCGCTGGCCGAGCGGTCGCAGACCCAGGCCGCCGTCGCCGAGGCCGAAGCCGCCCTGCGCGCGGCGCGGCTGCTCTATTACACGAGCATCGACGACGCCTGGCAGGCCGCGCAGAGCACCGAACCGGTGCCGGACGCACTCAAGCTGGGCCTGCGCCTGGCCGCCACGCACGTCACGCGCACCGCCGCGAAGGTCGCCGAAAGCATGTACGACCTGGGCGGCGGCGCGGCGATCTACGAGACTTCGCCCTTGCAGCGCCGCTTCCGCGACGCCCACACGGCGACCGCCCACTTCCAGGTCAACCCGGCCAGCTTCGAGCTGTCCGGCAAGCTGCTGCTGGGCGTCCCCGCCCGCACCGAACAGCTCTGAGGAGTTCCGTGCCCGTCAACGCCCAGTACCGCCTTGCCGCCCGCCCGGCCGCCGGGCTGCCGAAGGACACCGACTGGCAGTACACCGAGGAAGCCGTCCCGTCGCCCGGCGAAGGGGAGTTCCTGGTCGAGGTCCGGTACCTCTCGCTGGACCCCGCGATGCGCACGTGGATGAACGCCGGCCGGTCGTACGTGCCGCCGGTCGGGATCGGCGAAGTCATGCGCGCGGCCGGGATCGGCCGGGTCACCGAGTCGCGCCACCCCGCCTTCAAAGCAGGTCAGGACGTTTTCGGCACCTTCGGCGTCCAGAACTACGCCATCTCGGACGGCACGGGCGTCACGATCGTCGACACGTCGATCGCGCCGGCGCCGACGTTCCTCGGCACGCTGGGGATCAGCGGGATCACCGCCTACTTCGGGCTCTTCGACGTGGGCAAGCCGGAGCCTGGCCAGACCGTCGTGGTGTCCGCCGCGGCCGGGTCGGTCGGGATCGTCGTCGGGCAGCTCGCGAAGATCCACGGCTGCCGCGTCGTCGGCATCGCCGGTGGTCCGGAGAAGTGCCGGACGCTGGTCGAGGAGTACGGCTTCGACGCCGCCGTCGACCACCGCGCCGGGAACGTCCGCGCGGACCTGAAAGAGCACGCGCCGGACGGCATCGACGTCTTCTTCGACAACGTCGGCGGCGACGTCCTCGAGGCGGCCCTCGCCCGGCTCGCGCGCGGCGCCCGGGTCGTGCTGAGCGGCGCCGTTTCGCAGTACAACAGCACCGAAGGCCCCCGCGGCCCGGCCAACTACATGCAGCTGCTGGTACGGCGCGCGTCGATGACCGGGTTCGTCTTCTCCGACTACACCGACCGGTACCCCGAGGCGACCGAAGCGTTGGCCGGCTGGGTGCGCGAAGGCAAGCTGAAGGCGCGCGAAGACGTCGTCGAGGGCGGGATCGCGAAGTTCCCGGAGACGCTGCTCAAGCTGTTCCGCGGCGAGAACACCGGCAAGCTGGTGCTGGCGCTGTGACCGACCTGACGCACCGCTTCACGGCGGACTCGGTCGGCCGGGCGCTCGACCTGGTCGGCGAGCGGTGGAGCCTGCTCATCCTGCGCGAGTCGTTCTTCGGCGTCCGGCGCTACGGCGAGTTCGCGCGCAACCTGTCGATCCCGCGTCCGACGTTGTCCGCGCGGCTGAAGACGCTCGTCGAAGCGGGCGTGCTGGCGCGCGTCGAAGAAGTGCCGGATCGGCCCGAGTACCACCTCACGGACGCCGGGCGGGACCTCTTCGGTGCCGTCGTCACGCTCATGCAGTGGGGCGACAAGCACCTCGCCGGGCCGGAGGGCCCGCCGATCCTGTTGCGGCACAACGACTGCGGCGAGATCAGCGAGACGTACGTCGCGTGTGGACACTGCGGTGGCGCGATCGCCACCGACCGGGTGACCCCGGAACCCGGGCCCGGTTTCCGCTAGTTCGCGGCCTTCTTGCGCTGGTGCCCGACCACGAACGCGCCGACGATGACGAGGAACACCACCAGCGTGATGATCCAGCCGGTGACGCCGAACGGGTCTTCCTTGGCCGCCGCGGCCGTCGACGTCCCGCTGCTGACGCTGCCGTCGGGGAGCACGGTCGGCGTGCTGCCCGTGTCGGTCGCCACCGGGGCCTGGTAGCTGATCTGACCGACCGCCACGGCGCGGTCGGCCTCGAGCGCGAAGCCGTAGTCGAGCAGCTTCGCCGCCTGGTCGACGACCTTCGTCGGCTTCTGCTCGGCGCGCAGCATGACGACCGCGAGCCGCTTGCCCTTCTGCTGCGCCGCGCCGACGTAGGTGTGGCGGGCGTCGTCGGTGAAGCCGGTCTTGCCGCCGAGGAAGCCGGGGTAGACGCCGAGCAGCTTGTTGTCGTTGTAGACCGGGACGGCCGGCTTGCCGCCGGTCGCCGGGATCTCGAAGTTCTTCGTCGAGACGACCTTCGCGAACTCCGGCTGCTTCATCGCGTAGTGGAAGATCAGGCTCAGGTCGTAGGCCGAGGTCGACATGCCCGGCCCGTCGAGCCCCGACGGCGTCGCGGCGCGCGTGTCGTGCGCGCCGATGCGGGCCGCCAGCGCGTTCATCTTCGTCACCGCGGCGTCGACCCCGCCGAGTGCCGTCGCGAACGCGTGCGCGACGTCGTTGCCCGAGTGCATCAGCAGGCCGTGCAGCAGCTGGTCGACGGTGTACTGGCCGCCCGCGACGAGACCGACGCAGGTGCACTCCTGCTCGGCGTCCTCCTTCGTCACGACGAGCACCTGCTGCGGGTTCAGCTGGGTGACCACGACGAGCGCGAGCAGCGTCTTGATCAGCGACGCGGGCCGCTGGCGGGAGTGCGGGTCCTTCGCGGCGACGACCGCGCCGGTGTCGAGGTCCTGCAGCACCCACGACGCCGCGGTGTTGCCGTCCGGCGGGTTGAGCGCGCCGTCCGGGGTGACCAGGCCGCACTCGGCCATCCGCGGGCCGCCGACCGGGACGTCGGGCACGGCCAGCGCGGGCGGGGCCTGCTTGCCGGGCGCGGGCTTCTCCGACGTGTCGACGGGGGCCGGCGGGGCCTGGCGGTTCGCGCACTGGCCCTGCTGCGGCGCCGCGGCCGCGAGGACCGGGGTGCTCAGGGCCAGGAGGGCGGCGGCGAGCGTCGTCGTGAAGACCTTGAGCGACCGGGAGACAGCGGAGTGCACCCACGCAATCTAGCGCCGAGGCGCGCGTCGCATACTCAGGGGCATGCGCATTTCGCGAGGCACCTCGCTGTTCCTGCTGGCCTTCGGCGTGTGGTCGTGGATCATCTGGATCACCTTCGCCAAGAACCTCTGGGCGAGCGACCAGTCGTGGGCCCCCGACGGCTCGCCGACCGCGTACTTCGTGGTGCACCTGGTGCTGACGGTCGTGTCGTTCGTGCTCGGCACGATCATCGGGGTGCTGGGCTGGCGCGGAGTGCGCGCGTCCCGCGTCGCCTCCTGACTTTGGTCGGTGGCGCGGTCCCCGGGGCCGGTTTAGGTTGACGCCACTGACTCTGGAGGTGGAATGTCCCGTTTACGCCGAATGGCGGCCCCGCTCGTGCTGGCCGTCGGGGGCGGCCTGTTCGCCGCGGCACCGGCCGCCGAGGCCGCGCCGGTCGCCTGTGACACGACGAGCACGCCGTACACCTACGTGGTGACCTACCAGCCGGGCACGCGCGCGTCGGCCGTCGACAAGGAGCTGGCGGCCAAGTGCGGCACGAAGGTGGCGTACTACGGCGAGATCGGCGTCGCGATCGCCAGTTCGCGCAACGCGGACTTCCAGCAGAAGATCGGCGTCTACCGGGCCTATTCGGGCGGCAAGGACGTGGCTTCTTCGGCTTCGGCCCGGACTTCGCTGGGCGCGGTGCGGACGCTTGAGGACACGCAGTCGGTGGCCGCCGCGGGTGACCTGTCGGCGCAGCAGTGGGACATGAAGGCGATCCACGCGCCGGAGGCGAACAAGAAGTACCAGGGTAGCCGTTCGGTGACGGTCGGCGTCCTGGACTCGGGCATCGACGCTACTCACCCGGCTCTCAAGGCCGCCGTCTCGCCTTCGGAGTCGGCGGGCTGCATCACGGGCGCCGCGGACACTTCGCCGGCGTCGTGGGCCCCGACGACGTCCGACCACGGAACGCACGTGGCGGGCACGATCGCGGGCAAGGACCCGGCGGCGGGCTTCACGGGCATCGCGCCGGGGGTCAAGCTGGCGTCGGTGAAGGTGGTCAACGACGAGGGCTACATCTTCCCGGAGTCGGCGGTGTGCGGCTTCGTGTGGGCGGCGAAGCACGGCTTCCCAGTGACGAACAACAGCTACTACATCGACCCGGGCATGTTCTTCTGCTCCCGCGAGCCCGGCGACGCCGCGGCTTACGAGGCGGTCCGGCGCGCGATCCAGTACTCGACGCACCACGGAGTCCTGAACGTGTCGGCGGCGGGCAACTCGGGCTTCGACACAACGGACCAGACGACCGACCCGAACCGTCCGCACCCGGTGGACTCGTCGTGCGGCATCCTCCCGAAGGCGATCGACGGAGTGGTGACGGTGTCGTCGGTGGGTTACGCGGGCACGAAGTCGTCGTTCAGCAACTACGGCGAGATCGACGTGACGGCGCCGGGCGGGGACTTCTCGCAGACGCCTCCCACCGGCGCCGGCCCGGCTTGCCCGTTGTCGACCACGGTGTTCGGCGGTCTGTACGGCTCGAAGTGCGGGACGTCGATGGCTTCGCCGCACGCGGCTGGGGTCGCGGCGCTGATCGCGTCGAAGTTCCGCTGGCTCCCGCCGCAGCTGCTGGCGAAGGTGCTGACGGGCGAGGCGGACCCGGTGAAGTGCGCGGCCGCGGAGACGGAGTGCACGGGGCCGGCGAAGAACAACTCGTACTACGGCCACGGCCTGGTCAACGCCCTGGACGCGGTGCGCTGACTCCCAATAAAGGAGCAGGGTGGTCATCCCGTCGCCTGAGGCCGTGAAATCACTTTGAGCCGGGCCCGCAACCCACAGCGCAACGCAAGACAGCGACGCAAGCTTGCGGGCCCGGCTCAAAGTGATAGGCCTCGATCAGGCGACGGGATGACCACCCAGCGGCCCACCTCCGAGAGGTGAGAAGACAGCGGTCCCGGTGGTCATCCCGGAGCCTGCCCGTCCGGCGAGGACAGTCTTTGCTTTTGCCCCTGCCGCAGCAAAGCAGCGGGTCCGACCTCCCCCGCCCCTCCGGTGGGATTCTCAGCCGCCGGTCGGGTTTGTCAAGGCGGGAAAGCGTGCGGAGTAAAAAACCACACCCCGCGCGAGAGAAGGGGGGGGTTAGTGGGGGGGGGGGGTGGTGTAGAGGT
>NZ_JBEZHS010000012.1:0-233357 GCF_040650695.1 Amycolatopsis sp. NPDC048633
TTCAGCATTATGGGCTTATTTTGGTACACCACCTTCTAAAGGGAGCGCTTTGTTTGCCGGTAAGGAGGCCTTCACGGCTTTCCGGGGGTCTCGGCGAGCGGGATGACCGCGCGGACCGCCGTGCCGCGGGTGTCGCTGTCCAAGGCCAGCTCACCGCCGAGGGCCTGGACGCGGTCGCGCAGTCCGGCCAGGCCCGTGCCGCCCTCGACGTCCGCGCCGCCGACGCCCGGGTCGGTCACCTCCACCCGCAGCTCCGCCCCCTCGACCGCGATGCGGACGTCCACGGACTCCGTCTGCGCGTGCTTCAAGGCGTTCGTCAACGCCTCGGACGTCACGAAGTACGCCGTCGCCTCCACGGCCGCGTCGAGGCGGGGCACGGTGCCCACCGACAGCGCCACCTCCATCGGGACCCGGTCGGCCAGCGACCGGACCGCCGCCGCCAGACCGGCCTCGGTGAGGATCGCCGGGCGGATGCCGCGCGCCAGCTCGCGCAGGTCCGTGATCGCCCGCTGCAGCTCGTCGACCGTGCCGGACAGCAGCGCCCGGACCTCCGGGGGCAGTGCGTCGCCGTGCCGGCGGCCCGCCATCCGCAGCAGCAGCACCACGCTGACCAGCCGCTGCTGGGCGCCGTCGTGCAGGTCGCGCTCCAGGCGGCGGCGCTCCTCGTCGCCGGCCGCGACGAGCCGGGCCCGCGACGCCCGCACCTCGGCCAGCCGCTGCTCCAGCTCCGCCGTCAGCCGCTGGTTGTCCAGCACCAGCCCGGCCGCCGCGTTCAGCGCGTCGATCGACCGGCTGTCCTTCCACACCTCGTCGTCCTGCACCAGCGCCGCCAGCCCGGTGCCGTCGCGCTCCAGCAGCAGCCGGATCATCTCGGCGTTGCCGACGCGGGCGCGCAGCACGCCGGCCAGGAACGCCAGCGGCCACAGGCAGAACAGGATCCGGTACCCCAGCAGCATCGGCTCCGACAACGGGTGCCCGTCGCCGAGCGCCGTGCCGACCCCCGACGCGAGCGCGCCGAACAGCGCGATGGCGATCACCGGGGACAGCAGCCGCCGCTGCGGCAGCCGGCCGGTCAGCCACCGGTAGAGCAGCACGATGACCACCCCGGCGCTGATCGCCGTGGCGGCGAGCTCCAGCACGCGGTCGGCGACCGCGCCCCCGGCCGGGCCGGCCGAAACCGCCAGCAGGTCGCGGGGGTCGTCGTTGACGAGCAGCCCGAGCACGCCCGAGGCGAGGACCACCAAGTAGGCCGCGGAGACGAGCAGACGCTCCCACCGCGACCGGAGCCTCCCGTGGGGAAAGGCGAGGACCAGGTGCGCGATCACCGGGCTGGACGCGGCGCGCAGCGGCACGGCGACCGTGTACAGCACCGGGTCGGGGGTGAACTGCAGGTCCTCGACGAACAGCGCGACGCCGGCGAGCGCGATGAGCACGCCGATCGCGTTCGCCGGGCGCCGCACGTGCGCGACCGCGCCGGCGAGCAGGAACAGGAAACCCGTGGTGGTGCTCAGCGCCGTGTCGAGCGCGGAATGGCTGCCCTCGGCCGCCTTCAGGGTCAACGCGGTGACGCCCAGCGCGAAACCGGCGGCCAGCAGGCCGGTCATGGCGAGCGTCCGCGAATGCTGGACCACGCAACCCTCCCGGTGAGCCTCGCCGGGCAATCCTGGCGGGTGTGTGCGGCGGTCCGGCAGCGGCTAACCGTGATTCGTCCGTTCGGGCCGTCGCGTTACACCACGCGGGCGCGCTTTAGGGTGATCCGGAACGGGAGGCAGCACATGAGCGGACTGGATGCCGAGGTCTTCGGCGGGCGGATGCCCACCGGAGGTCGTGACCTGGCGATCGAGACCCACGGCATCGCGCCGGTGCCGGAGGGCAACCGGTTCGGGCGGCCGTGGCGCCTGTTCAGCGTGTGGTTCGCGCCGAACCTGACCATGACGGCGGTGTTCACCGGCACGCTCGCGGCGTCGCTCGGCCTCGGGTTCTGGACGGGCCTGGCCGCGATGCTCGCCGGCACCGTGCTCGGGTCGCTGCCGGTGGCGTACCTGTCCACCTGGGGGCCGCGCACCGGCACCGGCCAGCTGCCGCTCGCCCGGCTGCCCTTCGGCGGCGGCGTCGTGCTGCCGGGGCTCGTCCAGTGGCTCGGCTCGATCGCCTGGGACGCGCTGGTCGGCCTGTTCGGCGGCGAGGCACTGGCCGAGCTGACCGGGCTGCCGTTCTGGGCCGCGGTGCTGATCGTGCTGGTGCTGCAGTGCGTGCTCGGCGTGTTCGGCTACGCCCTGATCCACCGCGTGCAGGCGGTGATGAGCGTGCTGCTGGTGCTCGCGTTCGCCGCCCTCACCGTGAAAGTCCTTTCCGGACACCCGATCGCCGCCGCCGACACCGCTTCGGGCGCCGACCTGGCGGGCGGCGTCGTGC
This sequence comes from Amycolatopsis sp. NPDC048633, assembly GCF_040650695.1. Taxonomy (NCBI): domain Bacteria; kingdom Bacillati; phylum Actinomycetota; class Actinomycetes; order Pseudonocardiales; family Pseudonocardiaceae; genus Amycolatopsis; species Amycolatopsis sp. NPDC048633. The sequence goes on from NZ_JBEZHS010000012.1 coordinate 2,416, forward strand.
TGTTTATGACAATCACGTTGTCGCTGGCGATCTCCTGGGCGCCCTACGCGTCGGACTTCAGCCGCTACCTGCCGGCCGGGACGTCGTCGCGGTCGGTCTTCTGGGCGACGCTGCTCGGCCTGACGGCGTCGTACGCGATCGGCGAGGGCCTCGGGCTCGCGCTGGGGTCGTCGCTGGGCGACCAGACGGCGACCGGCGTCGCGGCGCTGCTCGGCGGTGGGTTCCTGGGCTCGCTCGCGCTGGCCGTGATCGCGCTCGCGGCGGTGTCGTCGAACGCGATGAACGACTACAGCGGCTCGCTGGCCCTGCAGACCGTCGGCGTCCGGCTGCGGCGCCCGGTGTCAGCGGTGGTCGTCACGGTGCTCGCGTTCGCGCTGATCCTCTGGATGCACAGCGGCGACCTGTCGACCAGGTTCCAGAACGTGCTGCTGTTCGTCAGCTATTGGATCCCGCCCTTCCTCGGCGTCGTGATCCCGGACTGGCTCGCGCGGACCCGCCGCGGGCGGCGCGTGGACGTGCTGGCCGCGGTTCCCGTGCGGCCCTGGGCCGCATTCGTGGCGTTCGTCGTGGGATTCGGGGCGGCGGTGCCGTTCATGAACACGTCCCTCTACACCGGACCGGTCGCGTCGGCGCTGCACGGCGCGGATCTCGCGTACTACGTCGGGCTAGTCGTTTCGCTGGTGGCTTATTTCCTGCTGCGCGGCCGGGCTTCGGTTGACATCGAGTAAGGTAGAGGTCTGACGATGGTGTGGTACCCCTCGAAGGAGGAACCATGCCAACCGCACTCGTCACCGGTGCATCCGCGGGCCTGGGCCGAGCCCTCGCCGCCGCCCTGGTGGGTCGCAAGTGGACGGTCATCGGCGACGGCCGGGACCCGGTCGCGCTTTCGGCCGCCGCCCGGGAGATCGGCTTCACGGCCGTCCCCGGCGACGTCGCCGACCCGGCCCACCGCGCTTCCCTGGCCGACGCCTGTCCATCGCTGGACCTGCTCGTCAACAACGCCAGTTCCCTGGGCGTCAGCCCGCTGCCACCATTGGCTCGCTATCCCTTGGCGGAACTGGAAAACGTCTACCGCGTGAACGTCTTCGCGCCGCTCGCCTTGACGCAGCTGCTGCTGTCGGCTCTTTCTCGCGGCGCGATCATCAACGTCAGCTCGGACGCCGCCGTCGAAGCGTACGAAGGCTGGGGCGGCTACGGCTCGGCGAAGGCCGCGCTCGACCACGTCACCGCCGTGCTCGGCGCGGAGAACCCGGACCTGGCGGTGTACGCGGTCGACCCGGGCGACCTGCGCACGGCGATGCACCAGCGCGCGTTCCCGGGCGAGGACATCTCGGACCGGCCGCTGCCGTCGTCGGTGGTCCCGGCGTTTCTGAGGCTGCTGGACGAGCGTCCGCCGAGTGGCCGCTACCGGGCCGCGGACCTGCTGGTGAGCGCATGAGCATCCGGTTCGACCTGCCGGACGAGCTGTCGGCGTCGGCCCCACCGGAGGCGCGCGGCGTGGCGCGGGACGAGGTGCGCCTGCTGGTCGCGTCGCCCTCGGGGGTCGAGCACGCGGTGTTCTCTTCGCTGGGTTCGCACCTTCTTCCGGGGGACCTGCTGGTCGTGAACACGTCCGGGACCCTGCCGGCGGCGGTCGACGCTGTCCGACGCGGGCATCCGGTCGTCGTCCACTTTTCGACGTCGCTCGATGACGGCTCGTGGGTGGTCGAGCTGCGTGCGCCCGGCGGGCCGCTGCTCGACGGCCGGGTGGGGGAGCGCCTGGAGCTGCCCGGGGGCGCGTCGCTGACCTTGCTGGCTCCGGCCGCGCCGGGCGACTCGCGGCTTTGGCGGGCGGAGGTGTCGGTCGAGGGTTCTCGTTTGCTCACGGAGGTGGGCCGCCCGATCCGCTACGGGTACGTGCCTCGGGCGTGGCCGCTTTCGGACTACCAGACGGTGTTCGCCCGCGAGCCGGGCAGCGCGGAGATGCCCTCGGCGGCGCGGCCGTTCTCGGCGTCGCTGGTGACGCGCCTGGTCACGGACGGCGTGCTGTTCGCACCGCTGGTGCTGCACACGGGGGTGTCCTCACCGGAGGCGGGCGAGCCGCCGCAGGCCGAGCGCTACCGGGTCCCGCCGACGACGGCGGCCCTGGTGTCGTGGGTCCGATCGCGAGGAGGCCGCGTGATCGCGGTGGGCACGACGGCGGCGCGGGCGCTGGAGTCCGCAATGCCCGACGGACCGGCCTCGGGCTGGACGAACCTGGTCCTGGGCCCGGACCGCCCGGCCCGGGTGGTGGACGGCATCATCACGGGCCTGCACGCGCCGGAGGCTTCGCACTTGCTGCTGCTGGAGGCGGTGGCGGGGCGGGACTTGGTCCAGCGCGCGTACGACGCTGCGGTGGAGCGCCGGTACTTGTGGCACGAGTTCGGCGACGTGTCCTTGTTGCTGCGCCGCTGACCGGCCCTCAACTCCCGCTCTCTCCGGCAGGGTCCCGGCGAAGCCGGGGGAGGCGCGGCTGGGCGCGGCGGCGGCGGTGGCCCGGGTGTCATGAACGACCCTTTCACCTCGTCCGACGAGGTGAAAGGGTCTTTCATGACACCACAAACGCGCGGCCACACCACCTGACCACCCACAGAGCTAGCGGCGCGCCGGCTCCTCGCGCCGCCGCGACCGGGCCAGCCCGGCCAGTGAGACCACCGCGATCCCGAGCCCGACCCCCGTCACGATCGAGGCCACCAGGCTCGCCTCGCCCGTGACCATGCCGAACGCCCCTCCCAGGTACACCGGGATGCTCACCGCCACCGGCAGCCAGTTCTTCAACGAAAACGCGCGGTCGGACGCCAGCCACAGCACCAGCGTCACCGCCGCCCCGGTGAACACCGGGATCGCCCAGACCACCAGGCTCGTCACCGCGTCCATCCCGAGCGACCTGAACCACTCGAACGTCGCCTGGCCCATTCCGATGAACAGCACGACCAGCGCCACGCGGACGCCGGTGGCTCCCTGGCCCCGTCGGCTCGTCATGTTCCCTCCTGAATCCGTCGTCACCTGTACCACGTTCGGGTGACGCGACGGGTTGCCCAAACCGCCCGGGCGTTTCAGATGCCGGGAACATCTCGCGTCCACCGGGCCCAGCCCGCATGCTCTGCCGGCACCGAACGAGCACCGAAGAGCGAGCGTGAGCAGCCCAGTAGGCCCACCGGTCACCGATGTCAAGGAATCTCACCGGATTTCCCGAGATGCGGATGGCTATGCGCCTGGGTGGGTGACCGTGCGAACCTCGCCCCGACACCGACCCCCGAAAGGCGACGCCGACGTGCGCACCCACCACAGAACCCGCTTCCTGGCCTCGGCGCTGGCCGCCCTGACCGCCGTGGGCGTGCTCGCGGGCTGTTCCCGCGCCGCGGAGAACACCGCGGCCCCGGCCGCGAACGCCGGTGCCGCCACCGAGGTGCGGCTCGGGTTCTTCCCGAACGTCACCCACGCGCCCGCGCTGATCGGCGTCAAGAAGGACTTCTTCAAGCAGGAGCTGGGCTCGACCAAGCTCACCACCCAGACCTTCAACGCCGGCCCCGAAGAGGTCAACGCGCTGCTGGGCAACTCCCTCGACATCGCCTTCATCGGCTCCGGCCCGGCGATCAACGCCTTCACCAAGTCGAAGGGCACCATCCAGCTGATCTCGGGCGCCGTTTCGGGTGGCGCGCAGCTGGTCGTCAAGCCGGACATCACCAGTGTCGACCAGCTCAAGGGTAAGACGATCGCCACGCCGCAGCTGGCCAACACCCAGGACGTCGCGCTCAAGAAGTTCCTGGCCGGCAAGCAGCTGACCGACCAGGTCAAGATCACCAACCTGGACAACTCCAAGACGCTCGACGCCTTCAAGAAGGGCGAGCTCGACGGCGGCTGGCTGCCCGAGCCGTGGTCGTCGCGGCTGGTGCTCGACGCCGGCGCGAAGGTCCTGGTCGACGAGAAGACCCTGTGGCCGGACGGCCGCTTCCCGACCACGGTCGTCATCGTGCGCAGCGAGTTCCTGCAGCAGCACCCGGACACCGTCCGCGCCGTGCTGAAGGGCCAGCTGGCCGCGATCGACTGGGCGAAGGCGAACCCGGCGGACGCGAAGACCGTGGTCAACGGCGCTCTCAAGGAGCTGGCCGGCAGTACGCTCAGCCCGGCGGTCCTGGACCGCGCGTTCTCCGGCATCGAGCTGACCACCGACCCGATCCCCGCGGAGTTCCCGCAGCTCGCGCAGGACTCGGTGACCGCCGGGGTCGTGAAGTCCGCCGTCGCGCTCAAGGGCTTCGCCGACTTCGGCCCGCTCAACGACGTGCTCAAGGCGAAGAACCAGCCCGCCGTCAACGCTCCCGAACTCGCCAAGTGACCTGGAGAGGCAGCCAGCGATGACCACCACCCTCCCGACCGGCCGGAGCAACTTCACCGGCGCGACCGCGGTGCGTCTCGACGGCGTCCGCAAGACGTTCGGCACGGCCGGCCGCGCGGTGGTCGCGCTCGACGGCGTGGACCTCACGGTCGCGCCCGGCGAGTTCGTCTGCCTGCTCGGGGCGTCCGGCTGCGGCAAGAGCACGCTGCTGAACCTGGTCGCCGGGCTGGACGCGCCGTCGGCGGGGGAGATCACGCTGAACACGTCGCGGCCCGCGGTGATGTTCCAGGAGGCCGCGCTGATGCCGTGGCTGACCGCGGCCCGCAACGTCGAGCTGCCGCTGCGGCTGGCCGGCTTCGGGCGCGCCGAGCGTCGCGAAAAGGCCGCCGAGCTGCTGGAGCTCGTCCGGCTGAACGGCGCGGGCGGCAAGCGGCCGCACGAGCTGTCCGGCGGGATGCGGCAGCGGGTCGCGCTGGCCCGCGCGCTGGCCGCGACCCTGCGCGTCGGCGGCGACCCGGAGCAGTCGCTCCTGCTGATGGACGAGCCGTTCGCCGCGCTCGACGCCATCACCCGCGACGTCCTACAGGGTGAGCTGCTGCGCGTCTACCGCAGCACCGGCACGTCGGTGCTGTTCGTGACCCACGACGTGCGTGAGGCCGTCCGGCTCGGGCAGCGCGTGGTGCTCCTGTCGTCGCGGCCCGGGCGGGTCGTGCGCGAGTGGACCGACGTGCCGCTGGCCGACGCCGAAGAGCTGACCGAGGAAATCACCGGGCACCTGCGCGAGGTGATCAGTACCCATGCCGCAGCTTGACCGGCCCGCGGAGGCCGACCTCGACGCGGTCGGCGCCGGACTGGACTCGCTCGACGCCCCGGTCGGCGACCGCCGCCCGAGCTTCTGGAAGCGGTTCGCCTGGGGCTTCCTGCCGCCGGTCGGCGCGCTCGTCCTGCTGATCGTCGTCTGGCAGGTCCTCTGGGCGGCGGCGTTCTGGTCGGAGGCCCAGCTGCCCGCGCCGATCGCGGTGTGGGACGAGTTCTGGAGCCGCGTCGCCGACGGCCAGGTGTTCGGCTTCGTCTGGACGTCGGTCCACCGCGCCGCGCTCGGCTTCGTCGCCGGCGTGCTCATCGGCACGCCGCTCGGCCTGGTCGTGGCGAAGGTCCGCGTGGTGCGGGCGGCGATCGGGCCGCTGCTGAGCGGGCTGCAGAGCCTGCCGTCGGTGGCGTGGGTGCCGGCCGCGATCCTGTGGTTCGGCATCAACGACGGCGCGATCTACTTCGTCGTCCTGCTCGGTTCGGTGCCGTCGATCGCCAACGGCCTGGTTTCCGGCATCGACCAGATCCCGCCGATCCTGCCGCGCGTCGGCCAGGTGATGGGCGCGAACCGGCTCTCGTCGGCCCGGCACATCCTGCTGCCGGCCGCGCTGCCGGGTTTCCTGGCGGGGCTGAAGCAGGGCTGGGCGTTCTCGTGGCGCTCGCTGATGGCCGCGGAGCTGATCGCGCTGTCCCCGCAGCTCGGCGTCGGGCTCGGCGCGTACCTCAACCAGGGTTCGTCGCTCAACAGCATCGAGACGGTGATCGCGGCGATCTTCCTGATCCTGCTGGTCGGCGTCGGGATCGAGCTGCTGGTGTTCCGCCCGCTGGAGCGCGCGGTGCTGCGGGCCCGCGGGCTGACTTCCTCGCTCTGAGGGGCCCGGCCCGGGCCGCGCTCACTCCACCGCGACCTCGAGCGACAGCTGCTGGAGGAGCTGCAGGACGTCCGGTCCCGGCTGGTCCTCTTCATAAGCTTCGACGACCTTGACGAACCCCAGCAGCAGGCCGCGCAGGACCGCCTCCTGGCGCCGGGCCAGCTCGTCGACGGTCTGCTTGACGACGTCCTGGACCTCGGCGGTGTACTCCGGCGGCACACTGGACTCCGCGGTCACGGTGAAGTCGAGCGCCCCTTCGAGCAGTTCGGGATAGCCGCTCGAGCCGGGCTCGTCGCCGTCGCCCTGCAGGTTCAGGCGAAGCCGGTAGACCGAAGCCAGCAGGCCGATGCCGGTCTGCACCAGGTCCGTGTCGTCCATCACGAGAGCATCGCACGCTATCCGCGGAAGTGCTGCCTGCCGGGACGACGACCGGCCCCGGACGGGAAGTCCGGGGCCGGTCGTTTTCAGCTGAGTCGCTCAGCGGCCTCGGCGGCCGCCTGCGCGGGTGCCGGACGAGAAGGCCGCCGCGCCGCCGGAGCCCGAGTGACGGTTGCCCGCGGCCGGAGCCCCCGACCGCGCCGAACCACCCGAAGCGGCCGGCGCACCGGACCGCCGGGACCCGCCGCCCGAAGCAGCCGCGGCACCGGACCGTCGCGAGCCGCCCGAAGCGGCACCCGACCGGCGGCCACCGGACTTCTCCGGGTTGGCCGACCGCGACTCCGCCTGGCCGTGGGCGCGCGAGCGCTGTCCGCCCTGGTTCGCCTTCGGCGCGCCGGTGCCCCGGCGGCCGCGGCCGCCGCCCGGCGCCGCGCCGGTCGCCGAAACCTTCTTGGGCCGGTCGTCCACCGGCGGCCGCTTCGGCGCCGCCGAGAACGAACGCTCACCCGGGGCCAGCTCCGCCAGCAGCGGGTGACCCGGGCCGAGCTGGGTCGTCGTCGGCTTGATGCCCGCCTTGCGCGTCAGGTCGCGCACGTCGCGGACCTGCGCGTCGGTCATCAGCGTCACGACCGTGCCCGACGCGCCGGCGCGTGCCGTGCGGCCCGAGCGGTGCAGGTAGGCCTTGTGCTCCACCGGCGGGTCGGCGTGGATGACCAGCCGGACGTCGTCGACGTGGATGCCGCGGGCCGCGATGTCCGTCGCGACCAGCGTCTTCGCCGCGCCCGAGGAGAACGCCTCGAGGTTGCGGGTGCGGGCGTTCTGGCCGAGGTTGCCGTGCAGCTCCACCGCCGGGACGCCGGACGCCACGAGCTTGCGCGTCAGCGCCTTCGCGCGGCTCTTCGTCCGGGTGAACACCAGGGTGCGGCCCGGCGCCGCGGTCAGGTCGACCAGCACCGGCAGCCGGTGGGTCTCCTCGAGGTGCAGGACGTGGTGCTCCATCGTCGACACCGGCGACTGCGCCGAGTCGACGCTGTGCGTGATCGGGTCGGTCATGAAGCGCTTGACCAGCACGTCGACGCCGTTGTCCAGGGTCGCGGAGAACAGCATCCGCTGGCCACGCGACGGCGTCGCGTCCATGATCCGCCGCACCTCGGGCAGGAAGCCCAGGTCGGCCATGTGGTCGGCCTCGTCGAGGACGGTGATCTCGATGGCGTCGAGCTTCACGTGCCCGGAGCGCATGTGGTCGGCGAGCCGGCCGGGGCAGGCGACGACGATGTCGACGCCGTCGCGCAGCTTGGTGATCTGCGGGTTGGCCGAAACGCCGCCGAAGATGGTGGTCGTGCGCAGGCCCAGCGGCTTGGCCAGCGGCAGGATCGCCGCTTCGATCTGGGTCGCGAGCTCACGGGTCGGCGCCAGGATCAGCGCGCGCGGACGGCCCGGCTTGCGCCGCGTCGGGCCCGCCGAGAGGCGCGCCAGCACGGGCAGGACGAAGCCGTAGGTCTTGCCGGAGCCGGTCCGGCCGCGGCCGAGCACGTCACGCCCGGCGAGGGTGTGCGGCAGGGTCGCCGCCTGGATGGGGAAGGGCTCAGTGACGCCCTGAGCGGCCAGCGAGTCCACGAGCGTGGCGGGCAGGCCGAGTTCGGCAAAGGTGCTCATAAGTGCATGCGGGCGCACTCGCGCCCTGGTCTCCGTTACCTGAGAAGGGTTGTCCTGCCCGGCGCAGACCGGTCAACGGCCGCGGCGCGTGGTAGTCGACAACAGCAGCGGGCCGAGGCAGAACTGAGCGGCCCGCAAGATCAGTGTAGCCGGTCGGGGTGACGTACCCCCAGTGAGATTGCCCGCACTCTAGGGGGCTTGCTAAGTTACCGGTCGGTAATCGAGGAGGCTCACCCCATGTTGCTGAACCCGCACGAGTACGACCCGGCCCACTTCGACGCGGAGACGCGCCGGCTGCTCCGGGCGACCATCGACTGGTTCGAGCAGCGCGGCAAGGCGAAGCTGGTCGAGGACTACCACGCCCGCACCTTCTACGCGGACTTCCTGGAGTTCGCGGGCAAGGAAGGCCTGTTCTCGACCTTCCTGACGCCGGCCGCGAACGCCGGCGGCCACCCGGACAAGCGCTGGGACACCGCCCGCGTCGCCGCGCTGTCGGAAATCCTCGGCTTCTACGGGTTGAACTACTGGTACCCGTGGCAGGTCACGATCCTCGGCCTCGGCCCGGTGTGGCAGAGCGGCAACGCCACGGCGCGCGAGCGCGCGGCGGCCGCCCTCGACGCCGGCGGCGTCGGCGCGTTCGGACTGTCCGAAAAGGACCACGGCGCCGACATCTACTCGTCGGACCTGGTGCTCACCAAGGACGGCGACGGCTACCGCGCCACCGGCTCGAAGTACTACATCGGCAACGGCAACTGCGCGCGCACGGTGTCGGTCTTCGGTCGCATCGACGGCGTCGAGGGCCCGGACCAGTACGTCTTCTTCTACGCCGACTCCGAGCACCCGAACTACCACGTCGTGAAGAACGTCGTGCCGTCGCAGATGTACGTCGCCGAGTTCCGGCTCGAGGACTACCCGGTGCACGCCGACGACATCCTGCACGTCGGCGCGGAGGCCTTCAGCGCCGCGCTGAACACCGTCAACATCGGCAAGTTCAACCTCTGCTTCGGCGGCATCGGCATGGCGACGCACTCGCTGTACGAGTCCATCACGCACGCGCACAACCGCGTGCTCTACGGGAAGCCCGTCACGAACTTCCCGCACGTGCGCCGCGAGTTCGTCGAGGCCTACGCGCGGCTGACCGCGATGAAGCTGTTCTCCGACCGTGCCGTCGACTACTTCCGCAGCGCCACCGCCGAAGACCGCCGCTACCTGCTGTTCAACCCGATCACCAAGATGAAGGTGACGACCGAGGCGCAGAAGGTGATCGGCCTGGTCGCCGACGTCGTGGCGGCCAAGGGCTTCGAGGCCGACACGTACCTGTCGATGTCCAAGAACGACATCGACGGCCTGCCCAAGCTCGAAGGCACGGTGGCGGTGAACCTCGCGCTGATCGCGAAGTTCATGCCCGCGTACCTCTTCGCGCCGCAGGAGTACGCGCCGGTCCCGACGCGCACCGATGCCGCCGACGACGAGTTCCTCTTCCGCCAGGGCCCGGCGCGCGGGCTGTCGAAGATCCGCTTCCACGACTGGAAGACCGCGTACGCGCAGGCGTCGCACATCCCGAACGTCGCGCTGTTCACCGAACAGGCAGGCGCGCTGGTGAAGCTGCTCACGGAGGCGACGCCGGACGAGGCCCAGCAGGCCGACCTCGACTTCGGTCTCGCGCTCACCGAGCTGTTCACGCTCGTCGTGTACGGCCAGCTGATCCTGGAGCAGGCGGGGATCACCGGGCTCGACGAACAGGTCGTCGACCAGATCTTCGCGGTGCTGGTGCAGGACTTCAGCCTGGCCGCGGTGGACCTGAACGGGAAGCCGAGCTCGACCGAGGCCCAGCAGGCGATCGCCCTGGCCGCACTGCGCAAGCCGGTGGTCGACGCCGGGCGCTTCGAGAACGTCTGGTCGCTCGTCCGCGACCTCTCGGGGGCCTACGCTATGCAGCCATGATGGCCAGGGCGTACAAGCTGGGACCGCTGCGGAAGACGGTCAACGCGGTGATCGGCGGGCTGCTTTCCCAGGGCCTGCCGGTCGCCGGGAAGACCGGGTTCCTGCTGACCACGAAGGGCCGCAAGAGCGGTCTCGACCGGACGACCCCGGTCAACGTCGTCGAGACCGGCGGTGAGCGGTGGCTGGTTTCGCCGTACGGGATCGTCGGCTGGGTGCACAACCTGCGCGCGGACGGCGTCGCCCGGTTGCGGCGGGGGAGCACCACGGAGACGTGGGAGGTCGAGGAAGCCGACGCCACGACCGCCGCGCCCGTCCTCCGGCACTACGTCCGGCTGCTGCCCGTCACCGCGCCGTTCTTCGACGCGAAGCGGGGTGACCCGCCCGAGGCCTTCGCCGCGGAAGCCGATCGACACCCGGTCTTCCGGTTGGCAAGATCAGGAGCGTGAACCGAGAGCGGGCGGCGGAACTGATCTGGGACGCGTGGCAGACCGGGAAACGCCTGGACGGTCTCCCGGCCGACGCCCGCCCGCGCGACCTCGCCGAGGGCATGGCCGCGCAGGCGGCGCTCGCGGAGCTGGCCGGGCCGGTGTCCGGCTGGAAGATCGCCGCGACCACCGCGTACGCCCGGCAGTACCTCGACGTCCCCGGCCCGCTGCCGGGGGTGATGTTCGAGCGGTTCCGCCACGCCGAGGGCGAGCCGGTACCGGCCGACACCATGACCATGGGCGTCGCCGAACCCGAGTTCGCGTTCCGGCTCAAGGCCGACCCGGGGTCGTCGCCGTCGCTGACCGCGGTGCTCGACGCCGTCGACACGATGTTCCTGGCGCTGGAGATGCCGGACAGCCGCTACACCGACCACCAGCACGCGGGCGGCCCTCAGCTGCTGGCCGACGTCGCGTGCGCGGGCCGGTTCGTCGAGGGCCGGGCGGTCCCGGGCTGGCGCGACCTCGAACTGCCGCGGCAGGCGGTCGTCCTGCACGCGGACGGCGAGGAGTTCTCGCGCGGCAGCGGCAGCCTGGTACTCGGCGACCCGCGGCTGGCGCTGCACTGGCTGGCGATGGAGCTGTCCCGCCACGGCCGGTCGTTGAACCCGGGCGACGTGGTGACGACCGGGACGGCGACCCCGCCCTGCCCGATCCACGCCGGCGGCCACGTGGTGGCGGACTTCGGCCCGCTGGGCAGCGTCGAGGCACGGTTCGCCGGGGGGACTGTCGGCGACGCGTGAGCGAGCCGGATCTGGCTAGAGTGATCGGGTGCTGACGTTCCGTGCCGGGTTCCTGACGCTCGCCGCGGTCGTGGCGGTGCTCGACGCCGGGTTCTGGTGGTTCGCGCACGCCCAGCACCAGACGACCGCGCGGATCGGCTTCCTCGTCGCGTTCGTGCTGCTACTGGCGCTGCTCGCGGTGTCCGCGGGCCTGGTCCGCTGGGAGATCGCGGCGCCGCTGGGCGCGGCGTCGACGTCGGGCCTGTTCTTCGTCGGCGCGGCGGCGATCTTCAGCGTCGGCTTCGGGTTCCTGCTGGCCGCGGTGGTGGAGGCGGCCCTGGTGCGCCGGCTGGTGCTCGACGCTTCACCGGTGGGCTGGCGCGGCGGGACGGGACTCGTCAGCTCGGCCGCCGCGGTGGTGCCGGTGGTGCTGTTCGCCGTCGGGCTGGCCGCTCTTCGCTGACCATATCGCAGAGGATCCTTTGCAAAGAGGTCTCTGCGGTCTAGGGTGGCCGGTATGACCAAGGACCGCCGGACCGAGGCGTCACGACCGATCGACGCGCGGATGCTCCGGGCGCTGGCTCACCCGTTGCGGATGCGGATGCTCGAACTGCTGCAGGCGGACGGCCCCGCGACCGCGACCGGGCTGGGGAAGCGGGTCGGCGAAAGCTCCGGAACCACCAGCTGGCACCTGCGCCTGCTGGCTGAAGCCGGCCTGGTCGAAGAGGACACCGAACGCGGGAACAAGCGCGAACGCTGGTGGCGCTCCGTGCAGGAGGCAACGCGAATCCGGGCCGCCGACTTCATCGACGACCCGGATCTCGCCGCGCCCTTGGACAGCTACCTGCGGTCCGTGATCGAGCACCGCTACCAGACGGAGTCGCGGTTCCTCAGCGAGCTCCCGCGGTGGATGGAGCAGTGGCACGACAAGGCGGTTTTCAACGACGCGAGGCTGTCCCTCACACCCGAGGAGGCGGCCGCGATGAGCGCCGAGGTCGAAGAAGTGGTCGGCCGCTACCGCCGGGATACCAGGCCAGGCGACCACAACGTGATCGCGCACTGGTCGGCCTTCCCCCGGCAAGCGCAGCCGGAGGAACCCGGCACATCGAAGTCCGAATGAGGGGGACGAACGTGGTGCACTTTCTGCAGGCGGAAGACCTGGTCCGCGAACGGGAAACCGAACTGAGACGGGGCGTGGCCAGGGTGAGCCACCCCAGCCGAGCCGGAACGCGGCGGCAGCGCCTCGGGTGGCTCCTCGTCGAGACAGGCCTGAGGCTGGTGGCGAACCGTCCCCGCCGCTTTCAGGCAGGGGCCCGGCAAAGTCGGGGTGGCGCGGGCCCGGTCGCGGTGGCCCGGACGTCATGAAAGACCCTTTCACCTCGTCGGACGAGGTGAAAGGGTCTTTCACAGCACTGCAAACGCGTGAGCACACTCCGAACGGCACACCGGCCAGGTCCTAGTGCCGGCCACGCAGACCCGACTTAGCCGGGGCTCGGCAAGGGTGGCGGCGGACGTCTTGAATGACTCATTCCTGTCGTCGGATGAGGTGAATGGGTCATTCACGACACCACAACCGCGCGACCACACCCCCGAGCGGAACACCCGAACACCGCCTGAAGCTGGTGCCGAACCGGGACCGGCCGCGCCCCCGCCACACCCAGGGGGGACGTCCCGGCTCCAGTCTATCGCCGCTCCCTGACGAAACCGCCGGAACAGCCACCGGCCGGCGGAGTTGTCCACATCTCCGCCGGCCTGTGGGCAATCGGGCTTTCTACTTGCCGAACCCGGCCCGCCGCAGCGCGTCCGCCATGGAGCCGCTGCCGCCGGAGCCGGAGTTCCCGCCGCCGCCGCGCTGACCGCCACCGCCGCCGCCACCACGCTGACCGCCGCCCGAACCGCCGCGACGCTGACCGCCGCCACCCTGGCCGCCGCCGCCACCGCCGCCACCCTGGCCGCGGTCACGACCGCCACCGCCACCGCCGCCACCGCCGCGGTTGCCGGCGGGAGCACCCGGCTCGTCGTCCAGCCGCAGCGTCAGCGAAATCCGCTTCCGCGGCACGTCGACGTCGAGGACCTTCACCTTCACGATGTCCCCGGGTTTCACGACCTCGCGCGGATCCTTAACGAAGTTCTTCGACAGCGCCGAAACGTGCGCCAGCCCGTCCTGGTGCACCCCGACGTCGATGAACGCCCCGAACGCGGCCACGTTCGTGACCACGCCCTCCAGGCGCATCCCCGGCTTGAGGTCGCCGATCTTGTCCACGCCCTCGGCGAACGTCGCCGTCTTGAACGCCGGGCGGGGGTCGCGGCCCGGCTTGTCCAGCTCGGCCAGGATGTCCGTCACCGTCGGGAGACCGAACGTCTCGTCCACGAACTCCGCCGGGCGAAGCGAGGTCAGCGTCCGCGTGTTGCCGATCAGCGACCGCAGGTCCGTGCCCGTCTTCGTCAGGATCCGGCGCACCACCGGGTACGCCTCCGGGTGCACCGACGACGAGTCGAGCGGGTCGTCGCCGTCCGGGATGCGCAGGAAGCCCGCGCACTGCTCGAACGCCTTCGGGCCGAGCCGCGCGACCTCCTTCAGCGACGTCCGGGAGCGGAACGGGCCGTTCGTGTCGCGGTGGGAGACGATGTTCTCCGCCAGCCCGGTCGTGATGCCCGAGACGCGGGTCAGCAGCGGCGCGGACGCCGTGTTGACGTCGACGCCGACCGCGTTCACGCAGTCCTCGACCACCGCGTCGAGCGAGCGCGACAGCGAGACCTCGGACAGGTCATGCTGGTACTGGCCGACTCCGATCGACTTCGGGTCGATCTTCACCAGCTCGGCCAGCGGGTCCTGCAGCCGCCGTGCGATCGAGACCGCGCCGCGCAGCGAGACGTCCATGTTCGGCAGCTCCGCCGAGGCGAACGCCGACGCCGAGTACACCGACGCGCCCGCTTCGGACACGATCGCCTTGGTCAGGTTCAGCTCCGGGTGCTTCTTGATGAGCTCCTGGGTGAGCTTGTCCGTCTCGCGCGACGCCGTGCCGTTGCCGATCGAGACGAGGTCGACCCGGTGGCGGGCGCACAGCGCGGCCAGCTCGGCGATCGACTGGTCCCACTTGTTCGCCGGCTGGTGCGGGTAGATGACGTGCGTGTCGACGACCTTGCCGGTCGCGTCCACGACGGCCACCTTGACGCCGGTGCGGAAGCCCGGGTCGAGGCCCATCGTGGCGCGGGTGCCGGCCGGGGCGGCGAGCAGCAGGTCGCGCAGGTTGGACGCGAACACGCGCACGGCGTCGTCCTCGGCCGCCTGGCGCAGCCGCATCCGCAGGTCGATGCCCAGGTGCAGGAGGATCTTGGTGCGCCACGCCCAGCGCACGGTGTCGTTCAGCCACTTGTCGCCCGGGCGGCCCTGCTGCGTGACGCCGAACTTCGCGGCGATGCGCGTCTCGTAGTCGGTCGGCCCGACCTGCGGCTCGTCGGTGGGCTCGGCCGGCGACATCGTGAGGTCGAGGACCTCTTCCTTCTCGCCGCGCAGCATCGCGAGGATCCGGTGCGAGGGGAGCTTGGTGTAGGGCTCGGAGAAGTCGAAGTAGTCGGAGAACTTCGCGCCTTCCTCCTCCTTGCCGGCGCGGACCTTGGCGACCAGGTGGCCCTGGCCCCACATCTTCTCGCGCAGGTCACCGATGAGGTCGGCGTCCTCGGCGAAGCGTTCGACGAGGATCGAGCGGGCGCCGTCGAGGGCGGCCTGCGCGTCCGCGACGCCCTTGTCCGCGTCGACGAACACCGCGGCCGCGGCCAGCGGGTCGGTGTTCGGGTCGTTCATGAGGCCGTCGGCCAGCGGTTCGAGGCCCGCTTCGCGCGCGATCATGGCCTTCGTGCGGCGCTTCGGCTTGAACGGGAGGTAGATGTCCTCCAGCCGCGACTTCGTGTCCGCGGCGAGGATCGACGCCTCGAGGGCCTCGTCCAGCTTGCCCTGGCTGCGGATGGACTCGAGCACCGCGAGCCGCCGCTCGTCGAGCTCCCGCAGGTAGCGCAGCCGCTCCTCGAGCGTGCGCAGCTGCGCGTCGTCGAGCATGCCGGTGACTTCCTTGCGGTACCGCGCGATGAAGGGGACGGTCGAACCGCCGTCGAGCAGCTCGACGGTGGCCTTGACCTGTCCTTCGCGCACGCCCAGTTCTTCGGCGATCCTCTGCTCGACCGACACGCTCACTGCAACACGCTCCTGCTTCGCCCTCTGGTGGATCCGATCCTCACATTCTGCCGTTCCGACCACCCCGACTTTCGGATGGGGCTCCTTGACAATCAGATTGGTCTAGTCCATTTTGTGGTGACCTGCCTCACCACCAGTGGAGGTCGCCCCGTGGTCCCCAGAGTTCGCCTAGCTCTCCTGTCGTTACTTTCCGCGGTCGCGCTGTGTCTCGGCGTGACGTTCGTCCTGGCCGGGAGCGCCTCGGCGGCGAACATCCTGGCCAACCCCGGCTTCGAGTCCGGCACGTCGGGCTGGACCTGCACCACCGCCCCGACGGCGGTGAGCACCCCGGTCCACAGCGGCAGCCGCGCCCTGAACGCGACGCCGACGTCGTCGGACAACGCGCAGTGCTCGCAGACGCTCACCGTCTCGGCGAACACCGCCTACAAGCTGTCGGCCTGGGTCCAGGGCAGCTACGTCTACCTGGGCGTTTCCGGCTCGGCGACGACCAGCACGTGGACGCCGGGCACCAGCGGCTACTCGCAGCTGTCGCTGAGCTTCACGACCGGCTCGAGCACGTCGCTGACGGTGTACCTGCACGGCTGGTACGGCCAGCCGACGTACTACGCCGACGACGTCAGCCTCGACGGCCCGGGCACCCCGCCGCCGACGACGCCGACCACCCCCACGACTCCGACGACGCCGCCCACCACGACCACCCCGCCGACGACCACCCCGCCGACGACGACCACGCCGCCGCCGACCCAGGGTGACCTGCCGAAGCACGTCCTGACCGGCTACTGGCAGAACTTCTACAACGGCGCCAAGGCGCTGAAGCTGGCCGACGTCCCGACGAAGTACAACATCATCGCGGTGTCCTTCGCGGACGCGACGGGCACGCCGGGCGCGGTGAGCTTCACGCTCGACTCGGGCCTGTCTTCGCAGCTCGGCGGCTACACGGACGCGCAGTTCAAGGCGGACATCAAGACGGTCCAGGCGCGCGGCCAGCGGGTCATCATCTCGGTCGGCGGCCAGAACGGCACGATCAGCGTGAGCGACTCTTCGTCGGCCAACAACTTCGCGAACAGCATCAAGTCGCTGATCTCGAACTACGGCTTCGACGGCGTGGACATCGACCTCGAGAACGGCATCAACGCGACGTACATGGGCCAGGCGCTGCGCAGCATCCACAACGGCGGCGGCAAGGTCATCACGATGGCGCCGCAGACGATCGACATGCAGTCCACGCAGGGCGGCTACTTCCAGCTGGCGCTGGGCATCAAGGACATCCTGACGGTCGTCAACATGCAGTACTACAACTCCGGCACGATGCTCGGCTGCAACGGCAGCGTGTACGCCCAGGGCACGGTCGACTTCCTGACGGCGCTGGCCTGCATCCAGCTCCAGGGCGGCCTGCGAGCGGACCAGGTGGGCTTGGGTCTCCCGGCGTCTTCGCAGGCGGCGGGCGGCGGCTACCAGGCCCCGGCCAACACGGTGTCGGCGCTGAACTGCCTGGCCAAGGGGACGTCGTGCGGCAGCTTCAAGCCGTCGACGACGTACCCGGCCATCCGCGGCGCGATGACGTGGTCGATCAACTGGGACGCGTCGAACGGCTACGCGTTCGCCAACACGGTGTCGGCCGGGCTCGCGGGCCTGCCGTAACCATTCGCTGAAAGGCCCCTCCCCGGCGCGCGGTCCGGGAGGGGCCTTTCAGGTCATGGGAGCGGCGTGATCGGCAGCCGCAAGGCGCCCGGTGCGTCAGCCGGGACCACCGGATGCGCAGGCGTCACCGCCGCCACCCGCTCGTACGGCGAACCCAGCTCAGGCCGCGGGTCCGCTTCCCCGCGATTCGGCCAGAACGCCATCGCCCGCTCGGCCTGAGCAGTGATCGTCAGCGACGGGTTCACCCCCAGGTTCGCCGAGATCGCCGACCCGTCCACCACGTGCAGCCCCGGATACCCGTAGACACGCTGATACGGATCCACGACCCCGGTGGAAGCCGAATCGCCGATCGCGCACCCCCCGATGAAGTGGCCCGTGATCGGGATGTTCGCCATGTCCGTCCACGCGCCCTGCGGCAGGCCGCCGATCTTCGCGGCCACCCGGCGCGTCACCTCGTGCCCCGCCGGGATCCACGACGGCGAGGGCGCACCCGAACCCTGGCGAGTCGTCATCCGGCGGCCGAACAACCCGCGCTTCGTGTACGTCGTCACCGAATTGTCGAGCGTCTGCATCACCAGCAGCCCGATCATCCGCTCGGACCAGTGCCGCGGGTTGTGGATCCGTACCAACTGACGACGCTGACGCCACAGCTCGCGCACCCCCAGCACCCAGCGCCGGCGGCCCGGCTGACCGTCCACCAGCACCGTCGCCAGCAACCCCATCACGTTGCTGCCGCGCCCGTACCGCACCGGCTCCACGTGCGTCACCTCGTCCGGGTGGATCGACGACGTGATCGCCACCCCGCGCGTGTAGTCCGTGTCCGACCGCAGTGACCGCGCGGCCAGCACCGCCTCGGAGTTCGTGCGCGCCAGCAGCCCGAGCCGGGGCGACACGAGAGGCAGCGTCCCGTTGTCGCGCATGCGGTGCAGCAGCCGCTGCGTTCCCAACGCGGCCGCGGAGAACACCACTTGTGACGCCGTGAACGTCCGGCGGGAGCGGCGCCCGGTGCGGCGCGTGTCCACCGCGTAGCCGCCGGCGATCGGCCGCACCGACACCGCCGTCGTCAGGGGGTGCACCACCGCGCCCGCCTGCTCGGCCAGGTACAGGTAGTTCTTCACGGTCGTGTTCTTCGCGCCCACCCGGCAGCCGGTCATGCACTCGCCGCACAACGTGCACGAGGAGCGCGCGGGTCCCGCGCCCCCGAAGAACGGGTCCACCCCGGACTGTCCGAAGTAGACGCCGACCGGCGTGCGGCGGTACGTGTGCCCGATGCCCATGTCCTCGGCGACGTCCAGCAGCACGCGGTCCGCGGCCGTCGTCGCCGGGTTCTCGACCACGCCGAGCATCCGCTTCGCCTGGTCGTAGTACGGCGCCAGCTCGTCCTTCCAGTCTGTGATGTGCGCCCACTGGGGATCGGCGTAGAACTTGTCCGGCGGCTCGTACAGCGTGTTCGCGTACACCAGCGAACCACCGCCGACACCGGAGCCGCTCATCACGAACGTGTTCTTCAGCAGCGTCAGCCGCTGGATGCCGAAACACCCCAGCGCGGGCGCCCACAGGTACTTCCGCAGCCGCCACGACGTCTTCGCGAACTCGTCGTCGGCGAACCGGCGGCCGGTCTCCAGCACGCCGACGCGGTAGCCCTTCTCGGTCAGCCGCAGCGCCGTGACGCTCCCGCCGAACCCCGAACCGATCACCAGGACGTCGTAGTCCATCACGCCACCACCCGGTAGTCGCCCACGTCCAGCCGCCGGGTCCGGCGGTCGTACTCGGTGACCAGGCCCGGCCAGTTCGTCGTCACCCGGCCGTCGGCCTGGCGGTACCAGCTCGTGCAGGCGCTCCACACGCTGTCGCCCAGCCGCCGCTGCACCTCCCGGTCGTACCGCTCTTCGACGTCGGCGCGCACGTCCACATAGGACACGCCGGGCCGCGCGAGCTGTTCGACCGCCTGGCGGATGTAGCGCGCCTGCCGCTCGATCATGTAGATGATGGACCCGGCGCCGAGGTTGGTGTTGGGCCCGTAGACGCAGAACATGTTGGGGAACCCGGGCACGGTGATGCCCAGGTACGCCCGCGCGCCGCCGGACCAGGCGTCCCGCAGCGACCGGCCGCCGAGCCCGGTCACGGTCATCCGGCCGAGGAACTCCGTCGCGGCGAACCCGGTGCCGTAGACCAGGACGTCCGCCTCGAGCTCGGTCCCGTCCTCGACGCGCACGCCGCTCGACGTGATCGACGAGATCCGCCGCGTCTCGACGTCGACGTTCGGCTGCGCCAGCGCGGGCAGGTAGTCGTTGGTGAACAGGATCCGCTTGCAGCCTAGGGGATAGGCCGGCTTCAGCTTCGCGCGCAGGTCCGGGTCCTTGATGTGCCGGCGCCGCAACTGGGCCGTCCGCAGCTCGAACATCTTCGCCAGGAACGGGTGCTTCGTCATCGCGTACGTCGCGTACTCGGCGAGCAGGAAGATCCGCAGCCGGCCGAGCAGCTGCGTGGGCGGCAGGTGTTCGAACAGCCAGTGCTGCCACCGCCGGTAGGTCGGGTCGGACTTCGCCATGACGTACGGCGGCGTGCGCTGGAAGACCGTGACGTGCTTCGCGTGCTTGCGCAGCTCGGGCACGAACTGGACGGCGCTGGCCCCGGTCCCGATGACGGCGACGCGCTTGCCGGCCAGGTCGACGCCGTGGTCCCAGCGCGCCGAGTGGAAGGCGTCGCCCGCGAACCGGTCCTGCCCGGGGATGGTGGGCAGGACCGGCCGCGACAGCTGGCCGACGGCGGGGACGAAAACGTTTGCTTCGTGCGTTTCGCCGTCCTGCGTCTCGATGCGCCAGGCGCCGCGCTCCTCGTCGAACGCGGCCCCGGTGACCTCGGTTCGGTAGCGGATGTGCGGCTCGAGCCCGTACTTGGCGATGACGCGCCGCAGGTAGCCCAGGATGTCCGGCTGGTGCGAGAACCGCTTCGGCCAGCGCGGGTTGGGTTCGTAGGAGAAGGAGTAGAGCGGTGACGGGATGTCGCACGCGGCGCCGGGGTAGGTGTTGTCCCGCCAGACGCCGCCGGGCTCGGCTGCGCTCTCCAGGATCGTGAAGTCGGTGAACCCGGCGCGCTTCAGCTCGATCGCGGTCCCGATGCCACCGAAACCGGTGCCCACGATCAGCACCGACGGCCCCTTCGCCGAACTACTCATGTCGAAAAGCTACGCAGCCGGAGGCTGTGACAACAGGCCACGAACGGTCACCTGATCGAGAATTCCGGCCAGCCGTCATCCCGGCGGGTGGGTGCGCACCTCCTGAGTCTCCGCGTCGGGCTCCGCCCAGTTCAGCAGTCGTCCGGCCGCGCTCTCCAACGCCGCGAGATCGCGCTTCGGGAGCTTCTCGAACGGCGACAGCTCGATGATCGACGCCTTCTTCGCCTTCGTGGTCTCCCAGAAGCCCCGCACCTGCCCGCCGACCAGCAGGGTGCCCTTGACCAGGCCGTTCTGGGTGATCACGCGCTTGCGGTAGTCGTCGGAGATCACCCGCGTCCGGTCCGCGTAGGAGAGGATCAGCTGGTCGAACGGCCCGAGCAGCCGGGGCGGCGCCGGGACGTCCTCGTCCGGCACGGTCAGCTCCG
This sequence comes from Amycolatopsis sp. NPDC048633, assembly GCF_040650695.1. Classification (NCBI taxonomy): domain Bacteria; kingdom Bacillati; phylum Actinomycetota; class Actinomycetes; order Pseudonocardiales; family Pseudonocardiaceae; genus Amycolatopsis; species Amycolatopsis sp. NPDC048633. The sequence continues at coordinate 23,070 of NZ_JBEZHS010000012.1, forward strand.
GCAGGTCCAGCAGCTCCCGGCCGTCCTCGTCGCGATACCGCCGGAGGTCCATCGAAGAAGCCACCTCGCCGAGGCGGGTGATGCCCGCCCACGCCTGCACATCGGCCACCGTCGCCGGCCCGAACGCGCGCAGGTACCGCGAGATGAGCGACGCAGGCGAAGGCGGCGGCAGCGGCACACCCACCCACTCGTCGAGACACGCGTACGTCGTCTGCCCGGCCTTGCCCCAGATCGCCCGGGGCGGAGTCTGCACCAGCGGCAGCCGGCCGCGGGCGAGGTGCGTCAGGGACGCCGGAGCGCGGTCCGGCCAGCGCCGCGCCAGCTCGGCACCCAGCGCCGTGGAGGACAGCGCCGACCGGGTCAGCAGCTCCCGCGCCGCCTCGGCGACGACGTCGTGGTCCAGCTCGGCCAGCTCACGGGCGTGCTGCGTGTTGGTCTTCAGATCGCGGTCGTAGAGGACCTGCACCACCGGCCGCCACGCCAGCGCGTCGGCCGCCGTCACCAGGTGGACCGTGCCACGCATCAACGCGATCCGCACCACGCGCCGCTCCTCCAGCAACGAGGCCAGCTCCTGCGGCTTGAACCCGTGAAGGCGCGACCACAACGCGTAGTACGGCGGGAACGGTGCCTGCGCCTGCAGCCCGGCCAGGTGCTCGACGGCGTCGTGAGCGGACATCTTCGCGCGGCGCAGCAGCAGCTGGCGCTCCAGCGTCGCGCGGTTGACGGCCCGCCGGCTCAAGGTCTCCACGCCGTCACTTTAACGATCACCCCGGACAGTTCCGGTCCTCGATTCGACGCGCGAACGGCCGTCATCCATACTTCCGGCCATGGCCGAGCTCGCCGCGCCCGCCGTCGGGGACTGGGACTTCCCGCGCGGCACCGCGAGTATCGAGCTGATGACCCGGTTCGCCGCCGACCGCGGCCTGCCCGCCGGGAAGCTGCTGGCCGCGACGACGCTCTCGCCGGAGCTCCTCGCCGACCCGTCGGTGCAGGTCGACGCCCGTCAGGAGCTGGCCGTCGTCCGCGCCCTGGCCGAGCTGGACGGCTCGGACGCGACGGCTCTGGAGCTCGGCCGCCGCTACTGCGTCACCACCTTCGGCATCTTCGGGTTCGCCTGCATCAGCAGTCCGACCCTGCGCGACGCGATGCTGTTCTCCCTGCGCTACTTCGACCTCAGCTTCGCCTTCTGCATCCCGTACGTCGAGCTGGAGGCCGGCCGCCTGACGCTGGAGCTCGACGACAGCCGCGTGCCGGCCGACGTCGCCCGCTTCCTGGTGCTGCGGGACCTGGCGGCGATCTTCTCGGTCATGCGCGACCTGCTGCCGGAGATCGTGCTGGAAGACCTGAGCTTCCGGCACGAGGCGTCCACAGTGGACGCCTACCGGACCGCGTTCGGGCTGGTGCCGCGGTTCGGTGCCGACGCCTGCCGCGCGACGCTGGACTCCGCGCTGCTGGCGCTGCCGCTGCCGCAGGCCAACGAGCAGACCGTCGCCCTGTGCGCCGCGCAGTGCGAAGCGCTCGTCGCGCGCAAACGCCGCCGTTCGGGCATCTCGCAGCAGGTCCGGGAGCGCCTGGTCCGGCTCGGCGGCGTCGACGCCGGGATGGACGAGATCGCCCGCCAGCTGACGCTCAGCACGCGCACGCTGCGGCGGCGCCTGAGCGAGTCCGGCACCAGCTACCGCGCGCTGGTCGACGAGGTCCGCCAGGCGCTGGCCGAGGAGCTGCTCGACACGGGTGTCCTGTCGGTCGAAGACGTCGCGTACCGGCTCGGGTACGCAGAGGCATCGAGCTTCATCTACGCGTTCAAGCGCTGGACCGGGATGACGCCGGCGGCGTTCGCCCGGCGCTTCCGGGCCGCTCGGCAAGCACCGCCGGGTAGGTGATCTTCAGCAGGTTGAGGAGCGAATCGGTGAGGAAGGTGCGCAGGGCCGCGCGGTCGAGCGTGCCGCGGATCAGCCACTCGCGCGACGCGGCCCGCAGCAGCCCGCCGAACGACCGGATCATCGCGCGCAGCTCCTCCCGGCCTTCGGTGACGCCGGTCATCAGCGCGGCTTCCAGGACGCGGTCGGCGGCGACTTCGTCGGCCTCCAGCATGATCCGCTCGATCTCGGGGTCGCGGCCCGCGGACTCGGGGCCGATCACGGTCAGCCAGGCGTCGCGGTTGCGGTCCACGACGTCGATCCACCGCCCGACACCGATCGCCAGCCGCTCTTCCATCGTCGTGTCCGGCAGCGCTTCGGTGACCGGCGCCGGCACGATCATCAGCTGCCGCACGACTTCCAGGTACAGCTCGCGCTTGCCGCCGAAGTAGTGGTTGATGAGCGGGCGCGCCACCCCGGCCGCCTCGGCGATGTCCGAAGTGGACACCGACGCGTAGCTGCCCGCGCCGAACAGGTGCCGGGCGGCGGCGAGGATCTCCGCGCGCCGTTCGGCCGGTTCGAGGCGGCGGCGCCGCGGCCGGGTCCCACTGGTCATCCGCTCAGCCTCGCCGGGGAGCGGCACGCTGTCAACAAGCAGTTGACTTCTCGTCAAGAGAGTGACTCCGGTGGCGGGCAACGGGTGTTTCGCGCCAACCTTTGTCGTTACGCAACCGGAACAACCGGCCGGTAACTTCCCGGCGCCCGGATGCGACGAGACGGCAGAGGCCAGCGACCGGGGGATAGGAACCAGATGACCGAGGAAGACGCGCCGATCCGGCCGGCCGGACGCTGGGTGAGCGTCCGCCTGCAGCATCGCCACGTCAGCTTCGACGACGGTTTCGAAGCGGACGAGCCCCTCCCCGACGGCGACTGCGCGGACGAGGAGTCCCTGTCGTACTCGGGAATAGTGATCACGGGCTACGACGAGGGCTCGAAAGTCTCCGAGCGCTGGATCCCCCTGGGCATCGACCCGTCCGAAGCGGACGACGAGCAGCTGATCGAGCAGCTGCGCGAAGCCCTTCTCTGGCAAGCGGAACGTCCGCCCCAGAAGGCCGACGACTGATGAGGCGCCGGGGAAGCCCTGTGCAGCCGTACCCCGTGCTCTCGAGCCGGGCCATCACGCTCTTCGTGATCGGGCTGATCGTCCTCGGTATCGGACTGGCTGTGCTCCTGCTGCTCCTTTTCGGCGACGGCAAGCACACCGACCAGCTCGACGCGGTCAAGACGGCGGGAACGATCGTCCTCGGCACCGGCGGCGCGGCCGCTCTCTGGCTGGCGGCCCGCCGCCAGCGGACCGGCGAGATAGCTCTGAACCAGAAGCACGTCGACCAGGAGGCGGCCGACCGGGCTTTCGAGTTCCAGCAGCGCATCGCGGAACAGAACCGGCTGCACCTGGAGCGCGTCGCCGCCGCCACCGAGCACGACGCGGCGGAACGTCGCTTGACCGACCTGTACGTGAAGGCGGTGGAGCAACTGGGTTCGGACAAGGCGGCCGTGAGGCAAGGCGGTTTGTACGCCCTCGAGCGCGTGGCTCAGGACAATGTCGCGCAACGCCAGACCATCGTCGAGGTGTTCTGCGCGTACCTCCGGGCACCTTTCGATGCGGTCCGCGTCGAACAGGTGCGAGGGGTGCCCTCTCGTGCGGTGAAACCGGGCGTCGCGCACCGGATGAGACCGAATCCCAGAGTGCAGCGGCCGGGAACCGAAGAATTCTTGGCCGAGCTCGAAGTGCGGCTCACCGCGCAACGGTTGTTGACGAAGCACCTCAAGAAGCCTGACGAGCCGTCTCCGGAGAGTTCAACCAGCCTGCGCTTCTGGCCGGACACGGACATCGACCTCCGGGGTGCCACGCTGGTCGGGTTCGACTTCAGAGGCTGTCACGTCGGAAGCGCCGACTTCGAACGGGCCACGTTCGTCGACACGGCCGTGTTCAGGGACGCGGTGTTCACCGGCACTTCCAGGTTCGTGCAAGCGCACTTCGATTCCGCCTTCTTCGACGCAGCAGCCTTCATTGGGCGAACATGGTTCTTCGGGTGCAGGTTTCGGCGCAATGCCTCCTTCGACCGCACCAGGTTCCTGGGTGGCGCGTCCTTTGCGCTGTGCCACTTCCAGGCCGGCACGAAGTTCGCCCAGGCGGAATTCAAGGACCAGTCGTTCTTCACCGATGCGAAAATCCCCGAGGGGGCGGACTTCACCGGGGTCGATCCGACCCACATTGAAGGTGCCGAAGCGTTCCTACCCGGCGGTTCAGCGTCCTGATCCGGTGCGCAGGCCTTCGAAAGCCACCTTGCACACCGCGTCCGCCACCTCGGTCGCCGACGAGCCGCGCCGCGGTTTGTACCACTCGATCAGCGAGTTCACCATGCCGAAGATCAGCCGGGCGGTCACCGCCGGGTCGACGTCCGGGCGGATGTCGCCCTCGGCTTCCGCCTGCTTCACCAGATCCGTCACCAGGCGGTCGAACTCGCGCCGCCGCAGCAAAGCCGCTCGCTCCACCTTCGTGTTGCCGCGCACGCGCAGCAGCAGCGTCACGAACGGCAGCCGGTCGGCGAGCACCAGCACGCTGCCGCGCACCAGGTGCTCCAGCCGGTCGATCGCGCGCCCGTCCAGTTCGGTCGTCTCCGCCGCGACGGCGAACAGCCCGTCCAGCGCCCGGTCGACCGACAGCCGCAGCAGCTCCTCCTTGCTGGGCACGTGGTGGTAGATCGCCGACTTCGTGATGCCGAGCTTGCGGGAGAGGTCCTCCATGCTCGTGCCGTCGTAGCCGCGCTCGTTGAAGAGCTTCACCGCTACCTGCAGCAGCGATTCGAGGTCGTAGCCGGGACGTCCGCGCCGGGGCGCCGTCACGACGTCTCCCGCTGGTCGATGATCCGCCGCATCTTGCCCATGGACCGCTCCAGGGTGTCCGGTTCGACGACGTCCACCGACACCGTCACCCCGACGCCGTCCTTGACCCCCGCGACCAGCGAGGTGACAGCCTGCGAGCGGTCGGCCTCGGTGGCGTCGTGCCGCGCCTCGACCAGCACGGTCAGGTGGTCGAGCCGCCCGCGCGTGGACCGGACGAGCTGGAAGTGCGGGCTCAGCCCGGCGGTGCGCAGCACGATCTCCTCGATCTGTGTCGGGAAGACGTTGACCCCGCGCAGGATGATCAGGTCGTCGGTGCGGCCGGTGACCTTGTCCATCCGCCGGAACGCCGGGCGCGCGGTCCCCGGGTTCAACGCCGTCAGGTCGCGGGTGCGGTAGCGGATGATCGGCAGCGCCTGCTTGGTCAGCGACGTGAACACCAGCTCGCCGGTCTCGCCGCCGCCCAGGACGTGCTCGTCGAAGGGGTCGATCACCTCGGGGAAGAAGTGGTCCTCCCAGATGTGCAGGCCGTCCTTCGTCTCGACGCACTCCTGCGCGACGCCCGGGCCCATCACCTCGGACAGCCCGTAGATGTCGACGGCGTCGATCGCGAACCGCTCCTCGATCTCGGCGCGCATCTGCTCGGTCCACGGCTCGGCGCCGAAGATGCCCACCTTCAGGGAACTCGCCCGCGGGTCGACGCCCTGGCGCTCGAACTCGTCGAGCAGCGTCAGCATGTACGACGGCGTCACCATGATGACCTCGGGCCGGAAGTCGGTGATCAGCTGCACCTGCCGCGCCGTCATCCCGCCGGACGCCGGGATCACCGTGCAGCCCAGCTTCTCCGCGCCGTAGTGCGCGCCCAGCCCGCCGGTGAACAGGCCGTACCCGTACGCCACGTGGACCTTGTGGCCCGGACGGCCGCCCGCCGCGTGGATCGACCGGGCCATCACCGTCGCCCAGGTGTCGATGTCCTGCTCGGTGTACCCGACGACGGTGGCCTTGCCGGTGGTGCCGCTGGAGGCGTGGATGCGCCGCACCTGGTCCTGCGGCACGGCGAACATCCCGAAGGGGTAGTTCTCCCGCAGGTCCTGCTTGGTCGTGAACGGGAACTTGGCGAGGTCGGAGAGTTCCTTGCAGTCGTCCGGGTGGACGCCGGCCTCGTCGAACTTCTTCGTGTACGCGGGCACGTTCGTGTACGCGTGCCGGAGCGTCCACTGCAGACGTTCGAGCTGCAGCGCGGCCAGCTCGTCGGCGGAGATGTTCGCCTCGATCATGCTTCTTCCCGTTTCGCGGAGAGGACGCGGCTGCGGCCGCGGAATTCGGCGACGACCTCGGGCCCGTCGGGGGTCTCCCGGTGCACCGTGACGTCGTAGATGCCGTTGCGGCCGTAGCGAGTGCGCTCGGTGGCCGTGGCGACGAGGTGGTCCCCGAGCCGGCCGGCCGCGACGAAGGAGATTTCAGCGCCCGCGGCGACCGTCACCGGGCCGTGCGTGTTGCAGGCGCACGCGAAGGCGGTGTCGGCGAGCAGGAAGACGTACCCGCCGTGCGCGATGTCGTGGCCGTTGACCATCTCGCGCGTGATCGTCATGGTCGCCACGGCGCGGCCGTCTCCGGCTTCCACCAGCTCGATGCCCAGCGCGCGCGAGGCCTCGTCGGCGGCGAACATGGTGTGCGCGGCGTTGGTCATTCGTCCTCCGTGCCTGACTTACCGAATGGACGGTCACCTGGGGGTGCCGCTCAGTAAAGGCAGTGGCCCCCGCCGGTGTCAAGCGCCGCCCCTTCCGATCTCGGGGCCCGGCGGCTACCATGCAAATAACTGAACGTCCGGTAGGTAATTCGGTGGAGGTCGGGACCTGATGGCAGTGCTGCGCAGCTACGTCTCCGGGGAGTGGCACACGGCGGACGACGGCGTCCCGCTGCACGACGCGGCCACGGGCGAGGAGGTCGCCCGGATCTCGTCGGCGGGCGTCGACTTCGCGGGTGCGCTGGAGTACGGCCGCCGGGTCGGTGGCCCGGCGCTGCGCGAGCTGACGTTCCACCAGCGTGCGGCGTTGCTGAAGGCGCTGGCCTCGCACCTGCGTGAGCACCGCGAGGAGCTGTACGCACTCTCCGCGCGCACGGGCGCCACGCTGGGTGACTCGAAGTTCGACATCGACGGCGGCATCGGCGTCCTCTTCAGCTACGGCTCGAAGGGCAAGCGCGAGCTGCCGAACGACACCGTCTACGTCGAGGGCAACGTCGAGCCGCTGAGCAAGGGCGGCACGTTCGTAGCGCAGCACATCGCGACCCCGCTGCGGGGCGTCGCGGTGCAGATCAACGCGTTCAACTTCCCGGTGTGGGGGCCGCTGGAGAAGTTCGCCCCCGCGTTCCTCGCCGGCGTCCCGAGCCTGGTCAAGCCGGCGAGCTCGACGGCGTACCTGACCGCGCGGCTGGTCGAGCTGATCATCGGGTCCGGGATCCTGCCGGAGGGCTCGCTGCAGTTCGTCGCGGGCAGCGTCGGCGACCTCCTCGACCACGTGACCGCGCAGGACCTGGTGTCCTTCACCGGCTCGGCGTCGACCGCCCAGAAGCTGCGGGCGCACCCGGCGATCATCCGCAACGCCGTCCGGTTCAACGCCGAGGCCGACTCGCTGAACTGCTCGATCCTCGGCCCGGACGCGGTCAAGGGCACCACCGAGTTCGACCTGTTCGTCAAGCAGCTGACCTCCGAGATGACGGTCAAGGCGGGCCAGAAGTGCACCGCCATCCGCCGCGCGTTCGTCCCGGCTTCGCTGCTGGACGACGTCGCTTCCGCCGCGTCCGAGCGGCTCGCGAAGGTCACCGTCGGCAACCCCACCGCCGAGGGCGTCCGGATGGGCGCGCTGGCCAGCCTGGAGCAGCGCGAGGAGGTCCGGCGGTCGCTGAAGGCGCTGCTGGACGCCGGCAGCGTCGTGTTCGGCGACCCGGAGAAGGTCGAGGTCGTCGACGCGGACGCCGAGCGTGGCGCGTTCATCTCCCCGGTGCTGCTGAAGGCGGACCCGGAGCGGTCGGAGCCGCACGAGGTCGAGGCGTTCGGCCCGGTCTCGACGCTGATGCCCTACACGTCCACCGAGCAGGTCATCGACTTCGCGGCACGCGGTGGCGGCAGCCTCGCCGGATCCGTGGTCTCCGCCGACAGGGAGTTCGTGCGCGACGTCGTCCTCGGCGCGGCACCGTTCCACGGCCGCCTGCTGGTGCTGGACGCCGACGACGCGAAGGAGTCGACCGGCCACGGCTCGCCGATGCCGCAGCTCGTCCACGGCGGCCCCGGTCGCGCGGGCGGCGGCGAGGAGATGGGCGGCATCCGCGGCGTGCTGCACCACATGCAGCGCACGGCGGTCCAGGGCTCGCCGGCCGTGCTTTCGTCCGTGACCGGCCGCTGGGTGACCGGCGCGCCGCGCACCGAAGGCGACGTCCACCCGTTCCGGAAATCCCTGGCCGAGCTTCGCATCGGTGACTCGGTCGTCGCCGGGCCGCGGACCGTCAGCCAGGAAGACGTCGACCACTTCGCCGAGTTCACCGGCGACACGTTCTACGCCCACACCGACCCCGCGGCCGCGGCCGCGAACCCGCTGTTCGGCGGGATCGTCGCGCACGGCTACCTGGTCGTCTCGTTCGCGGCCGGGTTGTTCGTCTCGCCCGAGCCCGGCCCGGTCCTGGCCAACTACGGCCTGGAGAACCTGCGGTTCCTCACCCCGGTCAAGGTCGGCGACTCGCTGACGGTGACGCTCACCGCCAAGCAGATCACCCCGCGGATCGACCAGGAGTACGGCGAGGTCCGCTGGGACGCCGACGTCACCAACGCCGACGGCGAGTCCGTCGCCAAGTACGACGTCCTGACGCTCGTGTCGAAGGAGCAGCCGTGACCGCCACCGTCTCGCTCGAGGAGCACTTCGAGCACACCATCGAGCGCGACCAGCGGATCGAGCCGCGCGACTGGGTGCCCGAGGGTTACCGCAAGACGATGATCCGGCAGATCGCGCAGCACGCGCACTCGGAGATCATCGGCATGCAGCCCGAGGGCAACTGGATCACGCGCGCGCCGTCGCTGCGGCGCAAGGCGATCCTGCTGGCCAAGGTCCAGGACGAAGCCGGCCACGGCCTCTACCTGTACTCCGCGGCGGCGACGCTGGGCGCCGACCGCGCGGACCTCACCGACAAGCTGATCACGGGCAAGCAGAAGTACTCGTCGATCTTCAACTACCCGACGCTCACCTTCGCCGACGTCGGCGTGATCGGCTGGCTGGTCGACGGCGCGGCGATCTGCAACCAGGTGCCTCTGTGCCGCTCGTCCTACGGGCCGTACGCGCGGGCGATGATTCGGATCTGCAAGGAAGAGTCCTTCCACCAGCGGCAAGGTTTCGAGCTGCTGATGACGATGATGCGCGGGACTGCGCAGCAGCGCGAAATGGTCCAGGAGGCCGTCAACCGCTGGTGGTGGCCGTCGCTGATGATGTTCGGCCCGCCGGACGCCGACTCGCCGAACACCGCGCAGTCGATGGCGTGGAAGGTCAAGCGCCACACCAACGACGAGCTGCGCCAGCGCTTCGTCGACATGTCGGTGCCGCAGGCCGCCGCGCTGGGCGTCACGTTCCCGGACCCTTCGTTGAAGTGGAATTCGGAACGTGAGCACTACGACTTCGGTGCGGTGGACTGGGACGAGTTCAAGAACGTGTTGAAGGGCAACGGTCCGTGCAACGCTTCGCGCGTCGCCCACCGGCGTCGCGCGCACGACGACGGCGCGTGGGTCCGCGAGGCCGCCGTGGCGCACGCGGCCAAGAAGGAGGAGCGGAAGTGAGTGACCTGACTGCCGAAGGCGGCCACGGGGCCGTCCCGCTGGAGGGCGTTCCCGCCGCTCCCGGCCCGGTCAAGCACGACTGGCCGCTGTACGAGGTGTTCGTCCGCGGCAAGCGCGGGCTGAACCACGTGCACGTCGGGTCGCTGCACGCGGCCGACGACCAGATGGCGCTGCACCACGCGCGTGACCTCTACACCCGCCGCAACGAAGGCGTGTCGATCTGGGTCGTGCGGGCTTCGGACATCACCGCGTCGTCGCCGGACGAGAAGGACCCGTTCTTCGCGCCGAGCGGCGACAAGGTCTATCGGCACCCGACGTTCTACGAAATCCCCGAGGAGGTGCCGCACATATGAGTTTCGACAACGTCTACGAGTCGCTGACCGAGGAGAACGACGCCCGCTGGGCGTTCGGCACCGGTTTCGAGGACCCGCTGTCCGGTGTGGACACTTCCGTTCCATCCGGTGTGGACGGTGCGGCCCTCGCCGCCTACTGCCTCATGCTCGGCGACGACGCGCTGATCTTCTCCCACCGGCTGCAGGAGTGGTGCACGAACGCGCCCGAGCTGGAGGACGAGGTCGCGATCGCGAACATCGGCCTCGACCTGCTCGGCCAGGCGCGGCTGCTGCTCGCGCGCGCCGGCAAGGCCGACGGTTCGTCGCGTTCGGAAGACTCGTTCGCGTTCGAGCGCATGGAGAACGAGTTCCGCAACGTCCGGCTCGCGGAGCTGGGCGGCGGGCACTTCGGGCACCTGATCGCGCGGCTGTTCGTGTTCTCGACGTGGCGGCTGGCTTTGTTGCAGCGGCTGGTGTCGTCGGTCGACCCGGTGCTGGCCGCCATCGCGGACAAGGGCGTCAAGGAAGTGACCTACCACCGCGACTACGCGGCGCAGTGGCTGGTCCGCCTGGGCGACGGCACGCCGTTGTCGCACGAGCGGATGCAGGAAGGGCTCGACGCGGTGTGGCCGTACGTCGGGGAGCTGTTCCGCACGCACCCGCTGGAGCTGCTGGACGCGGCCACGCTGCGGCCGGAGTTCGATCTTGTCGTGGAGCAGGCGCTTTCCGCGGCGACGCTGGTCTTGCCTGCCGCCGGTGAGCTGGCCGGCGTCTCGGGCCGGACGGGCCGCGACGGCGTCCACACCGAGCAGATGGGGTTCCTGGTGGCGGAGCTGCAGAGCGTGGCCCGGGCGATGCCGGACGCGAAATGGTGACCGCCGAGGCTGTCGCCGCGACGGTCACCGACCCCGAGCTGCCGATGCTGACGCTGGCTGACCTGGGCGTGCTGCGCTCGGTGTCCGAATCGGACGGTCGCGTCGTCGTGGCGATCACGCCGACGTACACGGGCTGCCCGGCGATGGACACGATGCGCGACGACCTGGAGCACGCGCTGGTTTCGGCGGGCTTCGCGGACGTCGAGATCCGAACGCAGCTGTCGCCGGCCTGGTCGTCGGACTGGATTTCGGCCATGGGGCGCCAGAAGCTGGCCTCGGCCGGCATCGCCCCGCCGGGCGCGGCACCGCGGCGGGCGGGGCCGATCCCGCTGACGCTGTCGGCGCCGGTGTCGGTGGTTCGCTGTCCGTTGTGCGGGTCGGCGGACACGGAGGAGCAGTCCCGCTTCGGCGCGACGGCGTGCAAGGCGCTGCGGCGCTGCCGTGCGTGTGCCGAGCCGTTCGAGCACGTCAAGGAGCTCTGAGGTGGCGTTTCATCCCCTGAAGGTCGCGGGCGTCACGCGGTTGTGCGACGACGCGGTCGCCGTGACGTTCGACGTGCCGACTGCTTTGTCCTCCGAATTCGCCTTCAAACCGGGCCAGTCGTTGACGCTGCGCCGTTCGGTCGAGGGCCGCGACGAGCGCCGGTCGTACTCGATCTGCGCGGCGGCGGGCACGGCGCCCCGGGTGGGCGTCCGGCTGGTCCCGGACGGCTTGTTCTCGTCCTGGCTGGTGAACGACGTCCGCGCGGGCGACACGATCGAGGTGGCCACGCCCACCGGGTCGTTCACCCCGGACCTGGCGGAAGGCGGCCACCACGTCCTGATCGCGGCCGGCTCGGGCATCACCCCGGTGCTGTCGATCGTGTCGTCGCTGCTGGCGACGCCGGACGCGACGGTGACGGTGCTGTACGGAAACCGCCGCACGGACACGGTGATGTTCGCGGACGAGCTGGCGGATCTGAAGGACCGGGCGCCATCACGGCTGGAGCTGATCCACGTGCTGTCGCGCGAGCCGCGCGAGGCGGAGCTGTTCACAGGGCGCCTGGATGTGCCGAAGCTGCGTACGCTGTTCTCTTCCCTGGTCCCGGTGTCCTCTGTGGACCATTGGTGGCTGTGCGGCCCGTTCGAGATGGTGACGGGCGCGCAGGAGCTGCTGGCGTCCCTGGAGGTACCGCGCGCGCGGATCCACCAGGAGCTGTTCTACGTCGACACCCCACCTGCGCCGGTGGAGCATCTCGATCCGACGGTGGCGGGGGAGTCTTCGGAAGTCCGTGTGGTCCTGGACGGCCGTTCTTCGTCCATGACGCTGCCCCGGTCGTCCTCGGTCCTGGATGGCGCCCAGCGTTTCCGCCCGGACCTGCCGTTCGCGTGCAAGGGCGGGGTGTGCGGCACGTGCCGGGCGCGCGTCACAGAGGGCGAGGTCGATCTGCGGCGGAACTTCGCGCTGGAAGAGGCGGAGGTCGAGGCGGGTTTCGTGCTGACGTGCCAGTCCTACCCGGTCTCGGAGACGATCACGGTCGACTTCGACGCCTGATCAGCGGACACGCCCTCGCCGCCGGCGGCGAGGGCGTGACTCGGTCTCGTTCTCGGCAGCCGGATCCGTGAGACCCAGCATCTCCGCCGCCAGTGCCTGCGAACTCGCGAACATCCCCGTCGGCGCCTCGCCGGCTCGCCGCAGCGCCGCCGGGCGGAGGCGGTTGTACCCGCGGACCGTCACCGGCCGGCGCGGCCGCAGCTCGTACGCCTTCTCCCCCGAAAGCTCCGAAGCCAGCTCCCGGTCCACCAGGATCGTGCCCGGGCGGGCCACCGACGTCAGGCGGGCCGCCAGGTTGACCACCGATCCGTACACGTCGCCGAAGCGCGACAGGATCCGGCCCGACGCCATTCCCGCGCGGACCGCCGGCAGGCTCTCGTCCGCCGACGTGCGTTCCGTCAGCGCCAGGGCGATCTCCGCCGCGTCGACCGCCGCGTCCGCGACGAACAGGACCTCGTCGCCGATCATCTTCACCACGCGGCCGTGGTGCTCGGCGATCGTCTCCGCCGCGAGCAGCTCGAACGCGTCGAGCACCCGGCTCAGCTCTTCTTCGTCGATCTGGCGCGTCAGGCGCGTGTAGCCGACCATGTCGACGAACCCGACCACCTGGGTGCGCGCCTCCAGGCTCTCGTCCGGCGCCGCGAACGCCCGGCCGGCGTACGCCGCCAGGTGCCGGCGCCAGACGAAGTTCTGCACCCGCTCGAGCTCCGGCAGCAGCCGGTCGACCAGGCGCGCCACCTGGCGCTCGCTGCGGCCCAGCTCCGGCTGCTCCTTGATCAGCTCGAACAGCATGTCGACCTGCCACTCGGCCAGCCGCGACAGGTGCTGGCCGAGCGCGCGGGTCACCGACACCTCGATGGTCGGGTCGATCAGCCCCGACTGGACCAGCTGGTCCGCCGTCCGCATCGCCTCGACGTCCGCGTCGGTGAAGACGACCTCGTCGTCGCGGACCGTCGCGAACCCCAGCGCGCGCCAGAGCCGGCGTGACCGTTCTTCGGGCACGCCGGCTTTCTCGGCCACTTCGAGCCGCGTGTACTTCCGCCTGCCGCCGAGCAGGACGCGTTCGAGCCGCTGCTGGAGCTCTTCGCTCGAATCGGTCACGCGCTCAGGTCGTGTGGACGATCAGCACGTCCACGCCGGACTTGCGCGCGACCTCCGCCGGCACCGAGCCCAGGATCCGGCCGGCGATCGTGTTCAGCCCGCGGTTGCCGACCACCAGCAGGTCGGCCTCGCGCTCGTGCACGACCTTGCGCAGCGAGTCGACCGGGTCGCCCTTGACCGCGACCGTGTCGATCTTCTCCGCGCCGGCCCGCACCGCGCGGTCCCGCGCCGACTGCAGGGTGTCCTCGGCCGGCGCCGAGCCGACGACCTGGTACGCCTCGTCGCCGAGGACGTCCTGGGCCTTGTCGACGTCGGTCTTGCTGGCCGGGTAGAACGCGCACGTGATGACGAGCGTCGCCCCGGCGTCGCCGGCCACCGCCGCCGCGCGGTCCACCGCCGCGAACGAGGACTCCGAGCCGTCCGTGCCCACCACCACGGTCCGATATGCCGCACCCATGCGCAAAACCTCCAGGTGATCCCGCGTGAGCTGGGACGATAACCGGTCGGCAGCGACCGCGCAGGCTCGTCCGCGCCCTTGTCGGGTGGAAGGTTACTCGCCAGTCGCTTTCTGCGCTCCGCTTGGCCGCGGACTGGGCTTCGGAGCCGGCTTGGGCGCTTGCTTGGGTGCCTGCTTGGGGGTCGGCTGCGGCTTCGGGACGTCGGACGCCTTGATCCGGATGGTCTCCTCGACGTCGCCCACCGGCTTCGTCTTGCCGTTGTCCTCGGCCTTCAGGTCCTCGGCCTTGAGGTCGGTCGTGACGTCCGCGGGCACCTTGACCTCGTCGCCGAGGACGGTGTGGGCCTCGGCCAGCACCGCGCGCGCCGCGCGGACCTGCTCGGCCAGCCCGCCGCGCACCTTGCGCAGGCTGTCGACGCGCTCGTTGGCCTGGGTGATCCGCCGGTTCGACTCCTCGGTCGCCGTCGTCACGCGGCGCCGCGCCTCGTCGGCGGCCTCCGCGAGCCGGGCGTTCGCCTCGTTGAGCGAATCCTGACGGCGCTTGTTCGCGTCCGCGACCGACTCCCGCTGACGGCGGTCGATCTCGGCCTTCGTGGTCTTTTCCTCTTCGAGGATCTTCGCGCGGATGTCGGCGGCGTCCTGCGTCGCTTCCTGGACGCGGCGGGCGGCCTCGGCCTTGCTCGCCGCCTCCTGCTCGGCCAGCACGCGCATCGCCTCGGTGCGGCGCGAGGCCATCGCGATCTCGAAGTCCTCTTCGACCTTGGTCCGGCGGTCCGACGACTCGGTGTCGAGCCGCGTGCGCTCCGCCTCGGCCTTGTCGGTGATCTCCTTGGCCTGCGCGCGGGCGTCCTCGAGCACCTTGCGGTGCTCCGCCTCCATCTCCTTGCGGCGCAGGTCGAGCTCGGTGAGCAGCTGCTCGTAGCGGGCGCGCATGGCGCTCGCGTCCGTCTCGGCCTTGGCCCGGATGTGCCCGGCCTCGGCTTCGGCGCGGGCGCGCGTGTCGGCGGACTCGTCCTGTGCGAGGCGCAGCATCCGCTGCAGCCGCTCGGACAGGCCTTCGACGCTCGTCGGCGGCTGGGCCAGCCGGTCGACCTGCCCGCGCAGGTCCGCGATCTCGCCGCGCGCGATCTCCAGCTGGCGAGCCAGGTCGCCGGCCTGCGCGATGGCGGCGTCCCGATCCGCGGTGAGCATCTTCAGGTCGGCGTCCAGCCGTTCGAGGTGCTCGTCGACCTGTGCTCGGCTGTACCCGCGCTTCGCCACGTCGAAGCCGGCTCCCAGCGGCACAAGCTCCCGTTCATCGCCAAGGCTCATGCGCCTACCGTAGTCGCAGCCCGGTCACCAAAGGGTGAGCACCCGGGGCCTGCGCCGAAAGTGGCGTCTGATGCGGCGAAAGGATCTTGCCGGATCGGGCCGGATCCGGGCGGTTCCCGACACCCGGATCCGGCCTGGTCGTCGCGGCTAGGCGCCGCGGAACGCGTTGATCCCCTCGAGGTGCTTCGCGCGCTTCTCCTCGTCCCGGACGCCGAGCCCTTCCTGCGGCGCGAGCGCGAGCACGCCGACCTTGCCCTGGTGCGCGTTGCGGTGGACGTCCAGCGCGGCCTGCCCGGTCTCCTCGAGCGAGTACGTCTTCGACAGCGTCGGGTGGATGAGGCCCTTCGCGATCAGCCGGTTCGCCTCCCAGGACTCGCGGTAGTTCGCGAAGTGGGAGCCGATGATCCGCTTCAGGTTCATCCACAGGTAGCGGTTGTCGTACTGGTGCATGTAACCCGAGGTCGACGCGCAGGTGACGATCGTGCCGCCCTTGCGCGCGGCGTAGACCGAGGCACCGAACGTCTCCCGGCCCGGGTGCTCGAACACGATGTCCGGGTCCTCGCCGCCGGTCAGCTCGCGGATCTTCGCGCCGAGGCGCTGCCACTCCTTCGGGTCCTGCTCGGTGTCGCTCTTCCAGAACTTGTAGGCCTCGGCGCTGCGGTCGATGATCAGCTCGGCGCCGAGCTTGCGGCAGATCGCGGCCTTCTCCGGGCTGGACACGACGCACACCGGGATGGCCCCGCCGTTCAGCGCGTACTGCGTCGCGTAGGAGCCGAGGCCGCCCGAAGCGCCCCAGATCAGGACGACGTCACCCTGCTTCATGTCGGCGCCGTTGCGCGAGACCAGCTGCCGGTAGGCGGTGGAGTTGACCAGCCCGGGGGAGGCGGCCTCCTCCCAGGTGAGGTGGTCCGGCTTCGGCATCAGCTGGTTCGACTTGACCAGCGCGACTTCGGCGAGGCCGCCGAAGTTCGTCTCGAAGCCCCAGATCCGCTGCTCGGTGTCGAGCATCGTGTCGTTGTGCCCGTCCGGGCTCTCCAGCTCGACGTTCAGGCAGTGCGCGACGACCTCGTCGCCCGGCTTCCAGTTGTGCACGCCGACACCGGTGCGCAGCACGACGCCGGACAGGTCGGACCCGACGACGTGGTAGGGCAGGTCGTGCCGCTTGGCCAGCGGCGAGAGCTTCCCGTACTTCTTCAGGAACTTGAACGTGGGGATCGGCTCGAAGATCGACGTCCACACGGTGTTGTAGTTGATGGCGCTCGCCATCACCGCGACCAGCGCCTCGCCCGGGCCGAGCTCGGGGACGGGGACGTCGTCGACGTGCAGCGACTTGCGCGGGTCCTTGTCCCGGCTCTCGAGGCCCTCGAACATGTCGACCTCGTCGGCGTGCACGGTCACCCCGCGGTAGCTCTCGGGCACGGGCAACGAGCCGACCTCGGCGGACTCGCCGTTCAGGATGGCTTGCTGGATCTCGCCGAGCTGCGTCATCGGTTCCTCCGCGGAGATGGGGGTCAACGGCGTTGGCGGCAGAAATTACTCGCCGGTAACTCGCGCACACAACTGTACGAGACGGACAGCACGATTACACGTCGAACTGTGACCGATCAGTCTTGACCGGCTGGCCAGTCAAGCGGACCATCGGCAGTGGGAACACCCACCCGACCAGCAGTTTCACCGACGGAGGTGAGCACGAATGAGTGAAGTCTCTACGCGCGCATGGGCCCGGCCCCATGATTGGGCCGAGGTCGTCATCGGGGTCGTCGCCGCTCTTTCACCCCTTTGGCTGAGCACGGACTCGACCGCGATGTGGACGATGGTCGTCCTGGGCGCGTTGATCGCACTCGACGGCCTGGTGTCGCTGGCGATGCCGGGCATGGTCTACGGCGAAGGCATCCAGATCGCGCTCGGCGTGCTGTTCTTCATCGCGCCGTGGGTGCTGGCGTACACCGAGTTCAACGGCGCTTCCTGGACGTCCTGGATCGCCGGGGTGCTGACGGTCATCGCCGGCGCGGCAGCGATGCCGGTCGCGAGCGCCGCGCACCGCACGGCAGGTCAGCACTGACGGTTTCGGCGAACCAGGAGGCACCCGGATGACCGAGGATTCGGCGAAGGAGCGCATTCTCTGCGCCGCCGAGGCGCTCTTCGCCGAGTCCGGCTTCGACGCCACCCCGACCTCCCGCATCGCGGAGCGGGCCGGGGTGCCGAAGGGGCTGGTGCACTACTACTTCCGGCACAAGGCGGACCTGCTCACGGCGCTCGTCGAGCGCCTGCCCGACGAGCGCATCGAGCCGGCCGTGGTCGTCGTCCCGGGCGACCTCGTGGGCAGCCTGCGGCGGCTCGTCCGCGAACTCGACCACCGCTTCAGCCGGTCGCTCGGGCTCTCGCACCTGCTCTGGCGCGAGGCCGACACCCACCACGTCGTCCGCGACGCCCTCCACGAGCGCTTCCAGGTCCTGGTGCGCCAGGTCCACGCGGTGATCCTGGCGGCAACGGGCGGCGGCGTGCCCGCGGCCGACGTCGACCGCGCATCGGGCCTGCTGGCCCGCGCGGTCAGCCACCGGCACGCCACGGCCCGCCACTCCGACGACGACCTGCCCGCCGAGTTCGACGGCGAGCTGACGTTCATCGCCGACGCCCTCGTCTCGAAGACGCCGCCGGCTTAGCCGGGGCCGGGGCCGTGCGCCCGCGGCTCCGGCCCGGACGTGCTCCCCGACGCGTCGGGGAGCAGCCGGACTCGGCATGACCAGGGCGCGATGGTGCCGCCCGCGGGCAGGCGGCGGCTCGCCGCCGAACTCGCCGCCGCCACCGCTGACCGCGCACCCTCCGCCCTGCGGCTGAACCGCGCACCCTCCGCTCCGCGGCTGACCCGCGTACCCGCCGCCCTTCTCGGCCTGAGGCCGCGCCCTCTTGTCATGAGCGTGCAGGTTCCTCGCGCCGGAGTTGTTGCGCCGGAACGGGTCCGCGTCAGTGCGCCGCGCCGTCCTCGGCCGGCTCCACCAGCTCCACCAGGACGCCGCCCGCGTCCTTCGGGTGGATGAAGTTCACCCGGCTGTTCGACGTTCCGCGCTTCGCCGCCTCGTACAGCAGGCGCAGGCCCTGCTCGCGCAGTGCCGCCGACGCCGCGTCCACATCGGACACGCGGTACGCCAGCTGCTGCAGCCCCGGGCCGCTCTTGGCCAGGAACTTGCCGATCGCCGAGTCGTCGCGCAGCGGGGCCAACAGCTGGATCTGGGTCTCCGTGCCCGCCGTGCCGGGTGCGCGCAGCATCGCCTCCCGCACTCCCTGCTCCTCGTTCACCTCCTCGTGCGCCACTTCGAGGCCGAAGTGCGCGCGGTGGAACTCGATGGCCGCGTCCAGGTCCGGGACCGCGATGCCGACGTGGTCGATGGCCGTCACGAACGGCCGCAGGGCGTCATTCATGGGGGCAGGATAGGCGGCGCCCGCCCGGCGTTCCCCCAGAATCGTCGCGTGCCCCGCCTCACACTGGCTCCATCAAGAAGCCCGCCCTCCGGGTATGGTCGGAAAAACTGCCCATGCGCCGAAGCTTGGAGGACGCCGTGTCCGGTTCCGTGATCCTGGGTGCCGCCCGTACACCGATCGGGCGCTTGCTCGGATCCCTCAAGGACTTCACGGGGGCACAGCTGGGCGGGGTCGCGATCAAGGCGGCCCTCGAACGCGCCGGGGTCGCCCCGGACGCGGTGCAGTACACGATCATGGGCCAGGTGCTGACCGCCGGCGCCGGCCAGATCCCGGCTCGCCAGGCCGCGGTCGCCGCGGGCATCCCGATGAGCGTGCCCGCCCTGACGATCAACAAGGTCTGCCTCTCCGGCCTCGACGCCATCGCGCTCGCCGACCAGCTGATCCGCGCCGGCGAGTTCGACATCGTCGTCGCCGGCGGCCAGGAGTCGATGACCCAGGCGCCGCACCTGCTGCCCAAGTCCCGCTCCGGCTTCAAGTACGGCGACACCACGCTCGTCGACCACATGGCCTACGACGGGCTCTTCTGCGCCTTCGACCAGGTCGCCATGGGCGCCTCGACGGAGAAGTACAACTCCCGCTACGGCGTCACCCGCGAGCAGCAGGACGCGTTCTCCGCCCGCTCGCACCAGCGCGCGGCCGAGGCGATCAAGAACGGCTACTTCGCCGACGAGATCGCGCCGGTCTCCATCCCGCAGCGCAAGGGTGACCCGGTGGTTTTCGACACCGACGAGGGCGTCCGCGCCGACACCACCGCCGAAGGCCTCGCCAAGCTGCGCCCCGCCTTCGCCTCCGACGGCACCATCACCGCGGGCTCGGCCTCGCAGATCTCCGACGGTGCTGCCGCGGTCGTCGTGGCCAGCAAGGCGAAGGCCGAGGAGCTGGGCCTCACGGCGATCGCCGAGATCGGCGCGCACGGTGTGGTCGCCGGGCCGGACGCCAGCCTGCACGAGCAGCCGTCGAACGCCATCCTCGCCGCGCTGGCGAAGGCGAACCTCGGCGTCGACGCGCTCGACCTCGTCGAGATCAACGAGGCCTTCGCCGCGGTCGGGCTCGTGTCCACCGAGAAGCTCGGCCTCGACCCGGAGAAGGTCAACGTCAACGGCGGTGCCATCGCCCTCGGCCACCCGATCGGCGCCTCCGGGGCCCGGCTCGCCGTGCACCTGATCCACGAGCTGACCCGTCGCGGTGGCGGGCTCGGCGCGGCCGCGCTGTGCGGTGGCGGCGGCCAGGGCGACGCCCTCCTGCTGCGGGTGCCGTCCGCGTAAGTGGCCGGCGCACTCGACCTCGACGACCTGGTCGGCCGCGCGCGGGACGGGCAGCCCCGTGCCGTCGCGCGGCTGCTGTCGCTCGTCGAGGACGCCCACCCCCGCGTCGCCGAGATCGCCCGGGCGCTGACCCCGCACACCGGGCGGGCCCGGGTCGTCGGGCTCACCGGGCCACCCGGCGTCGGCAAGTCGACTTCGACGTCGGCGCTGCTCACCGCGTTGCGCGCGGAAGGCAAGCGGGTCGGGGTGCTCGCGATCGACCCGTCTTCGCCGTTTTCGGGCGGCGCGCTGCTCGGCGACCGGATCCGGATGACCGAGCACGCCACCGACCCCGGCGTGTTCATCCGTTCGATGGCCACGCGCGGGCACCTCGGCGGGCTGTCGTGGGCGACCCCACAGGCGGTGCGCGTGCTCGACGCCGCCGGCTTCGACGTGGTGCTGATCGAGACCGTCGGCGTCGGACAGTCCGAAGTGGACGTCGTGAAGCTGGCCGACACCACGGTGGTGCTGCTCGCGCCGGGGATGGGCGACGGCATCCAGGCCGCGAAGGCCGGGGTGCTGGAGATCGCCGACGTCTTCGTCGTGAACAAGGCCGACCGCGAGGGCGCGGACGCGACGGTGCACGACCTCAAGCAGATGATCTCGCTGGTGCGCCGCGAGATCCGGGGCGCGAGCTGGCGCCAGCCGATCGTGCGGACGGTCGCGGCGAAGGGCGAGGGCGTCGACGAGGTCGTGCGGGCGCTGGCCGCGCACCACGACTGGCTGGTGGAACACGACGAGCTGGCCCGGCGCCGGGTCGCGCGGGCGCGTGACGAGGTCGAGGCCATCGCCGTGCGCCGGTTGCGGGCCGAGCTCGCGGACTTGCGGGGCGGGGGACGGCTCGCCGGGGTGGCCGAGCGCGTGGTGGCTCGGGAGATCGATCCGTTCGCCGCCGCCGACGAGCTGATCGCGGACCTGCGGAGCTGAGGAACAGCCGGCGGTGAGCCGGGACGCGACGCGCGGAACCAGGCCGCGGCCGATGGTGAGTCGGTTGCGGATTCCGGCGATACGGCCATTGGCGAGCCAGGCGCGTACCCGGTCGCCGAGTACGTCCCGGATCCGGGCGAGTGCCGAAGTCACAGCGTCCACGGCCACTCCCCGGCGAGGTGCGCGCGCAGCAAGGCCGCGTGGGACAACGGTTTCGCCAGGTCCTCGACGGCGCCGTTGGTCGTGTAGTCCAGCAGGACGATGTCGCGCTCGGCGCTCGTTTCGCGGAGCTCGGTGACCAGGTCGGCCAGCCTGTTCTCCAGCACCCAGCGGTAGGACGGCAGGTATATCCGTCTTCGGGCCTGCTCGTACGCCAGCAGTTCGGTGCCCGCCACGCCGGCGCGGTGGCCGACCACTTCGCCGTACTTGCGGACCGTGCGCTTCAGCCCCTTCATCGACTTGACTTTCAGCTTCTCCTCGTCGATTCCCGTGCCGCGAAAGACTTTCAGCGCTTGCCAGATCCCCTCGACCGACGCGCTCTCCACCCCCGGTGAGTACGGCACCGGGATGCCGCCGTGCGGGTAGAACGGGCTGAACCGCACCCACGGCTCTGGCCCGCGCGACGTCACGTCCACGACCACCGCCTCCGGATACCTTGCCGCCACAGCGTTTCTCCTGCGGTTGACCACGTGCACCGTCATGTCTCCCCCTTCGCCGGGCGGCGTTCTGCCGCGTGATGGCCATCGTGCTCCGGGGGTCCGACAATTTCCGGGGCTCGGGCGCCGAGGTTCACCCGACCGGCTGACATGGGCGACTTTCGCCGGTTCTTGTCGTCGGTGCCGGGCCCTAGACTGCGGGGCGCTCCGGAACCGGGCGATCACTGGGAGGGCGTGCAGGATGAAGAAGACACTCGTCACGGCGCTGGCGGCAGGCGCGTTGTTCGTGGCCGGCAACGGCGTCGCCACCGCGGCCGACGCGCCACCGCCGAAGACGACGCACGGGCCGTGCCAGTACACCGAGACCCCGGACGAACCGCCCGCGCGGCCGGTTCCGCTGCCGCCCGACCCGCGGCACACGCCGAGCCACGGCAAGGTCGACGTCGCCGTCCCGACCAGCCAGGGCGCGCTGCCGCTGCGGCTCGATCGCGCGAAGGCGCCGTGCACCGTGCAGAGCTTCCTGCACCTGGCGAACCACCGGTTCTACGACCACACGGTGTGCCACCGGCTGACCACTTACCCGACGTTGAAGGTCCTGCAGTGCGGCGACCCGAGCGCGACCGGCGAGGGCGGGCCGGGCTACAAGTACAAGGACGAGCTGCCGGTCGACCTGCCGCCGTCGCCGACCGACCCGACCGGCGCGCGCAAGGTCTACGCGCGCGGGTTGCTGGCGATGGCGAACGCGGGGCCGGACACGAACGGCTCGCAGTTCTTCGTCGTCTACGGCGATTCCGCGCTGCGGCCGGACTACACGGTGTTCGGCACGGTCGGCACCGAAGGGCTGAAGACCCTGGATCGCGTGGCCGCCGGCGGGATCGAGCCGACCGCGGACGACCCGGCGCCGGTCGACGGGACGCCGTCGCTGCGGACCGAACTCCTCCGCGTCCGGCCCGGCTGCTGGTTCTGACAGCGACCGCGGGCCACCTCCCGGCTCGGAGGTGGCCCGCTCGGGCATCACGTGTGATTGGGAGGTCGACTCGCGTGATTGAAGGGTCGACTCGCGTACCCAGGCGATCGGCTCGCGTGCTTGGAGGGTCGGTTTGTGTGGGTGGGGGCGGGACTTGCGTGGTTGGGGGCGGGACTTGCGTGACTGGGGGCGGGACTTGCGTGACTGGGGGCGGGACTTGCGTGATTCGAGCCGGATCTCGGGTGGCCGGGGGCAAGATCAAGCGGTGATTTCCCAGAGGGCTTCCACCAGAGTCTGGGTTGCGCCGGCGAACGCGTGTTTCGGGGTCGCTGCGTAGCCGACTATCAGGCCTCCCGGGCGGTCCGGGGTCATCCAGTAGCCGTCCAGGCCCTCGATGCCGAGCGCGCGGCGGCGGCAGGCCGCCAGGGCCGTGGCCTCCGACGGGCCGTCCGGCGGGAGGATCAGCAGCAGGTGCAGGCCGGCCGCGATGCCCTGCGGCCGCACCGAGTCCGGCAGCGCCGCCAGCAGCCGGGCGCGGCGGGAGCGGTACTCGGCGCGGCTGCGGCGGACGTGCCGGTCGTACGCGCCCGAGTCGATCAGCTCGGCCAGGGCCAGCTGGTTCAGCACCGCCGGCCGCGAGCCGCTGCCGGCCATCGCCGCGCGGACCGGCTCCACCAGCGTCCGTGGCAGCACCAGCCACGCCAGCCGCAGGGCCGGCGCCAGGGTCTTGCTCGCCGTCCCCGCGTACACCACCCGCTCCGGCGCCAGCGCCTGCAGCGCCCCGACCTGCTGGCGGTCGAAGCGGAACTCGCCGTCGTAGTCGTCCTCCAGCACGAACGCCCCCGACTCGGTCGCCCAGCGGGCCAGGGCCGCCCGCCGGGGCGGGGCCAGCGTGACGCCGGTGGGGTACTGGTGCGCCGCCGTCACGACCACCGCCGGACTGTCCAAAGCGGACACGTCGAGGCCGTGCTCGTCGACCGGGACGCCGACGACCCGCTGGCCCTGGGCCGCCGCGATCGAGCGGTACATCTCCAGGGACGGGTCCTCGAACGCCATTTCGCCGCTGCCCAGGTCGGCAAGGGCCCGGGACAGCACGGCGATGGCGTGCGAATACCCGTGGCACACGACGATCCGCGCCGGGTCGGCGACCACCCCGCGGGCCCGGGCGAGGTAGCCGGCGAGGGTGTCCCGCAGCTCGGGTGTGCCCAGCGCCGACTCGTAGCCGAACGCCGCCGCCGGCGTCCGCAGCAAGGCCCGCCGGGTCGCGGTGATCCACGCCTGGCGGGGGAACGCCGTCAGGTCCGGGCGGCCCGGCCGCAGGTCCCAGCGCGGCGCCGGGTCGCGGGGTGCCTGCCGCGGCGCGGACTGGGGGAGCGAGCCCGCCGTCGCCACGCGGGTCGGCGCGCCCTGGGCCGTGCGCAGGTACCCCTCGGCGGCCAGGTCGGCGTACACCCGCGTGACCGTGCCGCGGGCGACGCCCAGGTCGTGGGCCAGGGAACGGGTCGAAGGCACCGCCGCGCCCGCCTGCCACCGGCCCTCGCGGATGGCCTCGCGGATCGCCGCCGCGAGGCCGTTCCGGCCCGTCGACGGCTGCCAGCCGAGGTGGACGTCGATCCCGGAACTGGACCACGAATCTGCCATGTCACTGGACCATACCGGTGGACCAGTGCGGGCTAGCGTGGACACATGACGAAGCGAATCAGTCTCGGGCGCGCGCCCGAGATCTACCAGGCGATGGCGAACCTGCAGGCCGAGGTGAACAAGGCCGCCGCGAACGCGGGCGTCGACCCCAAGCTGATCGAACTGGTGCGGATGCGGGCCTCCCAGCTCAACGGCTGCGCGTTCTGCCTCGACATGCACAGCCGCGACGCTCTCGAGCAGGGCGTGTCGGCCCGCCGGCTGTTCGTGCTCGACGGCTGGCGCGAGACCGACCTGTTCACCGAAGAGGAAGAGGCCGCCCTCACCCTCACCGAGGCGATGACCAAGCTGTCGGCGACCCAGAGCGTGCCCGACGACGTCTACGAGCGGGCGACGAAGGTGCTGACCGAGGACCAGTACCGCGCGGTCGCGTGGGAGGTCATCGCGATCAACAGCTGGAACCGCGTGGCCGTCACCAGCCACAGCCCGCTCCCGAAGCGCGACGCGTGACCGCCGCCGCGCTCAAGGCGCTGCACGTGCCCGGCAAGCCGCTGGTGCTGCCGAACGTGTGGGACGCCGACACCGCCCGGCTCGTCGAGGCCGCCGGGTTCCCGGTCGTGGCGACCAGCTCGGTCGCCGTGGCTTCCGCGCTCGGCTTCCCCGACGGCGAAGAGGCCCCCGTCGAGGAGATGTTCGCCGCGGCGAAGCGCATCGCGAATGCGGTGGGCATCCCCGTGACCGTCGACGCCGAGTCGGGCTACGGCCTGTCCGGCGCCGAGCTGGCGGGGCGGCTGCTCGACGCCGGGGCCGTCGGCTGCAACTTCGAGGACACCGACCACGCCACGGGCGGGGTGCGGCCGGTCGCCGAGCAGGCGGAGCGCATCGCCGCCCTGCGCGAGGCGGCGGGTGACGGACTGGTGATCAACGCCCGCGTCGACTCCTTCCGCGGTGTCGACCCGAAGGACCACCTCGCCGACGGCGTCGCCCGGGCGAAGGCCTACCTCGAGGCGGGCGCCGACTGCGTCTACCCGATCCACCTGCGCACGCCCGAGGTGATCGCGGAGTTCGTGCCGGGCGTCGGCGGCGCCGTCAACGTGCCGGCGTGGCCGGGCAGCCCCGGCCTCGCCGGGCTCGCCGAGCTGGGGGTCGCCCGGATCTCCCTGGGCGGCGGGTTGTGGCAGTACGTCCGCAAGCAGTTCGAAGCGGTCGTCGCGGGCGTCGCCGCGGGGAAGCTGCCCTACTGAATGGCCGAAGGCCGCCGCGAGGGTGACTCGCGACGGCCTTCGGTGTCTCGGGGGCCGTCAGTGCGAGACGGCCTTCTCCGCGCCCGCGCCGGTCAGGGAACGGACCTCCATCTCGGCGTACTTCTTCGCGTTGTGCTCCTTGGACAGGACCGTGCCCAGCCAGCCCAGGAAGAACGCGGCCGGGATCGAGACGAGGCCGGGGTTGCTCAGCGGGAACCAGGCGAAGTCCACGGTCTTGATCATCGACGTGCTCTTGCCGGACACCGCCGGCGAGAACACGATCAGCACGATCGTGATGGCCAGGCCGCCGTAGATCGACCACAGCGCGCCCTGGGTGTTGAATCGCTTCCAGAACAGCGAGTAGAGGATCGTCGGCAGGTTCGCCGACGCCGCCACCGCGAACGCGAGCGCCACGAGGAACGCGACGTTCTGCCCGTTGGCCAGGATGCCGCCGCCGATCGCGAGGGCGCCGATCACCACCGCGGTGATCCGGGCGACCTTCACCTCCGAGTCCGGCGACGTCTTGCCCCGCTTGACGACGTTCGCGTAGACGTCGTGCGCGAAGGACGCGGACGCCGTGATCGTCAGGCCGGCGACCACCGCGAGGATCGTCGCGAACGCGACCGCGGAGATCAGGCCCAGCAGCACCGGACCGCCCAGCTCGAGCGCGAGC
Source organism: Amycolatopsis sp. NPDC048633 (assembly GCF_040650695.1). Lineage (NCBI taxonomy): Bacteria > Bacillati > Actinomycetota > Actinomycetes > Pseudonocardiales > Pseudonocardiaceae > Amycolatopsis > Amycolatopsis sp. NPDC048633. Next base: position 49,150 of record NZ_JBEZHS010000012.1, read on the forward strand.
AGCGGGGCCGCGGAGTTGACCCCGCCCGGCGCCTTCTTGATCACGTCGGGTCCGACGAGCGCACCGGCGCCGTAGCCGAGGACCAGCGTGAACAGGTAGAACACGCCGATCAGCACGATCGCCCAGACCACCGAGCGGCGCGCGTCGCGAGCCGTCGGCACCGTGTAGAAGCGCATCAGCACGTGCGGCAGGCCCGCGGTGCCCAGCACCAGCGCGATGCCGAGGGAGAAGAAGTCCAGCTTGGACGTCCCGGTGGCGCCGTATTGCTTGCCCGGGCCGAGCAGCGTCTCCCCGGCCTTGCCCGCCTTGTCGACGGCGGCCTGCAGCAGGCTGGAGAAGTTGAAGTTGTACTTGCCGAGCACCCACAGGGTGATCACGAGCGCGCCGACGATCAGCAGCGCGGCCTTGATGATCTGCACCCAGGTGGTGCCCTTCATGCCGCCGATCAGGACGTAGGCGATCATGATGATGCCGACCACGGCGATCACCAGGGCCTGCGCGCCACCGCCTTCGACGCCGAGCAGCAGTGCGACGAGACCACCGGCGCCGGCCATCTGCGCCAGCAGGTAGAAGAACGACACGATCAGCGTCGACGTCGCGGCCGCGGCCCGCACCGGCCGCTGCTTCATGCGGAACGCGAGGACGTCGCCCATCGTGAACTTGCCGGTGTTGCGCAGCAGTTCCGCGACCAGCAGCAGCGCGACGAGCCACGCGACGAGGAAGCCGATGGAGTAGAGGAAGCCGTCGTAGCCGTTGATGGCGATCGCGCCCGCGATGCCGAGGAACGACGCCGCCGACAGGTAGTCACCCGAGATCGCGATGCCGTTCTGGGGACCGGTGAACGCGCGACCGGCGGCGTAGTAGTCCGACGCCGTCTTCGTGTTGCGGCTGGCCCGGAACACGATCACCAGCGTGATGACCACGAAGGCGGCGAAGATGAGGATGTTGAGGAGCGGGTTGCTGCCTTCCACACCCGCGGCGATGTTCGTCATGCCTGCTCCTTCGCGGATTCGCCTTCGATGTCCTCACGGATCTTCTCGGCGATCGGGTCCAGCTTCCGGTTCGCGTACCGGACGTAGAGGCCGGTGATCACGAACGTCGAGACGAACTGCAGCAGGCCGAAGATCAGGCCGATGTTGATGTTGCCGAACACCTTCGTGCTCATGAAGCCGTGCGCGTAGTCCGCGAGGAGCACGTAGAGCAGGTACCAGAGGAGGAAAACCGCCGTCATCGGGAAGACGAACTGGCGCAGACGGCTGCGCAGCTCGCGGAACTCGGTGCTTTCGTGCGCTCGTTCCCAGATGGTCTCTGACGTGTCCGGGGGCCCGCCGCCGGTGTCCGTCGTGCTCATCGCTGCTCCCTGCGACGTTGCGGAAAGTGACGTGCGACACCGTAGGGACGTGTGAGTCTCGCGTGAAGATTCAGCGGCTCAACAGCCGGGCCAGACGACGAACGGTTGACGAACGGTCCCGGGGTCCTGTCGAACGGGGTTCGTCCAGGTGCAGGCGCAGCATGGCGGCCGTCGACCAGGCCGGTGGCCGGCCCCGTAGCGAGACTAGCGCCATTACGCCGAATGCGAGCGGCACCGACCAGGGTGCCGGTTGCTGCACCAAGATCGCCACCCAGCCGTGCAGCGGCGGCCCGGCGAGGGCGAACAGGATCGAGCCGGACGACGCGACGAGGCCGGTCAGCACCCCGGCGATGCCGCCGGCCGCGGTCAGCCGCGGCCACCAGATGCCGAGCACGAGCAGCGGGCAGAACGTCGACGCGGCCACGGTGAAGCCCCACGTGACGAGCACCCCGGCGTCGAGCTCGGCCGAACGCAGCGCCAGCAGCACCATCACGCCGGCGACACCGAACACGGCGATCCGCAGCCGCCGCAGCCCGCCGGGCACGAGGTCGTGCGCGATCGCGCCGGACATCACCAGCAGCAGGCCGAGCGACGTCGCCAGGAAGGCGGCGAACGCGCCCGCGGTGAGCAACGCCGTGAAGAGGCCGCCGGCCCAGCCACTGTCCACTTGGTACGGCAGCGCGACGACCACGGTGTCCGTCGCGCCGGACAGGTACAGCCCGGGGACGAGCACCCGGCCGAGAACGCCGTAGACGCCGGGGAAGAGGTAGAAGATTCCGAGCAGCGCCACCGTGATCGCGGCGGTGCGGCGGGCGGCGCGGCCGTCCGGGCTGGTGTGGAAGCGCATGAGCACGTGCGGCAGGCCCATCGTGCCGAGCATGGTCGCGATCAGCACGGCCCACGTGCCGAGCAGCGGGTAGCCCTGGTCGCCGAGGTCGAGCAGCGGCCGCTGCCAGTCGGCGCCGCCGAGCGGGGCGCCGCCGCGGACCGCCGGGACCGCGGTGCCTTCGCCGAACACGACTTCGTCCTGGCTGTGCGCGGTGAATTCGCCCGGGGACAGGGTTTCCGCGACGCCGTTGCGGTGCACGGCGGTCGGCTCGCGGATCTCCATGGTGACGTCGACCTCGAACTTCACCGGCGTCTCGCGGGCGAAGTGGGTGAACTCGACGGGGTTCAGCGCGTCGGCCCGGTTGACCGCGCCGGCCTGCAGCACCAGCCAGATCGCCGGAATGAGGAACAGCAGCAGCTTCAGCACGAACTGGAACGCCTGCACGTACGTCGCGGCGCGCATCCCGCCCAGGGCGAGGGTGATGCTCACCGCGGCGCCGGCCAGGACGACGCCGACCCAGTACGGCGTGCCGCCCACCGCGGTGAGAACCAGGCCGGCGGTGCGGAACTGCGGGACGACGTAGATGGTGCCGATCACGAGCACGACAACCGCGGTGAGGCGGCGCAGCGCGGGGGAGTTGAGGCGGGCCTCGGCGAAGTCGGGGACGGTCAGCGCGCCCGAGCGCCGCATCGGCGCGGCGACCAGCACGAGCATGGCGATGTAGCCGGCGGTGAAGCCGACCGGGTACCAGAGCGCCCCGATGCCGTCCTTGACGACGAGCCCGGCGACGCCGAGGAAGGACGCCGCCGACAGGTATTCGCCGGAGACGGCGGCCGAGTTGACCAGCGGGGAGATCCGCCGGGAGGCCACGAGGAAGTCCGACGTCGTGCGCATGGCGGCGACCCCGCGGACGCCGATGAGCAGCGTCATGAGCACGACCGGCGCGACGGCGAGCGCGACCCCCACTAGCCGGCTCCGCTCTCATGCGCCCCAATGTGGCCTTGGTTGCGTTCAACGCACCCAAGGCGGCCTTCGGTGCGTTGAGCGCACCGAAGGCCACATTGGGGCGCTCGGGTCACTGGTCGTCCTCGAGGCGCTCGGCGCGGCGCAGCTGCCAGCGGGCCAGCAGGGCCATCGACGGGTACGGGAGCACCGCGATCATCAGCCAGGACACCGGGATCCCCAGCAGCCGCACGGTGTCCAGGCCGGGGAAGATCGCGAACACCCCGGGCAGGCCGAGCAGCAGCGCGAACATGAGGACGAGCGCGGGGATGCCGTGGCGGCGCTGGGCGCGGTACAGCGCCGTCGCGCGCTGGGTGTCGCCCACGGGGAGGCGGGGCTGGCGCCAGCGGTGACGGGAGCGGCGCCGGGCGTGGGCGAGCCGCGTCTGCGGGCTCGTGACGGCTACCCGCCGGATCCTGCTCATCGCGGGCCCGGCCCGAGCTGACCCCGTTGGGCGGCTTCCAGCAGCCGGTCCCGCAAGTCCCTCGCGTGCCGGCGGCTGACCGGGACGTCGCCCGCCTCGGTGTGGGCCAGCAGGCCGCCCGCCGAGTCACTCCGCAGCTCCAGCACCGCCCCCACCGCGAGCAGGAACCCGCGGTGGACCCGGCTGAACCCGGTGCCCTCCCAGTACTCCTCGAGCCGCGAGATCGGCATCCGCACCAGGTGCACGCCGCCGCGGGTGTGCAGCCGGACGTAGTCGCCGTGGGCCTCGACGAACAGGACGTCGTCGCGGCGGACGTAACGAGTGCGCCCGCCGGACTCGACCGGGAGTGCCGCCATCGCGTCCGGGGTCGAGCGGGACGACGGCGTCGCGTTGCGCGTCACCTTCGCCAGCGCGGCGGAAAGCCGTTCGGCGCGGACCGGTTTGAGCAGGTAGTCGACGGCGCCGATGCCGTACGCCGTCACCGCGTGCCCGTTGTGCGCCGTGACGAACACGATCACCGGCGGTTCGCTCAGCTTCGCCAGCAGCGACGCGAGCTCGAGACCGTCGAGGCCCGGCATCGAGATGTCGAGGAACACCGCATCGAACCCGTCGGCCTGAAGCAGCCTCAACGCCTTCAGCGCGTCGGCCGCGCCGACGACTTCGCCGACTTCGGGCGCTTCGCGCAGCATGGTGCAGAGTTCGTCCAACGCGGGCCGGAGGTCGTCGACGGCGAGGACGCGCAGACCGGTCACGGCAGCACCCCCGGCTGGAACCGCGGCACCCGCACGACCACGCGGGTGCCCGCACCGACCTCGGTCTCGACGGTCAGCCCGTACCAGGCGCCGTAGACGTCCCGCAGCCGTCTGTCCACATTGGCCAATCCCATCCCCGCGGCATCGTCGTCGCCGGTGCGCCCGGCCAGGATGTCCGCCACCCGCTTCGGGTCCATGCCGACCCCGTCGTCCTCGACGAAGATCACGCAGTCGTTCCCTTCCGCCTGGCCGTGCACCTGGACCAGCCCGGCTTCCGGCCGCGGCTCGATGCCGTGCCGGATCGCGTTCTCCACCAACGGCTCCAGCACGAGGTACGGGACGGCGACGGCGAGGATCTCCGGCGCGACCCGCACCTGGACGCGCAGCCGTTCGCCGAGCACCGCCCGCTGCAGCGCCAGGTACGTCTCGATCGCGCGGAACTCCTCGGCGACCACCGTGTACTCGCCGTGCCGCGCGAGGCTGTAGCGGGTGTAGTCGGCGAAGTCGAGCATGAGGTCGCGGGCGCGGTCGGGGTCCGAACGCACCAGTGACGCGATGACGGTCAGCGCGTTGTAGACGAAGTGCGGGGACATCTCGGCCCGCAGCGCCCGCAGTTCGGCCTGCGCCGCCTGTTCCGCCGACGCCTCGAGCCGGCCGCGTTCCAGCGCCCGCACGACGAGGTCGGCGGCTTGGCCGGCGACGGCATCCCGGACGTCGCCGACGACCAGCAGCGCCCCGGCCAGTTCGTCGTGGACGTGCAGCGGCAGCACGAGGACGTCCGGCGCGGAGCCGGGTTCCTCGGTGTGGAGCACGCCGTCCAGCACCGTCGCGACGACCGCGTCCGGCCCCGGCCGCCCCGACCAGAGCAGCGAGCCGGACAGGTCGGTGAGGCCGAGCCCCGGGACGCCGAAGAGCCGGCGCAGGCCGTGCGCGGCGCGGCGGGCCCGGGTGCCCGCGAGGCCGTCGCGCAGGTCGTCGGTGATCCGGCGGGCGGCGGCGAGCACCGGCAGCGGGTCGGCGCGGGAGGCCGGGCGCAGGTGCACGGTCATCGGGCCTCCCGTCGGCGGCGGTGTCCAGGGGACCAGATCCTACGGCTACGCGGGGTCGTCGCGGTCGGCCAGCACCTGGGCGTGGCGGCGGAAGCGGCGCCAGGTGCGGTAGTCGGCGATGGTCGTGACCGGGACGCGCTCCGGGGCCAGCAGGCGCGCGTCGGCGGGGTACGGCCGGTCCGGCAGCGAGATCCAGCCGGTCGTGCGGGTCTCCTTGACCGCCACCGGCACCGGCCGGAACGTCGTCGGGTCGAGCCCGTCGCTGTGCCGGACGACCTCGTCGAAGAACCAGGCCGACGTGATCAGCGCCAGCACGCCGCGCGAGGACTTGAGCGCGTCCTTCAGCGGCGCGGCTTCCAGGAGCCGGAACGTCTGGTTGATCGCCGGCGCGGTGACGCCGAACTCGTCGAAGGCGACCTCGCCCGCGTGCAGCGCCATCCGGAGCCGGATCCGAGCCCCGGGGTGGTGGGTCAGGTTGTGCCGGTGCAGCGCCACGGCGAGCGCGTTGGGCAGGAACTCGACGAAGAGTCCTTTGGGGATCTCCGCCGGGGCGAGGACGAAGACGCCGTCCCCGCAGTCCTCTCTCCGGCAGTGCCGCCACGGGACGCCGGCGTCGTCGAAAGCCCGGAACAGCGCGTGGTACAGCCCTTCGCGCAACGCCAAGCGGTGTGGTGTGGTCCTGCGCTGGTCGCCGTAGCCCTCGACGTCCACGGCGAAGATCGTCCGGTGTATGGCCGGTCGCTCGTAGTTCATCGCACCCTCCCTGCGATCATGCATGTGCCGATGCATGTGCAAGTGAGTGTGACGCCGCACACCCGTCCGGGGGAACGGGTCGTGCGGTGAGCGGTTCCTTCACCGCGGTGACCGGCAGTGAGCGATCACTCCTGGTGAAACTGCCTGGTGAGCGGTTCGTACAGCCATCACATGGAGTTGACGGACAGAAAAATGAAAGCGGCGGGACCGTGCCGGATCGCGGCACGGCCCCGCCGCTGGACCAGGGGTCAGCAGGACTGCTTGTAGAAGTACTGCGAGTTGGCGTCCATGTCCGCCTTGGTGATCGAGTGCAGCTCCGCGGTCAGGTTCCGCGTCACCGGCTTGCCCTCGATGGCCGCCACGGCCTGCTGGACGCCCTGGGTGCCGATCGAGGCCGGGTCCTGGGCGATCAGGGCCTGGTACTGGCCGCTCTTGAGGCCCTCGACCTCGGACGGGCTGGCGTCGAAGCCGACCAGGTTCACCGCGCCGACCTTGCCCGAGTTCCGCAGGCCGGTCGCCGCGCCCTCGCCCGTGTTGAGGTTGGTCGCGAAGACGCCGATGAGGTCCGGGTTGGCCGCGAGCGCCGCGGTCACCTTGGACGCGGCCTGGTCGGGCTCGTTCTGGGTGAACTGGATGCCGATGGACTTGAGGTTCGGGGTGTTCTTGAGCTCCTCCTCGAAGCCCTTCGCGCGCGCCGCCGTCGTCGACGTGCCGGCGATGGTGTCGAGCACCAGCACCGAGCCGGCCTTGCCGCCGGCCAGCTTGCCCATCGTCTGGGCGGCGAGCTTGCCGCCCTGGGCGTTGTCGGAGGAGATCGACGACGCCGCGACGCTCGTGTCCTTGAGCGCGGTGTCGACCTCCACGATCTTCGCGCCGCGGGCCTTGACCTGCTGGATCGGCGCCAGCATCGCCGTGTCGTCGGTCGGCGCGATGAGCAGCGCGGCCGGCGGGTTCGCGCCGAGGGCGTTGACCAGCTGGGTCTGCAGGGGCGCGTCGAACTTCTGGGGCGCCTGCGTGCTCAGCTCGTAGCCGAGCTTCTTCGCCTCGGCCTGCGCGCCGCACTGCAGCGAGATGTAGAACGGCTCGGCCTGCACGCCCGGGATCAGCGCCAGCTTCTTGGCGTTGGCCGAGTTCGCCGGGCTGGTGCCGGAGCCGGTCTCGCCCACCGTGCCCGAACCGCAGGCGGTGAGCAGCGCGGCGGCGGACGCCAGCGCCCCGGCCGCGGCGAGCGTCTTGGTCAGCTTCATCGTAAGCACCTCTTTGTACTCAGGGGGATTCAGCGGGAGTTGCGTTGGCGACGGCGCCGCTGGTCGAACCAGACCGCCGCGATCAGCACCGCGCCGACCGCGATCATCTGCCAGAAGTCCGGGACGCCGGTGATGTTGAAGCCCTTCTTCAGCACCGCCGGGATGAAGACGCCGATCACCGTGCCGAGCACCGAGCCGACGCCGCCGAAGAGGCTCGTCCCGCCCATCACCGTGGCGGCGATGGCGTTGAGGTTGTCGCTGGTGTGCCCGGTGATGGTGGTCGAGTTGTAGTACGCCAGCGAGAGGAACCCGGCGAGCCCGGCCAGGACGCCGGTCAGCGTGTACACCTTCATCAGGTGCGCGGTGACGCCGATGCCGGCCCGCCGCGCGCCTTCGGCGTTCGACCCGATGGCGAAGGTGTAGCGGCCGAACTTCGTGGTGTGCAGCAGCCAGGCGCCGACCAGGGTGATCACCACGGCGATCAGCACCAGGTTCGGGACGATGCCGAACGACGTGCCGTAGCCGAGCTCCTTGTTCAGCACGACCGGGACCGTGCGGACGTCGCTGCCGTTGTTGATCAGCAGGGACGCACCGAGCGCCGCGCCCATCGTGCCGAGCGTGACGATCAGCGGCGGGATGCCGGCGACGGCGATGAGGAAGCCGTTGATCAGGCCCCACACCGTCCCGGCGAGGATCGCGACGACCAGCCCGGTGATGATCACGCCCCAGCCCGCGTTCGCCGCGTCGCCGCCGGACATCGCCTCCATCGTCTTGCCGCCGACCATGCCGGCGAAGATGAGCACCGAACCCACCGACAGGTCGATGCCGGACGTGATGATCACGAACGTCATCCCGACCGAGAGCACCAGCAGCACGGCGGTCTCGATGAGCAGCAGCTGGAAGTTGTACAGCGTCGGGAACGCGTTCGGCGCGAGCACGCTGAACACGATGATCAGCGCCACCAGCACCAGCGCGATCCAGAACGTGTTGGCCCCGACCAGGCGCTTGCGCAGAGGCACCTTGCCGAAGCCCTCGTCCACGGTGGTCTGGATTTCGGGGGCGCTCACGCGGCCTCCTCCTGCACGAGGGCACCGGTCATCGCGGCGACGAGGTCTTCCAGCTTGGTGTCGGACCCGGCGAACCGGGCCACGCGCTTGCCGAGCCGGAGCACCTCGACGCGGTCGGCGACCGACAACACCTCGGGCATGTTGTGGCTGATCAGCACGACGGCGATGCCCTTGTCGCGCACCTTCTTGATGACGTCGAGCACGCGCTCGCGCTGCACGACGCCCAGTGCCGCCGTCGGCTCGTCCATGAAGACGACTTTCGACGCCCAGACGACCGAGCGGGCGACTGCGACGCTCTGGCGCTGCCCGCCGGACAGCGAGCCGATCGGGACGTCGGTGCTCTGCAGCGTCACGCCCAGCCGCTGGAACTCTTCGATCGCGCGGCGGCGCATCTCGGCCTTGTCGAGCATGCCGAGCTTGCCGAGGATGCCTTTGCGGTGGATTTCGCGGCCCAGGAACAGGTTCGCGGCCGGATCCAGCTCGGGGGCGACGGCCAGATCCTGGTAGACGGTCTCGATGCCGAGGCGCCGGGCCGTGGTGGGGGAGTCGAAGCGCACCTCGGCGCCGTCGAGGAGGATCTTCCCCGACGTCGGCTGTTCCGCGCCGGAGAGGCACTTGACCAAAGTGGACTTGCCGGCGCCGTTGTCGCCGATCAGCGCGGTCACTTCGCCCGCGCGTGCCTGGAACGATGCGCCGCGCAGCGCCTCGACCGAGCCGTAGTGCTTCGTCAGGTCGACCGCGTCCAGCAGGACTTCGCTCATCCCGTCCGTCCTTCCAGCGCCGGCGGCCGGCAGCGGATCACCGTCGCGGCGCCGGCCAGTTCCGTCTGGCCAGCGTCGAACGGGACCACGTACGTGTCGCCCTTCGCCAGCGCGTGTTCGCCGCCGTGCTCGGTGCGCAGCGTGCCCTCGCCGTCGAGGACGACCAGCACCGAGAACGACGGATCGAGTGACAACGTTGTCACCTTGTCCGTGCGCAGCTGGTCGGCTCGGAAGAACTGTTCCGAACCGCCGGCCAGCAGGTCCACCGTGGAGCCGGGGTCGCCCGCCGTGCGCTTGATGATGGTTTCGAGCCGGTCCGCGTCCCAGCCGGACGTGTCCAGCGCCTGGATCGCGGTGTCGAAGCCGAGGCCGAGGTGGCCCTTCTCCGGCGACGCCAGGAAGTCCCGCCACTCGATGGTCAGCGAAAAGTCCGTCGGCTGCTGGAGCTCGACGACGAACACGCCCTCGCCGATCGCGTGCGGCAGCCCGGCCGGGATGTAGACGGTGTCACCGGCGGTCACCGGGATGCTGTTCAACGCGCCCAGCATCGAAGGCACGTCCTGCTCCCGCGTCCACTCGGAGACCGTGTCCTTGGACAGCGTCTCCTTGAAGCCGGGGTAGACGCGCGGGTCGTCGCCGTAGGTGCCGACCACGATCCACGCCTCGGTCTTGCCGAAGTGCGAGTCGAAGTGCTGCTTCGCGAAGGCGTCCGACGGGTGGAAGTGGACGGGCAGCCGCTGGCCCGCGTCGAGCAGCTTGACCAGCAGGCCGGTCGACGTCCCGAGCGCTTCGACGTGCTTGGCGCCGAGCCACGCCGGGGCGTCGCGCTCGACGGCGTCGCGCAGCCAGCCGCCGTCGGGGAGCCGGGTCAGGCCGTTGGTGTCCTGGCCGAACATGGTGCTCACCGAGGCGACCCAGTCCTCCGGGCCGAACTTCTTCTCCGGCGAGGCGCCGCGCAGCGCCGCGATGGCGTCGCCCCCGCGGTAGAACTGCGGCGGCTGGTTGGCCGGGAGCCGGATGGGTTCGAGGGTCACGGGGCGACCTCACCGGAACCGCGGGCGACGAGATGCACGGGCAGGACTACCTTTCTGGGCGGGGACTGATCTCCTTGGACGCGCGCGAAGAGCAGCTCGGCCGCGGCGTGGCCGAGGGCGCTCACGTCGTGCGCGACGACGGTGACCGGCGGGTCGAGCAGGTCCGCCAGCTCGAAGTCGTCGAAGCCGACCATCGCCGGGCGGTACTCGGCGTGGGCGAGCGCGCGGAGCAGGTGCACGGCGACCCGGTTGTTGCCCGCGATCACCGCCGTGGCCGCGTCCGGGCCGTGCAGCAGCCGCTTCACGGCGTCGCCGATGCCCTCCTGCGTCGGCGTCCGCATGGAGACCAGGGACTCGTCGTAGGAGATCCCGTTGCGGACGCAGCCCTCGCGGAACCCGCGCAGGCGCTCGGCCGCGGTGAAGATGTCCGGGCTGTCGCCGAGGAACGCGATCCGCCGGTGCCCGTGCTTCGCCAGGTGGGTGACGGCTTCGATGGTGCCGCCGAGGTTGTCCACCAACACGGTGTCGGCCACGATGTCGCCGGCCGGCCGGTCGATGAACACCACCGGCGTGCCCGCGCGCATCTCCGGCACCAGGTAGCCGTGCTGCAGGCCGGCCGGGACGACGAGGATGCCGTCCACCCGCCGCGCGCAGAACTCCAGGACGAGCTCGCGCTCGCGGTCGGAGTTCTCCTCGGACGAGCCGGTGAGCACCTGGCGGCCGAACGACGTCGCGATGCGCTCCACCGCCCGGTTCAGCTCGGAGTAGAAGGGGTTGCCGACGTCCTCGACGATCAGCCCGATGGTGCCGGTCGTCGACCCGCGGCGCAGGTTGCGCGCGCCCAGGTTGCGCCGGAACCCCAGCTGCTCGATGGCCGCCATGACCCGCTCGGCGGTGTCCGGGTGCACCGCCGGTTCGTCGTTGACCACGCGCGAGACGGTCTTGATGCTCACGCCCGCCAGCCGGGCCACGTCGCTCATCGTGGCTCGCCTGCTCGCGGTGCGCGGGGCGCCGTCCCGGTCCCGGCCGGGGGGAGACAACGTTGTCATAGTGCACGGGATTGAACGCCACCCGCCGGTGGGTTGTCAACGGTCTGCGCGCGGATTGTGCCGATTCGGCTACTGACGTCGTAGGTCAGACGGCTGATCATGCTGTCCCGAAGTGGACAGGTCTTGACGGGACCCTTGACTGTCTGGTGAGCCGCTGCCCAAGGTGACCCGGTTCGACCGACTGCGCGACAAGGTTGTCATGACACCGTTTCTGGGTCGCGCTGATGAGGTGAGAGGCGATGGCGATGGCGCGAGCGCGCTTCAGAGCCGGTTTGGCTTTCCTGACATTGGCGGTGACCGCAGCGGTGGCTCCCGCTGTGCCCGCCGCGGCGGCCCAGGCGACGGATTTCGCGAAGTGGGTCAACCCCTTCGTGGGCACCCGTCCCGGCGGCGCCGACCACGGCACCGGGGGCGGTGCCGGCAACACGTTCCCGGGCGCGGTGGCGCCGTTCGGCATGGTGCAGTGGAGTCCCGACACGGTGAAGTCCCAGCCCGGCGGGTACTTCTACGACGACAACGCCCTGACCGGGTTCAGCCTGACGCACCTTTCGGGCGCGGGCTGTTCGACCTATCAGGACATCCCGTTCATCCCTTATGTCGGTGAAGTGTCGACCTCGCCGGCGACCGACCCCGGGCACTACACGTCGAAGTTCTCGCACGCCAACGAACACGCGACGGCCGGCGCCTACGACGTCACCCTCGACAGCGGCGCGAAGGTCGAGCTGAGCGCGACTCAGCGCACAGGCTCCGCGCGGCTGACCTACCCGGCCGGCGCGTCCTCGACGTTGCTGGTCAACACCTCCGGCTCGGTCAACGGCACCGACGACGCGTCGATCACCATCGGCAAGGACAGCATCAGCGGCTGGGCCACGAGCGGCCGCTTCTGCGGGGCGCAGAACAGCTACCGCGTCTACTTCTCGGCCAAGTTCGACACGCCGTTCGAGTCGATCGGCACCTGGAAGAACGGCGCCGTGACGCCGGGCAAGTCCGCCGAAACCGGTGGGGCGAAGGCGAAGGTCGCGCAGCCCAACGGCGTCAACGCGTCCATCGCGCGCCCGGCCAAGGCCAAGCAGCAGGACACCACCGTGTCCGGCCCGGGCAGCGGCGGGTACGTCACCTTCGCGAACCTCAACGGCGCTCAGGTGAACGTCCAGGTCGGACTGTCCTTTGTGTCCGTCGACGGCGCGAAGGCCAACCTCAAGGCCGAGAACACCAAGAAGTCGTTCGACACCGTGGCCGCGTCCGCGCGGAAGGCGTGGAACGACCAGCTCGGCAAGATCGCCGTCTCCGGCGGCTCGGACGCCGACATGACGACGTTCTACACTTCGCTGTACCACTCGCTGATCCAGCCGAACGTCTTCTCCGACGTGGACGGCCAGTACCCGGGCTTCGACGGGCGGATCCACAAGGCCGACAAAGGCCACGCGATGTACACCAACTTCTCCGGCTGGGACATCTACCGCTCGGAGGTCCCCCTCCTGGCGACGATCGACCCGAAGGAGACCTCGGACATCGTCCGGTCGATGATGGCCTACGCCGAGCAGGGCGGGTCGTGGGACCGCTGGACGGTGGCCAACGACTACACCGGCGTGATGAACGGCGACCCGTACCACATCATCGTGTCCAGCGCGTACGCGTTCGGCGCGCGTGACTTCGACGCCCAGAAGGCGTTGCTGCTCATGATCAAGGGCGCCACCCAGCCGACGCAGGGCTACACCGAGCGGCCGGGGCTCGACGACTACCAGAAGCTCGGTTACGTGCCGGGCGCCGGCGCGGACACCCTCGAGTACACCAGCGCCGACTTCTCCATCGCCGAGTTCGCGAAGCGGCTCGGCGACAGCGCGACGTACACGACGTTCATGAAGCGCGCGCAGAACTGGCAGAACCTCTACAACCCGGGCACCGGTCACCTGCAGCCGCGCAACGCGGACGGCTCGTTCGCCGGCACCTACGACCCCGCCAGCTCGCAGGGCTGGGTCGAGGGCAACGGCGCGCAGTACGAGTGGATGGTGCCCTACGACCTCGGCGGCGTCGTGACGGCGTTCGGCGGGAACACCGCGACCCAGGCCCGGTTGGACACCTTCTTCACCGACCTGAACGCGGGCACGCAGGAGCCGTACGCCTTCATGGGCAACGAGCCGAACTCCAACGCGCCGTACGTGTATTCGTACGCGGGTGCCCCGGCCAAGACCCAGTCGATCGTGCACCGCTCGATGGACGAGCTGTACAACCCGAATCCCGAGGGCCTGATCGGCAACGACGACCTCGGCCAGATGTCGGCCTGGTACGTCTGGTCCGCGCTCGGCATCTACCCGGAGATCCCGGGCCGCGCCGAGACGCTGCTCGTCACCCCGCGCTTCGAGCACGCCGTGCTCACCACCGGCGCGGGCAAGAAGATCACCATCAACGCGCCGGGCACCGGTGACTACGTGGGCAGCCTGAAGGTCAACGGTGGCGCGGCTTCGAAGGCGTGGCTGCCGGAGGCGCTCATCTCCGGCGGTGGCACGCTCGACTACACGCGGTCCGCCACGGCGACCTCGTGGGGCAGCGCCGCGGCCGACGCGCCGCCGTCCTTCCGCGAGCAGGAGAAGCCGAGCCTGTCCTTTGTGGACCCGGCCCGCGCGGTGACGCCCGCGGGGTCGACGTCCCAGGCGTCGGTGGGCGTTCAGGACCTCTCCGGTACCGCCCGGACCTGGACCTACAGCGCGGGCAGCGTCGACGGGGTCACGCTGACCCCGGCGTCGGGCAGCATCGCCGTCCCGGCGGGCGGCAAGGCGCACGCCGACCTGACGGTTTCGGTGCCGGCCGGGCTGGCCGACGGCGCCCGCCGCATCCCGGTGACGTTCTCGTCGCCGGGCGTGGCTTCGACGCAAGCCGTGCTGACGGTACTGGTCGCGCAGCCGAACAGCTGGCTCGCGACGGTCGACAACGCCGGCATCTCGCCGGACTCCGACTCGTCGGCGGCCAACTTCGACGGCGGCGGCTGGAGCTACTCGGCCGACGCGCTGGCCGCGGCCGGCGCCACCCCGGGCGGCACGGTGACCAGTGACGGCATCAAGTTCACCTGGCCGTCGTTCCCGGTCGGCGACCCCGACAACGCGGTCGCCAACGGCCAGACGGTGAACGTCACGGGTACCGGTACCCGGCTCGCGCTGCTCGGCTCCGGCTCGAACGGCAACGCGCAGGGCACGCTGACCATCACCTACACCGATGGCAGCAAGTCGACGGCCACGATCGGGACGTCCGACTGGACGCTCGGGGGCGGCGGCGCCCAGCCGTCGTTCGGCAACCGGATCGTGCTGTCCACGCCGTACCGCAACGCGGCGGGCAGCGACCCGCAGCAGATCCGCACGATGATCTTCGGCACGGCGCCGATCACGCTCGACGCCGGTAAGACGGTGGCCAGCGTGACGCTGCCGTCGAACGTCAGTGGCGGCGTGCTGCACGTCTTCGCCATCGCTGTCGGCTAGTGATGACCCACCCCTGAAAGGCCGCCCGCCTCGCGCGGGCGGCCTTTCGCGGACTTCGGAGGAAGCTCAGTGAAGAGCAAGATCCTGGCGGGCGCGCTGACGCTCGCCGTGGTGGCGACGGGGGTGAGCCCCGCCGTCGCTTCGGCCTCCGGCGGGGACGCGCTCGACGCCGTCAACACGTTCATCGGTACTCAGGACGAGGGGAACACCTTCCCCGGTGCCTCGGCGCCGTTCGGGATGACGCAGGTCAGCCCCATCACCTCGCACTACGCCGGCTACCGCTACACCGACACCGCGATCCGCGGCTTCGGCCACTTCTTCCTCTCCGGCGCGGGCTGCTGGGAGCAGGGCGGCCTCGTCTCGACGCTGCCGACGACCGGTGAGATCGGGCCCGGCAAGGCGTTCGACACGACCAAGCCCGCGACCTTCGACCAGACGAAGTACGCCGCGCCGTTCACCCACGACGGCGAGGTCGGCAAGCCCGGCTACTACAAGGTCCACCTGACCGGCTACGGCGGCGTCGACGTCGAGACGACCGCGGCGACCCGTGCGGGTGTGGAGCGGTACACCTTCGCCAAACCCGGTGACAACAACGTCTTCGTCAACGTCGGGCAGGCCAACGACAAGGAACCGGTCACGGGCAGCAGCATCCGCGTCGTCGACGACCGGACCGTCGAAGGAACCGTGGAGTCACAGGCGTTCTGCGGCGGCAAGTCCTACACGACGTATTTCACGACGAAGTTCGACAAGCCCTTCAAGTCCTCGGGCACGTGGTCGCCGACCGGCGGCACCCCCGGCAGCAAGGAGTCGAGCGGTGGCGCGGGCCTGCGCGGCGCGTGGCTGACGTTCGGTGGTTCGAGCCAGGTCACCGCGACCACGGCGATCTCCCAGGTGGACGCGCAGGGCGCGCGGGGGAACCTGGCGGCCGAGCACGTCCGGTCGTTCGACGCGGCCAAGGCCGACGTCCAGCGCACCTGGCGCAAGGAACTGTCCAGTGTGGACATCAGGGGCGGCGCGACCGACGACCGCACGGTGTTCTACACCTCGCTCTACCACGCGCTGCTGCAGCCGCTGACCGCGAACGACGCCGACGGCCGCTACTACGGCTTCGACAAGAAGATCCACCGCGCGGTCGGCTGGACCTACTACGACTTCTTCTCGCTGTGGGACACCTACCGCACGCAGAACCAGCTCCTCGCGCTCCTGAAGCCGGACCGCGCGAAGGACATCGCCAAGAGCATCCTCGCCATCCACGACCAGGGTGGCTGGCTGCCGCGGTGGGCGTACGCGAGCCAGGAGACGAACACGATGACCGGTGACCCGGTCACGCCGTTCCTGGTGGATCTTTGGCGGTTCGGTGCGCTGTCGGGCAACGAGATGCACGCTTACCAGGCGCTCCTGCAGAACTCGACGCAGATCCCGCCCGCGTCGTCGCCGTTCCAGGGGCGCTCGGGCAACGCCAGTTACCAGGCCGACGGCTTCGTGCAGTACGACCCGAACTTCCCGAAGAAGGGCCAGGACACCGACCCGAACCACGGCGCGTCGGCCACCCTGGAGTACGCGCTCGGTGACTGTTCGCTGTCGGTCATGGCCGCGGCGCTGGGCAAGAAGTCCGACGCGGCGGCGCTGGCGGCGAAGGGCCGGACCTACCGGACGCTGTGGGACTCGTCGCAGACCGACCGCGGCTTCGACGGCTTCTTCCGGCCGAAGGTCGCCGGCGGCGACTGGTTCAGCCCCGCCGACAAGCCGTACAGCCCGCAGAGCCAGGACGGCTTCCACGAGGGCACGGCCTGGCAGTACCAGTGGCTGGTGCAGCAGGACATCCCCGGCCTGGAGCAGCGGATGGGCGGCCCGGCGGCCACCGGCAAGCGCCTCGACGACTTCTTCGCCTACGACGAGCTGGTGAAGAACCCCGCGACGGCGGTCCGTGAGAACTGGGTCGTGGGCCCTTATGACTACTACGACCAGTTCCGCTACAACCCGAACAACGAGCCGGACCTCCACTCGCCGTGGATGTACGCGCTCACCGGGCAGCCGGCGAAGACGTCGACGGTCGTGCGCGCGGCGCACACGCTGTTCACCAACGCGCCCAACGGCGTCACCGGCAACGACGACCTCGGCACGATGTCGGCCTGGTACGTCTTCAGCGCGCTGGGTCTCTATCCCGCCGTCCCAGGGACTGGGAATTTCGTGCTGAACTCACCGCGGTTCGCGAAGTCCGTGCTGCACCTGGAGAACGGGCGCGACATCACGATCAAGGCGCCCGGCGCGGACGGCTCGAAGCTGCAGTACGTCTCGGGCCTCGAGGTCGGTTCGAAGCCGAGTGATCGCGTGTACGTCAATGTGGACCAGCTGAAGCGTGGCACGACGCTCGACTTCCGCCTGACCACCGACGCCGCGAAGGCGACGTGGGGGACATCACCGTCGTCCGCCCCGGTTTCGCCCTGCGCGGAGTAGACACCGACGCTCACGGCCGTGGTTCAGACCACAGTGGACCACGGCCGTGAGCATCGTCACGGGCCCCGGTGTTCCCGTGAGGGCCGTCACGCCTCACACTGGGTATCAGCACGTCCGACAGCGCCGTTGACGTCCACAGGCAGTCCGCCTTGGACGGTGCGTCGGGCGTTTTTTCATGAGCACAGCTCGTGTCACGACCACAGTGGTGAGACCCCACAGGAGGAAGAAGTGTCCAGCAAGGCCGCTCTAGTGTTCCGCGTGGCCGCAGTTGCCGAAGCCCTTTCCTGGGCGGCGCTGCTTGTCGGGATGTTCCTCAAGTACGTCGTGCACTCCTCCGGTGAGGGCGGCGTGCCCGTCATCGGCATGGTGCACGGCGTGATCTTCGTCCTCTACGTGGTCGTCTCCCTGTCCGTGGCGAAGCCGCTCGGCTGGCGCCCGAAGACGCTGGTCCTCGCCCTGCTCTCGAGCATTCCGCCGCTGTTCACGTGGCTGTTCGAGAAGTGGGCGCTGCGCAACGGCAAGCTCGACGGCCCGCAGCGGCTGTCCCACGGCGGTGTCGGCCTGTTCCAGGTCGCGGAGCCCGTCGCCGCTTGATCCCGGTATGTGAGAAAGGCCCGCACTTCGGTGCGGGCCTTTCTTTTATAAGGCGCAGTTGCTATTCGGTGAAGTCGCCGGTGGCGCGGCGCACCTTCGTCAGGAGCTCGGTCAGCTGCTCGGTCTGCCGGTCGGTCAGCCCGCTGAGCCCGAAGTCGATCTCGGTGACCGCGACGGTCGCGCTCTCGCGGCGCTTCCGGCCTTCGTCGGTGATCTCGACGAGCGTCGTGCGGCGGTCCGTCGGGTGCGGGACCCGCTTCACGAGCCCGTCGCGCTCCAGCCGGTCGACTATGTTGGTGACACTGGTGGGGTGCAGCTGGAGCCGCTCGCCCATCACCCGCATCGGCAGGCTGGCGCTGCGGGCGAAGGTGAGCAGCACCAGCGCTTCGTACCGGGCGAAGGTCAGGCCGTGCGGCTTGAGCGCGCCGTCCACCGCGGACTGGATGATCTGCTGGACCCGCATCACGCCGGTGACCGCGGCCATGGTGCCGGAGGGCCCGATCCGGGCCTCCCAGAGCTGTGCCGCGCGGGCGATCGGGTCGAACGGCAGCGGACGGTTCATGACACGCGAAGTTACCAGCGGGTACCAGCGCGTGTCCCACGACCGGCGGAAAGAACACCGAAGAAGGGACTTCCGACATGATCGTCGCGTTCAGCGTGAGCCCGTCCGGCGGGGAGCCCGACGGCGGGGTGAGCGAGGCCGTCGCCCGCGCCGTCAAGGTGGTCCGCGAGTCCGGCCTGCCCAACTCGACCAACGCGATGTTCACCAACATCGAGGGCGAGTGGGACGAAGTCATGGACGTCGTGAAGCGCGCGGTCGAAGCCGCGGGGGAGGGCTCGGCGCGCGTCGGCTTGGTCCTGAAGGCGGACATCCGCCCGGGCTTCACCGACCAGCTCGAGACCAAGGTGGACCGCATCGAAGCCCACCTCCGCGACTCCTGACCGGACTCAAGCGCCCCAATGTGGCCTTGGTTGCGCTCAACGCACCGAAGGCCGCCTTGGGTGCGTTGAGCGCACCGAAGGCCACATTGGGGCGCTCGGGTCAGGTGCTCGGGTCAGGGGAGGGGCGGGGTGAAGGCGATCGTCCAGCGGCCGTCTTCGGTCGTCACCGTCAGCGGGTAGCTGAACACCTTGCCGTCGCCGAGCGCGCCCGTGACCGTCGCGCGGGCCGGGGCCGCCGCGTCCGGGCCCAGGTCCACGTGGACGTCGTGGACGCCGTGGTCCGCCAGCACCGTGACGTAGTCCTTCGCGAAGTCGTCCCCGCCGGATCCCGGGTAGTCGAGCAGGCCGGCGAGGGCGTCGGCGTCGTGCCCCGAGAAAGCCGCGGCGAGGCGGTCGCGCAGCTCGCCGGGCGAAGCGGCGCCCGGGTCCGGCTGGTGCACGATGAGCAGCGTCACCGCGCCGATCCAGGCGACGGCGGCCGCGATCGACAGGCCCACCTTCACGTCACGCCGGATGTGCACCCGGCCGAGCCTGCCCCAGCGGCGCCGTCCTGCCAAGCGGACGGGCCGGGCACCCGGTGAAACGCTCCGGCGCGCGTGCCAGGATGGAAGCGTGACACAACCACGCGGATCTGCAGCGAAGTCAGCGGCCCTGTCCGCCGCCCTTTCCGGCGCGGTGGACCTGTCCGCGCTCAAGGCCCGCGCCGAAACGGCGCAGAGGCAGCCGGCCCCGCCGGCGAGCGGCCCCGGCCCGGCGGGTGACGCACCCCCGCCCGCCCCGTCGTCCGGTGCCGTGATCGATGTCACCGAGGCCACCTTCCAGGCCGAGGTCGTGGAGCGGTCCCTGCACCAGCTGGTGATCGTCGACCTGTGGGCCGAGTGGTGCGGCCCGTGCAAGCAGCTGTCCCCGGTGCTGGAGCGGATGGCCGGCGAGTCCGGCGGCGCCTGGGTCGTGGCGAAGGTCGACGTCGACGCGAACCCGCGCATCGCGCAGCTGTTCGGCGCGCAGTCGATCCCGACGATCGTCGCCATCGGCGGCGGCCAGCCGGTCGACGCCTTCTCCGGCGCGCTGCCCGAGCCCGAGATCCGCAAGTGGATCAACTCCCTGCTCGACGCCCTGCGCGACAAGCTGCCGGCGATCCGCGAGGCCGAGGCCAACGGCGCCGGCCCGGTCGAGGAGCCCGAGGACCCGCGCTTCACCGAGGCGGAGGAGGCCTTCGAGCGGGGCGACTTCGCCGGGGCGCAGGCCGCGTACGAGCGCATCCTCGACGTCGAACCGGCGAACGAGCTGGCCAAGAACGCCCTGGCCCAGGTCAAGTTCACCGCTCGCGCGGAGAGCGCCGATCCGGATGCGCGCGCGAAGGCCGACGCCGACCCGGCCGACCTGTCGGCCCAGCTGGACGCGGCCGACCTGGAGATCGCGGAGAACAACGTGGAGGCGGGCTTCAAGCGCCTGATCGACGCGATCCGGCGCACCGCGGGCGACGACCGGAACAAGGTCCGCGAGCACCTGGTGGCGCTGTTCGACCTCTTCGACCCGGCCGACGACCGCGTCATGAAGGCCCGCCGCGACCTGGCGTCCGCCCTCTTCTGAGCCCAAAAGCCGTGAAGGCCTCCTTACCGGCCATAGGAGCCGGTAAGGAGGCCTTCACGGCGTTCAGGTGACTTAGGCGTACTGCTTCGAGCAGACCGACGAGCCTTCGAGGTATCCCCGGCGCAGCGACTCGACGCGGTCGAAACCGCTGTCCGGGCGCTTCCCGTTGACGTCCGCCGACACCAGGCTGTCCGGCAGCAGCAGGTCCGCGATCGCCTCGTCGAGGTCACCCGCCGACAGCCGCAGGTCGCCCGGCCGGTTCGTGAACGCCGCCCACGCGCCCACCAGGCACGCCGTCCGCAGCCCCGCGTTCGCGTTGTCGATCGACGCGCCGACGCCCTTCTGGATGCCCAGCGCGTACCGCGAAGCGACCTCCGAGAACGCCGCGAAGTCACCCATGCCGCCCGGGTCCTCGCCCTGCATCTCGGCCTGGCGGTCGATCGGCTGCGCCAGGTCGGACAGCTTCGCCAGGTCGATGCTCACCGTGTTGTCGCCCGGGCAGTACGACGCCGGCGGCGTCGTCTGGCAGCTGCCGCCGTCGGCGATCTCCGGCGCGGCCACCCCGGCGCCCTTGAACGCCTCGTCGAGGCTCTTCTTCAGCAGGTCGACGGCCTGGTCGTTGAACTTCGCGTCGCCCTTGCCGGTGTCGCCCTTGTCGAACGGGCGCTCGGTCAGCCGCGCCTTGACGTTCTGGTCGTTCATCGCCGCGCACTCCTTCGGGCCCTTCTCGAACCCGGTCTGGAACGCGAAGGTGCGGTCGAACGCCGTGCCGTGCGCGCCGCGGTCCGCGCCGCTGGTGCCCGCCTGGTCGCGGATCAGGAACATCGCCGCCATCACCTGGTTCAGGCCTTCGGACGTCGACACCCGGTAGAACTTGCTCTTGTCCTCGGCGACCCAGCGGAAGTAGCCGCCCGCGAAGCAGTCGGCCTGCTGCTCCTTCACGACGGTCGGGGTGCTCTTGGAGATCCCGGCCTTGTCGCCGAGCCGGAACTGGACGGCGTGGCCGAACTCGTGCGCCAGCACGACGACCACCGACATCGGCCCGAACCGCTGGCGCAGCATCGGCAGCAGCACGCCGCGGTCCCACGCCACCGAGTCGTCGACCGAGCAGTAGAACGCGTTGACGAGCTTCTTCACGCTGCCGCAGCCGGTCTTCTCGGTGTCGGTCTGCGAGTCGTAGGACAGCAGCGACTTCACCGGCTCGAACTGCTCGCCGAAGTTGGCCGGCAGCATCTCGGCCCAGTACGTCTGGACGTCGTCGATCGCGGCGGTGGCGAGCTTGTCGTCCTCGCCGCCGTCGGCGTTCTTGACCTCGACGCCCGGCGTCGGCGCGTCCGGCTTCAGGCCGCTCTCGAAGTGCGTCACCGGCAGCCCGGCGACCGACCCGGCGCCGGTGTCCGGCACCGGTCCGCTGCCCGACGCGCTCTTGTCGTTGCACCCGCTCACGGCCACCGCCGCGACCGCGAGCAACGCGACCAGCGCGCGCCGTCCTCCCCCTCGGATCATCGTCACTTGCTCCACTCCCGAACCGCCCGTAACCGACTGGGCAGGACCATACCCAGGGCATACGCGGAGCGTGCACGTTATCCCCGAACTACTCCCTGCGCAGGCCGGGCCGCGGCCCGATATCGTCGCTTCCCATGCGTGCAGTCCGCCGGTTCACCGTCCGCGCCAGTCTCCCGGAGTCGCTGTCCGGCCTGGGCGCGCTGGCCACCAACCTGCGCTGGACGTGGCACCCGCCGACGCGTGACCTGTTCGCCTCGATGGACGCCGAGCTGTTCAACGCCGTGCGCGACCCGCTGCGGATGCTCACCGCGCTGCCGCCGTCGCGGCTGGACGAGCTCGCCGTCGACGACGACTTCCTCGCCCGCGCCCGGGATGCAGCCGCCGACCTGGAGAACTACCTGTCCGAGCCGCGCTGGTACCAGCAGCGTGAAGACGCGGAGCTGCCGCCTGCGGTCGCCTACTTCTCCATGGAGTTCGGCGTCACCGAAGCGCTGCCGAACTACTCCGGCGGCCTCGGCGTGCTGGCCGGCGACCACCTCAAGGCCGCGTCCGACCTGGGCGTGCCGATGGTCGGCGTCGGGCTGCTCTACCGCAACGGCTACTTCCGGCAGTCGCTTTCGCTCGACGGCTGGCAGGTCGAGCACTACCCGGTGATCGACCCGAACGCGTTCCCCCTGGAGCTGCTGACCGTCGGCGGGCGCCCGGTGCTCATCGGCGTCGCGATGCCGGGCGGGCGCGAGCTGTGCGCGCAGATCTGGCAGGCCCGCGTCGGGCGGGTGCCGCTGCTGCTGCTCGACACCGACACCGAGGCCAACGACGACGACCTGCGCGGCGTCACCGACCGGCTCTACGGCGGCGACGCCGACCACCGGCTGCGGCAGGAGATCCTGGCCGGCATCGGCGGGTTCCGCGCGGTCCGCAAGTACTGCGAGATCACCGGCCACCCGCAACCGATGGTCTTTCACACGAACGAGGGACACGCGGGGTTCCTCGGCCTCGAACGTGCCCGCGAGATCGTGCAGGCCGACGGCCTCGCGTTCGACGAGGCCATGCCCGCGGTCCGGGCCGGGACGCTGTTCACCACGCACACCCCGGTCAGCGCCGGGATCGACCGGTTCCCGGTGGACCTGGTGCAGCGGTACTTCAACGACGGGCGCCTGGTGCCGGACATCGACCCGCGGCGCGTGCTCGCGCTCGGCGCCGAGGACAACCCCGGCCTGTTCAACATGGCGCACATGGGCCTGCGGCTGGCGCAGCGCGCGAACGGCGTCTCGCAGCTGCACGGGCGCGTCACCCGCAAGATGTTCTCGCGGCTGTGGCCCGGGTTCGACCACGACGAGGTGCCGATCTCGTCGGTGACCAACGGCGTCCACGGCCCGACGTGGGTGGCCCGCGAGCTGAGCACGCTGCTCGGGCGCGAATGGGGTCTCGACGTCGGCGACGGCCCGCTGCGCGACGGCGTCTCGGACGCCCAGCTGTGGGGGCTGCGGCGCGAGCTGCGCGAAAAGCTCGTGTCCGAGGTGCGGCGCCGGGTGCGCGCGGCGTGGCTGCAGCGCGGCGCGTCGCCGCTGGAGCTGGGCTGGGTGGACTCCGTGTTCGACCCGGACGTGCTGACCGTCGGGTTCGCCCGCCGCGTCCCGACGTACAAGCGGCTGACGCTGATGCTGCGCGACCCCGAGCGGCTGCGCACGCTGCTGCTCGACGGGGACCGTCCCATCCAGGTCGTCGTCGCCGGGAAGTCGCACCCGGCCGACGAGAACGGCAAGCAGCTGATCCAGCAGATCGTCCGGTTCGTCGACGGCGCGGACGTGCGGCACCGGATCGTCTTCCTGCCGGACTACGACATGTCGATGGCCCGGTACCTCTACCGCGGCTGCGACGTCTGGCTGAACAACCCGGTGCGGCCGCTGGAGGCGTGCGGCACGTCGGGCATGAAGTCGGCGCTCAACGGCGGCCTCAACCTGTCCATCCGCGACGGCTGGTGGGACGAGTGCTACGACGGCAGCAACGGCTGGGCCATCCCGACCGCGGACGGCGTCACCGACCCCCTGCGCCGCGACGACCTCGAGGCCGCGGCGCTGTACGAGCTGCTCGGCCAGCAGATCTCGCCCCTGTTCTACGACCGGTCCACCGACGGCGTGCCCACCGGCTGGCTGTCGATGGTGTGGCACACGCTGGAGACGCTCGGCCCGCGGGTCCAGGCGTCCCGGATGGTCCGAGAGTACGTCGACAACGGGTACCTGCCCGCGTCGAGGATGGTCGCGGCGGCCACGGGTGACGGCTACCGCGGCGCGCTGTCGCTGGCGGACTACCGCACCAAGCTCGAGGTGTCGTGGCCGCGGCTGCGGATCTTCGACTCGGAGCTGCAGGTGGAGGCGACCGAGCCGCTGGTCGTCGGCACGGAGGTGACCATCCGGGCCCGCATCGACCTGGCCGGGCTGGATCCGTCCGAAGTGGACATCCAGGCGGTGGTCGGGCAGGTCGGCGACGACGACGAGCTGCGCGACGCGGTCACGGTCCCGATGACGGCGGACGGCATCGGCGCGTTCGCGGCGCGGCTGAAGCTGCCGCGCCCGGGGTCGATCGGCTACACGGTGCGGGTGCTCCCGAAGCACGGCCTGCTGGCGGCCCCGGCCGAACTGGCACGCGTCGTGCTGGCCTGAGCTGGAGCCGCTCCGGAAAACCGGACTGACCTGGAGTTACTCCACCCCGCGACCCCCGGAAATCACACCGCGCCACCGCGTCGCCCGCGTTAAGTTGGGGGCATGCGCTTCGGAATGTTCGTCCCGCAGGGGTGGCGGCTGGACCTGGCCGGCATCGATCCCGCGGACCACTGGAAGACCATGCTCGGCCTCGCGAAGCACGCGGAGGCCGGGCCCTTCGAATCGATCTGGGTCTACGACCACTTCCACACCGTGCCCGTCCCGACCGAGGAGGCCACGCACGAGGCCTGGTCGCTGATGTCGGCGTTCGCCGCCGCGACGGACACCGTGCGGCTCGGGCAGATGTGCACCTGCATGGGGTACCGGAACCCGGCCTACCTCGCGAAGGTGGCCGCCACCGCCGACATCATCTCCGGCGGCCGCGTCGAGATGGGGATCGGCGCCGGCTGGTACGAGCACGAGTGGCGGGCCTACGGCTACGGCTTCCCCGGTGCGGGCGACCGCCTCGGCCAGCTCGACGAGGGCGTGCAGATCATGCGCGACCTCTGGACCACCGGGACGTCCACACTGGACGGCAAGCACTACCAGACCGACGGCGCGATCCTGCGCCCGCTGCCGCCGCAGGAAGGCGGCATCCCGCTGTGGATCGCCGGTGGCGGTGAGAAGAAGACGCTGAAGATCGCGGCGAAGTACGCGAAGTACACGAACTTCGCCGCCGACCCGGAGACGTTCACCCGCAAGTCGGAGATCCTCGCGCAGCACTGCAAGGACGTCGGCACCGACTTCGACGCGATCGTGCGCTCGGCCAACCACAACATCGTCCTCGGCGAGACCGAAAAGGACGTCCAGGACAAGCTGGCCTGGCTGAAGTCCCACCTCGGCAAGTACATCGAGGCCGACGCCGTCGCGCGCTGGGCGGGCAACTTCGAGAACAGCCCGACCACCGGCACCCCGGAGCAGGTCACCGAGAAGCTCGCCGCGATGGGCGAGCTGGGCATGTCGTACGCGATCTTCAACTTCCCGGAAGCCGCGTACGACCGCTCCGGCATCGACCTGTTCGCGAAGCAGGTCGCCCCGGCGCTGGCCTAAGGCACCGCCGGGCTGCCGCCGGTCTGCACGGGCAGGCCGGCGGTGGCCCAGGCGCGGAAGCCACCTTCGAGGTCGGTCGCGTTCGGCAGCCCCAGCCGTTGCAGGTCCGCCGCCGCCAGGCTCGACGAGTAGCCCTCGTTGCACAGCACGACGACGGTCGAATCGGCCGTCACGCCGGGCAGCCGCCAGTCGCTGTCCGGGGCCAGCCGCCACTCCAGGTGGATCCGCTCGACGACCACCGAGCCCGGGATCTCGCCCTCGGCCTCGCGGTTCCGATGAGGCCGGATGTCGACGAGCAGCGCACCCGCCTCCTGCAGCTCGCGGGCCCGGGCGGGGCCGACCCGGTCCAGTCCGGACCGGGCCTGCTCCAGGAACGAATCGATCGCGCTCATCCTTGGACGATAACCGGCAGCGGCGGGATTTCGGCCGGGACGTCGGCGAGCGTCGCGTACTCCCGCGTCGGCACCAGCGGCGGCGAGTACGCGTGGACGCTCGCCGCGGGCGCGTCGCCGATCCCGGTGACCTGGTGGGCGCGGCCGGCGCCGAAGCCGATGCCCTCGCCGGCGACGTGCGTGCGCCGCCGGACCGGGCCGCCGGGGTAGCGGTACTCCTCGCCCAGCTCGCCCTGCAGGACGGTGAACGAGCCGGACGCGCCGCCGTGGTCGTGCGGCTTGGTCTGCTGGCCGGGCAGCCACGACAGCAGCCACAGCTCGACGCCGTCGGTCAGCGCCAGCCGGGCCCACCAGCGGCGGTCCTCGTCGAACCGCAGGATGTCCTTGACGCTCGCGGTCAGCTCGGTGGTGACGGTGGCGGTCAGGTCCGCCAGCTCACGCGGGGTCCACAGCAGCCGCGACGGGTGCAGCAGCTCGGGCAGCAGCGGATCGGTCAGCTGCGGGTGGATCTCGACGGCGGGACGGATGATCGAAGTGGTCAACGCGGGTGCTCCTCGGACGCGAAGTGATGGGGACACGGGACCAGCGCGGCACCGCACCCGTCACGAGGACGCGTGGGATCAGCGGAGCCGCGCCCGCGTACACCCGGCCGAAGCGACGAGGAGCAGGTCGATCGCACGACGGCGCCAGAACGAGCCCCGGGTGACCGGGGTGGCGTGCACGTCGGCTGACATGCCGGTGATCCTGCCACAACCGAGTGGCGCACGGCACTTCCGGCGTGCGCCGTTCCACGTCGTGGACACGCTCCGACCAGCCGGATCGCCGTCTCACCCGGGCGGGTGCGCACGCGCGCGCGACGGCAGACAGAATGGGGTTCGTGAGCGAGCCGATCCAGCCCAGCGAACTTGACGACCTCGTGGTCCGGATGGCCGGTGTCGGCGTCCGCCGGGGGACCAACGACCTCCTCGCCGGTCTCGACTGGAGCGTCGAACTGGACGAACGCTGGGTGGTGCTCGGCCCGAACGGCGCGGGCAAGACCACCCTGCTGCGCCTCGCCGCGGCCGAGCTGCACCCGACCACGGGCGAGGTCGACCTGCTCGGCGAGCGGATCGGCCGGGTCAACATCTTCGACCTGCGCCCGCGCATCGGCTTCACCTCGGCGGCGATCGCCCAGCGCGTGCCGGGCGACGAGCTCGTCAAGGACGTCGTGGTCAGCGCCGGGTACGCGGTGCTCGGCCGCTGGCGTGAGGAATACGACACCCTCGACACCGCCCGCGCGACCGAGCTGCTCGACGCGATGGGCATCGGCAACCTCGCCGAGCGCACCTTCGGCACGCTGTCCGAAGGGGAGCGCAAGCGCGCGCTGATCGCCCGCTCGCTGATGACCGACCCGGAGATGCTGCTGCTCGACGAGCCGGCGGCCGGGTTGGATTTGGGCGGCCGCGAAGACCTCGTGGCGCGGCTCTCGGCGCTGGCCCTCGACCCGGACGCGCCGGCGCTCGTGCTGGTCACCCACCACGTCGAGGAGATCCCGCCCGGGTTCACCCACGCACTGCTTCTCCGTGACGGCCACGCCGTCGTCTCCGGGCTGGTCGACGACGTCATCACCAGCGAAAACCTGTCGAAGACGTTCGACCAGGACCTCGTGCTCGAGCGTTCCGGCGATCGCTTCTTCGCCCGCCGTCGCTAAGCTGGCGCTTACCGGCCGGTAGCCTGCTGGCAGTCCGTCAATGAGGAGGAGTGGCGTGGGAGAGTTCGTAACCCTCGAGGTCAAGGACGGGGTCGGCACGATCCGGCTCGACCGGCCGCCGGTCAACGCCCTGAACGCCCAGGTCACCGCCGAGCTCGCGGAGCTGGCGAAGGAGGTCTCCGAGCGCGACGACGTCCGCGCGGTGATCCTCTACGGCGGCGAGAAGACCTTCGCCGGCGGCGCGGACATCAAGGAGATGGCCACCCGCACCTACCCGGAGATCGCCAAGTTCGGCGCCCGCCTCACCGGCACCCTCGCCGCGATCGCGGAGATCCCGAAGCCGGTCGTCGCGGCCATCACCGGCTACGCCCTCGGCGGCGGCCTCGAGCTGGCGCTGACCGCGGACCGCCGGGTCGCCGGCGACAACGTCAAGGTCGGCCAGCCCGAGATCCAGCTCGGCGTCATCCCCGGCGCGGGCGGCACCCAGCGCCTGGCCCGGCTGATCGGCCCGAGCAAGACCAAGGACATCGTCTACACGGGACGGTTCGTCAAGGCCGAAGAAGCACTGCGCCTCGGGATCGTCGACGAGGTCGTCGCGCCCGACGACGTCTACGCGGCCGCGCACAAGTGGGCGTCCCAGTTCGCGAACGGCCCCGCCGTCGCGCTGCGCGCGGCGAAGGCGGCCATCGACGGCGGTCTCGACACGGACCTGGCGAACGGGCTCAAGCTCGAGTCGCACCTGTTCGCCGCCCTCTGGGCGACCGAAGACCAGCAGAACGGCATGAAGTCGTTCATCGAAAACGGGCCCGGCAAGGCCACTTTCGAAGGGAAATGACGCCTTGACCGACGTGAACGACCCGGCGCCGAACCCGCACGCCACCGCCGAAGAGGTCAAGGCCGCCTGGGCCGACCCCAAGCTGGCGAACGTGCTGTACCACGACTGGGAAGCCGGCACCTACGACGAGAAGTGGTCGATCTCGTACGACGAGCGCTGCATCTCCTACGCCACCGACGTGTTCAACGCCGTCGCGGGCGATGACGGCCAGCCGTACCAGCACGCGATGGAGCTGGGCAGCGGCACCGGGTTCTTCCTGCTGAACCTCATGCAGGGCGGCGTCGCCAAGAAGGGCTCGGTCACCGACCTCTCGCCCGGCATGGTGCAGGTCGCGCTGCGCAACGCCGAGAAGCTCGGCCTCGACGTCGACGGCCGGGTCGCCGACGCCGAGCGCATCCCGTACGAGGACAACACGTTCGACCTCGTCGTCGGGCACGCCGTGCTGCACCACATCCCGGACGTCCAGGCGGCGTTCCGCGAGGTGCTGCGCGTGCTCAAGCCGGGCGGCCGGTTCGTCTTCGCCGGCGAGCCGACGAAGATCGGCGACTTCTACGCCCGCAAGCTCGGCCAGTTCACCTGGTTCCTGACGACCCGGGTGACGAAGCTGCCCGCGCTGAGCGGCTGGCGCCGTCCGCAGGAGGAGCTCGACGAGTCGTCGCGCGCCGCCGCGCTGGAAGCCGTCGTCGACATCCACACCTTCGACCCGTCGGAGCTGGAGTCGTGGGCCCGCGGGGCCGGCGCCCAGGACGTCCACGCGGTCACCGAGGAGTTCGCCGCGGCGCTCGCGGGCTGGCCGATCCGGACGTTCGAGGCCGCGGTGCCGCAGGAGAAGCTGACCGTCCGGTGGCGGCTGTTCGCCTACAAGCTGTGGCTGCGGCTGTCCGCTGTGGACAAGAAGCTGCTGGCGAGGGTGCTGCCGCGCGAGCTGTTCTACAACGTGATGATCACCGGGACCAAGCGGCCGTCCTGAGTGGGCTATTCCTTCACCCTCGGCGACGTCGCCCACCTGCGCTCCGGCGCGGGTGAGGCGGCGCTCGCCGAGGTCTCGGCCCTGCCGCTGACCGACCGGATCGCCGACGTCGCCCGCGTGCGCCGGATCGCCGGCGAGGAGTACGCGGCCGCGGTGCTGGAAACCGTGCTGCTGCGCCGGAAGGCCGTGTCCAAAGTGGATTCGGCGGGCTGGCTGTTCACCTCGGACGCGCTCCAGCAGGCGAGCGCGTCCCCCGTCGCCCGGCATCGCGCTTCGCGGCTGGCGGGCCTCGACGTCCACGACGTCACGTGTTCCGTGGGCGCCGATCTGGTCGAGATCGCCCGGGTGGCGCGGCGCGCGCTCGGGTCCGATCTGGACCCGGTGCGACTGGAGATGGCCCGGCACAACGGAACCACCGCGGGTGTCGCGTTCGGACTCGCCCGCGCCGACGCGCTGCACCCGGTGAGCCGCTCGGGCGTCGTCGTCGCCGACCCCGCTCGCCGCGACTCCGCCGGACGCCGGGCCTGGAAACCCGCGGACTTCGCCCCGCCGCTGGACGGGCTGGTCGACGCCTACCCGGGGCGCGCGCTGTCCGTGAAGTGCGCGCCCGGGCTCGACTTCGCGATCACGCCGTGGGCCGACGAGGTCGAGCTGGTGTCCCTCGACGGCCAGGTCCGCGAATCCTGCCTCTGGCGCGGCCTCGGCACCGGCGTCACCCGGCGGGCCACCGTGCTGCGCTCGGACGGGACACAGTGGACGGTCACCGACGCCGAACCGGACGAACTGCCCACACGGGAGCCGGGGGAGTGGATCGTCGACCCGGACGGCGCCGTCGTCCGCGCCGGGCTGGTCCGGCACTACGCGGCGCGGCACGGGTTGTGGCAGCTGGACGAACGCATCGCGTACCTGACCGGTGACACCCCGCCGCCGGGCGTGCGGGCCTTCCGCGTCCTGGAGTACGGGCCGTACACCGAGAAGGCGTTGAAGGCCGTCCTCAAGCGACACGCCGTCGGACGGCTGGAAATCCTGATCCGCGGCCTCGACGTCGACCCGGACGCGTTGCGCCGCAGGCTGAAACCACGCGGCGAGGCGGAAGTTTCGGTGGTTCTGACGCGGATCGGCCGCGCGCCGGTGGCGTTCTTGTGCCGGGCCGAACGGGTCTAGGTGAACAGGAACCAACGGAGGGTGGAACTCCGGGTGAACGTGACGTAGGTTCCCTCCGTCGTCAAGTCTTCACTGGAGGGTCGCCGTGTCCGGAAAATGGTCAGGTCTCGTCAAGCTCGCCGCCGCCGCGGCCATCGGCGCCACCGTCGCCTCGGGGGCCACCGCGCTGGCCGGCTCGGACGAAGCCACCGCCGCCCGCTCGAAGGAACCGGCCAACATCGGCCAGGTCAAGAACGACGTCAAGGCGTACTACGGCGACTACCTCGACGCCGCGGGCAAGCACCACTACTCCGACACGAGCAAGTTCGTGAAGGACACCAAGAACGTCGTCGCCGACGCGAAGCGCTACCTGCAGCAGCAGCTCGGCAAGGTCAAGAACCCGGCGATCGTGCTGGACGTCGACGACACCTCCGAGGTCACCTACGGCTGGGAAGCCGACAACGACTTCGGCTTCGACCCGGTCAAGCAGCAGCAGGCCATCGACAACGGCACTTTCGTCGCGAACAAGCCGGTGCTGGAGCTGACCAACTGGGCCGCGCAGCACGGTGTGAAGGTGTACTTCCTGACCGGCCGCAACGAGCTGCAGGGCCCGCAGTCGCTGAAGAACCTCGCCAACGAGGGTTTCCCGGCCCCGGCCGGCGCGTTCTTCAAGCCGAAGGTGACCGCGCCGGACTACCTGCCGTGCGGGCTGACCTGCACCACCGTCCAGTACAAGTCGGGCACGCGGGCGCACATCGAGGCGACCGGCGCGAAGATCGTGCTGAACGTCGGTGACCAGTTCAGCGACCTCGAGGGTGGCTACGGGCTGCGTCCGGTGAAGCTGCCGAACCCGATGTACTACCTGCCCTGACCCGGAATAACGGCCGGGTCCCGGGTGCTGCTCCCACTACACGACTTTTTCGAGGAGCTGACATGCCGGAGAAGAAGGTGCTGGTCCCGGGCCCGGACCACCCGATCACCGTCGAGCCGACCAAGGCCCGCGTGGTGGTCAAGGCGGGCGGGCGCGTGGTGGCCGACAGCCGCAACGCGCTGACCCTGCAGGAGTCGAACTACCCGGCGGCGCAGTACATTCCGCGGGCGGACGTCGACTTCGGCGTGCTGGAGCGGACCGACCACGAGACGTACTGCCCGTACAAGGGCGACAGCAGCTACTACAGCCTGAACGTCGGTGACGTGCAGGCGGAAAACGCGATCTGGACGTACGAGAAGCCGTACGACGCGGTCGCGGCGATCAAGGACCACGTCGCGTTCTACCCGAATGTCGTGGACTCGATCGAGCTGATCGAGGACTGAGCTGGACCTCGACCTGCTGCGGACGTTCCTCGCGGTCCACCGCGCGGGCTCGCTGACCGGTGCGGCGCCGTCGCTGGGCTTGTCCCAGCCGACGGTGACCGCGCAGGTCAGAGCCCTGGAGGAGCAGCTCGGGCGGCAGCTGTTCGTCCGGCGTGCCCGCGGCGTCACCCCCACCCCGGCGGCCGACGAGCTGGCTGCCCGGGTCGCCCCGCACGTCGACGCGCTTTCTTCCTTGACCGTCGGCGAGGCCGACCCCTTCGCCGCGCCGGTGCACCTGGCCGGACCGGCGGAGCTGACCACCGCGCGCGTGCTGCCCGCGTTGGCCGGCCTGGTCGCTTCCGGGCTGAAGCTGCGGGTCACGTTCGGCCTGGCCGACGACCTGCTGGCGGGCCTTTCGCAGCGCCGGTCCGACCTGGTCGTGTCCACGATCCGGCCGCGCGGCCGCGGTCTCACGGCGACACCGCTGACCGACGAGGAGTTCGTCCTGGTCGGCCCGCGCGGCTTCGACGGCGACCCGCGGACGGCACCGCTGGTGGCGTACGCCGAGGACCTGCCGATCATCCGCCGCTACTGGCGTTCGGTGCTGGGTGTCCGGCCGCCCGCCGGGCCATCCGTCGTCGTCCCGGACCTGCGCGGCGTCCTGACGTGCGTGCTGGCCGGCTTCGGCGTCAGCGTGCTCCCGCGGTACCTGTGCGCGGCCGAGCTGGCTTCGGGTGACCTGGTGGCGCTGCTGGACCCGGTCGAGCCGCCGATCAACACGCTCTTCGTGGTCACTCGTGCGGAACCCTGCCGGGCGGGGCCCGCGGCGGTGCGGGACGCGCTGATCGCGGACGCCGTCAGCTGGTGACGCGCAGCACGCGGGTCAGCATCGGAAGCGTGAACTCGCCGTCGGCGGTTTCCGGGGTGCGCGCGAGGTAAGCGCGGATTCGTTCGAGCGTGACGGTGCGTTCCTGTTCCGGCATGACCAGCATCCCCGCCCTGGTCGCGAGGAGCGCCACCACGGCGTCGACGGAGGCGTCGGGCAGCGGGATCGCCTCGGCCCGCCCCGGCAGCGCCCGGACGTCGGGCAGTTCTCCGCGCAGCTCGGCCAGCATCGCCGGATCGGGCTCCACCGCGGTGACGTCGGCGCCGACCGCGACCAGCGTGGCGGTGAGCTTTCCGGTCCCGGCGCCGAGATCGAGCACCCGCACCCCGGCGGCGGGTTCGAGCGCCCACCGCACGGCGGCCTCGGCGTACGCGGCCGCGGCGGCACCGAACGAGGAGGCGTGACCATCCTGCCCGCCGGGCGGAGTCCGTGGACCCCGCCCGGCGCCGGATCAGCCCGTGTAGCCGGCGAAGATCTTCGCGAACTCGTACTTCGCCTGCGGCACGTTGGTGCACTTGTAGAGCGCGCCGGTGCACGCGTTGGCGTCACGCCCGGCCTCCCAGAACGAGAGCATGCCCAGGTGGACGGTCTTCGCGAACGCCACCAGCGCCTTCGCGTCCTTCTGGTAGAAGATCTCGTTCTGCGAGTCGTTGACGCCGATCATCGGGGTCACGCCGACCTTCTTCCACGCCGCCGCGTCGCTCAGCCCGTAGAGCGACTTGAGCTGCGCCTGCGTCGCCTTGGCTGCGGAAATCGCTTTCGCGCCCTGGTCACCGGCACCCTGGTAGTAGTCCATCGCCATGATGTTGACGAGGTCGAGGGTGACGCTGGCGTCCTTGGCCGCCTTGACGACGTTGAGCCCGTTCGCGTCGAGGCCGGTCGGCAGCGCAGGCAGGGTCAGCGAGATCTTCAGCCCCGGGTTGTTGTTCTGGAGCGTCTTCAGGGCTTGAGAGCGGCGGGCGATCGACGTCGGATCCGCGACGGCCGCGCCCTCGATGTCGAAGTCGGCGTACTTCAGGCCGTACGCCTTGACGACGGCGTCGTACTCGGCCGCCACCTGGGCGGACGTGCTGCAGGCCTGGGCCAGCTCGATGCCGGACGCGCCGCCGAAGGAGATCTTGACGTCGCCGCCGGCGTTGCGGATCTTGGTGATTTCGTCCTTCTGCCAGGCGGTGCGCGGGTCGTAGGCGCCGAACCAGCTGGCCTTGCAGCCGTAGGAGTTGACGAAGGCGAGCGTGAATCCTTTGACGCCGCTCGCGGCGGACATCGCGGACAAACTGGGCGTGGGCCAGGCCCCCATGTCGACGTAGGGCCCGACGGGGATCGGTGACCCGGCGGCGGCCTCGGCGGGAGCGCCGAGCCCGGTGCTCACGAGCGCTAAGCCGGCCAGCCCGGCCAGCAGGGAACGGAGACGCATGGTGGAACCTCCACGACGACGAGCGCGGCGGCGGGGACTACCGGACCTAATTGGTATAGACCATTAATGTGGTCCGGACCATAGGCCGAACGGGCTACCTCTTCGTGACCGGCGGTAATCGATGGCGGAAAACCGGCGCGCGCCTAAACTGTCGGTGGTGCTGATCACCACGGAACGGCTC
This sequence comes from Amycolatopsis sp. NPDC048633, assembly GCF_040650695.1. NCBI lineage: Bacteria > Bacillati > Actinomycetota > Actinomycetes > Pseudonocardiales > Pseudonocardiaceae > Amycolatopsis > Amycolatopsis sp. NPDC048633. The sequence continues at coordinate 83,589 of NZ_JBEZHS010000012.1, forward strand.
ACGCTCCACCAGTGGGCCGAGGAGTACTTCGACGACTTGTTCGCGCTGGCCCAGATTCCGGACACGGTCCGGTTCGTGGGCACGGGCGAGCCGTGGACCCACGAGTACACGCTCGCCAAGCACCAGGCGACGCTCGCGCACTGGGCGTCGCACGGTTTCGGCTGGTTCGCGGTGTCCGCGGCGCCGGGTTCGTTCGACGGAGTGGTATCGCTGGTCAGCCGCAGCCCCCAGGAGTCCGGCTTGGGGTTGCCGGCGGTGGAGATGGGCTGGTGGGTCGCCCCATCGGGCTGGGGCCGGGGCTACGCAACGGAGGCGACGACGGCGGTCCGCGACCACGTCTTCTCGGCCGGCTTCGCGGAGCGTCTGCTGGCGGTGTACGAGCCGGTGAACAAGGCCTCGGCGCGAGTGGTGGAGAAGCTCGGCTTCACCCCGCACAGCCGTTTCACGCTCGACGGACGGGTCGAGCAGCGGGCGGTCCTGGACCGCCCGCGCTGACCTTTCCCCAGCCCGGCCCCGATGTGGACAACTCGGGTGCTCGCCGAGCGATCCCGCGGTTCGGACCTACCTGGCCGATAGACTGGAGCCGGGGACGCCCCCCAAGGGAAGGGCGGGGGTGCTGCTGCGGTTCGGACGCCGTGAATGACTCTTTCACCTCGTCCGACGAGGTGAAAGAGTCATTCACAACAACACAATCGTGCGACCACGGCCCTCGGGTCAGCATCGCTGGCCGTCAAGCCGGCCGCGCGGACCCAACGTTTCCCTGCAGAGAAAGGGCAGAAGCCGCGTCGCCGATCCAGCGGTGCACCGCCTCCGCCAGCCCTTCGTCGCCCGAGCCGGACGTACCGACCCAAGCCACGTGCCCATCCGGCCGCAACAACACCGCGTCGATGTCCGAAGCGGACGGACTCGACGCGGCAACCACCTCAACCGCCGGCGACCAGGCAGCAAAGGATCCCGCCAGATCCACCAGCACCGGACGTCCGGAATGCAGCAGCGCGGCCAAATGCGTCTCGCGACCATCGACCACGAGCGGCACGTCCGGCGCCAGTCGCCCCAGCCACGGGTGCCCTCCCGGCGAGTAACACGCGTCCAGCCCCGTGATGATCTCCGCCAGCGCCCGGTTCCCCGCCGGATGCGCCGCGACCCGCCGCATCAGGTCGGCGAGCGGCTCGTCGGGGGCCTCGCCCAGTGCCACCTGCGCCTGCGTGTTCGCCAGAATCCGCGAGCCCGCCTCGTGCCGCTCGGTGTGGTACGTGTCCAGTAGCCCCTCCGGCGCGGTCCCGAGCACCGTCGCCGCGAGCTTCCAGCCGAGGTTGAACGCGTCGTCGAGCGCCACGTTCACCCCGATCGCCCCCGCCGGCGGGTGGATGTGCGCCGCGTCGCCCGCCAGGAGCACCCGGCCTTCGCGATAGTGCGTGGCCAAGCGCGCCGCGTCGCCGAAGCGGGTCAGCCAGCGGGGTTCGCGCAGCTCGACGTGCCGGCCGAGCACCGCGTCCACCTGGGCCTGGAGCCGTTCGAGCGTCACGGGCGCGTACTTGTCGGCCGGCGGGTCGTCCTCGCGCACCACGATCCGGACGTAGCCCGGCCGCGGGATGACGAACACCGTGCGGCCGTCCGGCCCGGCCGAAACCCCGTACGGCAGCTCGCATTCGACGTCGCCGAGCAGCGCGTACCAGCGCGCGTCGACGCCCGGGAAGCCGATCCCGGCCTGCTTGCGCACCGTGCTGCGCCCACCGTCGCACCCCACCAGGAAACGGGCGGAGATCGTGCGGCCGAATTGTCCGTTGTGGACGACTGAGGAAACGCTTTCCGGGGACTGCGTGAAGGACCGCAGCTCGTGCCCCCGCAGGATTTCGACGCCGAGGTCGGCGGCCCACCCTTCCAGGACCTCTTCGACGCGGGTCTGCGGAATCCCCAGCGAGAACGGGTGGCCGGTCGCCGCGTCGGTGAGTGACAGCGGGCCGGGCAGGCCGGTCACCGGGGCGTGCGGCACCTGGTGGCCTTCGGCGACCAGGCCCTCGGCCAGCCCACGGCGGGCCAGCAGGTCCAGCGAACGCGAGTTGAGGTTGAAACCGCGGCAGTACGGCGGCCGCGAAGGATGGCGTTCGACGATCGTGGCGCGGACGCCGGCCAGCGCGAGCTCCGCGGCGACGAGCAGGCCGGCCGGACCGGCGCCGGCGACGAGGACATCGGTTTCGAGCACGAGTTTCCCCTCAGAAGTGGTCGGGCCAGGGCAGCGAGCCGGCGCGGATTTCGGCGGCGGTGGCGCGGGCCCAGTCGAGCTCCGCCTGCCACGCGTGGCGGACGAACTCGACCTCGATCATGAACAGCCGCGGCGCCCCCTTGCCGACGGTTTCGTCGAGCGCGGTGTTCGCGCCGTCGATGCGGGCGGCCAGGTGACGGGCGCGTTCCTCCAGCGCGTCGGCCGCGCGCTCCGGGCCGAGCGCGCCGAGGTAGCTCACCGCCGCGACGAACTTCGGGTACTCCGCGACCGGCTCGCGGACCAGTTCGTCGAGCCACGCGATGAACTCCTGGCGGCCGAGTTCGGTGTGCGCGTAGACCGTCCGCTCCGGCCGATTGCCCTCCCGGACCGTCTCGACCGGCTCGATCCACCGGTGCTTCGCCAGCGACTCCACGGTGTCGTAGAGCGAGCCGGGGTTGATCTTGAAGCTGCTGTCCTTGAAGCGCTCGCGCAGCGTGGACGCCATTTCGTACGGGTGCATCGGGCGTTCCAGCAGCAGGCCGAGCAGGGCCAGCGCGAGGGTGTTGCGGATCTTGCGTGGCGGCACTAGTCGCTCCCTATCAGTCGGAACCGACTATATGACAGCCGTCAAGGCAGGCCGCCGTCACCGGTGTGCGACGGGCGGCAGCGCGCCTCAGAACTTCGTGTTCTCCCGCCAATGCCGGAACAGGCCCGCGTCGCCCGAAATCGTCAGCCGCGGGTCGTCGGTGGGGATGCGCCCGTTCAGCGCGAGGAGCAGGTCGACGGCGCGGCCCTCGACGACGACGTCCGCGTCTCCCTGCGACTGACTCACCTCGACGGCCGACGGCGTCCGGCGGGCCAGCCAGGCCAGCTCCGGCGCGGTGGACCGGAACAGCAGGGTTTCGCCGTCACCCCGCAGCGACGTCCGGTCCAGCGCCGGATGCTCGAGCCGCGAAAAGACGGCCACCAGGTCGAGGCCCTCGGCGATCCCGTCCGCGGCCAGATCACCGTCGACGTCGTACGGCGCGCCGGTCGCGAACGCGGCGTCCGCGCGGTGGACGACGGTCTCGTGGGTGAGCCGGCGCGTCCAGAACCCGGCGCGGCGATCGGGGGTCCAGGTCGACGTCGGCGTTTCGGGACCGACGTCGGCCACGGCCTCGACGAGCCGTTCCGCGCCGTCGACCAGCCAGTCGCCGAGAGCGTCGAAGCCGGGCGGGTCGTCGACGGTGACCGCGTCGAACGGCACGTACCCGGTGGGCCGGCTCGCGATGATGGCGGCGGACTTGTGGTAGGCCAGCCCGACGTGGCGGGTCAGGTCCTGCAGCGTCCATTCGGGACACGTCGGGACGCGCGCGTCCGGCGCGGCGCCTTCGATCGCCATCCCGAACTCCTCCGCCTCGGCGACGAGCGCCTCGGCCAGCCGATCATGGCTCAAGGATTTCACCCCGCCAAGATAGTCCGGACGGAGGCGGCCGTGGGGTTGTTTTCAGCTGCTCTGGAAGGAGCTCGACGACCGGAGCCGAGCGGCCCGCGTCAGGAGATACCGTTGTTCCGGGGTGTTCGTGGTCCGCGCGGCCGCGGCGTCGTAGTGCCGGACGGCGCCGGCGACGTCCCCGGCCAGCTCCAGCAGGTGCGCGCGGACGGCGTCGAGCCGGTGCCCGCCCAGCTCGAGGGTCTCCAGCAGCGCCAGCCCGGCGGCGGGCCCGTGCACCATCGCCGTCGCGATCGCGCGGTTGAGCGTCACCACCGGGTTGTCCGTCAGCCGCTCCAGCCGCCGGTAGGTCCGCAGGATGCGGTCCCAGTCGGTGTCTTCGACGCGCGGTGCGATGTCGTGCGCGGCGGCGATCGCGGCCTGCAGCCGGTACTCGCCCGCGTCGCCGAGCGCGAGCGCCTCGGTGACCAGCGCGACGCCCTCCCGGATCTGGCCGCGGTGCCACTTCGCCCGGTCCTGCTCGGTCAGCGGCACCAGCTCGCCCGACGGCCCGGTCCGCGCCGGGCGCCGCGCGTCGGTGAGCAGCATCAGCGCCAGCAGCCCGGTGACCTCGCCGTCGGCCGGCAGCGTCCCGTGCAGCAGCCGGGTCAGCCGGATCGCCTCGCCGGACAGCTCGGTCCGGTGCAGGCTGCCGCCCGCGCTGCTCGTGTAGCCCTCGTTGAACACCAGGTAGAGCACGTGCAGCACGGACCGCAGACGGGCCTCGCGGTCTTCGGGCGCGGGCAGCCGGAACGGCACGTCCGACGCCTTGATCCGCGCCTTGGCCCGGCTGATCCGCTGCGCCATCGTCGCTTCCGGGACCAGGAACGCCCCGGCGATCTCGGCCGTGGTCAGGCCACCGACCGCGCGCAGCGTCAGCGCGATCGCCGACGCGGGCGTGAGCGCCGGGTGGCAGCAGAGGAACAGCAGCGTCAGCGTGTCGTCGGTTTCCGGGACATGCGGCGGCGGTGGTTCGAGCGCCGCCGCGTCTTCCCGGCGACGACGGGCCTGGTCGCTGCGGAGCTGGTCGGTCAGCCGGTTGACGGCCGCCTGGAGCAGCCACCCGCGCGGGTTGTCCGGCAATCCGCCGGACGGCCAGTGCCGCGCGGCCGCGAGCAGCGCCTCCTGCACGGCGTCCTCCGCGGCGTCGAAGTCGCGGAACCGTCGCGCGACGACGCCGAGGACCTGCGGCGCGAGCGTGCGCAGCAGGTCCTCGACCCGGTCGCCGGCCATCAGGCGGGCGCGCTCATCACCTGGCGCACCTCGATCGGCTGCCGGATCGGCACCCCGGCCGGCCCGGGCGCGGCTGAGGCCTTCGCCGCGATCTCCAGCGCGCGCTCCTCGCTCTCGACGTCGACGAGCCAGTAGCCGGCCAGCAGCTCCTTGCCCTCCGGGTACGGCCCGTCGGTGACCACGGGGCTGGTCCGGCCGTCGGAGACCACCGTCTTCGCCAGGTCGGGCCCGGCCAGGCCCTGCGCGTCGACGAGCTCGCCCTTGTCCCGCAGCTCGGCGTCGAGCGCGTGCTGGAAGTCGATGTGCGCGCGGATGTCCTCCGGCGGCCATTCGCCCATCGGGAGATCGCACGCGGTGTCCCCGCTGTAGCTCATCAGCAGCATGTACTTCGCCATGATCGGCTCCTTTCCGCGCCCCGGTGAGCGCGTTCACGGGAAAGGACGGAGTCCGGTCCGCGTTCTCTACATGGTTGGTCGATTTTCGAGCCACGTCTTCGCCAGCCGCTTCGGCGCCCGGCACAACCACGCCTCGACCAGCACTTCTTCCAGCGTCGGCCGGTCGATCCGGTCGAGCTCGACGAGGATCGCGGGGAAGCCGCGGAAGTGCGGGGTCGTGAAGAAGACGGCCGGGTCGTCGGCGACCAGCGCGTCCTTGACGCCGACGTCCGGCACGTAGGCGCAGAGCACCGGCCCGGCGGGCGCCCGCGCGCCGAGCGCCTCGACGTCGCCCTTGCGCAGCGGGCGCTCCCAGGCGAAGCCCTTCTTGCCGACCTGCCAGGCCAGATGCCCGCGCGAGCTGTCCTCGATCACTTCAGGCAGCCCGCGCGCGATCCGGCCGGCGTCGTCCCAGCTGGCCACGAGATCAGGATAATCGCCGAAGTGACCGGAGAACTGAAACGCGCTCGACTGGGAGTCTCCGTCGTCTTCGCCGTGTGCGGCGCGGCGTTCGCGACCTGGCTGGCGCGGGTGCCGGCGGTGCAGGAGCAGCTGGGGCTGACCACTGGCCAGCTGGCGACCGGGCTCTTCGGCCTCGCCCTGGGATCGGTCGTCGCCCTGGTGGGCGCGGGGGCGCTGCTCACCCGGATCGGCAGCCGCGCGGCGGTCGTGCTCGGCGCGGTCGTGCTGTGCGGCGGGCTGCCGCTGGTGGCGTTCGCGTGGTCCGCGCCGGTGTTCGTCGCGGCGCTCGTCGTGCTCGGGGTGGGCAACAGCCTGCTCGACGTCGCGATGAACGCGCACGCGGCCCGCGTCGAGGAGGGCTACGGCCGACCGATCTTCGCCGGCTTCCACGCGTTCTGGAACATCGGCGGCCTCGCGGGCTCCGGCGTCGACGCGCTGATGGAGGCCCTGCACGTCCCGGTTTCGGTGCACTTCCCGATCGCGGGCGCGGTGCTGCTCGCGCTGGCGCTGTGGGCCAAGACGCGCTTCCTCACGGGCGCCGACCGCGGCCAGGGCGACGCGGCGTTCGCGTGGCCGAGCCGGGCGCTGCTGCCGCTGGGCGTGATCGCGTTCTGCGGGTTCGTCGCCGAAGGCGCGGTCAACAGCTGGAGCGCGGTGTACCTCGCGGACGTCACCGGCGCGACGCCCGCGCTCGCGTCACTGGGCTACTTCGCGTTCTCCGGGACGATGATCGCGGTCCGCCTGGTCGCCGACCGGCTCGTGGCGCGCACGGGCGCGGTGCGGTTCGTCCGCGTGGCGACCGCGCTCGCGGTGCTGGGTTTCGCCGTGGTCCTTTTCGCGCCATGGCCGGTCGCGGTGGTGTTCGGCTTCGCGGTGGTCGGCCTCGGCGTGGCCGGGATCGTGCCGATCGCGTGGAGCGCGGCGAGCCGCAAGCAGGCGGACGCGCCAGGCCGCGCGGTGGCCGCCGTCGCCGCGTGCGGGTACCTGGGTTTCCTGGTGGAGCCGGTGCTGGTGGGCGCGCTGGCGACGCGGATCGGGCTGCACTGGGCGTTGTCGTCGGCGGTCGTGGTGACGTTCGCGATCGTGTTCCTGGCGCCGTCGCTGCGGGTCCGCGAGGAGGCGCTCACGCGGTGAGTCGTTTCAGCCCTTCGGCGGACGGCGTGCCCGGCGCCGCCGTGTAGACGACGACCCGGTACTCGTGGCCCGGGACGGCGAGGATCTCGCAGTCGAGCTCCAGCGGGCCCGCGACCGGGTGGACGGTCCGCTTGGTCAGCGTCCGCTGCACCACGACCTCCCGCTCGGCCCACAGCCGGGCGAATTCGGGGCTGTCCTCGAGAAGCTCGTCCACGAGCGACCGGACCGCGGGATCGGCCGGGTACCGCCCGCTCGCCCGCAGGTCCGCGACGCACAGCCGGGCCAGGTCCAGGCGGTTGCCGGTGACCGTGTCGCCGGTGTCGAACAGCCGTCGCAGCCGGTTTCGTCGCCGCGGCGACCACGCGGCCGGGTCGCCGATCAGCGCGACCAGCATCCGGTTCCACGCCACCAGTTCGTAGCTCGCGTCGATCACCATGGCCGGCACGTCGCCGAGGCGGTCGAGCAGCCGCAGGACGTTCCCGGGCACCGGCCGCGGCGACGGCGTGAGAGCCGGCCGCGCCAGCCGCCGCAGGTACGCGTGTTCGTCGCCCGTCAGCCGCAGCGCGCGGCCGAGCGCGGTGAGGACCTGGTCCGACGGCTGCGGTCCACGGCCCTGCTCGAGCCGCACGTAGTAGTCGACGGAGATCCCGGCCAGCAGCGCGACTTCGGTGCGCCGCAACCCCGGCGTCTGCCGCCGCCCGCCGGGAGCGAGACCGACGTCGGCGGGTTTCAGTCGGTCCCGCCGGCTGCGCAGGAACCCGCTCAGCTCCACCCTGTCCACGCTTCCATCATCACCCCGCACCGGGGTGGTACCGCCAGTGCCTACCCCGTTCCGGCCACCGGGGACGAGCCTTCGGGCATGACGATTCTGGTGACCGGCGCCCGCGGGAACGTCGCCCGCGCGCTGGTGGGACGACTGCTCGAAGACGGACACGAGGTGCGCGCGGCCGGGCGCGACCCGGGCCGGGCCCGGCTGCCCGGCGGGGTCGAGGTGGTCGCGGCCGATCTGGGCCGGCCCGAGAGCTGGGACGTGGCCTTGGACGGCGTGACGAAGGCGTTCCTCTACGCGGGCACGGCCGGGCTCGGCGGGTTCCTCGCCCGGGCAAGCGGACTGACCCAGGTCGTGCTGCTGTCCGCGCTGGGCGCGGATCCCGCGTCGGAGGACGCCATCACCCGCGCCCACGGCGAAGCCGAGCAAGCCGTGCGCGCTGCGGGGATCCCGTGGACGTTCCTGCGGCCCGGCGGCTTCGCGGCCAACCGGCTGCTGTGGGCGGACTCGATCCGCGCCGGCGTCGTGCGCGACCCGTTCCCGGACTCGCACTCGGCTCTGGTCCACGAAGCGGACATCGCCGCTGTCGCCGCGTGTGCGCTGACGTCGTCGGGGCACCTCGGTGCGGTGTACTCGCTGACCGGGCCCGAATCGCTCACGGTTCGGCGCCAGGCCTTGTTGGTCGGTCAGGCTGCCGGGCGTTCGGTCCGCGTCGAGACCCAGGACCTCGACGACTACCGCCGCGAGCTCACCGCGGCGTTCGAGGCTCGCGGGCTCGGCCGCGTCGGTTCGGCGGAGGTGGTCGAAGCCCGGATCCGGCGGCTGGCCGCCCTGGTGGACCGGCCGCAGGCGACGACGGAGACGGTCCTTGCGGTCACCGGCCGTCCGGCGCGGAGCTTCGCGGACTGGGCCGACGACCATGCCGGGGACTTCGCGTGAGTCAGCCTTCGTGTTCGCGAAGCAGCCGGCGGACGGCTCTCAGATCACCTTCCGCCGCCACCCGGCTGTCTTCTGTCGCCTGGTCCAGGTCTTGGGGACGCTCGAGCAGGGCGTTCAACGTCGGCGGGTCGGTCCGGATCGTCGCGTCCGGCGCGGCTGGTTCGCCCGGCTCGACCGTCAGCCGGCCCGGCTCGGTGCGGACCGTCCACACGCGACTGTCCAGTTCGACGCGGTAGCAGGCCGTCGCGCGTGGGCGGGCGGAGCCGCGGAGGAAGAGCAACATCGACGTCGCGCCGAGCGTCGCGGGCCGGGGGAGCGGGACGCGGGCGGCCCACGCGCCCAGGGCCAGCACGATCGGCTCCAGCTCGCGACCCCACTCGGTCAGTTCGTAGACCGTGGACGCCGCCGGGGGCGGCAGCTTCCGGCGGGTCACCACGCCGTGGCCTTCGAGTTCGCGGAGCCGGTCGGTGACCAGGTTCGAGCTGGCGCCCGGCAGCGCGCGGCGGACGTCGGAGAAGCGTTGCGGCCCGAGCAGCAGCTCGCGCACGACGAGCAGTGCCCAGCGTTCCCCGACGACGTCCAGCGCGCGGGCGGTGGCGCAGGCGTCCCCGTAGCTCCGGCTTGTCGGCATGGTTCCAATTTACAACTCTAAGGTTGTTTTTAACAACTATGGCGGCGTACGGTGGCCGTCATGGGCAATCCGGTCGTGCACTTCGAGATCATCGGCACCGACCCCGCGGGGCTGCGCGGGTACTACGGCGAGCTCTTCGGCTGGGAGTTCGACACCTCGGGGCCGGTGTCGGACCAGGTGTCCGAAGCGGGCAACTACGGTTTCGTCGAAACGGAGACCATCCCGGGCGGCGTCGGCGGCGGGGCGGGACACGAGCGGCACGTGGTGTTCTACGTGGGTGTCCCGGACGTTGAAGCGGCGTTGGCGGAGGCCGAGCGCCTTGGCGGAACGCGCCGGATGGGCCCGGACCGCGCGAAGGGGCGCGACCTGGTGGTCGCCCACTTCACCGACCCCGAAGGCAACCTGATCGGTCTCGCCGGCCCGGCCTGACTAGTCGTCCGTCGTCGTGCCCTGGATGTCGGCGCGGCAGGCTTCGAGGAACCGGTCGCCGGTCTCGCTGATCCCGGTCAGCACGCGGTCCAGACTGGCCCGCCGCACCTTCGTTCCCCGGAGTCCAGTTCGGCGAGGACGTCGTTCACCCCGTTGCGGGCTACTTTCCACAGTTCCTTGCCGCGCCGGCGTGGTTCTCCGGTGCCGAACAGGGCCACCTGGTTGTGCGCCTTGCGCAGGTCGTTGCGCCGTTCCCGCCACCGGGCCTCGACCTCGTCGCGGTTCTCCGGCAGCTTGACGAACTCCGAGCGGATCAGCTGGAAGGCCTCTTCGCCGGCGTTCGACAGGCCCGCATAGGCCTTGACCCGTTCGTCACGCAGCCAGGTGGCGTGCTCGGCCGCGCGCTTGCGTTCCTCGGCACGCTGGGTTGCCTTCAGCTTCCGGCCCTCCACGAGCGTGGTGGTCAGCAGCGTGAGCAGCACGCCGCCGAGCGTCGCCCCCACGGTGATCAGCTGCGTGGTCGTCCCCGAGTCCATGGCGGGATTGTCCCAGGGCTCCCGGACCGGGGTTGACCTCGACCTTGCCTGAGCTTCAAGACTGACGTCATGACGATCTGGATCTGCGGAACCTGCGGGGTCGAACACCCCGACACCGACCGGCCCCCGGCCGGCACGTGTGCCATCTGCGCCGACGACCGCCAGTGGGTGCCCGCCTCCGGGCAGGCGTGGACGACCCTCGACAAGCTTTCGGCCGGCGGCCACGAAGTCGTGCACGAGGAACTGGAACCGGGGCTGCACCGGTTCAACCGCGAACCACCGTTCGGCATCGGCCAGTGGACGCACCTGGTCCGGACCGCCGAGGGCAACCTCCTGTGGGACCCGCCGAACCACCTCGACCCGGCGCTCGCCACCGAGATCGAGGAGCTCGGCGGCGCCGCGGTGATCGTGGCCAGCCACCCGCACATGTACGGCTCCCAGGTCAGCTGGAGCCATCGGCTCGGGCGCGTCCCCGTGCTGGTGCACGCCGCGGACCGGCAGTGGGTGCGGCGCGAGGACCCGGTGATCCGGGCGTGGTCCGGCACCGAGCGGGTCCTCCCGGGCGTGACGCTTGTTGAGGCGGGCGGGCACTTCCCGGGTGCGGCGGTGGCCCACGTCGAAACCGAGACCGGCGGTTTCTTGCTGGTCGGCGACACGATGGTGCCGGTGGCGGCGGCGGGCTGGGTGACCTTCATGCGCAGCTACCCCAACAAGATCCCGCTGTCGGCCGGCCTGGTCCGGCGCATCGTGGACCGCCTCGAGCCGTACGAGTTCGACCGCCTCTACGGCCTGTTGGGCGGCAAGATCCTGGGCGACGCCAAGGGCGCGGTCCGCCGCTCGGCCGAGCGCTACATCGGCTGGGTCAGCGGAGCGAACGACCACCTCGGCTGAGGGCGACGCGCCTCGGACCGGGCAGGGCCGCCGTTGCCCGGTTCAGGAGGGCCGGGTCTGGCCGGCGGCGACTGATCACGAGGCGGCCCGCGCGGCCACCCAGGCCGACGGCCGCCACTCTCCACAACGCGGGCATCCCCTCAACCACGCAGGCGGGTGTTGAGCCGCGCGGCCTGGCGAGTCAAATGACCGCGCTCCGCGAGGTTGGTCGCCTTCTCGGCCGCTTCGGCGTACAGCCGCGCCGCCGTCGCCAGGTCGCCGTCGCGTTCGTGGAGGTACGCCGCCACCGCCGCGTGGCGGGGCAGCGCGTCGTCCAGCTCCGCGAGGGCCGCCAGGCCCGCGCGCGGTCCGTCGGCCTCGCCCACCGCCACCGCGCGGTTGAGCCGGACCACCGGGCTGTCGGTCAGGCGGGCGAGCTCGTCGTACCACTCGACGATCTGCACCCAGTCGGTCTCCTCGGCGGCCGGCGCGTCGGCGTGCAGGGCCGCGATGGCCGCCTGGGCCTGGAACTCGCCCAGCCGGTCGCGGGCGAGGGCCTTCTGCAGGATCCCCACGCCCTCGGCAATCGCCGCGGTGTCCCATCGGCCGCGGTCCTGCTCGGCGAGCGGCACCAGGCTGCCGTCGGCCTCGGTCCGCCCGGCGCGGCGCGCGTGGTGGAGCAGCATGAGCGCCAGCAGCCCCGCGACCTCGGGGTGGTCGATCGCGGCCGCGAGCTGCCGGGTCAGCCGGATGGCCTCGGCGGCCAGGTCGACATCGCCCGAGTAGCCCTCGTTGAACACCAGGTAGAGGACGCGCAGCACGGTCGCGACGTCACCGGGCTGGTCGAACCGCACCTCTCCGACCGTGCGCTTGGCCCGGCTGATGCGCTGCGCCATGGTCGTTTCGGGGACCAGGTAGGCCTGCGCGATCTGACGGGTGGTCAGCCCGCCGACGGCACGCAGGGTGAGTGCGACCGCCGAAGACGGCGTCAGCGACGGGTGCGCGCACAGGAAGTAGAGCTGGAGCGTGTCGTCCGCGGTGGCCGCCGGGCCGGGCTCCGGCTCGACGTCGACGAGGTCCTCGCGCCGCCGCCGGGCGGTGTCCGACCGGGCGACGTCGAGGAACTTGCGCCAGGCGACCGTGACCAGCCAGCCCTTCGGGTCGCGCGGCGGCTCGGCCGGCCAGACGCGGAAAGCCTCGACCAGCGCGTCCTGCACGGCGTCCTCGGCCGACGCGAAGTCGGCTCCGCGCCGCACGAGGATCCCGAGCACGTGCGGCGTCAGGCTCCGCAGCAGGACCTCGTCCACAGTTCACCCGATCTTTTCGGCCAGCTCGACGATGATCCCCGCGGGACCGCGCAGGTAGCAGAGCCGGAAGCTGTTCTCGTACTGCGTGACTTCGCCGACGAGCTCGGCGCCGTGGTTCCGCAGGCGGGCGACGACGTCGTCGATGTCCGCCACCTCGAACAGGATGTGCCGGATGCCGGGCGTGTTCGCCGGCGCGGCCGGGTCGCCCGCCGGGCCCGCGGGCGTCTGGTACCGGATCAGCTCGAGGCATCCGTGGCCGTCCGGGGTCCGCATCATCGCGACGTCCGAGCGGACGCCGTCGAGCCCGTTGATGAGGTCGACGACGCGCTCCTCGACCGTCATCTCGCCTTCCAGCTCCAGCCCGAGCTCGGTGAAGAACGCTTTCGCGGCCGCGAGGTCGTCGACGACGATGCCGATGTGTTCGAGCCGGGCCAGCACGCGGTTGTCACTCATGATGATCTCCCTCTCAGGCGTGCTGACGTTCCTTCTGCTGTTGCACCAGCTCTTCGACGGCGGAAGGCAGGGTCGTCTCGAAGTCGATGAGCTTGGCCCAGGTCGGGGTGATCACGATCCGGACCATGCCGTCGTAGAGCGACCGCACGCCCACCTCCCACTCGGCCCGCTGCTCGGGCGTCATCTTGTAAGTGCCGCTGAACTGCAGGTACTCATCCGGGATGCCGTCGACGACATCCAGCTCGGCCGTGCCGCGGATCAGCAGGATCTTCGGCGGGTGCACCTCGGTGTCGACCGTCAGGGCGACCGCCGGGTTGCGGCGCAACGCGGGCAGCTTGGGGGCGTTCTTCGGGGTGCACAGCACGACGTGCGTGCCGTTCCAGGTGAACCCGATCGGGATCGAGCGGGGCGTGCCGTCGAGGGCGGTGTAGGCGAGCCGGGTCAGGTCCCGGGCCAGCAGCTCCTGGCTGAGCGGGCGGTTCAGGATCTCGTCGATCGTGCTCTGCTGCATGTCGGTCTCCTCGTCGGATCGGCTGTGGTTCGTGCCGGGGACGGAGTCGTGGGCGGCTTCTCGACCCCGGCTTTGTGTGACGTGGGTCACTCGGTGATGCAGGGTGACCCGTAGAAGGGACGCAGCTCGAGCCACTCCTGCACCGGCTTGCCGCCCGCTCCGGGGGCGGCCGACAACTCCCCGGCCAGCTCGAGGGCGCGTTCGTAGCCGTCGACGTCGATCACCATCCAGCCGGCGATGAGGTCCTTGGTCTCGGCGAACGGGCCGTCGGTGACCGGCGGGCGCCCTTCGCCGTCGAACCGGACGAACGTCCCCTCGGGGGCGAGCGCCTGGTGGTCGACGTACTCGCCGGTCTCCGCGATCCGGACCGCGAAGTCCTCCATGTACTTCACGTGCGCCGCGACTTCTTCCGGCGTCCACTGGTCCATGGGCACGTCGTTGCCCGCGGCCGGGGCGCCGCGGTAGTGCTTGAGCAGGAGGTACTTGGCCATCGTGGTTCTCCTCGGTACGGGGGCTTCCCATCTTGGCCACATCTCGCCGGAGGGCGCAGCCGGTCACGCGATCCCGGCGGGCGGGCCGAACCAGCGGGCGAGGTGGTCGTCCAGGTCCCGCTGATCGTCGCCGATCCAGGCGACGTGGCCGTCGGGGCGGAGCAGGACGCACGGAACGTCCAGCGCCGCGGTGGGATCCGCGAGGTGGTCGACCCGGTCCGACCAGCCGCCGGCGGTCAGGCGTGCGGTGCGGTCCAGCAGCAGTCCGCGGCCGCGATGCAGCAGACCGTAGAGCCGGCCGTGCTGCACGTCGATGTCGGGCAGGCGGCGGCCGAGCAGGTCAGGGCCTTCGCCGAAGTCGTAGCGGATCCCGGTCGCGGTGATCTTCTCGAGCAGGTGGCGGTTCACCTCGTCGAAGTCCATCAGTTCGGTGAGCAGCCTGCGCACGGCCCGCGGGCCCGGTCCGGTGGACAGCAGTTCCGTCTGGGCGCGGGTGTTGTCCAGCACGTCCTCGGCGACGGGATGACGTTCGGCCTGGTAGGTGTCCAGCAATGTGTCCGGCGCCCAGCCGCGGACCCGGGCGGCCAGCTTCCAGCCGAGGTTGACCGCGTCCTGAACGCCCAGGTTGAGGCCCTGCCCGCCGATGGGCGGATGGATGTGCGCCGCGTCGCCGGCCAGCAGCACCCGCCCGACGCGATAACTTTCGGCCAGCCGGGTGGCGTCCCCGAAGCGGGACAACCAGCGCGGGGAGTGCACGCCGAAATCCGTTCCGGCGATGGTGCGCAACTGGTGCCGAAAATCGTCGAGGGTGGGCGGTTCCGCGCGGTCGCTGACTCCCTCGGCGGGGACGACGACGCTGTAGACCGCTTCGCCGAAGGGGCGGAGCCAGAATCGCTGAGGGCGCTCGCGGATCGAAGTCACCTTGGCGGCGATCTCCTCCGGCGGCACACCCACTTCCATTTCGCCCATGAGAGTGTCGTTCCGCGAGGGCTCGCCGGGAAAGCCGACGCCGAGCAGCTTGCGCACCGTACTGCGCGCGCCGTCGCAGCCGACGAGATATCGCGAACGCAGCTGCTGCCCGCCGGCCAGTTCGACGGTCACGCCGTCGTCGTCCTGCTCGAAACCGGCCACCGCACAACCGCGCCGGACCTGCGCACCCAGCCGGATCGCGTGGTCTTCGAGGAGGCGGACGATGACCGGCTGCGGGATGCCCAGCAGGTAGGCGTGCGCGGAATCCAGGCCCTGGGGCGCGGGCTTGGCGATGGCGGCGAAGAATCCGGCGGCCGGACGCCGTCGTCCGTGTTCGAGCAGGCGATCCAGCAGTCCGCGCATCGCCATCAGCTCGATGCTGCGGATGTGCAGGCTGACGATGCGGACGAGCGAAACGGGCTCGGTTTCCTTCTCCAGAAGGAGTACCCGCACATCGTGCAGCCGCAGCTCGGCGGCCAGCAACGCGCCGGTCGGCCCACAGCCGGCGATGATCACGTCGAACTTCGGGGAGTCCATGGGTGGTGCCTTTCGGGAGTGCCTTGTGGTCGAGGCGCTCCCGGCGACACCTAAGTCAGCCGCCCGGCCGTGACGGGACGGGGGAGCACCCACAGCGATGCAGCGTTCATGGGTCTCACCTCCTCGGGCGTGTCACGGGCAACGGCAAGCTACAAGCCCGGGTATGACCGCGTCCAATCCTTTTCGCGCGGAAAAGCACCACGGCTCACGCCGTCGGGCGGCCGGCTCCCGCGTAGTCGTCGCCGTCCTTGCGGTAGGAGTGCACCTGCACCGCCTGGCCGGTCTGCGGCGCGTCGATCATCTGCTGGTTGCCGATGTAGAGCCCGACGTGGTGGATCTTCGTCGCCGGCTCGCCGTAGAAGATCAGGTCGCCCAGCTGCGGGTCGGTCACGTGCGGGACGCTCCGGAACTGCGTGTCGGCCGTGCGCATCAGCTTGAGGCCGGCGCTGCCGTACGCCGCCGTCGTCAGGCCGGAGCAGTCGAATCCCGGGTCGTTGCCGCCGGTGCCGTTGCCGCCCCAGATGTAGGGGAGGCCGATCTTGTCGATGGCGAAGTTCACCGCGCTCAGCACCGCGGCGTTCGGGGCCGCCGAGCCCTGGCCGACCGTGCCGTAGACGTTGACCGTGGCCAGCGTCCGGTGCAGGAACAGCGGCGCCGACTGCAGCTTCGCGACCGAGTCCCACCACGGCTGGCCCTGGGACAGGTCGGTGCCGCCGTCGCACAGCGCGCGGCCGGTGGTCAGCGCGGCGTCGTCGATGTTTTGGACATCGGGCTTCCCGCCCGCGTAGCTCGCCTGGTACTTGGCCCAGATCGCGGGGGCGACCTGCATCGGCCCGGCGGCGTTCGCCGTCGAGACGACCTTGTCGTAGAAGTCGCGCACCTCGATCGTCGGCAGCGGCTTGTCGAGGACGCCGGTGGCGCCGACCTGCCCGCCCTGCGCGCGGCCGTGGTCCGTGGTCACTTTCCCGACCGCGGCCAGCGTCACCCACGACAGGTGGCAGCCGGGGACGTCCTTGGCCAGCTTCGTCGTCGCCTTCGCGTAGCCGACCATCGCGCGCAGCGGGATGTCGAGCCACTGGCTGGTCTTGGACGCCCAGGCGTCGAACTCGCTCGCTTCGGGCACCTTCGGCGGCGCGGACGTCTGCGGGGGCGTGGTCGTTTTCGGGACAGACGTCGACCGCGTGACCGTCGCGGCGGCGTTCGTCGTCTCCTGCTGCTTCGGCGCGAACTGGACGCCGACCACGAGCGCGGCGGCGATCACCACCACCGCGGCCACCACGACAGCGGCCTTCCGGCGGCGGGGCTTCTCCGCCGGTGCGGCCTCGGGCTCTTCGATCGGCACGACGTCGGGCTCTTCGCTCACCGGGCGGCTCCGGTCAGCCGGTCGAGGACGAAGCCGCGCAGGCCGTCGAGGTCGGTGTCCATCGCGACCTCGATCGGGCGGCCGGGACTGAACTGCGGATCGTCTTCGCCGAGTCGTCGCCGGTCGACCAGGGTCTGCCCGCGCGCCGGGCCCAGCCCGCAGTCGACGTCGACGCGGTAGGTCTCGGTGTGGAGGATTCCCGGCGAAATCGCCTCCGCGACCGCGACGGCGTCGTGCATGACCATCCGGTCCTCGCCGAACACGCGCGTGTAGTGCTGCCGATAGGTGGAGGTGAGGCCCTCGAGGGTGGCACCGATCGGGCCCGACGCGGCGAGCTTCGCCAGCCAGTCGGCGTCGACCGCGCAGCGGTGGGTGAGGTCCAGCGGCACCAGCACGACCGGGACGTCCTCCTCGACCAGCACCCGGCGGGCCGATTCGGGGTCGCTCCAGATGTTGAACTCGGCGGCGGTGGTGCTGTTGCCGAACGTCACCCCGCCGCCCATGATCACGAGCCGCGCGATCTTCGCCGCCGCGCCCGGGTGGGCCGCGAACAGCGCGGCGATGTTGGTGAGCGGCCCGATCGGCGCGATGGTCACCGGCTCGTCCGACGACTCCAGGAGGTCCAGCATCAGGCTGACGGCGTCGCGCTCCTCGAGCGGGCGGGTCGCCTCCGGCAGCGTGTAGGAGTGGCCCGACAGGCCGTCGCCGCCGTGGACCTCCTTGGCGTCGCGCGGCTTCGAATACACCAGCGGCCGCGCGGCGCCGGCGGCCACGGGCACGTCGGTGCGGCCGAACAGCTCCAGCAGGCGGCGCGCGTTCGCGGTGGTGCGGTCCAGCGGCACGTTGCCGAACACCGACGTCACGCCCAGCAGGTCGACGTCCGGGGACAGTGCCGCCAGCGCGATCGCCAGCGCGTCGTCGACGCCCGGGTCGGTGTCGATGATCAGCTTCGTGCCCATCCAGCTCCCCTTGCCTGTGAACCCGTCCCGTACACAGGTTACGGTCACGGGCATGACGTCGATGTGGGGTGCGCCCGCACTGTCGCGGGTGCGGGCCTGGCGGCGCGCGCGGCGCGATCCGCGGCAGGCGAAGTTCCTGACCGCCGACTCGCTGCGCTGGGTGCTGCGCAACCGCGCGTACACGCCCTGGTACCTGGTCCGGTACTACCGGCTGCTCAAGTTCCGGGTCGCGAACCCGCACATCATCCTGCGCGGAATGCTCTTCCTCGGGAAGGACGTCGAGATCCACTGCCGGCCGGGCTACGGGCGGCTGGAGATCGGCCGCTGGGTGCACATCGGCGACGGCAACGCGATCCGCTGCCACGAGGGTTCGCTGCGGATCGGCGACAAGTCCGTGTTCGGCCGCCAGAACGTGATCAACTGCTACCTCGACATCGAGCTCGGCGCGGCGACGCTGGTCGCCGACTGGGTGTACATCTGTGACTTCGACCACGTCATCGCCGACATCCACGTCCCGATCAAGGACCAGGGCATCGTGAAGTCGCCGGTGCGCATCGGGCCGGACACGTGGCTGGGCACGAAGGTCAGCGTGCTGAAGGGCACCCGCATCGGCCGCGGCTCGGTGCTGGGCGCGCACGCGGTCGTCCGTGGTGACATTCCGGACTACTCGATCGCGGTCGGCATGCCGGCCCGCGTGGTGCGTAACCGCGAAGAGGACTACGCGGCCGACGCTGCCCGTCGTGAAGCCGTCGCCGACATGGCGCGGAAGGCGAACAAGGCACTGCAGAAGACCCTCGAGCAGTAGATCTACTCAGGTTTTCTCTTGTTCGCCTGGGCAAGATGGCCGCGTGGGGGAACACCGGACCGTCTGGTCGTCGCTCGTGCTGGCGCTGTGCACCGTGGGCCTGCTGCTCGTCGTCCCGTTCTTGTTCTTGCAGGGTTTCGCGGCGAGCTTCTCGCTGTTCGGCACGAGCAGTCACGCGGGCGACGGCTACCTGACCTGGTCGGCATGGCTCGGCGCGGGAATGTCGCTGGTGGGCGTGGTCGTGGCGGCCTTCGGGCGGCGCCGTGGGTATGCCTGGTTCTTCGGGATCTGCGTGGTCCTGGCCCTCGTGGTCGCCGTGATGGTCAGGGTCCACCACGTCCGGGACGCCCCGCCGCCCCCGCCGGAGCCGCGCCACTGCGTCGAGCGCAGCGGCGGCGGCAACGACTGCCCGGGCGGCTGACTACTCCTCGAAGGTCATCTCCGGCGGCGGCCGCCGGAACCCGCGGGTGATGGCCGCCAGCACGACGATGCCGATCGCCAGCCAGACCAGCCCGAAGATCAGCGCAACGCCGTCCAGGTTGACCAGTAGCCACAAATCGACCACGGCGCCGATCACCGGGAAGACCACCCAGGTCAGGACGCGTTTCCCGGAGCGGTCGCGCAGCCACGTCGCCAGGACGCTGACGTTGACGAACGTGAACGCCGTGAACGCCCCGAAGTTGATGAACGACGTCGACGTGCTGACGTCCAGCGACAGCGCGACCAGTCCGACGAGCCCGGTCAGGACGATGCCGAACACCGGCGTCGCGAACTTCGGCTGGAGCTTGCCGAAGATCCGCGGCAGCACGCCGTCGCGGCCCATGGCGAACATCAGCCGCGACGCGCTCGCCTGCGCGGCGATCCCCGACGCGAACTGCGCGACGACCAGACCGGCGAGGAAGAACGACGCGAAGAGGTTGCCGCCGATCGTCGTCGCGATTTCGAACGCGGCGGACGACTCGTCGGTGAACGCGCTGCCCGGGTGCGCGAGCTGGGTGAAGTAGGCCAGCACGATGAAGATGCCGCCACCGATCAGCGCGGTCAGCAGGATGGCGCGGGGGATCGTCTTGCGCGGCTCGGTCGTCTCTTCGGTCAACGTCGTCACGGCGTCGAACCCGAGGAAGGAGTACGTCGCGAGCGCGGCGCCGCCGGAGATCGTCCCCAGCGTGGCGCCCGGGTGGAAGAACGGCTGGGTGCTGGCCAGCGAGCCCCCGACGTGCAGCACCTGCTTGACCGAAAGAACGACGAAGAACCCGATCACCAGGATCTGGAACGCCATCAGCACAAAGTTCGCTTTCTCGGCGATCTTGATGCCCAGGACGTTGAGGATGGTCGTCAGCAGGATAAAAGTGATCAACCAGATCCAATTGGGCACGCCCGGGAACTCGGCCGAGAGGTAGGCGCCGCCGATCAGCCAGATCACCATCGGCAGGAAGAAGTAGTCGAGCAGCACGGCCCAGCCGACGAGGAACCCGGCGCGGGCGTCGACCGCTTTCCGGACATACGTGTAGGCCGAGCCGGCGACGGGGTGGGTCGCGGCCATCTTCCCGTAGCTCGCCGCGGTGAACAGCATCGCGACGAGCGCGAGCAGGTACGCCGAGGGAACGGTGCCCTCGGTCGTCGTCGCGACGATGCCGAACGTGCCGAGCACGATCAGCGGAGCCATGTAGGCGAGCCCGAACAGGACGACGCCGGGCAGGCCGAGCCGGCGCTGCAGGGCGGCCGGGGCCGCGGCCGTGGAGGTCATCGGTCGTCTCCTTCTCGTGGACGCCAGCGGTCCGGGTCGATCCGGCCCTGGTAGAGCGGCAGGTCGAGGGGCGCGTCGGCGGGGGTGAACTGCGCCCACATGCGGTTGGTGCCCGCGGTGCCGTCGCGACGAACGTGCGCCACCTCGTCGAGGTCGATCGTGTGGGCGAGAACGCCGTCGCCGGGTCCGGGCAGCGCGCCGAGCACGTCGCCCTCGGGCCCGACGAGCAGGCTGTCGCCCATCCCGAACGGGCCGGCCGTGTTCACGCTGGCGACGAAGACCTGGTTGACGATGGCGTTCGCCCGGGCCAGGACGAGCTCCTGGGCGCGGTCGGGGGTCGTGGTCTGGACGGGGTTGAGCACGATCTCGGCGCCCATCCAGGCGAGGTGCCGGGTCACTTCGGGGAACCAGGCGTCGTAGCAGATGGAGAAGCCGACGCGGCCGGCGTCGGCCAGATCGGCGACGACGAACCGGTCGCCGGGGTCGTAGGGCTCGTGCGGCCGCCAGGGGAAGACCTTGCGGTACCAGCCGGCCAGCTCGCCTCGCGGGGAAAAGACCAGGGCGGTGTTGAACAGCTCGCCGTGGTCGCCTTCTTCGCAAACGGTGCCGGGCGCGAGCCAGATCCCCAGGTCGCCGGCCAGCTCGGCGAGTTCCGTGGTCCGTTTTCCGGCCAGGGGCTGGGCGGCGGCCCGGAGCTGCTCGGTGCGTTCGTCGCCTTCGCCGTCGACGCCGCAGAGGTGCAACTCGGGGAACGCGGCCAGGCGCGTGTCCGGAAACCGGCGAAGGACCGCTTCGACCTCGCCCGCGAACCCGGCGTCTCCGACGGGCCGGGGCGGCGCTTGCACAAGGGCGATCGGCAGTGGTCGCGGCATGGACGAAAAATAGTCCATCTTGAACACTTAAACAAGACTGCTCAAGGTGAGCAATTTGTGCGGTACGGTCGGTTCATGGCGACGGCAGACCTGAGCGCGGCGGCCCTGACCGGCATCCGGCGGCTGTCGGCACTGGACACGGTCCGCGCCCGCATCGCGCTCGCGGTGGAGCTGGGCCTGTTGAAGCCGGGCGAGCGCCTACCGGCGAACGCCGAGATCGCGCGGGCCCTCGGCGTCGCGGAGATCACCGTGCGGAGGGCCTTGGAGTCCCTGGTCGGCGAGGGCCTGATCGAGCGCCGCCGCGGCCGAGGAGGCGGAACGCTGGTGGCCGCGGATCCACCGGCGGAGCGAGTCCGCGAGGTCGGCGCCTACCGCGAGTCGGCGGCCGAGGTCCGCGAGCTGATCGACCACCGCCTGGTCCTGGAGGCGGGCTTGGTCCAGCTGGTGGCGAAGCGGTCACCGGACCTACCGCGCTTGCGGACATTGGTCGCCCGCATGGACACGGCGACGGGCTGGGCGGAGTTCCACGAGCTGGACGCGGAGTTCCACCGAGCGGTAGCCGCCCCCGGCCCGCCCGCGGCGGTGGCCCAGTACGAGGCGGTGCTGGCCGAGCTGTACCGGTTCTACTTGCCGTACCCAATGGCGAAGCTGCGAGAGTCGAACCGCGACCACGCGCGATTGGTGAAGGCACTGGCGGCAGGCGACCCGGATGCGGCGGCGAGGGTGACGAGGAAGCACGTACGCGGCCTGCACCAGACAATGTTCGTCGGCCTCGGCGGAGGAGACTCGCCGATAGCCGAAAACTGACGACGGCTCGGCCGATCTGGCTCGGCACGGCGACGGTCGGAACGGAGGAGCTCGATCCGTCTTACGGGCAGTCGGCTGGGCTCGGTCCGGTGATGGTCGGAATCGGCCAAGGCTCGGCTGATCCTGGCTCGCGGCCTGCCCGGCTCGGCGATGGTCGGAACTCGACCATGGGGCCAACTGGCCCGCCCCGCAGTGAGCCGGGCTCGGCAGGGCGATGGTCCGGAACCCGACCACAGCCCAGCTGAGCCGCGGCCGCCGTTGTGGTCCGGAAGGCGACCATCTCCTCGGTCCCCGGCCGTTCGGCGGTGATCATCGGCTGATCGGCCGATCTCCCGCCGGCGCACTCCCGGCAGCCTGGGCCCATGTCGATCACCCGGTTCGCCGTCCCGTTGCTCGCCGCCGTGGCGCTCGTCCCTGTTGCTCCCGCGGTTGCCGCTGCGGAGGGTGTCTCCTGGCAGCTCTGCTCCGCCGTCGCGAAAGGCTGGGATTCCGATGACCAGCGCAGCGAGTGCGCCCTCGTCCCGGTCCCGCTCGACTATGCCGACCCCGGTGGTCCGAAAATCGACATCGCCGTGAGCCGGATCCGGGCGACCGGTGCGCGCACCGGCGCCGTCCTGCTGAATCCCGGCGGCCCCGGTCAGTCCGGGCTGACCATGCCGCGCAGTATCGCCGGCAGTCGGGCCGGTGGCATCGGCGTCCATCACGACCTCATCGGCTTCGACCCGCGGGGCGTCGGCTACAGCGCCGACCTGCCGTGCGCGGTCGACTTCCCGGAGCCCGACCCCGGCGTCCCCGACAAAGACAAGGCCCGCGAAGCCGCGGAGCGCGCGGCCGCCGCGAACCGCGAGTGCGTCGCCGCGCACCCCGCCTTCGTCCGGAACCTGACCACGCCGACCATCGCCCGCGACCTGGACCGGATCCGGCAGGCCCTCGGCGAGGACAAGATCGGCTACTACGGCGTCTCCTGGGGCACCGCGCTCGGCGCGCAGTACCGGTCGCTCTTCGACGACCACGTCGACAAGATGCTGCTCGACTCCGTCATGTCACCGGACCTGAACGTCACCGAAATGGACGACGACCAGGCAACCGCCGGTGAGAACACTTTCCACGAGTTCGCGTCCTGGATCGCCCGCTACGACGCCGTCTACCACTTCGGGACCACTGAGCCTGTAGTCGCGAAAGCTCTCCTCGACCTGCGCGCCGAGTTCGGCGCGACCGTGAACGGCATGCTCGCCAACCCGCGCCGGGAGTGGGCAGGCCTGGCGAAGCAGCTCGCGGCCATCCGAGACGGCGGCGCGCCCGTTGTCGAAAAGAAGACCACGGGCTTCGGCTGGGACGGCGAGCCGCAAGCGTTCAACCACTTCCAGCAGACGGCCCTGCTCTGCAACGAGTCGCCGAGCCCCCGGGACTTCGACACCGTCTGGCAGCACCGCCTCGACCGGATGAAGCGCCTCCCGGTCGCGGGCGGCTACGGCCTCTACGAACAGCTCTGCGTCGGCTGGCCGCTGGACGCGCGGCCGTGGTCGTTCGCGAAAGGGCAAAGCCCGCTGCAGCTCGTCGGCCACGCCTACGAGCCGGTCACGCCCATCGGCTGGGCGATCCGGATGCAGCAGAAGATCGGTGGCACGCTCATGACCGTCGAGGACGACGCGCACGGCTCGCTGTCGTCGCTGCCCTGCGCCGAAGCCGCTGTCACTTTCTTCGACACGGGCGAGACGACGTCGGAGTCGTGCCCGGGCGCACCGACCCCCAAGCCGTGACTCAGGTGCGAGCCCGCAGCTGCTCGCGAACCTCCATCAGGGCGAAGCCGAGCAGGTTCAACCCGCGCCAGTAGTCCGGCTTGGTCGCGTTCTTCTCCTCGCGCGCGAGCCCGGTGCCCCACACGAGGTCCTTCTTCGACGCCTCGACGAGCACCGCCTCGCCGGTGGCGAGCAGGAACCGGCGCAGGTCACGGTGAGCGCGGAACTTGGCCAGGTTGCCGTCGACGACGATGTCGAACCGGTGCCGCTCCCAGAGGGCGGCGTCGAAATCGGCGACCTCGCGGCCGAGCACCTTCGCCGCCTTCGCGTCGGGCGTCTCCCGGATCAGCGCAGCCTTCTCGTGGTCGCCGAACAGCTCGGCCTTGCCGGCCATCATGTAGTGCTCGGCGGTCGGGTAGACGACGCCGTCGGCCTCGAACGGGTCGACCCACCATTGGCTCAGGCAGCTCGACGTCACCCGCCCGGACTTCGTGGGCGTGTGCCCGTAGAACAGCAGGTATTCGGGCTCCGCACCCTCGTGGACCTTTTCGCGCAACGCCTCGACACTGCGGACCCCGTCGACCTTCACCATCCGCCTAGTGGACCACGTGGTCAGAGCAGGAAGTGGAACAGGGGGCTGCCCGGCTCGATCCGCTCCACCTGGAGCGGGCTCGCGTCCATCCGCGACAGCAGGCCCGGCAGGTCGGACGACCGGGCGATTTCCACGCCGACCAGCGCCGGGCCCATTTCGCGGTTGGTGCGCTTGACGTACTCGAAGCGGGTGATGTCGTCCTCGGGCCCGAGTACCTGCTCGAGGAACCGCCGCAGCGCGCCCGGCTCCTGCGGGAACCCGACGAGGAAGTAGTGCTTCAGCCCTTCGTGCATCAGCGAGCGTTCGAGGATCTCGCTGTAGCGGCTGACGTCGTTGTTGCCGCCGGAGACCACGACGACGATGGTCTGCCCCGGCTCCACCTCGACCACCGAGCCGAGCGAGGCCGCGGCCAGCGCGCCCGCGGGCTCGGCGATGATCCCGTCGGACTGGTACATCGCCAGCATCTCGGTGCAGATCGCGCCCTCGGCGACCGAGGTCAGCTCGGCGCCGCTCTCGCGGATCAGCGGGTAGGTGACGTTGCCGGCGATGCGCACCGCGGCGCCGTCGACGAACGAGTCGAGCTCGGGCAGCCGCACCGGTTGCCCAGCCTCCAAAGCGGCCGCCATGCACGCCGCGCCCGCGGGTTCGACGCCGACGATCCGGACGTCCGGGTGCCGTTCGCGCAGGAAGCTGCCGACGCCGGCGAGCAGCCCGCCGCCGCCGACCGGGACGACCACGACGTCGGGGACGAAGCCGAGCTGCTCGATGACCTCCAAAGCGACCGTGCCCTGGCCGGCGACGGTGCGGACGTCGTCGAAGGCCGGCACGAGCGTCGCGCCGGTGCGCTGCGCGTCCTCGTTGGCCGCGGCGAAGGCGTCTTCGTACGTTTCGCCGACGACGATGACCTCGATGTGCGCGCCGCCGAGCGTCGCGATGCGTTCGCGCTTCTGCCGCGGCGTGGTCCCCGGGACGTACACGCGGCCGTTCGCGCCGAGCCTCCGGCACGCGTACGCGACGCCCTGGGCGTGGTTGCCGGCGCTGGCGCAGACCACGCCGAGCGCGCGTACGTCCGCTTCGAGCTGGACGATGAAGTTGTAGGCGCCGCGGATCTTGTACGACCGGACGGTCTGCAGGTCTTCGCGCTTCACCCAGACCTGGGCGTTCACCCGGGACGACAGCCGCGCGCTCGGCTCCAGCGGCGTGCGGGTCACCACCCCGGCCAGCCGCTCGGCGGCCTTTTCGATGGTCGCCGCGGTCACCGTGTCGATGTCGTGCACCCCGATGAATCTACGACTCGCGCGTCCCGGGCAACCGCCCGGCCCTCCGGCCGCATCAAAGGGGTGACGAACAGGATGGGGGTTCCATGGAGGCGGGCTTCACGGACTACGTGACGGCGCGGTCGGCTTGGCTGCGCAAGGTCGCGTACCTGCTCTGCGGGGACTGGCACCGGGCCGACGACCTCGTCCAGACGGCGATCACCCGGCTCTACGCGAACTGGCCGCGGGCTTCCCGGGCGGACAACCTCGACGGCTACGCGCGCCGCACGCTGGTCAACGCGTACCTGGCCGAGCAGCGGACGTCGTGGTGGCGGCGGGTGGACCTGCGCGGCGCCGACCACGACCCGCCGCCGGCGCCCGGCCCGGACGTCGACTCGGCGCTCGACCTGCGGGCCGCGCTGGACCGGCTGCCCGCGCGCCAGCGGGCGACCGTCGTCCTGCGCTATTTCGGCGACCTGCCGGTCGCCGACACCGCCCGGACCCTCGGGTGTTCCGAAGGCACCGTCAAGAGCCAGACCGCGAAAGCCGTGGAGACGCTCCGCGAGCTGCTGGGCGAGCCGATCGCGGAGGGACGAACATGACCGACACCGAGCTGTCCACGATGCTGAAGGACCTGGCCGACGCGCCCGCGCCGCCGCCCCGGATCGACATCGACCGCGCGCGCCGGGCCGGCGGACGTCGTCGTCGCGTTCGGACCACGGCGCTGGTCCTGGGCTGTGCCGCGGTGGTCGCGGCCGGGGGTGTGACCGCGGTGTCGGTCTCGCGCCCCTCGGTGCCCGCGGCCACGGACGCCGTGGGGACCGCGCTCCCGCCGACCCCGGATCCGTCCCGTGATCCGATCGTGGCCAAGACGGGCTTCGGCTGGCTGCCGGAGGAGGTCGCCGGCATCGGGTACTCCGTGGGCGCGCACGGTGACACGACGGAGGCCGTCGGCCGTGGCGAGCAGCCGCCGCAGATCTCGTTGTCGGTTTCCGACCAGGAGCCGCCCGTGCCGGGTGAGCTGGGCGACCAGGCGACGCGGATCCCGGTCCGGATCGGTGACCGCGACGGCTACTGGCTCACGAGCTACGCGAACGACCCGCTCAACCACGGCCAGAGCCACCTGCGGTGGCGGACGCCGGACGGCCGGTGGGCCGAGCTGCTCGCCTTCCACCTCACCGGCCCGGACCGGCAGCAGGTGCTGGTCCGGGTGGCCGAGCACGCTGTCTTCGCGGACCGGCCGGTGCCGCTGCCGCTGCGCATCGCCGGCTTGCCGGGGACGTTCCGCCTCGAGGACGGCTTCTTGACGCGCCGCCCGGACACCGATGGCGTCCCGTGGCGGGTGATGCTGGCGTACGCGTCGAACGGGACGCACGCAGAGATCACCGTCTCCGTACCGGGTGGCCGGAAAACCGACTACGGCTCGCCGCTCTGCACGAAGGGCAACAGCCTGCAGGCCTGCGTCCGGATCGACCAGCCGGCGGCGGCGGGCATCGACGCGCAAAGCCTGCTCGACCGCATCACGCTGCTCGGCCCGGACGAGGCGAAGTGGACCACGCACGTGATCGGGTGATCAGCCCTTCGGCACCGCCGGGTAGGGGACGAAGGTGCTGGTGTTCTCGTCGACGGTGAGCTGCTTGCCGATCGTCGGGAACGCGCGCTGGGAGCAAGCCGGCCGTTCGCAGACTTTGCAGCCCATCCCGATGGGTGTCGCGGCGGCCGGCTCGTCCAGATCGAGACCGGTCGAATAGACGAGCCGCCCGGCGTGGCGCAGTTCGCAGCCCAGGCCGACCGTGAACGTCTTCCCGGGGCTGCCGTACCCGCCGATGTTGCGCGAAATCGTCCGCGCGATCCAGAAGTAGCTCTTCCCGTCGGGCAACGTCGCGATCTGGGTGAGGATTTTCCCCGGCTGGGTGAACGCCTCGTAGATGTTCCACAAGGGACAGGCGCCACCCACCCGGGAGAAGTGGAAGCCCGCGGCCGACTGGCGCTTCGACATGTTCCCCGCCCGGTCCACCCGCACGAACGAGAACGGCACCCCGCGCTGCTTCGGACGCTGCAGGGTGGACAGCCGGTGGCACACGGTCTCGAAGCCGACGCCGTAGTGGTCGCACAGCCGCTCGATGTCGTAGCGGAACCGCTCGGCTGTGGCCAGGAATGGTCCATAGGGGAGGATCAGCGCCCCCGCGAAGTAGTTCGCCAGGCCCACTCGTGCCAGTGAGCGCGCGGCCGGCCCGGAGAACGCCCACGAGTCGGCCAGCTCGGTGATCAGGTCGTCGTACTCGAGCAGCGCGATCTGCGAAGCCATCCGGAACGCCTGCTGGCCGACCCGCAGGCTCGGCGCCAGCCGCAGCACCCGCGTCACCGGCTCGTAGCGGTGCTGCTGACCGGCGGACTCGTCGATCCCGTCGTTGGTCACCTCGACGCCGTAGCGCTGCCAAAGCCGTTCCTTCAGCGCGCCGAGCACCTGGCCGCGCTGCAGCGGGATGTCGGCCGCCATCTTCTCGGCGCGTTCGTCCAGTTCGGCGACGTAGTTCTCGCGTTCGTAGAAGAAGTCCCGGACCTCCTCGTGCGGTAGCGCTGAAGCCGCACTGCCGTGCATGCCCAGGCCGTTTTCGGTGGTCAGCGCGGCGGTGTTCTCGACGGCGTTGCGGTAGCTGCGGTGCAGCTTGACCAGCGCCTGGGCGACCGCCGGCAGGTTCGACGCCAGTTCGTTGAGCTCGCTGGTCGTGACGTCGACGCCGAGGACCTCGTCGAGCAGGGCTTCCTTGACGTCGGCGACCAGCCGCGACGTGTCGTTGTTCGCGAAGAACTCGGTGTCCACCCCGAACGCCTGCGTGATCCGCAGCAGCACCGGGACCGTCAGCGGACGCGAGTTGTGCTCGATCTGGTTGAGGTAGCTGGGTGAGATCTCCAGCACACGAGCGAGGTCGGCCTGGCTCATCGCCCGGCTTTCGCGCAGATGACGCAACCTCGCTCCGGCGAAAGTCTTCTCCATTCGAGCCCACCTCTCCGGAAGGTTTCCGGTCCTGAACGGTTACGTGAACGGTCAAGAACGCGGATTTTCGGTGCCGTTGCGAAACGGCGATTCGCAACCTTTGCAAAGAGCGTACGTACCCTTCGCACAAATTGGCAACTTGGACAGCTGGATCGGATTTCCCCTGCCATGCAAGGGTCAGGCCAAGCAAGGCGAGCAATCGCAAACTTCGCAACACCGGGAGATCCGATGACGGAACAGGCCAAGCAGGCGGCCGCGGAGCTGGCGGCGCAGTGGGCGAACGACTCCCGCTGGGCGGGCGTGCAGCGCTCCTACTCGGCTGAGGACGTCGTCAAGCTGCGCGGCAGCGTGGTCGAGGAGCACACCCTGGCCCGCCGCGGCGCGGAGAAGCTGTGGGACCTCCTGCACACCGAGGACTACATCCACGCGCTCGGCGCCCTCACCGGCAACCAGGCCGTCCAGCAGGTCCGCGCGGGCCTGCAGGCCATCTACCTGTCCGGCTGGCAGGTCGCGGCGGACGCCAACCTGTCCGGCCAGACCTACCCGGACCAGAGCCTCTACCCGGCCAACTCGGTGCCGGCGGTGGTCCGCCGGATCAACAATGCGCTGGGCCGCGCCGACCAGATCAACTGGGCCGAGGGCAACACCGACATCGACTGGTTCGCGCCGATCGTCGCCGACGCCGAGGCCGGCTTCGGTGGCCCGCTCAACGCGTTCGAGCTGATGAAGGGCATGATCGCGGCCGGCGCCGCGGGCGTGCACTGGGAAGACCAGCTCGCGTCGGAGAAGAAGTGCGGCCACCTCGGCGGCAAGGTCCTCATCCCGACCAAGCAGCACGAGCGCACGCTGAACGCCGCCCGCCTCGCCGCGGACGTGCTGAACGTGCCGTCGCTGATCGTCGCCCGCACCGACGCGCAGGCCGCGACGCTGCTGACCAGCGACGTCGACGAGCGTGACCAGCAGTTCCTGACCGGCGGCCGCACCGCCGAGGGCTTCTACGAGGTGACCAACGGGATCCAGCCGTGCATCGAGCGCGGCCTGGCCTACGCCCAGTACGCCGACCTGCTCTGGATGGAGACCTCGGAGCCGGACCTCGAGGTGGCGCGCAAGTACGCCGAGGCCATCAAGGCGAAGTTCCCGGACCAGATGCTGGCCTACAACTGCTCGCCGTCGTTCAACTGGAAGAAGCACCTGGACGACGCGACGATCGCGAAGTTCCAGCGCGAGCTCGGCCACATGGGCTACAAGTTCCAGTTCATCACGCTGGCCGGTTTCCACGCGCTGAACTACTCGATGTTCGATCTGGCGCACGGTTACGCCCGCGAGGGCATGACCGCCTACGTCGACCTGCAGGAGCGCGAGTTCGCTTCGGAGAGCCGCGGCTACACCGCGACCAAGCACCAGCGCGAGGTCGGTACGGGCTACTTCGACAACGTCGCGACGGCGCTGAACCCGGAGAGCTCCACCACGGCGCTCAAGGGCTCCACCGAAGAAGCCCAGTTCCACTGATCCCGGTCGCGGCCTGACGGCGACCCCCTTCCGTCGTCAGGCCGCGTCCCCTCCCTTCTTTCCTTCCCTGCACAGCTCTGCTCGCGGAGGCACCCCATGGTTGATCGGCTGAACTACCGCATCGAGGTCACCGGCGAGGTCGAAGGCCGGTTCGCCGAAATCCTGACCCCGGCGGCACTCGACTTCCTGGCCAAGCTGGACAACACGTTCGCCGGCCGCCGGCGTGAGCTGCTCGACGCCCGCCGCGTGCGGCGCGAGGAACTGCAGTCCGGGGAGAAGCCGCTCGGCTTCCTGCCCGAGACCCGCCGGATCCGCGACGACGAGTCCTGGAACGTCGCGCCGACCGCGCCGGGCCTGGAGGACCGCCGCGTCGAGATCACCGGCCCGACCGACCGCAAGATGACGGTCAACGCGCTGAACTCCGGCGCGAAGGTGTGGCTGGCGGACTTCGAGGACGCGACGTCGCCGACGTGGCACAACGTCATCGACGGCCAGCTCAACCTGTTCGACGCGATCCGCCGCAACATCGACTTCACCACCGAGGCCGGCAAGCAGTACACGATCGGCGACGAGCCCGCGACGATCGTCGCGCGTCCCCGCGGCTGGCACCTGGTGGAGAAGCACATCCGCATCGACGGCCGCCCCGTCTCGGCGAGCCTGGTCGACTTCGGGCTGTTCTTCTTCCACAACGCGCGCCAGCTGCTCGCGCGCGGCGTCGGCCCGTACTTCTACCTGCCGAAGCTCGAGAACCACCTCGAAGCGCGGCTGTGGAACGACGTCTTCCTGCTGGCGCAGCGCGAGCTCGGCATCCCGCGCGGCACGATCCGCGCCACGGTGCTGATCGAGACGATCACCGCCGCGTTCGAGATGGACGAGATCCTCTACGACCTGCGCGAGCACGCGGCGGGTCTCAACGCCGGGCGCTGGGACTACATCTTCAGCCTGATCAAGAACTTCGCCGCGCACGGCGCCGACTTCGTGCTGCCGGACCGCGCGCAGGTCACGATGACCGTGCCGTTCATGCGCGCCTACACCGAGCTGCTGGTGAGCACCTGCCACAAGCGCGGCGCGCACGCGATCGGCGGCATGGCCGCGTTCATCCCGAGTAAGGACCCGGAGATCAACGCGACCGCGGCCGAAAAGGTCCGCGCCGACAAGGAGCGCGAGGCCGGCGACGGTTTCGACGGCTCGTGGGTCGCGCACCCGGGCCTGGTCCCGATCTGCCGCGAGGTCTTCGACGGCGTGCTCGGCGGCTGGCCCAACCAGCTCGGCAAGCTGCGCGACGACGTCAATGTCACCGCCGAAGACCTGCTCGACGTGGCCAGCGCAGGCGGCGAGGTCACCGAAGCGGGTGTCCGCGCGAACATCAACGTCGCGCTGCGCTACGTCGACGCGTGGCTGCGCGGCACCGGCGCGGCGGCGATCCACAACCTGATGGAGGACGCGGCCACGGCGGAGATCGCGCGGTGCCAGGTCTGGCAGTGGATCCGCAACGGCACGAAGCTCGAGGACGGCACGGCGCTGACCCGCGAGCTGGCGGTCGAGTACCTGGACGAGGAACTCGCGACGGTGCGGGCGGAGCTGGGTACCGGCAACCGCCTCGCCGACGCGTACGAGATCTTCACCGAGACCGCGCTGGGTGAGAAGCTGCCGAGCTTCCTCACGACGGGTGCCTACGCGCGGTACCTCACGGACGCCCGGTAGCAGGGCTGTTCGATGCGCTCTCAGCGGTAAGGAGTGCTTCGAGCTCCGGCCGCCCCTACCTGACGAGGGGCGGCCGGTTCCACACTGGTTGGGATGGTGTGGGCCGGACTGGTCCGGTGACGGTGGCTCCCCGTCGCCGGACCAGTTCATTTCGGGGGTCAGCCCACTGCGTCGGCCCAGATCACCGTCTGCCGCACATGCCGCCGCCGCTGAGCCTCGCCGAGCTAACGGCGGTCGCGCTGGACCCGAGGTTGACGCTCTACCCCTGAGTGGCCAGAAGGACCTTCGCGGCTTCGCGGGCCGTGCTCGCTTCGGCCGGGTCGCCG
Source organism: Amycolatopsis sp. NPDC048633 (assembly GCF_040650695.1). Lineage (NCBI taxonomy): Bacteria > Bacillati > Actinomycetota > Actinomycetes > Pseudonocardiales > Pseudonocardiaceae > Amycolatopsis > Amycolatopsis sp. NPDC048633. The sequence goes on from NZ_JBEZHS010000012.1 coordinate 115,645, forward strand.
GTGATCGCGGCGAGCACTGTCGCGCCTTCCACCAGCGAGAACAGCTGGTCGGCGGTGGTCTTGTCAGGAACGAGACCACGCAGGAAAGCGCGGACGCGATCCTTGTGCTCGCGGATCGCGGCCGCGATGCCCGGGGCCGGCTCGCCGAACTCGCCGAAGGAGTTGACGAACGCGCAGCCGCGGAAGCCGGGTTCGGAGAACCAGTTCCCGAGCCAGTCGAACACGGCGAGCGGGTCGCCGCCGCGGGTGTGGACAAATTCGCGCAACGACCTCCGCCAGCGCTCGTCGCGACGCCGGAGATAGGCCTCGACCAGGTCGTTCTTCGCCGGGAAGGTCTGGTAGAGCCGCTTGAGCGAGACGCCCGAGTGCGCCCGGACAGCGTCCATCCCGACCGCCTGGACGCCGTGGGCGTAGAAGAGCTCCTCGGCGGCTTCCAGGAGCCGGTCGGTCGCCTCCGTGGGAGTCATGTCACCTGCCTCTGGCGTGGAGAATGCGCGTTCTCTAGTCTAGCGGGATGGCAGGAGAACGGACGTTCTCCTCGTTGGTAAGGAGCCCTCATGACCCCGCGTCCGCCGTTCCCGCCGTTCGATGAGGACACCGCCCGCCAGAAGGTCCAGGCCGCCGAGGAGGCGTGGAACACCCGCGACCCGGAGCGGGTCTCGCTGGCCTACACGGAGGATTCGGTGTGGCGCAATCGCGACCAGCACGTCGTGGGCCGCGCGGACATCGTCAGGTTCCTGACGGCGAAGTGGGAGCGCGAGCTGGACTACGCGTTGCGCAAGGAGCTGTGGGGCTTCCGCGTCAACCGCATCGCCGTCCGGTTCCAGTACGAGTCCCGCAACGCCGACGGCCAGTGGTTCCGCAGCTACGGCAACGAGCTGTGGGAGTTCAGCGACGAAGGCCTGATGCGCCGGCGGGAGGCGAGCATCAACGACGCCCCGATCGCGGAGTCCGACCGCCGCATCTTCGGCCCGCGTCCGGAGTCCGAGCACGGCGTCCTGCTGCCGGTCTTCTGAGTCCGCTTCGGGCGTAACCGCACCCTTTCGCGGCCGGCCGTGGGCATGCTCGTGCCATGACGGCACCGGCGTTCGGCGGCGAAGTGAGCGAGTACTACCAGCGGTTCCGCCGCGGCTACCCACCCGCGGTGGGGGACGCGCTGGCGACGGCGTTCGAGCTGACACGCGACGACGTCGTGCTCGACCTCGGCTGCGGCACCGGCCAGCTCACCCGGGTCCTGGCGCCCCGGGCGGGCGCGGTGCTGGGCATGGACCCGGAACCGGCGATGCTCGACCAGGCCCGCAAGGCGGGTTCGCCGCCGAACGTGAGCTGGCTCTTGGGCGCGGACTCCGACGTCGGCGCGCTGGCGCCGGCTCTCGGTCCGGGCCGGCTCGGTGCGGTGACGGTGGCGCAGGCGTTGCACTGGATGGACCACGCGCGGCTGTTCGCGGCGACGCACCCGCTGCTGCGCCCGGGCGGCGGTGTCGCGGTGGTGACCAACGGCGAGCCGCTGTGGCTGCAGGACACGGCGTGGTCGGCGGCGCTGCGCGAGGTCGTCTCGTCACATTTGGGGACACCGGTGCACCGGACGTGCGGCACGGACGAGACGAGCCAATCGCGCTACGCGACCGCCCTCTCGGACGCGGGGTACGTCGTCGATTCCCAGGTCATCACGTATGACGGTTCGTTGAGCATCGAGGAGATCGTCGGTGGCGTTTTTTCGGCCATGAGCCCGTCGCAGCTACCGGCGGCCGAGGCGCGGCCGGCGTTCACCGAGCGCGTCCGGGAGGCGTTGTCGCCGCACGGACCACTGCGGGAGCAAGTGCGCGTCCGCATCCTGATCGGCACCCGCTGACCGGTCACGGAAGGCGAATGGGTACCGGCCCTTAGTGTTCCGCTTATTGTTTCCCCGGGAACCGACGCGGATGCTCGCTGCGAGGCGCGTCCTTGCGCCGGTCTTCCCGAGGAGTCCCCATGACCAGCAGGTTGAGAGCTGTCGTCGCAGCCGCTTTCGTCGTTTTTTCGTTCTCGTTCGGCGCCACGGCGACGGTGCCCGCGCCCACCTCGGCGCACACCGACTGCGTCCGGCCCTGCCGCTTCTGAGCGGGCCGATACCTATAGTTCGGTTTTACGTTGCGCGCTTCGTCGCTTCGACACGGGCGGCAGACCACGGCGTCGCGTCGTCGAGCCCTCGTCGTCACCACACCGGCGACCGCTACCTACAGTTCCGGGATCCCGGCCGCGACCGGCTCGAAGGCGTTGCCGGTGGCGATCTTCGGCCGCGGCAGCTCGACCGGCTCGCCCGGCTTGGTCCGTTTGTAGACCTCGGCGGTCGCCTCGGCGATGCGCCCCCAGTCGAAGTCCGCGGCCAATCGCGACTGCGCGGCCTTCGCCCGCTTCGCCGCGGCCGGTGCGTCGTCGAGCACGGCCGTCACCGCGTTGGCCAGTTCCGCGACATCGCCGGGGCTGAACGCCAGCCCGGTCTCGCCGTGCACCACGACCTCGCCGAGCCCGCCGGCCGTCGACGCGACCAGCGGTGCCTTCGCCGCCGCGGCCTCCAGCGCGACGATCCCGAACGGCTCGTACCGGCTGGGCAGCACCACGGCGTCGGCCGCGGCGAGCGCCGCGCGCAGGTCGCGGTCGGACAGGTGCCCGACGAAGTCGACCGCGCGCCGCACCCGCAGCTTCCGCGACTGCTCGACCAGCTCATCGAAGTGTCGTCCTTTTCCGGCGACGACCACTCGCGTGCCGGGGTGGCGGCGCCGGATCCGGGGGAGCGCGGCCAGCAGGTCCTGCACGCCCTTCTCCCACTCGAGTCGTCCGAAATAGAGCAACAGCGGCGCGCCGGCCGGGCTGTAGACCTCGCGGGCGCGGGCGATCTCCTTCGCCGGCACCTGCCAGCCGCGTTCCTCGATGCCGTTGTGGATTACCGTGACGTCGCCGGCCTCGACCTCGAAGAGGTGCGCGACTTCGCGGCGCATGGCCTGCGAACAGGTGATCAGCGCGTCGGCGCGGTTCGCCAGCCACCACTCGACCGAGTGAACCTGCTGGTTCAGCGGGTGCGACAGCCAGCCGGAGTGCCGCCCGGCCTCGGTCGCGTGAATCGTGCCGACCAGCGGCACCCGCGCGGCCTCGGCGATCGCGATGGCCGGGTGCGAGACCAGCCAGTCGTGCGCGTGCACGACGTCCGGCTGCCAGCCCCGCAGGAGGTCCTGCGCCGCGCGGATCATGGCGTGCCCCATGGCCAGCGTCCAGGCGACGAGGTCGCGTTCGAACGTCACGTGCATCGGGTCCTCGGCGACCCGGATGATCCGCACGCCCTCGACGACGCGGTCGGTACGCGGGTGCGTCCCGGCGTCGGTGCCCGCGGCGTGCCGGCAGAGGACGACGACCTCGTGACCCTGGCGGGCCAGGTGGCAGGCGAGCGCGTGCACGTGCCGGGCCAGGCCACCGATGGCCACTGGCGGGTACTCCCAGGACAGCATCAGCACACGCATGCGCAGAGGTTACTCGCGAGTCGGGACGACCTAACGGCGCCCGTGCCAGCCGACCGGCCAGATCCGTCGCGGAATGTGGCCCGACTCACTGGCGAGCCCGGCGATCTCTGCCACCATCGGCCGGGATGACTGCACCAGAGGACACCGGCTGGCGCCGGCTTGACCCGACCCTGTCCACCCCGTGGTCCGCTGAGGTCGGCCCGGACAACGCCCTGCCCGAGTACCCGCGGCCCCAGCTGACCAGGCCGCGATGGCTGAGCCTCAACGGCGTCTGGGAGTACGCGGGCTGGCCGTCGTCGCCGGACGAACCACGGCCGTCCGGCTACGCCGAGCGGATCCTGGTCCCGTTCCCACCGGAGTCGGCGTTGTCCGGAATCGGCCGACGCGACGAGGTCCTCTGGTACCGGCGCCTGGTCGAGATCCCGTCCGACTGGCGCGGCCAGCGCGTCCTGCTGCACTTCGGCGCGGTCGACCAGACGGCGAAGGTCTGGGTCAACAACCAGCTCGTCGCGACGCACGAAGGCGGCTACACGGCGTTCAGCGCCGACATCACCGACATCCTGCGGGCATCGGGGCCGCAGGAGCTGACCGTGCGGGCCGAAGACCGCACCGACATCGAGCCCTTCCCGGTCGGCAAGCAGCGCAACGCGCCCGGCGGAATCTGCTATACGGCGTCGTCCGGGATCTGGCAGACGGTGTGGCTCGAGCCGGTGCCCGAGACCCGCGTCGAACGCCTGGACCTGACCCCGGACCTCACCGGCGTGACGGTGTTGCCGCAGGTCACCGGCGGCGGCGAGGTCGTGGTCGTCGTTTCGACCACAGACGGCGAAGTCGTACGCGGCTCGGGCGCGGCGGGGACGTCGGTGCGCGTGGACGTTCCTGAACCACACCTCTGGACGCCCGACGACCCGCACCTCTACAAACTGCGCGTCCAGCTGCTCGACCGGCATGGCGCGGTTTTGGACGAAGTCGGCAGCTACGCCGGTCTCCGGACGATCGGTCTGCTCCCGGACTCCGAAGGCCGCCCGCGGATCGCCCTCAACGGCCGGCCCACGTTCCTGCACGGCCCGCTCGACCAGGGCTACTGGCCGGACGGAATCTCGACCGCGCCCACCGACGACGCCCTCCGCTTCGACCTCGAGAAGACGAAAGAGCTGGGGTTCAACTTCGTCCGCAAACACGTCAAGGTCGAGCCGGCGCGCTGGTATTTCTGGGCCGACACACTGGGCCTGGTCGTCTGGCAGGACATGCCGTCGCTGACGGTGTCGTTCGACGGCCCGCCCGGCATCGCGCCGGACCCGGTCCCGCAGGCGCGCGAGCGGTTCGAGGCGGAACTGATCGAAATGATCACTCAGCTGCGGGCGGTCCCGTCGATCGTCGGCTGGGTGCCGTTCAACGAGGGCTGGGGCGAGTTCGACACGGCCCGTGTCGCGGAACTGGTCAAAGCCCTCGACCCAACCCGGCTGGTGATCGCGAACAGCGGCGTCAACTGCTGCTTCTCCCGTCCGGACACGGGCGCGGGCGACGTCTACGACGACCACACGTACGTGGGCCCGGGTACGCCGGCGGTCACCGACGGCCGAGCGATCGTCGACGGCGAGTACGGCGGCCTCGGTCTGGTTCTGGACGACCACCGCTGGCCCGGCCCGCCGAACGCGTACGAGATGACGCCGACCCGGGAGCGGCTGACCGAGCGCTACGCGGAGGTGAGCGCTGCTCTGGAGCGAGTGGTGGTCGAGCGAGGCCTGTCCGGCGCGGTCTATACCCAGACGACCGATGTCGAGAACGAGGTCAACGGCCTGCTGACGTACGACCGTCGCGTGGTCAAGGTCGACCCGTCGGTGGTCGCGAAATGTGCACGAGCGGTGATCGACGCCGGCTCGGCCTGAGCTGCCTGGACGACTATTCGCACCGAGCGAGGGCCTCGTATCAGACAGATTCTCGGCCTGGTCAGCTTTCGGCGACGGCCTTGACCAGGCCATCCCGCCCGTGGTCGAGCGCCGACAACAAGGCCCCGCGCAAGGCGGCCGAGTCCGTCACCGCGCCGGCCTCCACCTGAACCGGCCCCGGCGCCGCCGCACGCACCGTTCGCCGGATTTCGGCCACGAGGCTCGGCTGGCTCCCCGCCGGGCCGCCCAACAGCACCAGGTCCGGATCGACGATCGTGCAGATCGCGGCGACGGCCCGCCCGAGCGTCGCGCCGAGCAGCTGTAGTCGTCCAGCGGCCACGGCGTCGCCGTCGGCCTGGTCGAGCGTGGTCAAGATCGCGTCGACGTCCAGCGAAGGCGCGTCGGACCTGCCGAAACCCTGGTCGGCGAGAGCCGAGGCGAGCGTCGACCCCGAGCTGTCCAGGTACCCGATCTCGCCCGCCAGTCCGTGCGCCCCGCGTACGAGCTGGTCGCCGACATAAAGACTGACGCCGAGCCCGGCGCCGACGTAGACGTAAGCGAAGCTCTTCGCCTCCCGCGCACCGCCCTCTCGTCGTTCGGCGAGCGCGGAGAAGTTGACGTCGTTGTCGAGCAGGACGTCACGCCCGAGCTCTCCGGCCCGGAGTCGGCCCTCGGGAAACGGCGACCCCGGCAGCGCGACGACCTCGTGCGTGACCGGGTCGACCGGGTTGGCGACCGAGATCGCGGTCGCCCGTACCGGACCCGGTCCTGCCCCGCTCGCCGCGGCGACGGCGTCCCGGACCGCGGTCGGCATCGGCCGGTCGCCGGGAGAGTGCCGCTCGGTGGCCAGGACCGTCCCGGTGAGGTCGGTCGTGACCGTGCGGATGCCCTGCTGGTTGACCTCCGCGGCGACCACGCGGCCGGCGTTGGCGGCCAGTTCGTAGAAGGTCGCGATCCGGCCGCGGCGGCCGGTCTGGTCGGTGCCGGTGGCCCGCAGCGCGCCCGCCGTCTCCAGCCGGCGGACCGACTCGGAGATCGTCGGCTTCGAGATCCCGGTGGTCGCGGCGAGCTCCGCGCGCGTGGTCCGGCCGTGGACGAAGACGTGGTCGAGCACCGCGCGGTCGGTCATGGCCCGCAGCATCGCCAGGCGCGGAAGCGGCCGGTCGGGGTCGGACATCGCACCTCTTGTGGCGGGAGACGGGCAAGGGTCACCGTAGCCGGGGCATTCTAGTAAGGAGTCCTAACCAAAAGATCGTGAGGACACCGATGACGACCACAGAGCTGCCCGCGAACATGTCCGAGGCCATCTCGCGGACCAAGCGCGAGCTGCGCGCCCGGATCGGCGACGTCGCCGGCGCGTTCACCGAGGTCCGCGACGCGATGCGCCAGGAGGTCGACGCCGTCGCCGCCGACCCGGATGCCTTCCCCGTGGTCCGTTACCGCGACATCGCCGACGGAACGGTGCCGCAGCGCACGCTCGACGCCGTCCGGCGCCGCGGCTGCGCCGTCGTCAAGGGCACCTTCGCGCGCGAAACGGCCGAAGCCTGGGATGCCGAGCTGGCCGCGTACCTCTCCGACAACGACTTCGCCGGGACGTACCAGGGTCCGGCCGACGACGTCTTCGCCGGCCTCGCGTCGAGCCAGCCGCAGATCTACCCGGTCTACTGGTCGAAGCCGCAGATCCAGGCCCGGCAGCACGAGCACATGGTCGCCGTCCGGCGGTTCCTCAACTCCTTCTGGCGGCACGAGTCCGAGGGGCGCGTCTGGTTCGACCCCGATCGCGACACGGCCTACCCCGATCGCATCCGCCGCCGCCCGCCCGGCTCGTCCTCGCTCGGCCTGTCCGCGCACACCGACTCCGGCTCCGTCGAACGCTGGCTGCTGCCCGCCTACCAGCAGGTCTTCCGCCACGTCTTCGCCGGAAACTGGCAAGAGTACGACCCGTGGGACGGCGCCTACCGCACCGAAGTCGACGAATACCCGTCGACGGTCATGTGCTCGGCCTTCCGCACCTTCCAAGGTTGGACGGCGTTGTCGGAAATGCACCAGGGCGACGGCGTGCTGCACGTGGTGCCGATCCCGTCGGCGATCACGTACGTGCTGCTTCGCGCGCTGCAGGACGACATTCCCGACGACGACCTCTGCGGCGCGGCCAACGGCCAGGCCCTGCCGGTGAGCGACAAATACCACGACGACCTGCTGCCCGCGCTGACCTCGATCCCCGCGATCGAGCCGGGCGACACGGTCTGGTGGCACGGCGACGTCGTCCACGCGGTCGCCGACGGCACCAACCCGGACCGCTGGGGCAACGTCATGTACATCCCGGCGAGCCCGCATTGCCCGAAGAACGCGGCCTACGTCGAGAAGTGCGGCCGCGCCTTCCTGGCCGGCGTGAGCCCGGGCGACTTCGCGCCCGAAGACTACGAAGTGAACTGGACCGGCCGGGCCACGGTCGACGACCTCAATGCGGTCGGGCGCGGGCAGCTCGGCCTGTGACGGCGCCGCGCCGGGCGGAGGCCCGGCGCGACACCGGCCGTTCTCATGCCGGCAGGGCGGCCTCGATGGCCTTGACGACCTGGTCGTCCTCGGGCTCGGTCCGCGGCCGGAACCGGGCCAGGACCTCACCGTCGGCACCGATCAGGAATTTCTCGAAGTTCCACTGGACGTCGCCTGAGTCACCGTCGGCGTCGGCCGTCTTGGTCAGCTCCGCGTACAACGGGTGCCGGTCCTCGCCGTTGACGTCGATCTTCTCGAACAGCGGGAAGGTGACGCCGTAGGTCGTCGAGCAGAACGTCTGGATCTCCTCCGCGCTGCCCGGCTCCTGCCCCGCGAACTGGTTGCACGGAAAACCGACAACGGAGAAGCCCTGGCCGCCGAAGCGCTCCTGCAGCCGCTCGAGGCCGGAGTACTGCGGGGTCAGGCCGCACTTCGATGCGACGTTGACCACGAGCAAAGCCTTGCCCGCGAGCGAGCCCAGCGAGCCGTCCTGCCCGTCGAGGGTCTTGACCGGAATTTCGTGGATCCCCATGAGTCCCTTTCAGTCGTGCTTCAACGCCCGGGCGTCGAGGTGCCCGAACGGTCCGTCGTCGGCGCGATAGGCGGCCGCCAGCTCTTCGGCCCGGGCGCGGTCGCCGCGTCGCAGCAATCCGGCCAAGGCGTCGAAGCGCTCGGTGTGCACCGCCGCGCGACGTCGCGCGTAGTCCGCGGCGGAGTCCTTGGTGACCATGAACGCCCAGTCGCTCTCCAGCGCCAGCATCGCTTCGGCGACGGCCTGGTCGGCGACGGTGTCCCGGGCCGTGGTCGGTAATCCGGCAACCAGCGACAGGAGCCGCTCCTGCAGCGCCGCGTTGGCGTCGACCATGTCCTTGACCTGCTCGCCGTCCCAGACGCGCCAGTCCTTGCCCGACCCCCACGACGACGCGGGCAGCGCGATCGGTTCGCCGACGAGCCCGGCGTCGAGCGCGCCCTTCAGCGTCGTCACCCGGACCCCCGCCTCGGGCAGCGCACGCAGCACGCCCTCCAGCCAGGCCGGCCCTTCATGCCACCAGTGCCCGAACAGCTCCGTGTCGTAAGCGGCGACCACGAGCGCCTCACGCCCGTGTTGCTTCTTCAGCGAACGCATCCGCGTCACCACGGTTTCGACGAAGTCCTTGACGTGCAGCCCCAGCACGTCCGCGGCCAGCGACGGGTCGTAGGGCGCCTTGTCCGGCGGCTCGACCGTCTTCCCGGTGACGCGCGACGCCTTGAGGCCGACCTCGTGGGCCCAGGTGTGGAAGTCGCGATAAGCGGCGTGACCGGGGTAGCCGGCCTTCGGCGACCACACGCGGTAGGTGACCTCGAGGTCTCGTCCGAAAGCGATCACATCGCTGTCGCCGACCGGCCGCGCGGCCCAGGTGTCGCCGCGCAGCGACGGCCCGTCGACCATGAACCGCCGCACGCCGGCGGCCGCGTAGTCCTTTTCCATACCAGGCTCGTAGCCGCACTCCGGCGCCCAAATCCCCTCGGGTCGCGACCCGAGCCGCAACGCCGTGTCGTCGAGGCCGGCGTTCAGCGCGAACGCGCGCACCCGCGGGTCCAGCAGCGGCTGGAACGGGTGGGCCAGCGGCCCGCCGAGCAGCTCGATCGTCGAGTTGTCGACCAGCGAACGAAGGATGGGGGAGAAGCCGTGGCGCCAGCGGGTGCCCAGCTCCTCGGCCGCGCGGACCGCGGTCCGGTGTTCGGCCGCCGCGAGTTCGCGCAGGACCGGGTCGCCCCGCCACAACGTCGACGCGTGCTGGGCGCGCAACTGCCAGTGGCCGAGCCAGTCGTGGAACGCGCGGATGCTGTAGGGGTCGTCGAGCTGCGCGGCGAGCACCGGTGTGACGCCCAGCGTCAGCACCTCCCGGCGGCCTTCGGCGGCGAGCCGCTCGAGCAGGTCGACCATCGGCAGGTACGAGTGCGCCCACGCCTGGTAGAGCCATTCCTCGCCGACCGGCCAGTTCCCGTGGTGCGGTAGCCACGGCAGGTGGCTGTGCACGACCAGGCAGAAAGTGCCTTCGCTCATCGGCGCACCGCCACGGCGACGAGGTCGAGACTGGCGTCGAGGTCGTCGCCGTGGATCTCGAACCCCGTGGCCTCGATCGCGGCGACGTCGGCGAGCAGCGCCGCCGGCCAGACCGCCTGCCCGGGTAGTTCGCCCATGACCACGTCGAGCTGGGCGTCGACGATCGAACCGCCGTACCGCTTGTCGAGTGCGCGGACGGCCTCGCCGTGGTGCAGGCCGTGCAGCGATTCGACGTCGAAACCGGCATCGGTGAGCAGCCCGGACAGCTCGGCCGGCGCCAGCTCACGGGTGTGGTACGGGTTCAGCGGCGTGTCGTTGTCCGGGGTGAAGGTCAGCCGGTTCGGCGTCGTGACCAGCAGTTTGCCGCCCGGCGACAACACCCGCCGGCACTCGGCGAGGAACCCGGCCTGGTCCCACAGGTGCTCGATGACCTGAAAATTGGCCACGACGTCGGCGGCGCCGTCGCGTATCGGCAGGAACGCCAGGTTCGCCCGCGCGACGCCGACGTGGGGGTAGCGGCGGGCGACGTGCTCGGTCGTCGGCACGTCGTAGTCCAGCGCGAGCACCCGGCGAGCCGTGGTCGCGAGGAGGCTCGCGCCGTAGCCCTCGCCGCAGCCGGCTTCGAGCACCGTCGCGTCCGCGCAGTGGGGGAGCAGGGCGAGGTAGGCGGCCTCGTGGCGGCGGAACCAGTAGTTCTCCTCGGCGATGCCGGGGACGGTCCGTTCGCCGGTCAGGTGCAGCGCCTCGGCCCGGGTGGCTGGGGTGGTCACCTCCGCGACCCTAGTGGTGTCACGTCCGGCACGGCCGTCTCGTTCCGTCGTCATGCAACGGACCATCACCCGCGTACTCCTCGTTCTCTTCGGCCTCGTCGAGGTCCCGATCGGACTGTGGCCACTGATCACACCAACCGGCTTCTACCAGGATTTTCCCGGCGTCCGAACGGGCTGGGTCTCGATGGACGGCCCCTTCAACGAGCACCTTCTCCGCGACTTCGGCGGGCTCAACCTGGCGCTCGCGGCGACGCTGATCGGCGCTGCCGTGATCGGCACCACAGCCGCGGCCCGGCTGGCTTCGGTGGCGGCGCTGCTCTACAGCGTTCCGCACTTCGTGTACCACCTCGGGCACGTCGCGCACTTCGAGCTGATCGACCAGGTGCTCATCATCGGGTTGACGGGGCTCACCGTGCTGGTGCCGCTCGTGCTGCTGGCGATCCCCGGCCGCCGGGTCAGTACACCGGCGACACTGTGATGCCGAGCGCGCCGGGGCCGAGGTGCGCGCCGATGACCGTGCTCGCTTCGACGACCATGCTCTCGGCCATCGCCGGTACCCGGCGTTCGATCTGCCGGCCGATCTCGAGTTCGTGGTCGCTGGCGCCGAACCGGGTCACGGCGATGTCGGCGCGGAATCCGCCGGACTTCTTGACCGCGAGGTCGACCATCTTGGCCAGTGCCCGCCGGGTGCCGGGGACGCGGGCCAGCGGCGCGACTTCGCCGTCCTTGACCGTGAGCAGCGGCTTGATCGAGAACGCGGTCCCGAGCATCGCCTGCGCGGCGCCGATCCGCCCGCCCCGGCGGAGGTACTCCAGCGTGTCGACGTAGATGAACTCGGTGCTGGTGAAGCACCGGCGTTCGGCGGCTTGGATGACGCGGCCGGCGTCCGCGCCCGTTGCGGCCGCCCGGGCCGCCGACACCGCGGCGAAGCCGAGGCTCATCCCGGTGGTACGGCTGTCCAGGACGTGCACCGGGATGCGGACCTGCTGAGCGGCCTCCCGGGCCGCGCGGACGGTGTCGGACATGCGGCCGGAGATGTGGATGCTGACGATGGCGGTCGCACCGGAGGCCGCTGCTTCCTGGTAGGTCCAGAAGAACGCCCCCGGATCCGGGGGCGAAGTGGTGATGACGTGCCCCTCTCTCATGGCGCCGATCACCTCGCCGCGGTCGAAGCGGTTTTCGTCGTCGAAGTGACCACCCAGGTTCAGCTGGATCTGGACGACTCCGATGGCCCAACGGGAGGCGACGAGGTCGGGCAGGCAAGAGCTCGAGTCGGTGATGACGGCGATGCGCGCGGGCATGGTGGGGGAGGTTAACTGCTGATACCCACTGCGAGTAGGCCGTGGTTGGTCCGATCGGACGAACGGCGGTTCGGGTGGGGTAACCGGTCGACTACCGGGACGATAGTCCCGTTAGATTGCGCATCCAGGTGAATGGCGTCACCTCGGCGGGTCCTGCGCGTCGATTGGCCCTAATCTACCGGCCAGTAGAGCGCTGACCCGTGGTCGTCCGCGGGGCCACAACCGGGAGGTCGAAGCAGACCCATGACCAACATCGTCGTCCTGGTCAAGCAGGTACCGGACACCTACTCGGAGCGAAAGCTCAACGGGTCCGACCACACCCTTGACCGCGAATCCGCCGACGCCGTCCTCGATGAGATCAACGAGAAGGCCGTCGAAGAGGCGCTGAAGATCAAGGAAGCCGGCGAGGGCGAGGTCACCGTGATCTCGGTGGGCCCGGACCGCGCGACCGACGCCATCCGCAAGGCGCTGTCCATGGGCGCCGACAAGGCCATCCACGTCTCCGACGAGGCGCTGCACGGCTCCGACGCGATCGCCACCGCCAAGGTGCTCGCCGCCGCGATCTCGAAGGTCGAAGGCTACGACCTGATCATCGCCGGCAACGAGTCCTCCGATGGCCGCGGCGGCGCCATCCCGGCGATCCTCGCCGAGCTGCTCGGCCTGCCGCAGGTCACCTACGCACGTGAGGTGACGGTCGACGGCACGACCATCAAGGCCGTCCGCGAGACCGAGGACGGTCTGACCCGCCTCGAGGCGAACCTGCCCGCGGTGGTCAGCGTCGGCGAGAAGATCAACGAGCCGCGCTACCCGTCGTTCAAGGGCATCATGGCCGCGAAGAAGAAGCCGGTCGAGACGTTCACCATCGCCGACCTGGGCATCGACGCGGGCGAGGTCGGCCTCGGCAACGCGTGGTCCGCCGTGACCGAATCCTCGCCGAAGCCGCCGCGCACCGCCGGTGAGAAGACCGAGGACGAGGGCGACGGCGGCACCAAGGTCGCCGAGTACCTGGTCGGCCAGAAGCTCATCTGACAACGGCTCTTCGAGGAGGAATCAAGAACATGGCTGAAGTACTCGTCCTCGTCGACCACGTCGACGGTGAGGTCAAGAAGGTCACGCTCGAGCTGCTGACCGCGGCCCGCGCGCTCGGGGAGCCGTCGGCCGTCGTCGTCGGCCCGACCGGGACCGCCGCCAAGGCGAAGCAGGCGCTGGCTTCGCACGGCGCCGCCAAGGTTTATGTCGCCGAAGGCGACGACGCCGCGAACTACCTGGTCACGCCGAAGGTGGACGTGCTCGCCGCGCTGGCGCAGCAGGCGTCCCCGGCCGCCGTGCTCGTCACCGCCAGCGGTGAGGGCAAGGAGGTCGCCGCCCGCCTGGCCGTGCGCCTGGGCTCCGGCCTGATCTACGACGCCGTGGGCGTCAACGGCGACGGCGTCATCGACCAGTCGATCTTCGGTGGCGCGTTCTCGGTGAAGTCGAAGTCGACCAAGGGCGCGCCGGTCGTCTCCATCCGCCCGGGTGCGGTCGAGGCGGAGCCGGCCGAGGGCGCGGCGGCCGAGGAGACCGTCGAGCTCCCCGCCACCGATGCGGCGAAGTCGACCAAGATCACGGGCGTCGAGCCGGTGACCGGCGGTGACCGTCCGGAGCTGACCGAGGCCTCGATCGTGGTCTCCGGTGGTCGTGGTGTCGGCTCGGCGGAGAAGTTCGACGTCGTCGAGAAGCTGGCCGACTCGCTCGGCGCGGCTGTCGGCGCGTCGCGTGCCGCTGTCGACTCCGGCTACTACCCGGCGCAGTTCCAGGTGGGCCAGACCGGCAAGACCGTGTCGCCGCAGCTGTACATCGCGCTCGGCATCTCCGGCGCGATCCAGCACCGCGCCGGCATGCAGACGTCGAAGACGATCATCGCCGTCAACAAGGACCCGGAGGCGCCGATCTTCGAGATCGCCGACTTCGGCATCGTGGGCGACCTGTTCAACGTCGCGCCGCAGCTGACCGAAGCGGTCGAGAAGCGCAAGGGCTGACCGTTGCTCCGAAGGGCCTTCCGGGTGATCCCGGAAGGCCCTTCGCGCGTTTCCGGGACCTGAGAGAAGCCTGAGAACCCGCAATTAACTGAACGTGCACTGATCGGTCATCGGATGGCACTCTCCGCGGTTTCCTCCGCACGGGTAAACCTTTGACCATGACGACGTCACAGCTCCTCGTCAGCACTGATCAGGCGGGTGCCGACCTCCCCGCGGACGCTGCCCGGTACTCCCTCCTCGTCGCCCACGCGAACGAAGAAGTGGTCGCCGCGCAGAAGCTCCGTCACCGGGTTTTCGCCGAGGAGATGGGCGCACGGCTGCACTCGCCGATCGCCGGTCTCGACGTCGACGAGTTCGACGAGTTCTGCGACCACCTCGTGGTCCGCGACGACAACACGGGCGAAATCGTCGGCTGCTACCGGATGCTGCCGCCGGACCGCGCTTCGCAGGCCGGAAAGCTCTACGCCGACAGTGAGTTCGACCTGAGCGCGCTCGACGCGTTGCGGCCGTCCCTGGTCGAAACCGGGCGGTCGTGCGTGCACCCGGACCACCGCAGCGGCGCCGTCGTCAGCCTGGTCTGGGCCGGGATCGCCCGGTACATGCTGCTTTCCGGCCACCGCTACCTCGCCGGCTGCGCGTCGGTCCCGCTGGTGGACGGCGGCTCGTTCGCTGCCGGCGTCTGGGACGTCTTGCGCACCAAGCACTACTCGGACGAGGCCACGCGCGTCTCGCCGCTGATCCCGTGGGACGCGTCGCGGATCGAGCGTCCGGATCGCTCGATCCTGCCGCCGCTGATCAAGGGCTACGTCCGGCTCGGGGCCAAGGCTTACGGACCGCCCGCGCTCGACGCCGACTTCGGCGTCGCCGACTTCTTCATCGTGCTGGACCTGCACAACGTCGACGAGCGGTACCTGAAGTTCTTCCTCGGGGCCCAGGTATGAGGCACGCCTGGATGCCGGCCTCGCCGTGCGGCGACGGCTGCCTGACCGACGGCGACCCGGTGGTCGGCTTTCCGCGGCGCGTGCTGCGCGTCACCGCGGCGATCTTCGTCGTTTTTTCGGCTTTGCTGACGGCGCCTTTGCTGCTGGTGTCGTGGGGCCGCGAGCGCCGGGTCCGGTTGATCTTCCGCGGCGTGCTGCGGGCGTTCGGCGTCCGGCTGGACGTTCGGGGCGGGGAGGACTTCCTGACCGCCCCCGCCGGCCGTGGCGCGCTGGTGGCCAACAACCACATCTCGTGGCTGGACATCGTCGCGATCAACGCGCTGCGGCCGATGCGCGCACTCGCCAAGAAGGAGATCGCGGGCTGGCCGGTGCTGGGCGGCCTGGTCCGCCGCGGCGGCAGCATCTTCCTCGACCGCGAACGGCTGAAGACACTGCCGGCCACGATGGCGTTGCTGGCCGACGCGTTGAGGACGGGCTCTCTGGTGAGCGTGACCCCGGAAGCGACGACGTGGTGCGGCCTGGCCTCCGGCCGCTTCACGACGGCGACGTTCCAGGCCGCCATCGACGGCGGCGTGCCGGTGCGCCCGATCGCGCTGAGGTACCGCCTCGCGGACGGCCGTGAGACGAGCCGCCCCGCGTTCATCGGTCCGGAGTCGCTGATCGCGTCCCTGCGCCGGGTCGCGGCGCTGCGCGGGCTGGTGCTCGAGATCCACATCTGCCCGGAGATCGCCCCGGGGCGCGCGGAGAACCGTCGTGAGTTGGCGGCTCTCGCCGAGGCGTCGGTGCATTCGGCGCTGGGGACGGTGAAGATCCCGGCCCAGCAGCGGCGCCGGACCCCGCGTCCCCAGCCGGTCCCACTGGCTTCGCCTCCCGCGAAGTGATCCGGGCCCTGTCGCCGCGATCCGGCGGCAGGCCCGGATTGGGAGGCGTTAGCGGTCTTGTGAGCGCGGGCCTGTCATCGTGATCCGATGACAGGCCCGTTCGCCGGACTCCGGCGCCGAGGTCGCGGTTCGCGTGAGACGCAGCCGGCCGCACCTGCTCGTTCAGCTGACAGCGAGTGTGAGCTTCCCGCCGGGGTGTCCGTCTTCGCTCTCGATCTGGGCAGCGGCGGCCTCGGCGAGCGGATAGCTCTTGCCCTGAGCGATGCGAATCCCGCGGTCGGTGACCCAGCCGGCGATCCCGGTCAGGACCTCACGCGACTGCTCGCCCCCGCTCGAGAACGGGATCTCCAGCTCGAAAGCGGCACCGTCGGCGATGGTGATGATCCGATCCTTCGAGCCTCGCAGCTCGACCGACCCGGGCAGCACCCCGTGCCCGACGGCGTCGAACACGGCGTCCACCGGCCCCGGGGCGGCCTCGCGGACCCGCTCCAGCCAGCCGTCGCCGTAGAGCACCGGCACGACGCCCAGCGACTTCAGGTCGTCGAGGTTCCGGCTGCCGGCGGTGCCGATGACGGTCAGTCCCTTGGCGACGGCCACCTGCGCGGCGAACCGCCCGACCGTGCCGCTGGCGCCGTGGACCAGCAGCGTCTCGCCTTCACGGACCTCCAGCAGTCCGAGGACGCGAAGCGCCGTTTCCCCGGCGACCGGCAGCGCCGCCGCGTCCGCCCACGAAATGCCTGCGGGCTTCGGCGCGAGCGTCTTCGCCAGCGCGTACTCGGCGTACGCGCCGGTCTCGGACCAGCCGAACACCTCGTCACCGACGGCGAAGTCCGCGCCCTCGCCGACGGCGTCGACGACACCGGCCACCTCGAGACCGGGGGTGTGCGGGAAGGAGACCTGGAAGTTCTGCTGCATGAAGCCGTTGCGGATCTTCCAGTCGATCGGGTTGATCCCGACGGCCCGGACGGCCAGCCGCACCTGTCCCGGGCCGGGTTCCGGTACCGGAACCTCGGACAGCTGCAGGACGTCCGGCCCGCCATAGGCGGAGAAGGTGATCGCTCGCATGATGTTCTCTGCGCTCCTCGGTTGTGACTTCGAATGTCCTCTCCAAGGAGTCAACTCGCACCACTATTCCGCCGAACCACTCGGACGAGCAGTGTTCACTAGCCGGACGAGCAGGCCGGCAGAACGTGGACGCGCCTACCTTGGACGCATGGACGCTTCCTGGTCGGATCCGCGACACGTGCTGGACGTCGTCGAACGGCTGCTGTCGGCACCGCGGTCCCACCTGTTGCTCCAGTTCTCCACCGAGCTGGGGAAGCTGGTCCCGCACCACGCGGCGGCCATGCAGACCGGGGACTGTCCCCGCAGCCCGCTCAAGGTTGTTGGTGACCAGGCGATCGCCGACGCCGTGACGAGTGTCGAGCTGCAACGGCTGGTCGACCGAAGCGAGCCGGGGAAGGCCCTGGTGGTCGACGGCGTGCTCGCCGGCGTCGAGCGCCGTCTCGTCCTCCTTTCGTCGATGCCCGCGATCGGTAAGGGCGCTGTGCTCGCCGTCGTGCCGGCGGACACGGAGTTGCCGACTGCCGAGCTGGAGCTGGCCGCACAGCTGTGGCACATCCTCAGTACGGACGCGGGCCAACGCGCGGTGGACCCGGGCCCGGACGTCCTGGCCAGCAACCTCGCGGCGGCGACCGCGCGGGCGCAGGCGATCACGGACCTCGGCCAGACCCACGCGGCGACGCTGGCCACGCTCCTGGCGGTGCTGCGCTCGGGACGGCTCTCCGACGTCGTCGCCCGCCGCACAGCGGTCGACCTGGCCACCGACGCGCTGCTCGAACTGAAGGGTGTCGTCGACCGCGATCAGGCCCTGTCCGAAGAACGGGCGGGTGTGGCCTTCGCCTTGCTCCGGACCCAGCTCGCCGACCTGGTCCGCCACACCGACGTCGACGTCGACCTGGTCGATCCGGCCGGCGACGCATCGCTCCCGCAGGACATCGCCCACACGGCGCGCACGATGACCCGCGGCCTGGTGCTCGCGGCTCTGGACCGTCCGGCGACCACGCGCCTGCGGGCGTCGTGGCGGCTCGACGGCCCGGTGCTGCGGATCACGGTCCGCGACGACAGCCCCGAAGTCGCCGACGCGATCCCGGCGCGCGGGCTGACCGAGCGGCTCACCACTCTCGGAGGCCACTGGGAGGTCGATGCGGTGCCCGGCTGGGGCACGACGGTCACCGCGGTCCTCCCGCTCGGCGTCGCCGAACCGCCGGAGCTGCGTCCGCTCGACCGGCTCAACCCGCGCGAGGTCGAGGTCCTGACCGGGATCTCGCAGGGCCTGCGCAACCGGCAGATCGCCGAACAGCTGCAGCTCAGCGAGCACACGGTGAAGTTCCACGTCCGCAACATCCTGGACAAGCTGGACGTGAGCTCCCGCGGCGAGGCCGCCGCGCTGGCTCGCGACCTGCGCCTGGAACCGGTGGCGCGCCGCACAGCCTGAATCGGCTTGACCTCCAGCGGGCTGGAGGTTGCACGCTGCTGATCATGGCCTCGACGCTCGACTCCGCACCCCGTCGCCGCAGCGTGCTCTGGACCGCGGAACACCGCCTGACCACGATCGCGCTGCTGCTCGTGGTCACGTTGGTCGCGTTCGAGAACATGGGCGTCGCGACGGCGATGCCGACCTTGGTGGCCGACCTTCACGGGTTGTCGCTGTACTCGTGGCCGTTCACGATCTTCCTCATTTCGAGCGTGGTCGCGACGGTGCTGTCGGGCCGGATCGGCGACCGCCGAGGCCCCGCGCCGGCGCTGCTGGCGGGGCCGGCGCTGTTCGCGGTGGGCCTGGTCGTCGCGGGGACGGCGACCGGGATGCCGATGTTCCTCTTCGGCCGCGCGCTGCAGGGCTTCGGCTCGGGGCTGCTGCTGGTCTCGGTGTCGCTCCTGATCGCGTTGACGTTCACCGATCAGGAACGCCCGGTGATCTACGCGGCCAACGCGGCCGCCTGGGTCCTGCCTGCGGTGATCGGGCCGTCCGTGGCCGGCGTGGTGACGGTCAGCATCGGCTGGCGCTGGGTTTTCCTCGGCCTGGTTCCGCTGGTGGTCGTCGGCGTGACGATGCTGGTGGTGGTCGTCCGCCGTCTCCCTTCGCACTCGCCGTCCGTCGACGGACGCCGTGCGGGTGTGGTCCAGGCGATCATCGCGGCGCTCGGCGTCGCGGCGCTGACGTGGGCGGCCCAGCACCAATCGCTCCTGGCTCTCGTCTATGGCACGGCCGGGCTCGTCGCCCTGGGCTACGCCCTCTGGACCTTGCTCCCGACCGGAACGCTGTCATCACGCCCAGGCCTGCCGACGGTCGTCGTGTCCCGCGCCCTGCTCGCGGGCGCGTACGCCGGGATGGAGGCGTACCTGCCCCTGACGATGAGCGCGGTCCACGGCTACAGCCCGGCCCTTGCCGGCCTGCCGCTGACCATCACGGCGCTGGGCTGGTCAGCGGCCTCGGCGGCGCAAGGCCGGTTCCTCAACTGGTCCAGGGAGGCATCGCTCCGCACTGGGTTCTGGCTGGTCGCGGCCGGTTTGGTCTGCTTCGGCCTGGTCTCCCAGCCCTGGTTCCCCGCCTGGACGGCTTTCGTGGCTTGCGCGGTCGGCGGCGCCGGCATGGGGATCGCGATGCCCGCGATCTCCGTCCTCCTGCTCCGCTATTCACCCGAGGGTGAGCGCGGCTTCAACACCTCGGCGATGCAGCTGGCCGACTGGGTGGGTTCCGCGCTGCTCATCGGCCTGGGCGGTGTCCTGCTCGGTGTGGTGGGCTCGGTTGTCGACCCGTCGCCGGCGATGGCCCTGCTCACAGTGGCCCTGGTGGCCCTCGCGCTGCTGGGGGTCCGGCTGACCGGACGTTGGCCGTCGAAGGTGTGACAGCCCACTTCGAGGGCCAGGGTGGGCTTCGTCACGCGGTGGAGCGGACTACCCTGAAGGAGCGATGACCTATCTCGACCACGCGGCGACCACTCCGATGTTGCCCGAAGCCGTAGCGGTGATGACCGAGGCGCTGTCCAACGTGGGCAACGCCTCCGCGCTGCACTCTTCGGGCCGTCGCGCCCGGCGGATGGTCGAGGAAGCCCGCGAAACGATCGCCGACGCCCTGGGCGCCCGTCCCTCCGAGGTGATCTTCACCGGCGGCGGCACCGAGAGCGACAACCTCGCGCTCAAGGGCATCTTCTGGGCTCGCCACGATGAGCAGGCGCAGCGTCGCCGCATCCTAGTCGGCGCTGCCGAGCACCACGCCGTGCTCGACACGGTCGAATGGCTCGAAGCCCACTGCGGCGCCGAGATCACCCTGCTGGAAGTCGACAGTCAGGGCCGCGTCTCGCCTGACGTGCTCCGTACCGCCATCGCCGCGGATCCCGAAACCGTGGCGCTGGTGACGGTGATGTGGGCCAACAACGAGGTCGGGACGATCAATCCGATCGCCGAGCTGGCCGCGATCTGCGCCGAGTTCGACATCCCGCTCCACACCGACGCGGTCCAGGCCGTCGGCGCTGTCCCGGTCGACTTCGCGGCCAGCGGAGCCGCCGCACTCACCCTGACCGGACACAAGCTCGGTGGCCCCTTCGGCGTGGGCGCCCTCCTGCTCGGCCGCGACGTGACGTGCGTGCCCCTTCTGCACGGCGGAGGCCAAGAACGCAGCGTTCGTTCCGGCACCCTCGACGTCCCGGCGATCGTCGGTTTTGCGGCGGCGGTCCGAGCCGCCGCTGCGACCCGGGCCGACTATGCAAAGCGCGTCGAAGAGCTCCGCGACGGGCTCATCGAAGCCATTCGGCGCGAAGTACCCGACGCCATCCTCAACGGCGGAGATGGTGAGCGGCTGCCCAGCCATGTTCACTTCACATTCCCGGGTTGCGCCGGCGACAGCTTGCTGATGCTGCTCGACGCCAAAGGCATCGAATGCTCGACAGGGTCCGCCTGCACGGCAGGCGTCGCCCAGCCGAGCCACGTGCTGCTCGCCATGGGCGCCGACCCCGCAGCGGCCCGAGGGTCTCTCCGTTTCTCCCTCGGCCACACGTCCACTGCCGCGGATGTCGAGGCGGTCGCCGCCGAGATCGGCGGCGTCGTCACGCGCGCCCGGCAAGCCGGCTTGGCCGGAATGCGCAAGCAGAACCAGAAGCAAGAGGTGTAAGGCAATGCGGGTTTTGGCCGCGATGAGCGGAGGAGTGGACTCGGCGGTGGCCGCGGCGCGTGCGGTCGACGCCGGGCATGACGTCGTCGGTGTGCACTTGGCGCTGTCTGCCAAACCGGGCACCTTGCGGACCGGGTCGCGTGGATGCTGCACGATCGAGGACTCGCACGACGCCCGACGGGCAGCCGATATTCTTGGAATTCCTTTCTACATCTGGGATTTCGCGGAGCGCTTCACCGAAGAGGTCGTTGAGACCTTCGTCGGTGAGTATGCCGCCGGACGTACGCCGAACCCGTGTGTCACCTGCAACGAGAAGATCAAGTTCGAAGCTCTCCTCGAGAAGGCAATGGCTCTCGGCTTCGACGCCGTCGCGACGGGCCACTATGCGCGCCTCTCCGTGGAGGATGGCGTGCCCGAGCTTCGCCGCAGTGCCGACAGTGGCAAGGACCAGTCCTACGTGCTCGCCTCCCTCACCACGGAGCAGCTCAGTCACGCCATGTTCCCTCTGGGCGACTCTTGGAAGACTGACGTGCGCGCCGAGGCCGAGCGACGTGGTCTGTCCGTCGCCAACAAGCCGGACAGCCACGACATCTGCTTCATCCCGGACGGTGACACCAAGAAGTTCTTGGAGAACCGGCTGGGCCAGCGTCCCGGCGAACTCGTGGACGCGGAGACCGGCGCAGTGCTCGGCCAGCACACCGGCGTGCACGGATTCACCATCGGACAGCGCAAGGGGCTCGGGATCGAGGCTCCGGCGCCCGACGGCCGTCCTCGGTATGTCCTGTCGCTCGAACCGGTTTCCGGCTCCGTCAAGGTCGGTTCCGCAGAGGGGCTCGGGATCAAGGTGATCGAGGCCGACCGCGCGATCTGGCCCAGTGGTGAGCCGCTGACCGAACCCACCGAATGCGTGGTGCAGGTCAGGGCGCACGGAGGCATCGTCGACGCGGTCGCCGACGTGGACTCCGACACCATGACGGTGCATCTGCGCGAACCGCTGCGCGGGGTGGCTCCGGGCCAGGTCGTCGTGCTCTACCGGCCGGATGCCGAGGGCGGGGACATCGTCCTGGGCAGCGCGAAGATCTCGGGCACGCGCTGATCGTCGGCTATTGCCGTGGCTTCTTGCGGCTTCGGTTCGATCGTCGTCGGCCGGAATGCATCGACGGCGGTGTCGTCGAGTGCATCCGGCCGGCTGGTGTCGCGACGTTCACTGTGCCATCGGGTGTGACTTCGTAGTCCCAACCGGGCTGGTTCTTCAGCCTGCGGTGCCGCGAGCAGTACGTGACCGGCTGATCCGCAGCCTCGTTGGTCTCGCCCTGCGCCCGGGTCGCTTCGATCCCGCAGTTCTGCGCGGGACGTGTGCATCCGGGCTGCCGGCACTCGCGGTCCCGGACCCGGATGAACTCGTCGTGCGCCGGGTCCAGCGGGTACCGCGTCGGCGACAGCTCGATCACTTTGCCGGAACGCGGATCGGTGAGGACTCGTCGGAGCGTTGTGTCGGAGCCGCTGATGATGCGACGGGCCACTGACGCCGCGACGGGCCCGCGTCCGGCCAGAACCGCTGGGAAGTCGCTCATGCCAAGGTAGGTCGCCAGGTCGACGTGCAGGAACACTTCGGTGCGCTCGCTCGGGCCGCCGGTTCCGCTGAGCAGCAGATCCATGGCGATGTCCGCTCGGAGCTGGTCCAGCGTCCGGGACTCGTCGGGGGTCTTCAACGCCCGGGCGGCCCGGTCGATACGTGCGTAAGCCGCGGTCGCCTTCTCGGTAGGCGCGTTGTTGATCGAAAGACTGGTCACGCCGGTGTCCTGGTGGTGCAGAGCCAACCGCCGTTCGACGAGGCTCCGCTCGGTGCGCTGCGCCGCGCCCTCCGGATCTGCTTTCGCAGCCGCATAGGCCGCGGCCCGGCGGACCTGAGTGGCGTTGCGTCCAGCAACGCGGTCCTCGAGCATCGCATCGACGAGGCGTACGTGGTCTCTGGACAGCCATGCGGTCGCGTCCGTGACCTTCATGGCGCGGTAGAGGTCCAGGCGGCCGTCGTCCATGAGGTTGAGCATGCGGGGAAGTCGGGCGATCAGCGCGTTCGCCGCCGAGACCACCGCGCCGGCCCGGTGTTCCGTTATGGACAGGGCCAACGCCACTTCCGAAGCCGTGCCTGGCGCCCGTCTCCGGCGCACGCTGAGGTCTGCGATCGCCCGCAGCTGCAGGGCTTGCAGCTTGGAAATCTCGCCCTCGGTGACGCGGATCAGATCCACGACTTGCTCGTCCTGCATGCGCTGCAACGTATCCGGGTCGGTGCGGATCGCTCTCAGCACCAGTGGGAGCTTGTCGTAGGAGCTCCCGGTCGGAGGAGTCAGCTTGCGGAGTGGTTGTGAAGTTGCCATGAGTGCGACCGTACGAGGCTTCGCGGGAAATGTCACCGAGATTCAGAAGAATGGGTGGTAAAAGGGAGCGAACGGTCCGTTCGCGCCCTTCGTGGCTTGACGAACTCGAATAGATTCGGAATGGTTCGCGTGCGCGGACGTGGGCTTCGCCGAGTCCGATGGAGGAACTGATCGAGCTTATGTCCTATGTGGATGGAGGGGAACCTGTTATAGGGTAACGTTTTTGGCACTCAGAGCTTGAGCTTGAAGCCGGTGTGGCTCGCTACGAAACCGAGCCGCTCGTAGAACCGGTGTGCGTCGGTCCTCGAGACGTCCGACGTGAGCTGGACGAGCGCGCATCCGCGTCGTCGCGACTCGTCGATCGCCCAGTGCATGAGGTCGGCGCCGAGTCCGGAACCGCGGTGGTCAGCGTGGATCCGGACGGCCTCGACCTGGCCGCGAAGGGCGCCGCGCCGGGCGAGGCCGGGGATGATCGTCAGCTGCAACGTCCCGACTGGCTCGTCGTCGGAGGTCACGACGACCAGAAGCTGGTTCGGGTCTGCGGCCATCTGCTCGAAAGCGCGCAGGTAGGGATCGAGGTCATGGGGATCGTCACGAGTCGCGCCGAGTTGGTCGTCCGCCAGCATGCGCACTATCGCGGCGACGTCGTCACGTCGTGCCCTGCGGATGGTGTAGTCGCTCACGGCGCCAGTATCACAGGGCTCGCGAGAATCCTTGATAGCTTTGCTCGAAGCCGAAGCGTGCGTAGAAGTCGCTCAGGTCGGCGCGTGCGAGGCCGGAATCCAGATGAAGGCGGCTGCAGCCTCGCCGACGGGCTTCATCGATGCCCCAAGTGAGAAGTGCGCTGGTCACGCCTCGCCGCGCGGCACGGATGCCTTCGAGCAAGCCGCGGGTCGCGCCTTCCCAGGCGAGCCCTCGCAGCACCGTCAGTTGCGCGGTACCGGCGACGCCGTTGTCGTCCTCGGCGACGACCAGTGTGACGTTCGGGGTGTTCATGAGCTCCCGAAGTGCGGCTGCCAGCGGCTCGCCAGGTGCGCTGAACAGGCGGACGAGCGCCTCGATGTCCGTCGCTCTGGCACGTCTGATGACTTCCATTTCACCCAGTATGCAGGACGCCGGTCGGGCGTCGTAACTGCGACGACGTCGCTACTGGCGGTGCCGGACGCGATGTCGCTCAGGTCGTCGTGTAGTGGCGGATGCCGTCGGCGGTCTGGGTGGTCAGTTTGCCCTGGGACACCAGCAGGTCGAGATGCGCCGCCGTCTCCAGGACAGCGAGCGTCTGGTTGAAAGAGTCCATTTCGGACAGCTTGCGGTTGCGGCGGGTCCAGCCGATCCGGTGCGCGGCTTCGAACGCGGTGCTCGCGCCGGCCGTGATCTGAGAGCCGATCGTCTCCAGTCGTTGTCGATGGTGTTCCAGCAGTTCGTCGACCCGCGTGTGCACGCTTTCGGACACGGGACCGTGTGCGGGAAGCATGCGGCGGTCCGGCATCGCGCGCACCAGGCGCAGCGAGTCGATGAAGTCGTTGAGCGGCAACTCGGCCGGCACGGGCTGGAACCCGATCGAAGGCGTGATGTGCGGCAGCACGTGATCGCCGGAGAACAGCAGATCTGCGGTGTCGTCGACGAACACGACATGGCCGGCTGTGTGACCGGGAGTGGCGACGACGTCGAACTCGCGGCCGGGCAGGATCGGGCGTCGTCCCGGAGTCAGCCACTCGTCGGGCGCTTCCCAGAGGTCGGCCTCGGTGTGCCGCCGCTCTGTGCCGAAGTCGCGGGCCAGCGCTTCGACGACTTCGCCGGCCCCGGCCTGGAACAGCAGATCGATCTGAGCTTCCATCGGCAGTCGATCAGGGTTGCCGGAAGCCTTCAGCGATGGCTCTTCGTCCTGGCCCAGGGCGATCTTCGAGCCGAATTCGCGACGAAGGACGACAGCCTGCGAATAGTGGTCACGGTGCACGTGAGTCACGAGGAACTCGCTGACATCGGCGAGCTCGGCGCCGATCCCGCCGAGCGCGTTCGCGAGCTGTTCCCGCGCCACGGTCAACGCCCACCCCGAGTCGACCATGACCAGCTTCTCGCCATCGGTGACCGCGTAGACGTTGACCGCGCGCAGAGCGTCGTTGGGCAAAGGCAACGGGATCCGGTAGACGCCGGCCGAGACCTCGTAGATTCCGGGCTCGGTCCAGTTCCTGTCGCTGCTTTCCGGCAACGGTTCCACGGTGACCTCCGTCCCGGCGAGACTGCGGCGTCCCGGCCTTCATTCACCTTGAGCCGTGCCTAGCCCGCTGTCCACCTGGAGAAGCTGAGACGCCGGTCACTCGCTCAGTTGGTGTCCTGCTTCAGGGCGGTGTCGATCGTGAGGGCCGCGGCGACCACCATGCTGGCGAGGGGATCGGGCAGCGGGTGGGGGATTTCCACGACGTAGTTGTCCGCGGTGGTGAAGGCGGCCTTGAGGAACCCGCCCCACGTCTTGGTCACCCGGGCGACCTCGGTGCCGGCGTGGTCGCGGATCGAGAAGTTCCAGGCACGCCAGTTCTCGGCGAAGATCCCGCCGACCGTGTGGCCGTCGACGACGAAACCGAAGCGGATCTTCCCGAAGACGTTCTCCTGGACGATCTCGCCGATCGGGGTCTCGTCGGCCCTCGTGACGAGGAACCGCGATTTGAAGACCTTGGCGGGCCGGGTCACCTTGAGCACGGTGCTGTGGTTGGCGTCCCGGACCTCGAACTTGTGGGTCAGGAACTGGTCGTAGTTGGTCAGCAGCCGGATCGCCTTCTTCAGCGCGCTCTGGCCGACCTGGACGACTCCGCCGAGCTGATTGCCGTGCTGGTCGAAGACGCCGAACTCGTTGGCCATCTCGATCAGCTTCGCGCGCTGGTTGACCACCAGAACCGGTTCGGTGAACAGCGTCCCGCCACCGGCGCGCCCGGCGCCTCGGCCGCTCGTCGCGCGATTGACCTGATCTTGGACGCGTGCCGGGTTGTGGCCCCGCTCGATGTCCAGCTCGATCAGCTCGGAGTCGCTCGGTGGTGGTGCTTGCTGGGCCGGTCGGGTGTTGGCGGTCCAGGCCCGGCCGTCCCACCAACGGTGCAGACGGGGGTCCCGCGCGTCGGGAAACCAGCCCGGTTGCGGTGGCGAACTCGTCATGGCGGGTGAGCCTATCCGCGCGGGCCCCGCCGCGGTGCCGGTAACGGCAAATGCGGCATATGTCTGTCTCCGGGCGGTTCGCTGCGGCAGCCCGGTCGGCGTCGCCGGCGGGTGGTCGACCAGAATCAGGGGTCGTGAACGAGCGAGCTTGGCCCAGCGGTGCCGCGACGGCGATCGGTTCGATGCCGGGCACGGATCCCGCGGAAGCGGCGGCGGTCGTGTTCGGCGAGCTGCCGGACTTCCCGCACCTGCCGGAACTGCCCGCCCGCGGCGTCGGTGCGGACATGCTCGGCCGGACCGCCGCGCTGCTGGTCGACCTGGCCGTCGAAGTCGTGCCGAGCGGCTACCGCGTGGCGGCGCGGCCGGGACACGAGCACCGCCGGGCCGTCGACCTGCTTCGCTGGGATCTCGACGCCCTGCAGGAGGCGCGGGAGAAAGCCGGCGCAACCCCGCCGGTCTTCAAGGTCCAGCTGGCCGGACCGTGGACGCTCGGTGCCGGGATCGAGCTGCCTCGAGGGCATCGGGTGCTCACCGACCACGGCGCTTTGCGGGACTTCACGTCCTCCCTGTTGGACGGCCTCACCGAGCATGTCGCGGAGGTCCAGGCCAGGACCGGGGCGCCCGTGGTCGTCCAGTTCGACGAGCCGTCGTTGCCCACGGTGCTGGCCGGCGGGCTGTCGACGCCGTCCGGCTACGGGAACGTCTCCGCCGTGCCGGAGCCAGAGGCACGTGACCTGCTCGCAACCGTGATCGACGGCGCGAAGGCGATCACCGGCCAGCCGGTGATCCTGCACTGCTGCGCCGCGAAGCCGCCGCTCGGCCTGCTGCGCGAAGCCGGTGCCGACGCTCTGGCTTTCGACCTCGCCGCCCTCGACGGTGCGTTCGCCGCGTTCCTCGACGAGATCGGCGAAGTCTGGGACGGCGGGGCGACGCTGTTCCTGGGCGCGGTCCCGACGACGGCGCCCGCGGCCCCGCTGACATTGAAGGACGTCGGCGAGCCGGCGTTCCGGCTGGCCGATCGGCTCGGCTTCAACCGCAGCGTCCTCGCCGAACGCGCGGTGCCGACCCCCGCCTGCGGCCTCGCGGGCACCACACCCGACTGGATGCGCCGCACTCTCGCGCTGACGCGTGATCTCGGCAAGGCCTTCCTGGAGCCCCCGGAAGGCTGGTAACCGAATCCGGCAACTCGCCGACGTCCGCTCCGCCCGGCCAGTAGCGTGGCGGAGTAGCCGACCGAACGAGGACCACCCGTAACCATGCGCCTGTTCCGCCGCAAGAGCACCGCCGCCGATCCGCCCGACCCGCGTATCGCGTGGCCCGAGCAACACGTGCCGGAGGACCCCGCGGCCGCTGCGGAGGCGTTCTGGCAAAGCTGGTACGACCTGCTCCCGATGGTCAGCGCGGCGCTGGGCGAAGGTGAGCCGCACCGGGTCGAGCACGAGCTCTGCCAGCTGGTCGAGGCGCTGCACCCGCGGCTGCACTTTTCGCTCGAACGTGGTCATCGGGCGATCTACGCCCTGGTTGTGACCGGCCAGGAGGACCCGGAGCTGCGTCCGTTCACCGACGCGTGGCGGGCCGCCGCGCCGCCGGAGGACGCGATCTGGGAGTACCACGACTCGGTCCCGCCCGTGCCCGATCCGACCGAGGTCACCGTCAACCTCGGCGAGCACCGGATCGCGCTGGCCGACGTCCGGGTCGTCGCGCAGGTCGACGAGGATGAGCACGTGGTCGACGTCGCCGTCTTCCACCCCGGCTTCGCCGACCTCGACGACGCCGCCCGTCAGACCATGACCTTCCTGCCGCTCGACGCGACATTGGGTGAACGGCTCGCCGCCGAACGACTACGGCGCGTGGAGACCGCGGCGGCCGAGCCAGCCGGTGCGATCACCCTTCTGGAGTTCCGTGAACTGGTCCGCGGACTGGGCAACGGTCCCGACGAAAATGTCGGTGCCCCCGGCTAGGGTTACCACCCGTGAGCAGCACAGAGCTTCCCCAGGACCAGGTCGCGGCGGTCGACGCCCGGGTGGTCGCCGAGGACGTCACCGACGTCCCGGCCGACGTCCGCGAGCGGCACGCCGCCCTCGCGGAGGACCTGCGCAACCACCAGTTCCGCTACTACGTCCTGGACTCGCCGATCATCTCCGACGGGCAGTTCGACGAGTTGCTCGGCGAACTGCAGCAGATCGAGGACGAGCACCCGGCGCTGGTCACGCCGGATTCGCCGACCCAGCGCGTCGGCGGCACGTTCTCGACCGAGTTCACCGCGTACGACCACCTCGAACGCATGCTCAGCCTGGACAACGTGTTCGACCAGGAGGAGTTCGTGGCCTGGGTGGAGCGCGTCGAGAAGGAGGTCGGGCGCACCGAGTTCCTCGCCGAGCTGAAGATCGACGGCCTGGCGATCAACCTCTTGTACGAAAACGGCCACCTCACCCGGGCGCTCACCCGGGGTGACGGCCGGACCGGCGAGGACGTCACGTTGAACGTCCGCACGCTCGACCAGGTACCGGAGACGCTGACCGGCACCGACGAGTTCCCGGTGCCCGCCCTGGTCGAGGTGCGCGGCGAGGTCTTCTTCCGGGTCGAGGACTTCCTCCAGCTGAACGCGATGATCGTCGAGGCCGGCAAGCCGCCGTTCGCGAACCCGCGCAACACCGCGGCCGGCTCGCTGCGGCAGAAGGATCCCAAGATCACCCGGGAGCGCAAGCTGCGGCTGATCTGCCACGGACTCGGCAAGCGCGACGGCTTCGAACCGGCGCGTCAGTCGGAGGCGTACGACGCGCTGGCCGCGTGGGGCCTGCCGGTGTCGCCGCACAGCAAGGTTTTGACCACGGCGGAGGAGCTCGCCGACCACATCACCTACTGGGGTGAACACCGGCACGACGCCGAGCACGAGATCGACGGCGTTGTCATCAAAGTCGACCAGGTGACGCTGCAGCGCCGGCTGGGGACGACGTCGCGCGCGCCGCGGTGGGCGATCGCCTACAAGTACCCGCCGGAAGAGGCGATCACCACGCTGCTGGACATCCAGGTCGGCGTCGGACGCACCGGGCGGGTGACACCGTTCGCGGTCACCGAGCCGGTCAAGGTCGCGGGGTCGACCGTCGCGCGCGCCACCCTCCACAACCAGGAGGAGGTCAAGCGCAAGGGCGTGCTGATCGGCGACCGGATCGTCATCCGCAAGGCCGGCGACGTCATCCCCGAGGTCCTCGGGCCGGTGGTGGACGCGCGCACCGGCGACGAACGCGAGTTCGTCATGCCCACCCACTGCCCGGAATGCGGCACCGAGCTCGCCTACCAGAAGGAAGGCGACAAGGACATCCGCTGTCCGAACACGCGGTTCTGTCCCGCGCAGCTGCGGGAGCGGCTCTTCCACCTGGCCGGGCGCGGCGCCTTCGACATCGAGGTCCTCGGGTACGAGGCCGCGGTCGCGCTGCTCGACGCGCGGGTGGTCGCCGACGAGGGCGACGTCTTCGACCTGAACGAGGACAGCCTCGCCGAGGTCGAGCTGTTCCGCACCAAGGCCGGCGAGTTGTCGGCGAACGCGCGAAAGCTGCTCGCCAACCTCGACGTGGCGAAGGACCGGCCGCTGTGGAAGGTGCTGGTCGCTTTGTCGATCCGGCACGTCGGACCGACGGCGGCGCAGGCGCTGGCCCGCGAGTTCGGCTCGATCGAGGGCATCGAGCAGGCGACCGAGGAGGAGCTGGCGGACGTCGACGGCGTCGGCCCGACCATCGCGCACGCGACGCAGGAGTGGTTCGACGTCGGCTGGCACCGCGAGATCGTCGAAAAGTGGCGACGCGCCGGTGTGCGGATGGAGGAGGAGCGCGACGAGTCCGTCCCGCGCAACCTCGAAGGCCTGTCGATCGTGGTGACAGGCTCGCTCGACGGCTTCTCCCGCGACGAGGCCAAGGAGGTCATCATGGCCCGCGGCGGCAAGGCTGTCGGGTCGGTCTCGAAGAAGACCTCCTTCGTCGTCGTCGGGGACTCGCCTGGTTCGAAATACGACAAGGCTGTGCAACTCAAGGTGCCGGTGCTCGACGAAGCGGGCTTCCGCGTCCTGTTGGAGCGGGGGGCCGAGGCGGCGCAGGAGGTGGCACTGCCGGCCGGCGACGAGTCTGCCAAAGACGAGACTGGGGAGACGGATGGGTGATGTCGAGATTCGGCCACCGCGGCCCGAGGAGTACGCCGCGGCGGGCGAGGTCACGGTCCAGGCGTACGACGTCGATGGTCATTTGGCTGACGACGTCGGGTACGACGCGAAGCTGCGTGACGTCGCGAGCCGGGCCGAGCTGGCTGAGGTGCTCGTCGCCGTCGACGCGGCGGGGGAGGTGCTCGGCACCGTGACCGTTGTGCGGCCAGGGTCGCCGTACGCCGAGATTTCGCGTCCGGGGGAGCTGGAGTTCCGGATGCTCGCGGTGGCGCCGTCGGCGCGTGGTCGTGGTGTCGGCGAGGCGCTGACGCGGGCGGTGCTCGACCGTGCGCGGGCGCTGGGCATCCGCAGGGTGGTGCTGAGCAGCCTCGACCGGATGCACGCCGCGCACCGGCTCTACGAGCGTCTCGGGTTCGCGCGCCTGGCCGAGCGTGACTGGCGGCCGTTCCCGCACATCAGCCTGATCGCCTACCAGCTCGACGTCTGACCTGCCATTCGTCGAAAAGGGGACGAGCCCTCGCGGACTCGTCCCCTTTTCGGCAACGTGAGCGGCTAGCCGTCGAGGACGACCGCGACGATCCCGGCGAGGTGGGCGAGCCGGGCGACTTCCGCCGCGCGGAAGGCCGGGCCGCCCGGACGAGCGACAAGCAGCGCCTTACCCGGCTTGCCGAGCGGGGTGGCCGCCAGTTCGGTGCCCAGTTCCTTCCACGTCTCCGGGATCCAGGCTTCCTCGCCGTCGAGCACCGTCGCGCGTTCGAGCGGCAGCCAGGGCAGGTCGGTGATCGGGGTCTCCGGGGCGGCGCTCGACGACGCCAGCCGGAGGGCGCCGGTCTCGGAGTGTTCGACGACCATCGCCCAGCCGGCGCGCACGATGCGGGGCACGCCCTCGGCCAGGATGTCGAGGCCGGACTTCGGCTGCGCGGCGATCTCTTCGACGAGTTCGAGTTCGCGGTGCGTGTCGAGCACGCCCGCGTACGGGCGGACTGCGTCCACTTCGACGCCTTCGACACTTTCCGCCGCCGTGATGAGCGCGTCGGGCAGACGGCCTGACGGAAGTTCGACCACGAGGTCGTCCACCGCCACTCCGGTGCCGCGCTCGACGACGTCCACGCTGAGGATGTCGGCGCCTACCGTGCCGAGCGCCGTGGCGACCGCGCCGAGGGTTCCCGGGCTGTCCGGAAGGAGGACCCGGATCAGGAACGACACCACGCGCCCCTCTCACCTCTGGCGTCCCAGCCTTGCCGTGGGACGCTCGATGCCGGTCGCCGATTGTGACAGACCCACCCGGCGCGCGGGACCCGCTGTCCGCCCGGCGGGATGCGAGCGTCGCCGGACGGCACCCGGCCTGCGCCGGGCGTAACCCAGTCGAGTCGTCCGACGTCGTCACCATAGACTTGCAGCTTCCGAGACAACCCGCACAGCACAACCCGGGAGTCACCCGCGTGCCCAACATTTCCCGAGACGAGGTCGCGCACCTCGCGAAGCTGGCCAGGCTGGCCGTGACCGACGACGAGCTCGACGTCTTCGCCGGCCAGCTCGACCAGATCCTGGACTCGGTGGCCAAGGTGAGCGAGGTCGTCGCCGCCGACGTGCCGCCGACGTCGCACGCCGTGCCGCTGACGAACGTCTTCCGGCAGGACGTCGTCCGTCCCGGGCTCACGCAGCAGCAGGCGCTGGCCGGTGCGCCGGCCGCCGAGGACGGTCGCTTCCGGGTGCCGCGCATTCTGGGGGAAGAGCAGTGACCGAGCTCATCAAGCTGACCGCCGCGGAGCTGGCGGAGAAGATCCACGCGCGCGAGGTGTCGGCGGTCGAGGTCACGCAGGCCCACCTGGACCGGATCGCCGAGGTCGACGACCATATCCACGCGTTCCTGCACGTCGACACCGAGGGCGCGCTGGCCGCGGCCAAGGCCGTCGACGAGGGCATCGCCGGTGGCAACGCTCCCGCGTCGGCGCTGGCCGGCGTGCCGCTCGCGCTCAAGGACGTGCTGACCACCGAGGGCGTGCCGACGACCTGTGGTTCGAAAACGCTCGAAGGCTGGATC
This sequence comes from Amycolatopsis sp. NPDC048633, assembly GCF_040650695.1. NCBI lineage: Bacteria > Bacillati > Actinomycetota > Actinomycetes > Pseudonocardiales > Pseudonocardiaceae > Amycolatopsis > Amycolatopsis sp. NPDC048633. The sequence goes on from NZ_JBEZHS010000012.1 coordinate 148,374, forward strand.
CCGCCGTACGACGCGACCGTGACGCGCAAGCTGCGCGAGGCCGGTGTCGTGATTCTCGGCAAGACGAACATGGACGAGTTCGCCATGGGGTCGTCGACCGAGAACTCGGCCTACGGCCCGACGCACAACCCGTGGGACCACGCCCGCATCCCGGGCGGGTCGGGCGGTGGCTCGTCGGCGTCGATCGCGGCGTTCGAAGCCGCCATCGCCATCGGGACCGACACCGGCGGTTCGATCCGCCAGCCGGGGTCCGTCACCGGCACCGTCGGGGTCAAGCCGACCTACGGCGGGGTGTCGCGCTACGGCCTCGTAGCTTTTTCGTCGTCGCTCGACCAGGCCGGGCCCTGCGCGCGGACGGTGCTCGACGCCGCCCTGCTGCACGAGGTCATCGCCGGGCACGACCCGCTGGACTCGACCTCCATCGACGCGCCGGTGCCGCCGGTGGTCGCCGCTGCCCGGCAGGGCATGACGGGTGACCTCAAGGGCGTCAAGGTCGGCGTCGTGAAGGAGTTCGGCGGCGACGGCTACCAGCCGGGCGTGGAGCGGTCGTTCCAGGCCGCGGTCGAGCAGCTGCGTGCGCTCGGTGCCGAGGTCGTCGAGGTGTCTTGTCCGCATTTCGTCTACGCGCTGCCCGCGTACTACCTGATCGCGCCGAGCGAGTGCTCGTCGAACCTCGCGCGGTTCGACGCCATGCGCTACGGCCTGCGTGTCGCCGACGACGGCACGCACAGCGCCGAAGAGGTCATGTCGCTCACTCGGGAAAAGGGCTTCGGCGCCGAGGTCAAGCGGCGCATCATGCTGGGCACCTACGCGTTGTCGTCCGGCTACTACGACGCCTACTACGGCTCGGCGCAGAAGGTGCGCACGCTGATCACGCGTGACTTCGCGGCCGCCTTCGAAAAGGTCGATGTCCTTGTTTCGCCCACGACGCCGACCACGGCGTTCAAGATCGGCGAGCGCGTGGACGACCCGATGGCGATGTACCTCGCCGACCTGTGCACGATCCCGTCGAACCTGGCCGGCAACGCCGCGATGAGCGTGCCGAGCGGGCTGTCCGACGAAGACGGGCTGCCGGTCGGCCTGCAGATCATGGCCCCGGCGCTCGCCGACGACCGGCTCTACCGGGTCGGCGCCGCCTACGAGGCCGCCCGCGACGCCGCCGCCGGGGGAGCGCTCATCCACAAGGTCCCGGAGCTGGGAGGAACGAAGTGACTGCCGTGGCCGAGTTGATGGACTACGCCGACGTCATCGAACGCTTCGACCCCGTGCTGGGGCTCGAGGTGCACGTCGAGCTGAACACCAACACCAAGATGTTCTGCGGCTGCGCCAACGAGTTCGGCGGCGAGCCGAACACGAAGGTCTGCCCGACCTGCCTCGGCATGCCTGGCGCGCTGCCGGCCCTCAACGGCAAGGCCGTCGAGGGGGCGATCCGGATCGGTCTCGCGCTGAACTGCGAGATCGCCGAGTGGTGCCGGTTCGCCCGGAAGAACTACTTCTACCCGGACATGCCGAAGAACTTCCAGACGTCGCAGTACGACGAGCCGATCGCCTTCAACGGCTACCTCGACGTCACGCTCGACGACGGCGAGGTCGTGCGCGTCGAGATCGAGCGCGCGCACATGGAAGAGGACACCGGCAAGTCGCTGCACGTCGGCGGCGCCACCGGCCGGATCCACGGTGCCGAGCACTCGCTGCTCGACTACAACCGGGCCGGCGTTCCGCTGATCGAAATCGTCACCAAGACGATCGAGGGCACCGGCGAGCGGGCTCCCGAGGTCGCGCGGGCGTACGTGAGCGCGCTGCGTGATCTGCTGCGTGCGCTCGACGTGTCCGACGTCCGCATGGACCAGGGCTCGCTGCGGTGCGATGCGAACGTTTCGCTCATGGCGAAGGATGCGACCGAGTTCGGTACGCGCACCGAGACGAAGAACGTCAACTCGCTGCGGAGCGTCGAACGGGCCGTTCGCTACGAGATGACGCGGCAGGCGGCGATCCTCGCCGACGGCGGGTCGATCAAGCAGGAGACGAGGCACTTCCAGGAGGTCGACGGCTCCACGGCGTCCGGCCGGACGAAGGAGACCGCCGAGGACTACCGGTACTTCCCGGAGCCGGACTTGGTCCCGATCGCGCCGTCGCGCGAGTGGGTCGAACAGCTGCGCGGCACGCTGCCGGAGATGCCCTCCGAGCGTCGCAAGCGGATCCAGACGGAGTGGTCACTTTCCGACGAAGCCCTGCGTGACCTGCTGAACGTCGGCGCTGTCGACCTCGTCGCGGCCACGGTCGAGGCAGGCGCGTCGCCGGACGAGGCGCGTGGCTGGTGGGTCAACACCCTGGCTCAGGAGGCGAACACCCGCGAGGTCGAGCTGGCCGACCTGACGATCACGCCGAAGCAGGTGGCCGAGGTCATCGGTCTGGTGTCGTCGGGCGAGCTGACGAACAAGCTGGCCAAGGAGGTCGTCCAGGGCGTGCTCGCCGGTGAGGGTGAGCCTCGGGACGTCGTCGAGAAGCGGGGGCTGAAGGTCGTCTCGGACGACTCGGCGCTGCTCGCGGCGATCGACGACGCACTGGCCGCGCAGCCGGACGTCGCGGACAAGATCCGCGGCGGCAAGGTGGCCGCGGCGGGCGCGATCGTCGGCGCGGTCATGAAAGCGACCAAGGGACAGGCCGACGCCAAGCGGGTCCGTGAGCTGATCATCGAGCGCGTCGGTTCCTGACCGTTGTCCTTCTCCGTCAAAAGCGTCACCTGGCGCGAGTGGCTCGGCCTGGCGGCCGGGCTGCTCGCGCTGGGCTCGATGTTCCTGCCGTGGACTACGCTGAGCACCAACAAACCGGACATCGAGGTCATCCTTTCGCAGCTGGACCACAGCGACGTCGTCCGGGATGCGTGGCACTCGAGCTTCTTCGCGTGGTGCCCGCCGATACCGTTGCTGCTGGCCGGGCTGGTCGTGGTCTTCTTCGGGCGAATCCGGAAGGCGCGGGTCAGCGGCCTGCCGCACCTGTGGCTGGTGGTCGCCGTGGCGGCGCTGCTGCTCATGGTGGTCGGCTGGTTCACGCTGGACTGGGAGTTCGACGCCGACCAGCGCGGCATCTTCGACGCCGCCGGCATCGCCATCGGCCCCGGCTTCGGCCGGTTCCTCGGGTTGCTGGCCGCGATCGTGTCGGGCGTGGCCGCTTTCCTGGACATGCGAGCCGCGCGGGCCGAGAGCCGGCAGCCGCGGAAACGTGAGCCCCGCGGTAAGAGCCGCTGACCGGTTCTCGGCAGCTTCGTCACTTGAGTTGACGGCGGGCGCCGCCAGGTGATCGGCGATCTGTGATCGAGTCGTCCGTTCCGGTTGAGGGCCCGTGCTGACAACGTTGACATCGACGGCGGCCGTTGCGCGAGAAAGCGCTTTCTGAGACGGTCGAGGAGTGTGGCGGGAGGCAGTGGCGACCGGTGGGAGGCGTAGCGACCGGACGACATCCAGTGGTGACAGCGGAGTCGCTGACCGGGCGCAAGAGTGGCCGGATCTCGTGCGGTGACCTTGCCGACAAACCTGCGCGGCGGAACGGAAGTGCGCCGGCGAAGGATCCGGGCGGGGGACAGCGACGCCTGGAGGGAACCGTGGCGCGCGTCCGCGGGGGATGTCGTCGGAGTTGGTGAGGAGGGAGTCCGGGTTGGCTCACGGAAGGCGCTTGCGGGTCGCCGTTGTCGGGACTGGGGCTATCGCTGACAGCCACCGTGCTGCCTATCTGGCCCACCGCGACGAGGTCGATCTCGTGGCTGCCGCGGATGTCGATGAGGCTCGGGCCCTTGCCTTCTGTGCGACCACTGCTCATGCCAAGCCCTACCGCGACCTCGACTCGCTGCTCGTCGAGCAGGAACCGGACCTCGTCTCGATCTGCACTCCGCCGGGTCTGCACGTCGAACAGACCAAGAGGGTCCTCGAGAGCGGCGCCTGGGCCTGGTGTGAGAAGCCTCCGTGCCGTTCGCTTGCCGAGTACGACGAGATGATCTCCGCCGAACGTGACGGGGGCCCGTACGTCTCCTTCGTCTACCAGCAGCGGTCCGGTTCCGCCGTCGCTCACTTCCGGGACCTGCTCGCGCAGGGTGCGCTCGGCCGTCCGCTTGTCGCGCATTGTCAGACCACCTGGTACCGCGATGCTGCCTACTACGCGGTCCCGTGGCGTGGGCGTTGGGCGACCGAAGGCGGTGGGCCCGCCATGGGCCACGGCATTCACCAGATGGATCTGCTGCTCCACCTGCTCGCCGGCGACGCCGAAGGCAGCGACGGGGAATGGGCCGAAGTCCAGGCGATGACCGCGCGGCTCGTGCACGATGTCGAGACCGAGGATGTCTCCACCGCCCTCGTCCGGTTCGGGTCCGGGGCGCTGGCCACCGTCGTCAACAGTGTCCTTTCGCCCGACGAAGTGAGCCGGATCCGGATCGACTGCGAACGTGCCACCGTCGAGCTCACCCACCTCTACGGTCACGTTGCCGAAAACTGGCGATACACCCCCGCGCCTCATGCGACCGGGATCGAGACCGAACCGGCTGAGGACGTCGGCAGTTCGCACGCCGCCGCGTTGAAGCCCGTTCTGGACGCCTACCGGGCTGGACGGCGGCCGCCGTGTGGTGGGCCGGACGGGCGGCGGGTGCTCGAGTTCGTCGCCGCTCTCTACAAGGCCGCCTTCACCGGGCAGAGTGTCCGGCGCGGGGAGATCGGGCCCGGTGACCCGTTCTACCGTGACATGGCCGGCGCTGAGGTGAAGGCCCGGTGAGTGCGGCGATCACCGTCACCCACCGGCACGGTGACCGGGTGACGGTCGAGGCCGCCGGGGTGCAGCTCATGTCCTATGTGTACAAGCCCGACCCCGTCGCCTACGAGTCGCGCAAGCCCTACACCCACCCGCTGCGCACCCTTCGCGGCCGGCGCGTCAGCGGGTACCGGCCCGCCGACCACCGGTGGCACAAGGGGCTGCAGATGACGTCGAGCCACCTGTCCGGCCAGAACTTCTGGGGCGGCCACACCTACGTCCCCGGCCGGTGGTACCAGGACCTGCCCGACCGCATCGGTTCGATGCGCCACGACGGGTTCGCCGGCTTCACCGTCGACGGTGACCGGCTGACCTTCGCCGAACGGCTCACCTGGGTGACCCACCGCGGCGACGAATGGGCGCGCGAGCGGCGGGACATCGTCGTCCACTCCGTCGAGCCCGACGCGGGCGCTTGGGCCATCGACTGGGGTATCGAGCTGACCAACGTCCGCGACGCGCCGCTCGTGTTCGGCAGCCCGACCACCGCCGGTCGTGAGCAGGCCGGGTACACCGGTCTGCACTGGCGGGGCCCGCGTGACTTCGGCGGCGGCCGCGTCTTCGGGCCCGGTGGTCTCCGCGGTGACGACCTGATGGGCGCGCAGGCGCCGTGGCTGGCTTTTGTCGGCGAACACGACGACGTCGACGCGCACTCGACACTCGTCTTCGCGCACTCGCCGGAAAACGACCACGCCATCCACGAGTCGCACTGGTTCGTCCGAAGCAAGGAGACGCCCATGGTGGCCTTCTCGTGGGCGTTTTTCGAAGAATTCGTCCTCCCGCCGGGAGAGAGCTTCACGTACCGCTACCGGGTCGTCGTCGCCGACGGTGCCTGGGACCGCGATCAGGTGACCGAATACCTCGATGGGCACGGATGGTCATGAACGAATTCCCGCTACCGGGTGGCATCGGCGTTTCGCACTTACGCGCCTACGATTGGGAAGCCGAGGATGGGGTGTGTGGTGGCAGCCCGCACCTGCACCTCGCCTGCACCGAGGCTTACGTCGTGACCGCCGGACGAGGCGCCGTCCAGACGCTGAGCGTCGGTGGGTACGCGGAGACGTCGCTCGAAGCCGGCGTGATCGCGTGGTTCGCGCCGGGGACCGTCCACCGGATGGTGCAGGGCGGCGGCCTGCGCGTCACCGTCCTCATGCAGAACAGCGGCCTGCCCGAGGCGGGCGACGCCGTGTTCACCTTTCCGCCCGAGGTGCTCGCGGACGCGGAGGCGTACGCCGGGGCCGCGGCGTTGCCGAAAACTGACGAGGCCGCCAAAAGACGTCGTGACCTGGCGGTTCGTGGCTACCTGCCGCTGCGGGAAGCGCTGCTCGACGGCGATCCGGAGCCGCTGCGGACTTTCCACCGGGCGGCCGTCGCGCTGGTGTCGCCGAAAATCGGAGACTGGGTCCCGCGCTGGCAGGCCGGGGCGCTGAAGGCCGCCGAACTGACCGGGGCGCACCTCAAGGCCCTCGCCGACGGCGACGGGAGCCACCTCGACCAGTCGGGCGTCCGGGTCGCGACGCCGTCGAACCCCGACGGCTACGGCATGTGCGGTCGTCGCGCCGAATACGACATCCCGGGTGTCACCTCGCCGCACGGCGAGGACGCCCTCGATCAGGAAGGCCGTCAACGATGAACCAGACCGCCATCGGAGTGCTGCTCAACGGGGTCACCGGCCGGATGGGCTACCGGCAGCACCTGCTCCGGTCGGTGCTGGCCATCCGCGAGCAGGGCGGGGTCGAGCTGCCCGACGGCACGCGCGTGCAGCTCGAGCCGATCCTCGCCGGGCGCAACGCGACGAAGCTCAAGGAGCTCGCCGACCGGCACGGCCTGACCGCGTGGACGACCGACGTCGGCTCGGCGCTGGACGACGTGCGGATCTACTTCGACGCGCAGCTGACGTCGGCGCGCGAGCCGTCGGTGCGGGCGGCGATCGCCGCGGGCAAGCACGTCTACGCGGAGAAGCCGCTGGCCGAGACGCTGTCTTCGGCGCTGGAGCTGGCCGGGCTCGCGCGGGACGCCGGGATCTGTCACGGCGTCGTCCACGACAAGCTGTTCCTGCCCGGGCTGCGGAAGCTGCGGCGGCTGATCGACGGCGGGTTCTTCGGGCGCATCCTGTCGGTCCGCGGCGAGTTCGGCTATTGGGTCTTCGAGGGTGACTGGCAGGAAGCGCAGCGGCCGAGCTGGAACTACCGCGCCGAGGACGGCGGCGGGATCGTGCTCGACATGTTCTGCCACTGGAACTACGTGCTCGAGAACCTCTTCGGCTCGGTGCGCGCGGTGACGGCGAAGGCGGTCACACACATCCCGCGCCGCTGGGACGAGCAGGGCGAGGCGTACGCGGCGACGGCCGACGACGCCGCGTACGGCATCTTCGAGCTCGAGTCGGGGGCGATCGCGCAGATCAACTCGTCGTGGTCCACGCGGGTGTTCCGCGACGAGCTGGTCGAGTTCCAGGTGGACGGCACCGAGGGCAGCGCCGTCGCCGGTCTGCGGCGCTGCCGCGTCCAGCACCGCTCCGCGACGCCGAAGCCCGTGTGGAACCCGGACCTGCCGGCCACCGAGCCCTTCCGCGAGCAGTGGCAGGAGGTGCCGGACAACACCGAGTTCGACAACGGCTTCAAGGCGCAGTGGGAGGAGTTCGTCCGGGACGTCGTCGCCGGGCGGCAGCACCGCTACGACTTCTTCTCGGCCGCCCGCGGGCTGCAGCTCGCGGAGGCCGGGTTGACGTCGTCGGCGGAGGGACGGTGCGTGGAACTGAAGCCGCTGGCGTAGGTCAGTCCAGCGGAGAAAGAGGGGCTTCGAGGACGCGGTAGACGTAGGAAGTGCTTCCGTCGTGGTCGATCCGCGTCCGGAACCCGGCTTTCGCCAAAACGTCGAGCAGCGCCTCGACGATGACCTTCCGCGTGTCGAGAACGTATCCGAGCAGCGGGCTTCCCGCGTCCTGGGCTCGCAGTTTCCCTCGGTAGCTTTCCGTTTCCATGATCGGGGCCCGCCAGCTTATCTCCACGCCGAACGGATGCGACTCGTGCACCCTGATCTGCGCTCCGGTGGGATAGGGGTGGAAGTCGGCTTCGCGCAGAACCGAAGCGGCAAATCCCATTCGAGTCAGCTCGGCTTCGACCGCGTGGGCGAGTTCGAACCAGGAATCGACCGCCTCGGCAGGTGCACGGTAGTCCGGGTCGTTTTCCGCGCGCGATTTCTCGTGGAACTGGAACGGATCGGTCACGCCGGTGAGACTAGCACGGGGTGGTGACGGCCGAGGGTCGTCACCACCCCGCGTTCGACGGCGGTCAGCCGGGCTTCACCGGCCCGTCAAGCGGTCCCGCAGCAGCGCGTCGATCATTTCGCTTTCCATCTCCCAGTTGCCGAGGTGGGTGACCCCGTAGTACACCGGAGTGCCCGGTTCCAACGCCTCGTTGAGGAGGGCGATGCACTTGTCTTTGCACGGCGATCGTTCGGTGAACATCGCTTCCAGTTTCTTCGGATCGAGCCCGGCGTCCCGGATCCTCTGGATGATGGCTTCTTCGGAATGCAGGGCGGCGTCCTTGTTGCTGCGAGCCACGATGAAACCAGGGCCGAAACCTTCGTCGGGCCAGCCCGGCATTTTGCCGACACCGATGTTGATTCCCGTCTTGCCGAGCAGATCCCGGGCCCTCCGGAACTGGTAGGAGACGTTGGCGAGCTCGTTGGACCACCGGCCGTAATCGATTCCGACAGCCCTGAAGCACGGCTCGGGGGCCGCCGCGGCGAAACCGGGGGTGCAGATCCCGGCTATCTGTTTCGCGATGTTCTTCGCGATGTCGGCTAGCCCGTTGCGCACCGCGATGCCGGAAAGGAACTCTTCGGTGCTGAGCGCGCTCAGCCGGGACGCGAGGAACGAGTCACTGGCTATGCCGGTGAGGAACTCCGCCCCGATCGTCAGTTCGAGACCCGCGCCCGCCGCTTCCGCGAGGAAGCCCGCTTCGGCGCCGGCCAGCGCGCCGACCAGCGGGGCCGTGCAGATCTCCGCGCAGAACACGCCCGCGCCGATGATCACCGCACCCGCGACGATCGTGCCCGCGATCGACCACCAGCGCTCAGTGTCGGCTTCGTCCTCGGCCTTCTCCTTGGCGTCGGAGATCGCCTTGTTGATGAGGTACGTCAGCGCCGGGTTGTACGCGCCCTTGAGGCAGTCGTTGAACGTCTGCTCGCTGTACTGCTTGAGCTGGTTGCAGACCGCGACGTTGCGTTCGGACTCGCCCTTGGGGTCGTTGATCAACCGGGTCGCGCGGGCGACGCAGTCGTCGTGCGCCGGGCCCGCCGGGACCGAGTTGCAGGCCCCGTTGACGTCGTCGGCGAACTTCTTCTTGGCGGCGTCGATCTCGGCGTTCGCCTTGGCGATCGCCTTGTCCCGGGCGTCGTTCGCGGCCGTGACGGCGGCGTCGGCGTCCTTGCCGGCGTCGATCGCGTCCTGGTACGCCTGGTGCGCCGCCGTGACGGCGCTCTCCGCGTACTGGGCCGCCAGGTTGGCCGAGTGCCGGGCCGCCATGGCCGACTGCGAAGCCCGGACCGCGGCCTGCGAGGCGCGCGTCGCCGCGTCCTGCGCGGTGACGGCCGACTGGTAGGCCTTCTCCGCCGACTCCCGGGCGTCCTGCGCCGACTTCGCCGCGTCCTTCGCGGAGTTGAAGGCGTCGGTGGCATGGGCGCCGGCCTCCTCGGCGTACTGGTGCGCCTTCGTGGCGTCGTGCCGGGCGTCGGCCGCGACCGACTGCGCCAGCGCGGCGTTCTGGGACGCCGTCGCCGCGACCGACGTGGCCTCGGCGACCAGCCCGGCGACGACCGAGTTGTGCGCCGCCGACTCCCGGTCGTGGCGGGCCGCGACGTACTGGCCGTTGAGCCGGTACATCCGCACCATGTCCGGCGGGCCGGACAGTGCCGCCTGGGCCAGCATCCGGGCTTCGGGCCCGGTGGCGGTGTTGGCGATCAGCTGGTTCAGCGCCAGCCGGTCGTCCTTCTCCCGGGCGACGTTCTGCCCGGTGTCGAGGAACTGCCGGTACGCGGCCACGGTGCCGGCGTCGAGGGCCTTCTGCGCCTCGGAGACGACGATGGCGTTGCTCTCGGCACGCGCGGTGGCCTGGACCTGGTTGACCTGCAGCCGCAGGACGTTGCCTTCGGTCGGGTAGTCGGGCGAAGCGAGGAACCGCTTGACGTCGGCGTCGCTGCCCGCGAGCGCCTGCTGCCCGGCCGCTTTCTTGGCCGGGTTCGCGTCGTCGACGATCTCCTGCAGGGTTTCCCGGTCGTCCTGGGCCGCCGCGCGGGCGACGCCGCTGTGGACGAACTCCTGGACCTCGCGGTCGGCGCCGGACAGCGCGCCTTCGGCGGCCGACTTCGTCCACGGGCCGCCGGTGGCGAGCAGCCGCAGGGCGATCTTCCGGCCGTCGAGCGTGACCAGGTTCGGGTCGGTGCCCGCAGCGTTCGCCTCCGCCAGCAGCCGCGTGGTTTCGGCGTCGCGCTGGAGCTCCTGCGCCGCGTTCCACTTGCGGGTCAGGCCGAGCTGGTCCTGGACGGTGAGCGCCTGCTGCGCGACTTCGGTGGCCTGGTCGGTCTGCTGCGCGATCCGGTCTTCGTCGGCCTTGCGGGCGGCGGTGTAGATCCGGGCCGCCTGGTTGGCCGAGTCGACCGCGGTCTGCGCGGCTTCGCTCGCCTTGTTCGCGTGCTCGGTGGCGAGCTGGGCCGCCTGGTCGGCGTTGACCGCGTGGTCGGCCGCGTCCTGGGCCGCCAAGGCGGCGAGGGCGGCGTCCACTGCGGCCTTGACGGCCAGCGCACGTGCCTGTACCGCCGCATCCGCCGCTTCGTTCGCGTACGCGCGGGCCGAGGCCGCTGCCTGGTTCGCGCGGTTGGCCTGCCGCTGTGCGGTCGCCGCCGCGGCTTCGGCTTGCCGGGCGTCCGCGCCGGCGGCCTTCGCCCACTTGACGGCGTCGCGCGCGGCCGCGGCCGAGTTGGAAGCGTTGGTGCCGGCCGAGTTCGCCGCGTCGATGGCTTCCCGGGCGTGGTCCAGGGCGACCTTCGCCTGGTCGATCGCGTCGACGGCCTGCTGGGCGCTGGTCGAGGCGGCGGCCGCGTCGATGGCCGCCTTGGAAGCGTCACCGGCCTTGCCCCGGTCGACCCGGGCGGCGGCTGCCGCGTTCCACGCGGCGCTCGAGGCGCGTCCGGCCTTCGAAGCGGCGGCCGCGGCCCGTGCCGCGGCGTTGGCGGCGACCCGTGCCGCGGACGTCGCCGCGTTGGCCGCGCCGATCGCCGTGATCGCGGCGCTCGCCGCGCGGTCGGCCGCCGTCGCGGCCCGGGAGGCCGCCTCGGCCGCGCCCGCGGCGTTGTCCTTGGCCGCCTCCGCGGCCTTGGCGGCGAGCTCGCTCGCCTGCCGCGCCAGGTCGGCTTCCTTCTTCGCGCGGTCGGCGGCGTCCTTCGCCTCCTGCGTCTCCTGCGCGGCCTGGGCGCCGGCGATCTTCGCCGCGTCGACCAGCTGCTGGATGGTCGCGGTCTCCTGGTCGCGAGCGGCCGCGACCTCCCAGTCGCGGTCGATGAACAGCCGCAGCCGGTTCGGGGTGCCGTCGTCCAGCGCGTCCTGCGCCGCGGCCTTCGCCTCGGGGCCGCTGATGGTGAGGATCTGGTTGACGCGCAGGCGGAGGTCGACCGCCTCGGCGCGGGCCGCCGTCGTGTTCAGGAACTCGTGCAAAGCCTCGGAAGTCCCGTTGTCCAGCGCGACCTGGCCGGCCTTCTTCACCTCCGCCCCGCCCGCGGCCATGATCTGGTTGACGCGGACCCGGAGATCGGTGTCCGACGCGGAGATCCAGCCGCCGCTGAGGAAGGCCCGCAGCGCGTTCGGATCGGTGTCCGCGGCGTCGAGGGCCTGCTGCGCCACGGATTTCACGGTGGTGCCGCCGGCGTTGAGGATCTGGTTGACCGAGAGGCGGTCGTCCAGCGCGGCGAGGCGGCCCAGCTTGTCGTTCAGGAACGCCGTGACGTCGGCGTCGGAGCCGATCAGCGCCTTTTCGGCTTCGGTCTTGACCTGCGAGCCGGCGCTGCGCCAGATGGTGAGCACCTTGGCGCGCGGGGAAAGCTCGGCAGCCGCCGAAGTCGCGGCGGCGCGGGGGACCGCGGCCGGTGCCGCGGTGGCCTGCTGCACGGTTTGTGCGGTCAGTGCGGCGACCAGCGCGACGATCAGGCCGCCGCGCCGGAGCCGCTGGAGTCTTTTGACCGGTCTCATGGCTCTCTTTTCGCGGACGCGCACCGGCGCCACACCGTCCGGTGCTCGGGGTGTCGAAAGGGCCGGAAAGTGTCAGCCCGGCGGCGAGGAAACGCCGGCCGTCGTTCGGGCAGCACAAAGAGACGTGAACATCCGGAAATCCCCCTCAGCGGAACACTGTGAGATTCCGCCCAACAGGGACCTTAACAGCGCGAAGATCGCCTAACCATGGAGCAAAAGGGGGTGATCGGCATCACATCTCAGGCATGGGAAAGCGCTGTCGGAGCAGTGGTCTGGTCCGGCCGGGTCAGTCCTTGCCGTTGCCGCCGCCGGACGTCGCCGGCGTGATCAGCACGACGCGGTCGTCGCTCGATACCGGGGTGCCGCCGTCCTTGTTGACCGTGCCGGCCACCGCGAGCTGTGGGTTGATCATGCTCATCCCGGCAAGCCGCCCGAACGTCTCCGGCGGCTTGCCGGTCTTCCCGTCGAGGCTCACCGTCGGCTTGCCGCTGATCGCGCCTTCCGCGGTCACCGGCAGGTTCTGCAGGTTGCCGGCCAGCGACATCCCGACCGAGACCGAGCCGTTCGCGTCGACGAAGTCGGCGCAGCCCGCGACCCCCGGCTTGTCCGACCACGTCCACGCCGGCGTCGTCAGCGGCTGCCCGGCCTGCACCCGGTAGAGGGCGTCCTTGTCGGCGAGCCGGTCGGTGACCCAGACGCGGCCGCCGTCGGCGGACGCGCACAGCCCGCCCGGCGCGTGCAGCCCGGCCGCCACGGCCAGGGCGCCGTTCGGGTTGCCCGCCGCGGCCTTGCCGGACGTGTCGATCCGCAGCACCTTCCCGGCGAGGGAGTTCGGGTCGGCGGCGGCGTTCGGGTCGCCGGCGTCGCCGGTGGCGACCAGCAGCGCGCCGCGGTTGTCGGCGCTGATGGTGCCGCGGTTGCCGGTCGCGCCCTTCGGGATCCCGGTGAGCACCGGCTTCGCCGCCTGCCCCTTGGCGAAGCGCACGACGCGGTTGTCCGTCGCGGTCGTCACGTAGGCGAACACCAGCTGGTCCTCGACGTACGACGGCGAAAGCGCGAGGCCGGTCAGGCCGCCGTCCCCGGCCGCTTGGACGTCGAGCTTCGCGAAGTCCGTGGCGTCCTTGCCCGCCGTCGCGAGCAACACGCGGCCGCTCTTGCGCTCACCGGCCAGCGCGCTCGGCGTCGAGCCGTCACCCGGCAGGCCGGCCACCGCGGCGACGGTGTCCAGGCAGGTCGCGATCACCGACGGGTCGAAGTCCTTGCAGCCCTGCGGCGGTGGCACGGGCGTGGCCGACTGGCCGGGCCGCGCCTGGCGGCCGTCGCCGCCGGAGTCCGCGCCGGGGCCCTGGACCTCGGGCGGCGATTCGGGGCTGGGCACGGGCGCGGGGCTGAAGGTCTGGCCCGCCGCGGTGTCGTCGAACCGCGCGCACCCGGCCGGCAGCAGGACGCCGCAGGCCAGGATCGCCAGCAGGGCCGAGCGGTACCGGGTTCGCATGATCCCCCAGCCTAGGGGCCGGTGCGTGAACCATGGGTGAGTACTCCTCGATTACGGTGAGGATCATGACGCTGACCGTGCTGGTGCCCGACGACGAGGGCATGACCGTGCTCGCCGAGGTGCCGCGGGTCCTGCCCGTGCGCCACCAGTGGGGCGAGCCGGTGCCGCCCGAGGCCGCGAAAGCCGAGGTGCTCATCCCCGGCAAGCACCCGCCGGGCGAGGAGCTGTGGCGCACGCTGCCGAACCTGAGGCTGATCCAGCTGCTGGCCGCCGGCGCCGAGGACTGGGTCGGCAAGGTGCCCGACGGCGTCCTGCTCTCCACCTGCCGGGGCGCGCACGGCGGGAGCACCGCCGAGTGGGTCGTCTCGGTGCTGCTGTCGCTGTACCGGAAGCTGGACGTCTTCGGCGCGGCTCAGCGCGAAGGCCGCTGGGAGCGGCAGAGCACCGACACGCTGCAGGGCAAGCGCGTGCTGATCATCGGGGCCGGCGACCTGGGGCAGCACCTGCGGCGGCGGCTCGAGCCGTTCGACGCGCGGTGCACGATGGTCGGGATGACCGCGCGGGACGGCGTCCACGGCGTGCGGGAGCTGCCGTCGCTGCTCGGCCTGCACGACGCCGTCGTGCTGATGGTGCCGCTGACCTCGCGCACCCGCGGGATGGTCGACGAGGAGTTCCTCGCCGAGATGCGGGACGGCGCGGTCCTGGTCAACGTCGCCCGCGGCGCCGTCGTGGTCACCGACGCCCTGGTCGCCGAACTGACCACGGGCCGGCTGCGCGCCGCGCTCGACGTCACCGATCCCGAGCCGCTGCCACCCGGGCACCCGCTGTGGACGGCGCCGGGCCTGCTGCTGACCCCGCACGTCGGCGGGGCCGTGCGCGGGGTGCGGGGCCGGTCGTACGCCGTCGCCGCGGCCGAGATCGCGCGGTACGCCGGCGGCGAGCTACCGGACAACCTCGTGCACGGGGAGTACTAGCGCGGCGGCTCGCCAGGCCCGTGCGGATCCCCTACCCTTCGCGCGTGAGCAGTGGAGACGATTTTTCGCAGCAGCCCACCAGCCTCCTGTCGGACGTCGAGGACGACCGCGCCGACGAGCCGCGTCAGGGCGGGCTCGGGCTCGGCCTGCTGATCCTGCGGCTGGCGCTCGGCGTGACCATGGGCGCGCACGGCCTGCAGCACCTGTTCGGCCTGTTCGGCGGGCCGGGCATCGGCGGGTTCGCGCGCGTGCTGGAGACGTTCGGTTACCACAAGCAGACGACGCTGCTGTCGTGGATCACCGGCATCACCGAGCTCGGCGGCGGCGTGCTGGTGGTCGTCGGGCTGTTCACGCCGCTGGCCGCGGCGGGCCTGCTCGGCGTCATGGCCAACGCCGTCTACGCGAAGTTCCACGGCGGGTTCTTCGAGGGGCAGGGGCAGGGCTTCGAGTTCGAGCTGCTGCTGGGCGCGACGGCGCTGAGCCTGCTGTTCACCGGATCCGGGCCGATTTCGCTGGAGCGGAACACGCCGTGGCGGAGGCGGCCGTTGCCGCTGGGTCTGGTGTCGCTGCTGCTCGCCGTGGCGGCCGCGGTGGTGGTCATCGTTCTGACGCGGTAGGGCTGAGGACAACCCCGGTTTCCCGGCCCGAAACTGTCGGTGCCTGCCGGTAACGTTGAAACCGGGGGTCCCCCTCGCGGCTCGAGCCGGACCTACTTGTTCACGTCGCGGACCGCGCCGGTGTCGGCCGAGGTCGCCATCCGGGCGTAGGCCCGCAGCGCCGCCGTCACCGGGCGCTGGCGCTCCTTCGGCTGCCACGGCCGCTCGGACGCCTCCATCTTCGACCGCCGCTCGGCCAGCACCTCCGGGTCGACCAGCAGCTCGAGGCGTCGCTCGTGGATGTCCAGCAGGATCCGGTCGCCGTTCTCCACCAGGGCGATCAGGCCGCCGGCCGCCGCTTCCGGCGAGATGTGGCCCACCGAGATGCCGGACGAGCCGCCCGAGAAGCGGCCGTCGGTGATCAGGGCGCACTTCTTGCCGAGGCCGGATCCCTTGAGGAACGCCGTCGGGTGCAGCATCTCCTGCATGCCCGGCCCGCCCGCCGGACCCTCGTAGCGGATCACCAGCACCTCGCCCGGCTGGATCTCCTTCTTGAGGATCGCCGACACGGCCTCTTCCTGACTCTCCAGCACGCGTGCCGGGCCCTCGAAGTGCCACAGGTCCTCGTCGATGCCCGCCGCCTTGATCACCGCGCCGTTCTCGGCGAGGTTGCCGCGCAGGATCGCCAGGCCGCCGTCCTTCGTGTACGCGTGCTCGACGTCGTGGATGCAGCCGTCCGCGGCGTCGGTGTCCAGGGACGACCAGCGGTTCTCCGTCGAGAACGCCTCGGTCGTGCGGACCCCGCCCGGCGCGGCGTGGAAGAGCTCCACCGCGGTGTCGGAAGGGGCGGAAGCCCGGATGTCCCACGCACCCAGCCAGGACTCGAGGTCGGGGGAGTGCACCGAGTGGACGTCGGTGTTGAGCAGCCCGCCGCGGTACAGCTCACCCAGGATCGCGGGGATGCCGCCGGCGCGGTGGACGTCTTCCATGTGGTAGTCGGAGTTCGGCGCCACCTTGGACAGGCAGGGCACCCGGCGGCCGATCGCGTCGATGTCGGCGATCGTGAAGTCGACCTCGCCCTCCTGGGCGGCGGCGAGGATGTGCAGCACGGTGTTGGTCGAGCCACCCATGGCCATGTCGAGCGCCATCGCGTTCTCGAACGCCGCCTTGGTCGCGATCGAGCGCGGCAGGGCCGAGGCGTCGTCCTGCTCGTACCACTTCTTGCACAGCTCGACGACCGTCCGGCCGGCGTTCTCGAACAGCGCGCGACGCGCGGCGTGCGTCGCCAGCGTGGAACCGTTGCCCGGCAGCGAAAGGCCCAGCGCCTCGGTGAGGCAGTTCATCGAGTTCGCGGTGAACATGCCGGAGCAGGAGCCGCAGGTCGGGCAGGCGGAGCGCTCGACGATGTCGAGCCCGTCCTCGTCGACCTCGGTGCTCGCCGACGCGGCGATCGCGGTGATCAGGTCGGTGGGCGCCTGCGCGACGCCGCCCACGACGACGGCCTTGCCGGCCTCCATCGGGCCGCCGGAGACGAACACGACCGGGATGTTGAGCCGCATCGCGGCGTTGAGCATGCCCGGGGTGATCTTGTCGCAGTTGGAGATGCAGACGAGGGCGTCGGCCTGGTGCGCGTTGACCATGTACTCGACCGAGTCGGCGATGATCTCGCGCGAGGGCAGCGAGTAGAGCATGCCGGAGTGGCCCATGGCGATGCCGTCGTCGACGGCGATGGTGTGGAACTCGCGGGCGACGCCGCCGGCTTCCTTGACCGCGCCGGCGACGATCTCGCCGAGGTCCTTGAGGTGCACGTGGCCGGGCACGAACTGCGTGTAGGAGTTGGCGATCGCCACGATCGGCTTGCCGAAGTCGCTGTCGGTCATGCCGGTGGCGCGCCAGAGCGAGCGCGCGCCCGCCGCGTTGCGGCCGTGGGTGGTGGTCCGGGAACGGAGAGGCGGCACGGCGAACTCCCAGGTCGGAATGGTGGGGCCAGGCGGAGGTCGGAGACGCTCCGGCGAAACTGGTCCTACCAATTTACGCTGTCGGGCGCAGCCCGTCCGCTGAGGGTGGTGGCGGGGCGGGGACCGGGTAGACCACGGGTGCCAAGGGTTACTCGCTGGGCGAGGTCTCCGGCTTGGCGGCCTTGACGTCGTCGGCGTCCAGCAGCCCGCTCGGGTCGGCGACCAAACCCTCGCTGACCAGCGAAAGCACCGGCAAGTGCCGGGTCCGGACAGTCGGCAGCGGCACCTTCGTGTCGTCCTGGAGCACCGCCTGCACGCGCGCCTTCTTGGTGATCGCCAGGCCCTTCAGCGCCGACCACGGGACGTCGCGGTGGCCGAACATCGTGCGCGTCGCGAGCCCTTCGCGCGTCGCGATCGTGCGGGTCCGGATCACGAACACCGCGAGCGCGAGCGGGAAGATGTAGAGCCACTGCAGGTACGGGATCTCCCCGAGCGCGATCGGCGTCACGCAGAGCGTCAGGAGGGCGATCGCCATGAACGACGTGCGGGGGATCCGGAAGACGGCCTTCCGGCCTTCGTCCTGCTCTTTTTCGGCCACCCGGAAATGGTGCACCGCCGCGCGGACCGGCCGGGACCCGGGTCGGACGCGGGTGACGTGCGCCGCTCGGGTGTCCACGATCTGGACTCGCCATCCCGCAGAGTTGACACCTGAGAGACCTTCGGACTAGCGTCAGCGTCGTGACACCGCTGACCGGCCTCGTACTTCCCAAGCGCGTCGACGCTTAGGGAATACTTTCCGCTGCGTCGACGCGCGAACCCTCGTGCGACCTTACGGTCGGCGAGGGTTTTTTGTTGCCCACGGGAAGCGATTCCCCGCCCCACCGCACAAAACCGACCCGAACGAGTGACACCGAGACCCTCGAGGCAGAACCGATGACCAGTGCCACGTCGCGCAGCGACGCGAAACCCGGGCCGACGCCCGGAACGCCCGGAGCACGTCCGAAGCCGGCGCCACCGGCGGGAACCCCGGTGCGCGTCACCGGCGCCCAGTCGCTCGTGCGCTCGCTCGAGGCGGTCGGCGCCGAGGTGGTCTTCGGCATTCCGGGCGGCACCATCCTGCCGGCCTACGACCCGCTGCTGGACTCGACGAAGGTCCGCCACATCCTGGTCCGCCACGAGCAGGGCGCGGGTCACGCCGCCACCGGCTACGCGCAGGCCACCGGCAAGGTCGGCGTCTGCATGGCGACCTCGGGCCCGGGCGCGACCAACCTGGTCACCCCGCTCGCCGACGCGAACATGGACTCCGTCCCGGTCGTGGCCATCACCGGCCAGCAGAGCCGGGCGCTGATCGGCACCGACGCGTTCCAGGAAGCCGACATCTGCGGCATCACCATGCCGATCACCAAGCACAACTTCCTCGTCACGGATCCGGCGGACATCCCGCGGACCATCGCCGAGGCGTTCCACCTGGCGTCGACGGGCCGACCCGGCCCGGTGCTGGTGGACATCCCCAAGGACGTGCTGCAGGAGATGACCTCGTTCTCCTGGCCGACCGAGCTGCGGCTGCCGGGCTACCGCCCCACGCTGCGCCCGCACGGCAAGCAGGTCCGCGAAGCCGCGAAGCTCATCGCGAAGTCGCGCCGCCCGGTGCTGTACGTCGGCGGCGGCGTGATCAAGGCGGAGGCGCACGAGCAGCTGAAGCAGCTCGCCGAGCTGACCGGCATCCCCGTCGTCACCACGCTGATGGCGCGCGGCGCGTTCCCCGACTCGCACCCGCAACACCTCGGCATGCCGGGCATGCACGGCACGGTCGCCGCGGTCGCCGCGATGCAGCGCGCCGACCTGCTGATCGCGCTCGGCGCCCGGTTCGACGACCGCGTCACCGGCCAGCTGTCGTCGTTCGCGCCGGACGCCGCGATCGTGCACGCCGACATCGACCCGGCCGAGATCTCCAAGAACCGCAAGGCGGACGTCCCGATCGTGGGCGACTGCAAGGAGATCATCGGCGAGCTGATCACGGCCGTGCAGTCGGAATTCGACCACGGCGACAAGCCCGACCTCACCGACTGGTGGACGCAGGCCGACGACTGGCGCACCAACTACCCGGCCGGTTACGAGTGGCCGGACGACGGTTCGCTGTCGCCGCAGTACGTCATCGAGCGGATCGGGCAGCTCGTCGGCCCGGACGCGGTGTACGCCGCCGGAGTCGGGCAGCACCAGATGTGGGCCGCGCAGTTCGTCAAGTACGAGAACCCGCGCACCTGGATCAACTCCGGCGGCCTCGGCACCATGGGCTACGCGGTGCCCGCGGCGATGGGCGCGCAGTTCGGCGTCCCCGGCACGCAGGTGTGGGCGATCGACGGCGACGGCTGCTTCCAGATGACCAACCAGGAGCTGGCCACCTGCGCCATCGAGGGCGCGCCGATCAAGGTCGCCGTCATCAACAACGGCAACCTGGGCATGGTCCGGCAGTGGCAGAACCTCTTCTACTCGGAGCGGTACTCCAACACCGACCTCGGCACGCACAAGCACCGCATCCCGGACTTCGTGCTGCTGGCCGAGGCGCTGGGCTGCGCCGGGCTGCGCTGCGAGGCCCGCGAGGACGTCGACGCCACCATCCGCCGCGCGATGGAGATCAACGACCGTCCCGTCGTGATCGACTTCGTCGTGGGGAAGGATGCCCAGGTGTGGCCGATGGTCGCGGCCGGCACCGGCAACGACGAGATCATGGCGGTCCGGGGCATCCGGCCGCTGTTCGACGACGACGAGGTTTCGGTGGAGACGACCGAAGCAGCTGCGGAAGCCGCTGGGGAAGGTGAGCGCTGAGATGAGCGTCCACACGCTGAGTGTCCTGGTCGAGAACAAGCCGGGTGTGCTCGCGCGCGTTTCGGGCCTGTTCTCCCGCCGCGGTTTCAACATCGAGTCCCTCGCCGTCGGGCCCACGGAGAACCCCGAGGTGTCCCGCATGACGATCGTGGTCGCCGTCGAAGAGCTACCGCTCGAACAGGTGACCAAACAGCTCAACAAGCTGGTCAACGTGATCAAGATCGTCGAGCTGGAGCAGTCGACCGCCGTGCAGCGCGAACTGCTGCTCGTGAAGGTTCGCGCCGACAACACCGTGCGCAGCCAGGTCCTCGAAACCGTCCAGCTCTTCCGGGCGAAGGTGGTGGACGTCTCCCCGGAGGCGCTCACCGTCGAAGCCACGGGGACGTCCGACAAGATCGGTGCCCTGCTGCGGATGCTGGAGCCGTATGGCATCCGCGAGCTGGTGCAGTCAGGCATGGTCGCGGTGGGGCGGGGCGCCCGTTCCATCACCGCCACATCACCGCGTTAAGAAGTAAGTCTCGAAAGGAAGCAGTAACCCCCATGGCAGTGGAAATCTTCTACGACGACGACGCCGACCTCTCGATCATCCAGGGGCGCAAGGTCGCTGTCATCGGCTACGGCAGCCAGGGCCACGCCCACTCGCTGAGCCTGCGCGACTCCGGCGTCGACGTCCGCATCGGCCTGCCCGAGGGGTCCAAGTCGCGGGCGAAGGCCGAGGAGCAGGGCCTGCGTGTGCTCACCCCGGCCGAGGCGTCGGCCGAAGCCGACCTGATCATGATCCTGGCGCCGGACACGAAGCAGCGCTTCATCTACGAGCAGGACATCGCGCCGAACCTCAAGGACGGCGACGCGATCTTCTTCGGGCACGGCTTCAACATCCGCTACGACCTGATCAAGCCGCCGTCGAACGTCGACGTCGCCATGGTCGCCCCGAAGGGCCCGGGCCACCTCGTGCGCCGCCAGTTCGTCGACGGCAAGGGCGTCCCGGCGCTCATCGCGGTCGAGCAGGACGCCACCGGCAACGCGCAGGCGCTCGCCCTCTCCTACGCGGCCGCCATCGGTGGCGCTCGTGCGGGCGTCATCAAGACGACCTTCACCGAGGAGACCGAGACCGACCTCTTCGGCGAGCAGGCCGTGCTCTGCGGTGGCGCGTCCGCGCTCGTGCAGACCGGGTTCGAGGTGCTCACCGAGGCCGGCTACGCCCCGGAGATCGCCTACTTCGAGGTGCTGCACGAGCTGAAGCTGATCGTCGACCTCATGTACGAGGGCGGCATCGCGCGTCAGCGCTACTCGATCTCCGACACCGCCGAGTACGGCGACCTGACCCGCGGCCCGCGCGTCATCTCGCCGGCGGTCAAGGAAGAGATGAAGAAGATCCTCGGCGAGATCCAGGACGGCACGTTCGCCCGCGAATGGGTCGCCGAGGACGAGGCCGGCCGGCCGAACTTCACCAAGCTCGAGGAGCAGGGCAACCAGCACCCGATCGAGGCGACCGGCAAGAAGCTGCGCGACCTGATGTCGTGGGTGGACCGGCCGATCACCGAGACCGCCTGAGTCTTTTTTCCAGGACGCTGAAGGGGACGCCCGCACCGGGCGTCCCCTTCAGTGCGTTCGGTGGTCGTTTCGCTACGCTGGCCGCATGAGCGATGACAAGGCGCACATCCGGCACCACCTGGACCTCTCGAAGGCGGAGTGGGTCCGGGCCGAGCCGGAGGGCGTCACGCTCGAAGAGGTCGTCGAATACGCGCACATCCCGCACACCGACGGCGTCGTCTACACCGCGATGCGGAAGTCGACCGACCCGGAGGGCGTGGTCCTCGTCTTCACCCCCTCCGAATGGGACGCGTTCGTCAAGGGCGTCCGCGACGGCGAGTTCGACCTGCCCGAGGACCTCGCGCAGGCCTAAAGCTTCGCCGCCAGCTCGGGGATCTGCCCGGTGTCGCCGGCGATGCCGAGGTGGTCGCCGTAGTCGCGGGATTCGACGATCAGGCCGTCGCGCACGCGCATCGAGAAGATGTTCGCGATCCGCACCGGATGGCCGCCGTACTCGCCCTGGTAGGCGAACTCACCGATCAGCACCTCCGGGTCGGTTCCCCGGTGGGTGACCAGGTCCGCCACCGAAAAGCCGGGGTTGAGCGCCTTGCCCGCCGCGAAGTGCTCGCGCAGCTCGTCGCGCGTCCGGACCACGCCCGAGCCGGGCAGGAACGGGTGCGTCACGTGGGTTTCCTCGGCGTACAGCTCCGGTAGCTCGTCCCACCGGCCGCCCGCGACGCCGTGGACGAGCCGTTCGAACACACTGCCCGCGCTTTCCGGGGTGACCGGGGAGAGTTCGCGTGGCGGCGCCTGCTCGTAGGCCTTCGGCAGCTGGTCGAGGCCGTCGCGGATCGCCGCGAGCCGCAGGTAGTCGTGGTAGTCCCGCGAATGGACGATCAGGCCGTCGCGGACGCGCAGTACCTGGATGTTGGCCGTCACGGCGGTCTTGCCGGTTTCCACCGACTCGGCGTCGTAGTCGTATTCGGCGACGATCACCTCGGGGTCCGTGGTCTCGTGGACGACCACGTTCTTGCGCTTGAGCCGCACTGCCCCGGCGAGGACGCCGGTGAACCGCTCGTGGACGGCCGCGCGGCCGTGCAGGCGCGTCGGCCGTGGCACGGCCTGGGGGTGGTCGACGACGGCGTCTTCGGCGTAGAGCGCGGAAAGCTCGCCGAAGCGTCCTTCGCTGATGCCGTCGGACAGAGCGGCGAACACGTCGCGGGGTGTGGTCATGAATCCTCCCAGTGGCAAAACGGAGTCTGTAGTCCGTCTCTGACGATACGGACTACAGACTCCGGTTGTCTACAGGGTTCGGAGGAGGTCCCGTGCGGCCGGCTGCTCGCACACGTCGGCCCAGCTTTCCGGGGTGCTGCCCCAGATCCCGTCGCGCGCGTCGAGGTCGGCGCCGCCCTCCACCAGGAGGCGGACCGCGTCCAGGTGCCCGGACTGCGCGGCCATGTGCAGGGCTGTGATGCCTTGGCCGTGGTTCGGGCCACCGAACGTGCCGACGTGGTTCACGTCGGCGCCGAGGTCGAGGAGCGTCCGGATCGCTTCGACGCGCCCGGTCGCCGCCGCCCAGGCCAAGGCTGTGCCGCGGTAGACGTCGGCGTCGATGTCGGCGCCCCGCGCGACCAGCGTGCGCAGGGCGACGGCGCGGTTGTTGCGTGCGGCCCAGGCCAGGGCTTCGTTCTTGACTTCGACGGGGTCGTCCTGCGGTCGCCAGGCCGGGAACCCGCTGTGCGGCCGGTAGAACCCGCGGTGCGCGCCGGCAGCCGGGTGACCCGGTTCGAGGAGCTCGTCGAGCAGGTCCGCGTCGCCGAGCCCGGCCGCGACGCGCAGGTTTCCCGGCGCCCGGCTGTGCGGCGCCAGTTTCTCCGCGGCTTCGCGGTGACCCCAGAACAGCGCGACGACCAGGGGAGTGCCGCCGTCACCTCGCGCGGAGACGTCGACCGGCGCGCCGGCGTCGAGCAGCTGGTCGAGCAGGAGCGGCAGGTTCTTGTACGCGGCTTGGTGCAGCGGGGTCCAGCCGTGGACGTTGCCGCGCGCCGGGTCGGCGCCGTGGTCGAGCAGGATCCGGCTGAGCCGCTCGTCGCAGGTCGCGCCGGCCATGCCGAGCAGGTCGTTGCCGTTGGTGCCGCGGGCGGTGACGAGCCCCGGGAACTCCGTCAGGAGCGATTCCAGCGTCTCGAGATCGCGGGCTTCGACCGCCCGGTACGCCCGCGCGAACGGCTCTCCACTGTCCACAAGCGACTTGACGTGCTCGCGGAGTGCGCGCCAGGAAACAAAACCGTGCTCGCGGGCGACGACCATGAGGGCGCCGGCCTGGGTGAGCGGCTGCTCCCAGCGCTCGAACGGCTCGCGCGCGCCGGGCGTCTCGTCCTCGGCGGACGCGAGCAGGCCGAGCGCGCGCTCGGCGTAGTAGTGGACGTCTTGGTGATAGGGGTGCTGCAGCGTTTCGCCGTGCTCGGTGACGCGCCGGACGTAGGCCTGCAGTTTCGGCCAGCTCGGGAAACCGTGGTCGCGAGCGATCCGGAACTGCGCCTCGGAGAGTTTGACGCCTTCGGCGCGTGCGAGGTCCTTCGCGCGTTTGCGCAGCTGGTCCAGGCTGGGTTTGGCGGGCAACGTGCCCATGGTGCCTTCCTTCCTCGTCGCCCGTGGTCCGCCGGCACCGGGCAGGAAAGAAGGTGCGGAGCTGGTGGTGCGGTGCTGCGGGGGTGGGCTCGGCCCTTTCCGCGGACGGGACGCGGCCCTCACCGCGTCCCGCCACCCTACCTCGAACCCGGAACTCGCGTGATCACCGACGGAACTCGCGTGATTGAAGCCGGAACTCGCGAGTTCCGGCCCCAATCACACGAGATCCGGTCCTGATCACGTGAGTTACGGGAGGAGATCGGCCAGGCGGCGGTAGGACTTTTCCGTGCGGGCCAGGACCTGGACGCAGACGTGGTCCGCGCCCGCGTCGAGGTGGGCCTGGATCCGGTCCGCCACCGCCTGTTCGCCGCTGGCGACGATGGCGTCGACCAGGCGGTCGCTGCCGCCGTCGGCGAGGTCGGCGTCGGTGAAGCCGAGCCGGCGCAGGTTCTCCTGGTGGTGCCGGGCGAACCGGACGTACCCGTCGACGTGCTCGCGGGCGACCTCGGGGGCCGCGTCCAGGAGCACGGCCTGCTCGACCGCGAGGTACTTGCCCGGCCCGAGCCGTTCCCGCGCCATCGCCGTGTGTTCCGGCGGGACGAAGTACGGGTGGGCGCCGTCGGCGCGTTCGGCCGCCAGGTCCAGCAGCTTCGGGCCCAGCGCGGCGAGCACGCGAAGCGGCCGTGGAGCCGGCTGGGGCAGGCCCGGCAGTTCGGCCTCGTCCATCCCGTCGAGGTATTCGCGCAACGCCGTCAGCGGCCGCGCGCCCGGCCGGTGCCCGCCCAGCCCGGCGATGAACCGGCCCGGATAGGCCTCGCCCAACGCGCGGACGGCGCCTTCCGCCGCGAGCGGGGAACGCTGGTCGAACCGCGCGACCCCGGTGGCGATCGTCAGCTTCGACGTCGCCGCCAGCAGCAACGCCGCCTGCGTGAACGCCTCCCGGCCGGCGTATTCGCCGAACCAGATCGCGTCGAAGCCCAGCTCCTCGACTTCGGCGGCCGTCTCGCGCAGGACGCCGACCGGGTCGCCGTCGAAGAACCGCCAGATCCCGACGCTCATCGGACCACCTCCGGGGCCAGCTCCAGCAGAAGGTCCACAGTGGACTCGAACGTGGCCGCGGACGGCGTCAGCAGCACGTGGTCCGCGCCCGCGTCGAGCAGCTCGCCGAGGCGTTTCGCGATGGTCGCGGCGTCACCCCAGAGGACGAGGTCGTCGACGAACCGGTCGCTCGGTCCGGCGATGTCGGCCTCGGTGTAGCCGAGCCGTTTCCAGCCCGCGAGGTAGACCGTGACGGAGTATTCGCGCGACTGCGCGACCCGGCGCCGCACGCTCTCCCGGGCGTCCTCGCGGCTGCCGAGCAGCACGGTCTGCTGGGGGATCAGCAGCTTGTCCGGCCCGAGGATTCCGCGGGCGTACGGCGTGTGCGAGACCGGCTGGGCGAACGGGTGCGCACCGTCGGCCTGGTCACGGGCCAGCTCCAGCATCCGTGGCCCGACGGCGGCCAGTACGCGCGGAAACGCGACCGGAGAAGG
The DNA here is from genome assembly GCF_040650695.1 of Amycolatopsis sp. NPDC048633. Classification (NCBI taxonomy): domain Bacteria; kingdom Bacillati; phylum Actinomycetota; class Actinomycetes; order Pseudonocardiales; family Pseudonocardiaceae; genus Amycolatopsis; species Amycolatopsis sp. NPDC048633. The sequence goes on from NZ_JBEZHS010000012.1 coordinate 173,953, forward strand.
GTTCTCGGCGGCTGCAGCGTCCATTTCGGACAGATACGCGCGCATGCGGTCGATCGGCCGGTACTCCTCGCCGAGCTTCGTGGCCTGGAAAGCGTGCCCGATGCCGACGCCGAGCACGAACCGGCCGGGGTGGGCGTGGGCGAGCGTGGCGCCGCCCTTCTCGGTGGTCACCCCGCGCCGCAGCCAGGTGTTCGCGATGCCGGTGCCGAGCACGACGTCCGGCACCGAAGCGAGCAGGTCGCCGAAGTGGGCGAACACCTCGCGGGTGCCGGGTCCTTCGCCGCTCCACACCGAGCGGTAGCCGGCGTCGGCGAGCCGGCGGGTGGCCGCGCGCTCGACGTCCGGGGGTGGTTGCAGGGGCGCGCTCGGCAACCAGGCGCCGATCGCGCCGAGCCGGGCCCGCATGTCTTCGACCAGGGTCATCCTCGTTCCCTCCAGTAATGTGAGGCTGCCTCCGGTTAATATACGGAGGTAGCCTCCGATTGGCTACCCGGTAAGGTCGGAAGGGCGATGACCGAAGTCAAGCCGATGCGCGCGGACGCCCGCCGCAACTACGAGCGCCTCCTGGAAGAGGCGCAGCGCGCCTTCGCCGAGCACGGCGTCGAGGCGTCGCTGGAAGACATCGCGCGCCGGGCCGGGGTCGGCATCGGCACGCTCTACCGGCACTTCCCGACCCGCGAGGCGCTGCTCGAAACGCTGCTGCGCGCCCGGTTCGACGCCCAGGCCGACCGGGCGCGCGACCTGCTCACCCACGCCGAGCCCTTGGCCGCGCTGCAGACCTGGCTGGCCGGGCTCGGCGACGCCACCGGCACCTTCCGCGGCCTGGTCGAACTCACCGCCGACGCGCTCAGCGACGAATCGTCCCGTTTGTACGCGTCGTGCCACGAAATGCGCGAGGCCGGTTCCCATCTAGTGGAACGTGCGCAGCGGGAAGGCGAGCTCCGCCCCGACGTCACCACGAACGAGCTTCTTCTCCTGCTGCACGCGGCATCCTGGGCGGGTGGGCACCTGCCCGGCCCGGGAGGCATGCAGCGCCTCCTGGCTCTTGTTTTCGAGGGATTGCGGGCGAGTTAACACCGTGAGAAGCCAGCAGGTGGTCCTGCGGGTTAAACTCCGCTTCGACCGGGGCACAATGGCGTGCTGAGACCTTTTGTCGACCCAAAGCGTCCTGGAAGTGACCAGATAGTGGGAGCCGCATCGTGAGCAAGCCCAGCAAACCCGTCGTCCTCATCGCGGAGAAGCTCGCCCCCTCCGTGCTGAGCGTCTTCGGTGACGAGGTGGAGGTCCGGCACGTCGACGGCACGGACCGATCCGCGCTGCTCGAGGCGGTGAAGAGCGCCGACGCGCTGCTGGTCCGCTCCGCCACCAAGGTCGACGCCGAGGTCTTCGCCGCCACGACGCAGCTGAAGGTCGTCGCCCGCGCCGGCGTCGGCCTGGACAACGTCGAGGTGCCCGCCGCCACCGAGCGCGGGGTCCTGGTCGTCAACGCGCCGACGTCCAACATCGTCTCCGCCGCCGAGCACGCCGTCGCCCTGCTGCTGGCGGTCGCGCGCCGGGTCCCGGCCGCCAGCCAGAGCCTGCGCGGCGGCGAGTGGAAGCGCAGCTCGTTCTCGGGTGTGGAGCTGCAGGGCAAGACCGTCGGCGTGGTCGGCCTCGGCAAGATCGGCCAGCTGTTCGCCCAGCGCCTCGCCGCGTTCGACACCAAGATCATCGCCTACGACCCCTACGTCTCGGCCGCGCGCGCGGGCCAGCTCGGCATCGAGCTCGTCACCCTCGACGAGCTCCTGTCGCGCGCCGACGCCATCTCCATCCACCTGCCGAAGACCCCGGAGACCAAGGGCCTCATCGACGCCGAGGCGCTGAAGAAGACCAAGCCGGGCGTCATCATCGTGAACGCCGCCCGCGGCGGGCTGATCGTCGAGGAGGACCTGGCCGACGCGCTGCGCTCGGGTCACGTCGGCGGCGCCGGCATCGACGTCTTCGTCACCGAGCCGACCACGTCCAGCCCGCTGTTCGAGCTGGACAACGTCGTCGTCACCCCGCACCTGGGCGCGTCCACCGCCGAGGCGCAGGACCGCGCGGGCACCGACGTCGCGAAGTCGACGCTGCTGGCCCTGCGCGGCGACTTCGTGCCGGACGCGGTGAACGTCTCCGGCGGCGGCGCGGTGGGCGAGCACGTCCGCCCGTACCTGACGCTGACGCAGAAGCTCGGTCAGCTGCTCACCGCCTTGAACCCGACGGCGCCGGCTTCGGTGACCGTGCAGGTCAAGGGCGAGGTGGCCAGCGAGGACACCGGCGTGCTGCAGCTGGCCGCGCTGCGCGGGGTGTTCACCGGCGTGGTCGAGGACCAGGTCACCTTCGTCAACGCGCCGCAGCTGGCGGAGAAGCTGGGCGTGCAGGTCGAGCTGGAGACCGAGACGGAGAGCCCGAAGTTCCGCAGCCTGGTCACCGTCCGCGCGGTGCACGCCGACGGCGCGGTGCTGAGCGTGTCCGGTTCGGTCACCGGCAAGGACGAGGTCGAGAAGCTGGTCGAGGTCAACGGCCGCGGCTTCGACCTGCGGGCCGAAGGCACCGTCCTGCTCGTCGAGTACGGCGACCGCCCGGGCGTGATGGGCCGCGTCGGAACGCTGCTCGGTGAGGCCGGCATCAACATCGAGGCCGCGCAGATCAGCCAGACGACGGACGGCTCCGACGCGGTGATGCTGCTGCGCGTCGACCGCCACATCGACGCCCACCTGCTGGAGCCGATCGGCGCTTCGGTCGGGGCGCACACGATCCGCGCCGTCGACTTCAGCTGACGCGATCCACGAAAGCCCCTCACCCGTGCGGTGAGGGGCTTTCGTGCGTCCGGAGCGGGCAATCACATTCGAATAACGGAGTCCTTTGCCTACGGAAGTAGGTGTTTTGGGGCATTAGGTTCTCTCCGCGAGGTCGAACCACGCGCCGTCGAGGGCACGGCGCGGTCGCCGTGCTTCACCGTCGGGGGTGCTAGGAGCGGCAGGCAGGTTCGGGTCCAGACCTCGAGTAAGGGGCCGACTCATGAGCAGATCCCGCTTACCCGCTCGCGTCACGACGGCGTTCTTCGCCATCGTGCTGGCGGCCGCGCTCGGGGCGCCGGTCGCCACCGCCGCCGACGCGCCGCTCGCCGACGGCGTGACGCCGGCGAAGATCGACGACGCGAAGCTGCAGGGCAAGGTCGCGCCGCGCCTGGCCGCCGCGCAGGGCCGGGTCACCGCGTTCGTCGAGCTGGCCAAGAAGCCGGCCGTCGACGCGTTCACCGCCGCGCAGCCCCAGGGCAAGGAATCCGCCAAGCGGGCGGCCCGCGCGGCCAAGGACGACACCGCCGCCGCGGTGACCTCGGTCCTCGGCCAGCTGCGTTCGGCCGACGCCAAGCCGCAGGTCGTCACCCAGACCGCCAACGCGGTCCCCGGCGTGGTCGTCACGGCCGACGCCGCGAAGCTGCGTGAGGTCGCCAAGCGCGCGGACGTCGTTTCGGTGCGCACGGTCGTGCCGAAGACCCGCACCAACGCCAGCGCCGAGCAGCTGACCAACACCCTCGCCGCGTGGCAGCAGACCGGCAAGTTCGGCGACGGCGTCCGCGTCGGCGTCATCGACGACGGCATCGACTACACCCACGCCGACTTCGGCGGCCCCGGCACGCCGGCGGCCTACAAGAGCGTCGACAGCACCAAGCCGACCCCGCTGTTCCCGAGCGCCAAGGTGGTCGGCGGCACCGACCTCGTCGGCAACGACTACGACGCCGCGACGCCCGGCAAGACCACCCCGGCGCCGGACCCGAACCCGCTGGCCTGCGGTGAGCACGGCACGCACGTCGCCGGCACCATCGGCGGCTTCGGCGTCACCGCCGACGGCAAGACCTTCAAGGGCGACTACAAGAAGCTCGACGCCAAGAAGGTCGACGCGATGCAGATCGGCCCGGGCACGGCGCCGAAGTCGCTCCTCTACGCCATCAAGGTGTTCGGCTGCGCGGGCTCGACGAACGTCACCTCGCAGGCACTCGACTGGGCGCTCGACCCGGACGGCGACGGCGACTTCACCGACCACCTCGACATCGTCAACCTGTCGCTGGGCTCCGACTTCGGCGCGCCGGACGACCCGGACTCGCTGTTCGTGCGCAAGCTCGCCGCGAACAACGTGCTGCCGGTGATCTCCGCGGGCAACGGCGGGGACATCAACGACATCGCCGGTTCGCCGGGCAACACCCCCGAGGCGCTCACCGTGGCCAGCACGCGGGACGCGGGCATCCTGCGTGACGCCGCCGAAGCCACCGCGCCGACGACGGCCAAGGGCCAGAAGACCGGGCAGTACAGCCAGAGCTACACCGGCTACGACACGCTGAACCTGACCGCGCCGGTCGTCGCGTTGTCGGCGGCCAACAGCGCGGGCTGCGCGCCGTACTCCGCCGCGGACAAGGCGAAGGCCGCCGGCAAGTTCGTCTGGCTGGAGTGGGACGACAACGACTCGACCCGCGCCTGCGGTTCGGCGGTCCGGGCGAACAACGCCCAGGCGGCCGGGGCGAAGGGGGCGCTGCTGTCGTCCACTTTGGAGCACTTCAGCGCGGGCATCGCGGGCAACGCGGCGATCCCGATGTTCCAGTTCACCGGCTCCGCGACGAAGACGCTGCGCGCGGCGGTGACCGCGGGCACGCTGCAGATCCGGCTCTACGGCGCCGGGCGCGCCTCGGTCCAGACCTACGACAAGACGATCGTGGACACCCCGAGCTCGTTCACCTCGCGCGGCACCCGCGGCCCGGCCCTGAAGCCGGACGTCGCCGCACCCGGTGACACGATCACCTCGGCGTTCCGCGGCAGCGGCAACGGCCGGACCGTCCTCTCGGGCACGTCGATGGCCGCCCCGCACACCGCGGGCATCACCGCGCTGGTCCGCCAGTCCCACCCGGACTGGTCGGTCGAGGAGGTCAAGGCCTCGGTCATCGACACCGCCGGCCACGACGTCGGCGACGGCGCGGGCCACACCTACGCGCCGCAGCGCGTCGGCAGCGGCCGGATCGACGCCAAGGCGGCGCTGGACAACCAGGTGCTCGCCTACGTCCAGGACGACCCGGGCGCGGTGAGCGTCAGCTTCGGCACGGTCGAGGCCGGCGGCCCCGTCACGCTGTCGAAGACGATCAAGCTGGTCAACAAGGGCGTCACGCCCGCCGAGTACTCCGTGGCCTACCAGGCGGTCAACGCCCTGCCGGGCGTCGAGTACACAGTGGACACGCCGTCGGTGAAGCTCTCGCCGCGCGGCACCGCCAAGGTCAAGGTGACGCTGAAGATCACCGACCCGAAGGCCCTGCGCAAGGTCATGGACCCGACCATGCAGGCCACCCAGGCCGGCCTGGCGCGGCAGTTCGTCGCCGACGCTTCGGGCCGCGTCGCCTTCACCCCGAAGAGCGGGGCGAAGGTGCCGCTGCGGGTTTCGGTCTACGCGGCACCCAAGCCGGTTTCGACGATTTCGACGCCGCAGTCGGTGAAGTTCGCCCCGGACGCGACCCAGGCCGTGCTGAACCTGAGCGGCAAGGGCGTCGACCAGGGCTCCGGCGCGCAGAAGTACCGCTCGCTGATCAGCGTGCTCGAGCTGCAGGCGGAGTCCCCGCAGTTGCCCGAGTGCGACGCGGACGTGGTCACCGACTGCACGGTGAACAAGACGGCCAAGGGCGGCGACCTCCGCTACATCGGTGCGGCTTCCACCGCGCCGCTGGCGAAGGAACAGGGTGAGCCGGAGAACGCGATCCTCGCGTTCGGTCTGTCCACCTGGGGCGACTGGGCGAACATCGGCAGCAACACCTCGCCGTTCGTCGACATCGACACCACCGGGGACGGGACGCCGGACTTCGAGACCTACGTGACCAAGGCGACGGCGACCGACGTCCTGCTGGCCGTCACGGTCGCGCTGACCCCGGGCTTCCCGCAGGTGGACGTCCAGGCCGTCAACGGCCAGCTCGGCGACGTCGACACGAACGTGTTCGACACGAACGTGCTGACGCTGCCGGTTTCCCTGGCGGCGCTGGGCATCGACGCCGACGCCGACAGCCACCGCATTTCCTACACGGTGGGCGTGAGCGGTTTCTACGTCGCGCCGGGCACGACGAACGGGCTGATCGACTACGTCGGCACGCCGCTTTCGTTCGACGCGCTCGCGCCGGGCTACTCGGTGCAGGGCGGCGGCGACGCCGCGCTGGGCTACGTCGCGAAGCCGGGAACGGCGCTGGTCGTGAACCGGAACGCGGCCTCGGCCGCGGCGGACAACGCTCTCGGTTTGTTCGCCATCGAGCACCACAACGCCGCGGGCAACCGGGCGAACGTGGTCAAGGTGGACGCCGCCCAGGGCGCCCGGCCGGGCAGCGACCGTCAGCCGATCGGGGCTGGTCACCGCTAGTCCGGGACAAGATCGATCGATGCAGGAAGCAGGGGCGTTCCCGGCGGTTTCCGCCGGGGGCGCCCCGCTCTCGTTCACCCGATCGGGTGTCTCACCCTGCGGGAGGATGCGGCATAAGGGTGGTGCGGCTACGGCCGTTTGTCTACGGCCGGTAACCTTCCGGCTGCTGGCGTTTTGTTGCGGTGGGCCATCGGTGCATCCGGTGGCCTCGTCGACGGAGGTGTGTGGATGCGGCTCGCGGTGATCCCAGGAGACGGGATCGGGCCCGAGGTGGTCTCCGAGGCGCTGAAGGTGCTCGGCGAAGTAGTACCGACGGCGGAGATCACGAACTACGACCTCGGCGCCGCGCGGTGGCACGCGACCGGTGAGCTGCTCCCGGAGTCGGTGCTGGGCGAGCTCCGCCAGCACGACGCGATCCTGCTCGGCGCGGTCGGTGATCCGTCGGTGCCGAGCGGCATCCTCGAGCGCGGCCTGCTGCTGCGCCTGCGGTTCGAAATGGACCACCACGTCAACCTGCGCCCGGCGCGGCTGTACCCGGGTGTCCGGGGGCCGCTGGCCGACGCCGGCGACGTCGACATGGTCGTCGTGCGCGAAGGGACCGAAGGCCCGTACGCGGGCACTGGTGGCCTGATCCGCAAGGACACCGAGCACGAGATCGCGACGGAGGTCAGCACCAACACGGCGTACGGTGTCCGGCGCGTGGTCGCGGACGCGTTCAGCCGCGCCGAGGCCCGCCCGCGCAAGCACCTGACGCTGGTGCACAAGACCAACGTGCTCTCGTTCGCCGGGTCGCTGTGGTCGCGGATCGTCGAAGAGGTCTCGCTGGAGCACCCGGACGTGACGGTCGCCTACTCCCATGTGGACGCGGCGACCATCCACCTGGTGACCGACCCGTCCCGGTTCGACGTGATCGTCACCGACAACCTGTTCGGCGACATCCTCACCGACCTCGCGGCGGCGGTGACGGGCGGCATCGGCCTCGCGGCGAGCGGCAACCTGGACATGACCCGCCGCAACCCGAGCATGTTCGAGCCGGTCCACGGTTCGGCGCCGGACATCGCGGGCCAGGGCCTCGCCGACCCGACGGCCGCGGTGCTGTCGGTGGCCCTGCTGCTGGACCACCTGGGCAAGAAGGAAGCCGCCCGGCGCATCGAGGCTTCGGTCGCTTTCGATCTGGCTACGCGCGACCAGGCGTCCCCGGGCGCGACGACGGCGATCGGTGACCGGCTGGCGGCGCTCGTGTCGTCCAACGTGCGCACCGGCTGAGGCTTGCCTGTTGCTTGACGGAGGAGCCCCGCACCCTGGTGGTGCGGGGCTTTTTCGTGCGCCGGGTCGCGGTGGCCCGGACGTCATGAAAGACCCTTTCACCTCGTCCGACGAGGTGAAAGGGTCTTTCATGACCTGCAAGCCCGCCAGGGAAAGGCGAGGTGTTCGTGCCCCGCGTTCCCGGATGGTGGGAGCTTGACCCAGGTTGTGGACTTCCGCCGAAACCCTGTGGCATGATGCGACCGTGACCAGCTTCGCGATCATTATCATCGAGCGCGCCGGACGATAGCTCCACAAGAGCTCCCGGCGCGCAACCTCTCGCACCCATGCGGGAGGTTTTTTTGTTGCCCGAAACGCCCGAACCGCTGCCCCAGGAGATGACCGTGACCCGCAAGGAGCCCGCCGATACCCCCCTCGGCGACGCCTTCCACCTCTACGACACGACCCTGCGCGACGGCGCGCAGCGCGAGGGCATCTCCTACTCCGTCCAGGACAAGCTGGCCGTCGCGCGGCTGCTGGACGAGCTCGGTGTCGGGTTCATCGAAGGCGGCTGGCCGGGGGCTCTTCCCAAGGACACGGAGTTCTTCGCCCGCGCCGCGAAAGGCGAACTCGCGCTGAAGCACGCGGCTCTCGTCGCTTTCGGGGCCACGCGCAAGGCCGGCACCACCGCCGACGTCGATCCGCAGGTTCGCGCGCTGCTCGACAGCGAAGCGCCGGTCATCACGCTCGTCGCGAAGTCCGATCTGCGGCACATCGAACGCGCTCTCCGGGTCGACGTCGACGAAGCCTGCGCGATGGTGCGCGACACCGTCGAATTCCTCGTCAAAGAAGGCCGAAGGGTCTTCCTCGACGCCGAGCACTTCTTCGACGGCTACGCGTACTCACCCGAGACTTCGCTGAGGATCCTCGACGCCGCCGGGAACGCGGGCGCCGACGTCCTCGTCCTCTGCGACACCAACGGCGGACAGCTGCCGCTGGGCCTCGCGGAGACGGTCAAGACCATCAAGGAAAAGACGGGATTCCGGCTCGGGATCCACTGTCAGGACGACACTTCCTGCGCCGTGGCGAACTCCGTCGCCGCGGTGCAGGCCGGCGCGACGCACGTCCAGTGCACCGCCAACGGTTACGGGGAGCGGGCCGGCAACGCCGACCTCTTCGCCGTGACGGGAAACCTGGTGACCAAGCTCGGCATGGACGTCCTCCCGACCGGAGGAGCGGCCGAGCTGACCCGGGTCTCCCATGCCCTTGCCGAAATCGCCAACCTCGCCCCCTACACCCACCAGGCTTACGTAGGGGCGTCGGCTTTCGCTCACAAGGCGGGACTGCACGCGAGCGCGATCAAGGTGGATCCGTTGTTGTACAACCACATCGATCCGTCTTCCGTCGGCAACGACATGCGGGTACTGGTCACCGAGATGGCCGGCAGGGCCAGCCTCGAGCTCAAGGGACGTGAGCTCGGGGTCGACCTTGCCGGCCGGCCCGAAGCGCTGACGAGCGCGATCACGAAGGTCAAGCGCCTCGAAGCGGAAGGCTGGTCCTTCGAAGCCGCCGACGCCTCGCTGGAGCTGCTGCTCCGCCAGGAGGCCGACGTCCCCGTCGAGTCGCCGTTCGAGCTCGAGTCCTACCGGGTCGTGCTCGACCACCGCGCCGATGCCGAGGTCGTGTCCGAGGCGACGGTCAAGGTGCACGTCGGCGGCCAGCGCGTCATCGCCACCGCCGAGGGCATCGGCCCGGTGCACGCGCTCGACGCCGCGCTGCGGAAGGCGCTGTCGCCGCACCTGTCCTGGTTGGACAGTGTGGAGCTCGCCGACTACAAGGTGCGGATCCTCCAGGGCCACCCGGGCACCGACGCGGTGACACGCGTGCTGGTCGAGAGCACCGACGGCGAACGCGAATGGACCACGGTCGGGGTGCACGGGAACATCGTCGAGGCCAGCTGGCTGGCCCTCTGCGACGCGCTGGTCCACAAGTCCACGACCGTGGCCTGAGTCACGCGCTAGGCGCACGTAGACTGACCAACGTGCGCCTAGCCCGTATTGCTCATCCCGGTGGAGTCGCGTTCGCTTCGGTCGAAGGGGACGGTGACGACGCCCAGGTCCTGGAGATCGCCGAGCACCCGTTCGGCCAGCCCAACTTCACCGGCAAGCGGTGGCCGCTGGCCGACGTCCGGCTGCTCGCGCCGATCCTGCCGTCGAAGGTGATCGCCGTCGGCCGGAACTACGCCAAGCACGCGGCCGAGTTCGGCAACGAGGTGCCCACCGCCCCGATGTTGTTCATCAAGCCGTCGACCACGGTCATCGGCCCGAACGCGGCCATCCGCCGCCCGTCCGGCGTCGGCCGCGTCGACTTCGAGGGCGAGCTGGCCATCGTGATCGGCCAGCCGGTGAAGAACGTGCCGGCCGCCCGCGCCGCGAGCGCGATCCTCGGTTACACCGTCGCCAACGACGTCAGCGCCCGCGACCTGCAGAAGTCCGACGGCCAGTGGGGCCGCGCCAAGGGCTTCGACTCGTTCTGCCCGCTCGGGCCGTGGATCGAGACGTCGCTCGACGCGTCCGACCTGTCGCTGCGGGCCGAGGTCGATGGCGAGCTCAAGCAGGACGGCCGCACGTCCGACCTCGTCCACAAGATCCCCGAGCTGGTCGAGTTCGTCTCCGGCGTGATGACGCTGCTGCCCGGCGACATCATCCTCACCGGCACTCCCGAGGGCGTCGGCCCGATCGAGGGCGGCCAGAGCGTCTCGATCACCATCGAAGGCATCGGCACCCTGACCAACCCGGTCGAAAACATCTGAAGTCCGTGAAGGCCTCCTTACCGGCTCTTATGGCCGGTAGGGAGGCCTTCACGGCTTTTCAGCGCTGCACCGGCTCCATCGGCCGGCGGGCGTAGGCCGGGGCGTGCTCCGGGCGCAGGCCCAGGCCCAGCAGCCGGGCCGGGATGTACGACAGCACCGGGAACCGGGCGAACAGCTTGATCATCGGCGCGGGCGGGCCGTTGCGCTTGCCCGCCATCACCGCGCGCATCACGCCCCGGTGCAGGAGGCGTTGCAGCCCCTGCACCAGCAGCGTCGGCGCGAGCCGCCGGGAACGCACCTTCGCGAGGTCCGTCGGCGTGACCCGGCCCCGGCGCAGCGGCTCGGCCAGCAGCGTCGCCGCCGCGACCGCGTCCTGCACCGCGAGGTTGATGCCCACGCCGCCGATCGGGGACATCGCGTGCGCCGCGTCGCCGAGGCAGAGCAGCCCGTCGACGTGCCACTTGCGCAGCAGGTTGAGCCGCACGTCGAGGAACTTGACGTCGTCCATCGTCTCGAGCTCGTGCACCCGGTCGGTGAACTCCGGGCAGATCTGCGTGACGTTGTTGCGGAACGCTTCGATGCCCTGCTCGCGCAGGTCGTCACCCTTCGGGCCGAGGTAGGCGACCTGGAAGAAGTCGGGCCGGGGGAGCGGCACCGCGAAGCGGCGGTCCCGCATCTTCGGCAGGAGCATCGTGGCCACGTCGCCCTCCTTCCGCGACAGCCGGAACCACCAGACGTCGAACGGGCAGTCGTACTCGTGCGGCACCAGGCCGGCCTCGCGGCGGGCCAGCGACCAGCGGCCGTCAGCGGCGATCACCAGGTCGGCGCGGATTTCCCCGGTCTCCCCGGCCGTCGTGCGGTAGGTGACGCCGGCGACCCGGCCGTGCTCGCGGACCAGGCCGGTGCACTCGGTCTCCATCCGCTGGACGAACGTCGGCTCCTTGCGGGCGCTCTCGGCGAGCAGGTCGAGGAAGTCCCACTGCGGCACCATCGCGATGTAGGGGTGCGCGACCTTCAACCGGGTGAAGTCGGCCAGCTTCATCATCTCGCCGTTTTCCTGGGGGAACCCGGCCGCCGTCAGCTCGCTGTGCGGCAGCGCGTGGAACTTCTCGCCGAGGCCCAGCTCGTCCAGCAGCGTGAGCGTCGACGGGTGGACGGTGTCGCCGCGGAAGTCACGCAGGAAGTCGGCGTGCTTCTCCAGCACTGTCACCTCGACGCCGGCCCGGGCCAGCAGGAGCCCCGTGACCATCCCGGCCGGTCCGCCGCCGATGACGACGCAGCCCGTGCGCTCGGTCATCTCCACCATCTCCCCATCTATTCATCGCTTGTTGAATAAACTGAGGATGCACCCGCCGGTCCCCGGCGTCAAGCGATGTGGCGACGGATACGCTGATCGGGCTATGAGTGAGACATCGGTGGTTCGCGCGCGCTTCTGTCCTTCGCCGACCGGCACCCCGCACGTCGGGCTGATCCGCACGGCGCTGTTCAACTGGGCCTTCGCCCGGCACAACCAGGGTCAGCTGGTGTTCCGGATCGAGGACACCGACGCCGCCCGCGACTCGCAGGAGTCCTACGAGCAGCTGCTCGACGGGCTGCGCTGGCTCGGCATCGACTGGGACGAGGGCCCCGAGGCCGGCGGCGAGTACGGGCCGTACCGCCAGAGCGAGCGTCGCGCGATCTACGCCGACGTCGCCGCGAAGCTCCTGGAAGCGGGGGAGCTGTACGAGGCGTTCTCCACCAACGAGGAGGTCGAGGCGCGGCGCAAGGCGGCCGGCCTGGACCCGAAGCTGGGCTACGACAACTTCGACCGCGACCTCACCGAGGAGCAGCGCGCCGCCTACCGCACCGAGGGGCGCGCGCCGGTGCTGCGCCTGCGCATGCCCGAGATCGACCTCGCGTGGACCGACCTGGTCCGCGGCGACATCAGCTTCCCGGCCGGCACGATCCCGGACCCGGTGCTGGTGCGCGGCAACGGCGAGCCGCTCTACACACTGACCAACCCGGTCGACGACGCGCTGATGAAGATCACGCACGTGCTGCGCGGCGAGGACCTGCTGCCTTCGACGCCCCGCCAGCTGGCGCTTTACGCAGCGCTGGAGCGCGTCGGGGTCGCGGAGTTCACGCCGCAGTTCGGCCATTTGCCGTACGTCATGGGCGAGGGAAACAAGAAACTGTCCAAACGCGACCCTTCGTCGAACCTCTTCAACTACCGCGACCGCGGCTTCATCCGCGAAGGCCTGCTCAACTACCTGGCCCTGCTCGGCTGGTCGATCGCCGACGACCGCGACGTCTTCAGCGTCGAAGAAATGGTCGCCGCCTTCGACGTCACCAAGGTCAGCGCCAACCCGGCGCGGTTCGACCTCAAGAAGGCCGAAGCGATCAACGGCACCCACGTGCGGGCCCTGCCCGCGGCCGAGTTCGTGAAGCGCGTCACGCCTTACCTCGTCACCGCGGGTGTCCTTCCGGAATCGCCGAGCGAAGCGCAGCTGTCCCGGCTGAACGCGATCGCGCCGCTGGTGCAGGAACGCGTCACGGTGCTTTCGGACGCGTCCGCGATGGTGCGTTTCCTCTTCACCGAAGAGGACGCTTTCGCGCCGGAAGAAGACGCCGCGGCGAAGAACCTCGGCGAAGCCGCGCAGCCGGTGCTCACCGCGGCGGTTGCGGCGCTCGAGGCGCTGCCGTCCTGGGAGACCGAGGCCATCGAGCAGGCGCTCAAGGACGCCCTTGTGGACGGTCTGGGTCTCAAGCCCCGCAAGGCTTTCGCGCCGGTTCGCGTCGCCGTGACCGGACGGACCGTTTCCCCGCCGCTGTACGAGTCGATGGAACTGCTCGGCCGTGATGTCTCACTGGGACGTCTTCGCCGCGCATTGGTCGGATAACCGAAAGAAGACGGTTCGCCAACTGGGAGTAGAGCCGGTGCGCCGGAACGGGGCACCGGCAATCACCTCTTTGGCAGCGTCGCGAACGCTGCGGTTGCCCTAGCCTCACTGAGTGGATTTCGCTTTGGCACCTCGGACCCCGTCGCGAACCGTCCCCGCCGAGGCGGCGTCCGAGCCCTGGGCGCCGCCGGAGCTGCGGTTGGTGTGCCTCGACATCGATGACACCTTGATCGACTGCACCGCCGCGATCCGCCGAAGCCTCCACATCCTGACCGGCCGGGGCGACCTGTGGCCGTTGTGGGACCTGATCACCGAAGAGCACGTCGCGCTCGTCGTCGCCGGCGAGATCGACTACGCGACGATGCACCAGCGGCGCACCGACTGCTTCCTCGCGGAGATCGGCATCCTCGCCGACGACGAGCAGGTGAGCTCGTTCGAGCGTCGCCGAAGAGAGCTGCTCGACCACTCGTGGCAGCTCTTCGACGACGTCCTCGACTGCCTGGAGTGGCTGCGCGCCGCCGGCCTGATGCTGGCCGCCGTGACGAACGCCTCGGGCGTCCACCAGCGCAAGAAGATCGCCGACCTGGGACTGGCGCCGTTCTTCGACCACGTCGCCATCGCCGGTGAGCTGGGGGTGGCGAAACCCGATCCGGTGATGTTCCACACGGTGTGCCTCGGCCTGGGCTGTTCTCCCGCCCAGGCCGTTCACGTCGGCGACAAACTGGACACGGACGCGATCGGCGCCCGCGACGCGGGCCTGGGCGCGGTCTGGCTCGACCGCGACGCCATCGGTGAGCGCGCCCCCGAGGGCGTCCACACGGTCGCCGGCCTCGCCGAGCTGCCTGAGCTGCTGGTTTCGGAGTACGCGACGATCGGCGTCCCCGCCCCGCGCGGAAGTGGCACCCCCGCGTTCACCGTCCGGAACGGCGTGCTCTAGTATTTCTCTTCGTGCGGTGCTGAACCGGCCTGACCGGAGCGGTACCTCACTGGGGTATGGTGTAATTGGCAGCACGACTGGTTCTGGTCCAGTTAGTCTAGGTTCGAGTCCTGGTACCCCAGCTGCGGAGAGTGACCCCCCTGCAGAGCGAGAAATCGCCTCTGGTAAGTTCTCTCCAGCAAGAAAAACAGAAAAGCCCCTGGGAGACCAGGGAAAGATCCTAAGCCCCCGTCGTCTAGCGGCCTAGGACGCCGGCCTCTCACGCCGGTAGCGTGGGTTCGAATCCCATCGGGGGTACCACCCGAAGCTCGTCTGACCCAGGTCAGGCGGGCTTTTTGGTTTCCGGCGCCGGCGCTCGGAGATCCTCTTCGTCCGGCAGCTCGCGCGGGCTTGGTCCCGGCTTCGCGTCGCAGCCTCAGGCTCCCGGAGAACCCGCCGGGGTGGCCTTGCCTGCCTCTGGACTCCGGCCGGCCCGAGGGGCGGCTTGCTCGTCCTTCGTGGACTTCTCGTGCGGAGACGGTCGTGATTCGTGCGTGAGGCCCGGACGGAATGTCCGCGCGTGCTTCTGTCTCACGCTCATTCCGGCAGCAGCCGCACTTTCCGGGGGAACGAGCCGGCTTATCCGGGGGAGAAGCGTCCGTCGGCGACGAGGGTGACGTGTCCTCGCCGCCGACGGAATCGACGGAATCGATGGAATCGACGGAATGACTGCGGTGATCTCTCCCCAGTGATCGGCCGTCATCATGGTTACCTCTTGGCAGCGGCGACCTTCTTGCGCGGAGCGCGCTTGCGCGCCGCGGCCACCGGCGCCGCGGCCTCCGCCGCCTGAGCCGATTCGTAAGCGGCGATCACCTCGGAGGACAGGCGTCCCCGCTCGGAAACCTCGTAACCGTTCGCGTTGGCCCAGGCGCGGATCTGCTGGTTGCGCTCGCGGTCGGTCGTGCTGGTCGTCGTCGACTGCCCGGTCGCGACGCGGACCTTGCGGCCCCCGGTGCGACGGCCGGCGGCGATGTACCGGGCGAGCTCGTCGCGCAGGGCGGCGGCGTTGTCGTCGGAGAGGTCGATCTCGTACATGACACCGTCGAGGGAGAACGGGACGGTGTGGGCGGCGGTGGTGCCGTCGATGTCGTCGAGCATCTCGACGAGGACCTTCTGGGCCATTCCTGCTCCTTGAAGCGGTATATACCAGTTATGTGGCGGGTGCGCGAGGTACGAATGTGGTGCTCCACTGTGGAGTATATCCATACCGGTCGGTTTGCGGAGATATCTGCCCCGGTTCGGAGCAAATACCCGCGGATCTGCAAGTTGCATGTGCGGCGCTCGTGCTCGGAATCGGTTTCGGTTCTGGTCTGTTCGGAGCAGTAACCCAGGCCGTGCCGGATCTGCTCGGAGAATTACTTTCCGCTCGGGCGGACGGCCGCGGGTGCCGGACAAAGTCCGCGACGGAGGAACCGGTATTCGCCGTCGAAGCCGGTGGGGAAAGGTGGACAACCTGGCCGGCAGCTGTTTCACGGCCATGGCCGGCTGGCTGGCCGGAGGGGACCCTGCAGAACCGCGGCCGGACGCGACCCCCGTGCCTTCGGCGGCGCACAGGCTGCGACACCGGGCGGGGCAGCGACTATGCGAAGAACCCGGACTACGCCGACTTCGTCAGCAACAACGCCCTCGACGCGATTCTTCGGCTACGACGCCAGACAGCCGGGACTACGGCGACACCACCGAACTCGCGCTCTCGACGATGCTCGTCGCCCGCACGGCCGGGGCAAGCAGGCTCGACCAGCCCATCGCGAAGACCGTGGCGTGGCTGAAACCCACCAGGCCGGCAGTGGTGGCTGCGGCGAGGCACCCAACAGCACGGGCTTGGTCGTGCAGGCGCTCGCGGACGCCGAAGTCGCCCGTGGCCGCGCGTTCCTGAAGTCCGCGCAGGTCACGACCGCAGCCGACGCCGGGAACACCTTGCGGGACCAGGTTGGCGCGATCGCCTACACCCGGCCGAGTACACGGCCGCGCGCACGCCGTGGTCATCCCGGTGCTGGAGGACGCACTCGACGGCTACGGGCGGGCGGTGTCGTGCGCGTCCGGGCCCGGCTGCTCACCGGGATCTTGATGGTCACTGCTCGACACCGTGGTTCCTCGCCACGCCATTCCTCGTGGCCGGACTGGTGCGCGGCCTGATCGGGTTCCGGACCGCCGGGACGACGCTGCTCGGGACGTTCAACGGTCTCGTCCCGCACTTCACCGGCCGCACAGGATCCCTGACCGGGTTCGTCACCGACGTCGTCGAGGACAAGCTGGTGTACGGGATGGAACAGCTCGGTCTGGCGCCGCAGGTGATGCGCCGCCGCGTTGAAGAGACCCTGGACCTGCTGGGCATCGCCGAGCTGCGCCGCCGTCCACTGAGGACGCTTTCGGGCGGGCAGCAGCACGTCGCCGACCTCGGCGCTCGACCCGATCGCGGCGGAAGAGGTCCTCGCCACCCTCGCGCGGAGCCCCGGCGGAGGTCCTGCACAGCACACGATCGCGCCGCCGATCGTCCGGCTCGGGCGGCCGGCCGGGTGGGAGCCGCTGCCGATGTCCGTTGTCCGTGCGCGTCGCCCGGCCGCTGCGGGAAAGTCTCGGCCCCGCGATGCCCGCGCCGGCCGCTTCGCCCGGTGAGCCGGTGCTGACCGTGTCCGGCGTGCTCGTGCGGTACGGGCCGGTGGTCGCGGTCCGCGGCGTCGGCCTGCACCCGGGCCGGGTAGTCGCGATGATGGGCCGCAACGGGGTCGGGAAGTCGTCGTTGCTGTGGGCGCTGCAGGGTTCCGGCCCGCGCCACGGCGGGAAGGTTCGCACCGCCGGGGGAGCTGCCGAGTGCGAAGGCGCGCAAGGTCGTCGGGCTCGTTCCGCAGATCGCGAGCGACCTGCTCTGGTCGCCGAGGGATGTGCGGTCGTCGTGGCCACGCACGACGTCGAGTTCGTCGCGACGGTCGCCGACCGGGTCGTGGTCGTGGCCGAAGGCGAGATCGTCGCCGACGGCGGCATGGCCAAAGCGTCCGGCGTTCGCCACCCAGGTCGCCAAGATCCTCGGCGACGGATGGCTGACCGTCGCCGAGGTCGGGGCGGCGGTCTCGTGACGCGGATCCGCCGGTGGGGGCCAGGCCGAGATCGCGATGCTCGCGGGTACAGGATCGTGGTGGCCTACTTGTTCGGGTTCCTGATGAACCTGTGGTTCCGGCCCTTCCGAAGTCCCTACTGCGACGGGCACATCTCCTACGTCCCGGCGACCCGGTGGGGAGAACCTGCACCGCTTCGCCGTCTTCACACTCCTGACCTCGACGGCCGGGTGGGACGCGCAAGGCCTCCTACGGCGCCGACCCGGCCTTCGCCGCGATCCCGCGGGGCCGCCTGCCGGTGAAGTGTCCTATCCGGACTCGTTGAGCCGTTTGGGTTTTCTCGCGACTTCGGGTCGAACAGCTGAGCGACTGCGCGGCCCCGTGGGGACCATGTCCTATATGGACAAGGCGCTCGCTTTTCCGGCATGTTCGCAGGTCAGCGTCCGATCATTGACTGTCCGTGCTGAGCGGGCGGGCTTGGCCGGGCGCCGTCGGGACCAGACTTCTTCGGCGACACAACAGAGTTCTCGGACACCCCTGTTTGGTTTTTCGGCCGTCCTGGTAATACTCTGTGTGATGTCGGCCGAGATGGGCCTGACTGCTAGTTCCACTATGGAGGACTGGAATGACGAACAAGGCCCAGCTGATCGAGGCGCTGTCGGAGCGCCTGGGCGATGACAAGAAGGTGGCTTCGCAGGCCGTCGACGGTCTGGTGGACATCATCATCCGGACGGTCAACAAGGGCGAAAAGGTCAACATCACCGGCTTCGGTGTCTTCGAGAAGCGCGCCCGCGCCGCTCGCACCGCGCGCAACCCGCGCACCGGTGAGGCCGTGAAGGTCAAGAAGACCAACGTGCCCGCCTTCCGCGCCGGCACCACCTTCAAGGACGTCATCTCCGGCTCGAAGAAGCTGCCGAAGGCCACCCCGGTCAAGCGCGCGACCGCCACGGCGACCCGCGCGACCGCCACCAAGACCGCGGCTGCGGCCGCTCCGGCCAAGGCGACGACGACCCGCACCACGCGGGCCGCCGCCGCGAAGCCGGCCACCACGCGGGCGACGACCACGCGGACCCGTGCGGCCGCGGCGAAGCCGGCCACGAAGGCCACCGCCACCAAGGCGGCCCCGAAGACCGCCGCCAAGGCTCCGGCCAAGGCGACCGCGGCCAAGGCCACCACCACGCGGGCGAAGGCCGTTGCCGCCAAGCCGGCCGCGACCAAGACCGCCGCGGCGAAGAAGACGACCACCGCTGCTGCCAAGGCCCCGGCCAAGCGCACGTCGGCCGCCAAGAAGAAGTAACTCGAGTTCATCCCGGAAGGGCCCCGCACCAGCAGGTGCGGGGCCCTTCGGCGTTCCGTCACCTGCAGGGCGCGCCGATCACCATGACCCGCCAAAGGATCGCGCGGAAGCCCGCCGCGACGGGAACGGTCGCGTACTAGCAGGTCGCCGATGTCTCCGGGACTTTCCCTTCGCCACGGCCGGGTACGCTTCCGGCCGAGCACACGCACCGACTGGGGACGACGAACCATGGACATCGCTTCCGACGCGGGCAGAGTCCGCGTCCAAGAACCCGTGCCGAACCTGCCGTCGGGGGCCGAGCCGCTGTTCGCCGGTTACATCCGGCAGCTGACCTCGGCGACCGTCCTCCGTATGGGGCTCAGTGGCTTGCTCCTCGCCTTCGGTGTCCTGCTCGCGCTGACCGAACAGCTGGGGAGCACGCTGCCCTACTTCTACTTCGTCGTCTTCGGCAGCTCATTCGTGCTGTGGAGTTACGTCCTGACCGTCTACCGGCGGGTCCGGCGCCTGGCCGGGGAGCCGTACCGCCGGCTGGACGTCGCCCCGGACGGGCTGCTCGCGAAGGGGTCGCGGGTGTCCGTGCGGCTGCCGGACGGGCGCTGGCTGCGGACCCGGCTCCCCGATGGGCCGAGGGTGCAGCTGGCCGGTGAGCGGCGGCTGTGGGTGCTCGGCGGCGGACGGCAGGTGTTCGTCCGCGCGCCCGGCGCGATGTGGTTGCGGGCCGGGCGGATCGAGGACACGGCGACGTCCGGGGCGACGCCCGTGGAGCTCATCTCGCGCCGTCCGACGCCGCCGCGGCAGGATCCGGTGCTCGCCGCGCACCGGGCGTACCAGGTCCGGCGGATGGCCGTCTCCGGGGTGACGTTCCTGGTGCTGGGCGTGGCGGGGTTCGCCGTCCTGCCGACCGTGGAGTTCGACCCCGACGGCTTCACGGGCCCGGGCGCGGTGGGCGGCATCGCCGGCGGGAGCGGGGTGTTCCTGTTGCTGGGGTTGCTGATGGGCGTGAGCATCCTGCGGGTCCGCCGGCCGATCACCGAGGACACGTGGGTGGAGCTGCGGGTCGCGCTCGACGCGCCGTTCGTGCCGCGTACTCGCGGGGTGGCCCGGCTGAGCGGCTGGGCGCTGCACCCGGACGGCCGGCAGACGCGGTTCCGGCTCGTCGCCGACATCTCGTTGTCCGCGAACGTGGCGGCGACCGGGCAGCTGTGGTTGCTGGGCTACCCGCACGAGGGCAAGCCGTCGAAGGCCGGCCTGCCGGGTTACCCCTGCGTGGGCAGCTTCCGCCTGGGCTGAGCTCAGAGGGGCCCGGAATCGGGCGCACCGCCCGGTGGGGCGCGATCCCGAATGGTCGCGCCGGTGATTCATGTTTCGCGGGACAGGGACCCGCGGGAAATGGCTTCCGTCGGCGGCGAGGACGGTTCGTCCTTGCCGCCGACGGGCCGGGCGCCGCGATCTCTCCCCAGTGATCTGCCCGCCACCGCCGTCACTTCCTGGCGGCGGCGACCTTCTTGCGCGGGGTGCGCTTGCGCGGCGCCGCCGGGGCTTCGGTCTCGGCCACCTGGGCCTGCTCGTAGGCCGAGATCACCTCGGACGAAAGGCGGCCGCGCTCGGAGACCTCGTAGCCGTTCGCGTTGGCCCAGGCGCGGATCTGCTGGTTGCGTTCGCGGTCGGTCGTGCTCGTCGTGGTCGACTGGCCCGTCGCGACGCGCACCTTGCGGCCGCCGATGCGCCGGCCGGCCGCGATGTAGCGGGCGAGCTCGTCGCGCAGGGCCGAGGCGTTGCCGTCCGAAAGGTCGATTTCGTAGGTGACGCCGTCGAGGCCGAACTGAACGGTCTGGGCGGCGGTGCTGCCGTCGATGTCGTCCAGGATCTCGACGAGGACTTTCTGGGCCACGGGAATGCTCCTCAAGCTGGATGTGCGTCCGGGGAACGTGACGTGTGACAAGTTGCACAATGGCCGACGTTCTTGGGTGGAGTGTATCCACCCGGAGATCGGTACGGCAATTTCCCCGGCACATCCCGCGATTCGGTAGTCCTGAAAGGACGCTTCACGGCGGCTCCACTGTGGAGCCTTCCGGCATTTCCCGGACTACGTCCCGGACGGCGTCGAGCCCTGCTCGCCTTGGTGGTGGGGCGGATCCGTCTCCGGCGCCTCATCGGCGGGGTCCGCGAGGTCCACTTTCGCGGCGGCTTCCTTGGCCTCTTCGATGTGCTGCCGGGAGCGGGCGAGCTCCGCGTCGGGGTCGTCGTGCTTCTCGTTCGCGGCCATCACCACTCCTTGCCGGGGGTCTTCGGACAATTCCTCACTTGCGGCTACCCGCCGGGGTGGGAGCGCAACCGTCGGGGCGGTGATCGTTTCTTTCGTGCGGCATTCCGGAAACCGATTCCGAGGCCGGCGCTGAGGGCGGCGCAGACGGCCGTACCGCCGCTGCCGCGGTGATCTCACGCCCACGCGGGCTTGAAGCGCGTGACGCGGTCCCAGGGGCAGCCCACCCGGCCGGGTGGTCCGTATGCCCGGCGCCGGAAAGGTCTCGGGCGCCCGGTCCTCCGTGCCCGAATTCTCCCGGCGCGGCGGTGTTGGTGAACGGCTGGCCGGGACCGGTTCCGCGCTCCTGGCGCGAACGCTGTTTACCTCGGCGCCGCCACGAAAACGCGGAGGGCACCGCGTCGGCGGGTGTGAGGCCCTGCCGTGCTCCTGGCGCCAATGCTGTTTCCGCTCGCTTGCCTGGGAACGCCGAGGGCACCGCACCTGCCGGTGTGGTGCCCTCCCGGCGCGAACGCTGTTTCCTCGCGCTTGCCCGGAAATGCCGAAGGGCCCCGCACCTGCTGGTGCGGGGCCCTTCCGGGATGAAATCCGGTTACTTCTTCTTGGCAGCCGACGTGCGCTTGGCCGGGGCCTTGGCAGCGGCCGGCTTCTTCGCCGCGGCGGTCTTGGTCGCGGCCGGCTTGGCGGCGGCCTTCGCCCGCGTGGTGGTGGCCTTGGCCGCGGTCGCCTTGGCCGGAGCCTTGGCCGCGGTCTTCGGGGCCGCCTTGGTGGCGGTGGCCTTGGCGGCCGGCTTCGCCGCGGTGGCGCGGGTCCGGGTGGCCGTCGCGCGGGCGGTGGCCGGCTTGGCCGCGGCCGCGCGGGGCGTGGTGGCCCGCGTGCTGGTGGTCTTGGCCGGCGCGGACGCCTTGGCCACGGCCGCACGGGTGGTCGTGCTCGCCGCGGTGGCGCGCTTGACCGGGGTGGCCTTCGGCAGCTTCTTGGAGCCGGAGATGACGTCCTTGAAGGTGGTGCCGGCGCGGAACGCGGGCACGTTCGTCTTCTTGACGCGGACGGCCTCACCGGTGCGCGGGTTACGAGCGGTACGCGCCGCACGGGCCCGCTTCTCGAACACCCCGAAGCCGGTGATGTTGACCTTTTCGCCCTTGTTGACCGTCCGGATGATGATGTCCACCAGACCGTCAACGGCCTGCGAAGCCACCTTCTTGTCGCCCAGACGCTCCGACAGCGCCTCGATCAGCTGGGCCTTGTTCGTCATTCCAGTCCTCCATAGTGGAACTACTAGTCACGGCCCATCTCGGCCGACACTGCACACGGTATTACCAATACCGCACAAAATCCAACCGGGGGTCGAAATATTTCCTTGCGAGACCGCTGGTTCCGGCTCCTGAACGACCTTCTCCGGAAGCGCACCGGAATGCGACCCGGATCTCGACCATGGCCCTGAGCAGGCAAAACCCTGTGACAGTGCCGTCCACAGTGGTCGTCCATATAGGACCAGGGCCCCTCCGGAGACTTTTTTTCGCGACACGCCGGGTGGGGGGCCTTCCGGCGGGTGACGGGGGCCACCCGAGCCCGATCCCGCGCAGCGGCGGGGGATCCCGGGCCCGCCGGCGAGCCCGCCGCCGGGGTCGCCGGGGCGTCCGGGAGGGGCCCGGCGACGCCGCTTCGCAGTGGGGCCAAGGCAGTAACGCCCCGGCCGCCCCGAGCGACCTCCCGGGGGTGCGGCGAGGCCCGTTGCGGCGCAACCGGTGTGCCCGCGCCGGGAACACCGGCAGTGCCGAAAAGATCTTCCCCGTAGGGTGAACTCACTCGTTCGGCCCAGCCGTGACCACTCCGTTCCGTGTCGGCGCGCCAGGGGCCCGGCCCCGGACGGCACCGCCACAACGCCGTGTTGGGCGCGGGACTGTCGGCCCGGCGAGCTAGTCTGCGGCCGGAGGAAGCGCCGGGCGGACAGGGAGAACCGTGGACCAGGAGACGCTCACGACCGTGGTCGGCCGGGTGGCCGGGACCGAGGACTCGACGCCGCTTCAGTTCCACGTGGCCATCGATCCCGAGGCCTACCTGCAGCTCGACGACGTCGTGGTCACCCGGCGGGAACTCCCCGGCCTGGGCGAAGTCACGTCCTTCGGCGTCGTGACGCAGGTGAGCGCGAGGCACGAGGGCGCTAGCTTCGGCAGCGACGTCTTCCTGATCTCCGACGGCGTCCTGCCCGCGCAGGTGCAGGAGATCGCCGAGATCGCCACCACCCGCGTCGAGCCCGAGTGCTACGTGCCGCCGCGGCCGGGGGCCGTCGTCCAGCGCGCCGTGGGGGAGGATCGCGCGCAGGCGCTGTACTTCGACAACATGACCCGCCAGGTGGCGGTCGGCCTGGGCCGGGACGGCGAACCCGTCTACCTCAACATGGACTTCCTCGACGGCACGCGCGGCGCGCACGTCAGCATCAGCGGCGTCTCGGGCGTCGCCACCAAGACGTCGTTCGCGTTGTTCCTGCTGCACTCGATCTTCCGCGGCGGCGCCCTGCCCAACGCCCACAACGCCAAGGCCCTGGTGTTCTCCGTGAAGGGCGAGGACCTGCTGTTCCTCGACACCCCGAACATCCACCTCGACGAGAAGCTCAAGGCCGAGTACGCCAAGCTCGGCCTGCCCGCGGAGCCCTTCGCGTCGACCGGGTTCTTCGCGCCGCCGACGCCGTCGGACACCACGGGGAAGCCTTACGTCACCGGGCGGACCTCGGGCGTCGGCGCCTTCTGGTGGACCATCGCCGAGTTCTGCGCGAAGGACCTGCTGCCCTACGTCTTCGCCGACGCCGAGGACGAGCGCAACCAGTACACGATGGTCATCCACCAGGTCGCGAACCGCCTGCGCCTGGACAGCACCCCGGCGGGCAAGGACGGCGCCGCCAACGTCGACGGCGTGCTCTGCCGCACCTACGCCGAACTCGTCGACGTCATCTGCGAGCGCGTCACCGACGAGGAAACCCGCGCGAGCTGGGCGGGTGCGGTCACCGGTGCGGGCACGGTCAACGCGTTCATCCGGCGCCTGCGCTCCAGCCAGCGCGCGCTCAACGGCCTCATCCGCGGCGACCTCACCGATCACCCCGCACGTCAGCTGTCGACGGAGAACCAGCAGGTGACCGTCGTGGACATCCACAACCTCGTCGAGCGCGCGCAGCGGTTCGTCGTCGGTGTCACGCTCGCCGCGGAGACCGCGCGCAAGGAGGCGGCCGGCCCCGGCGGCCTCCTGTTCACCATGCTGGACGAGCTGAACAAGTACGCGCCGCGCGAAGGCAGCAGCCCCATCAAGGAGGTGCTGCTGGACATCGCCGAGCGCGGCCGCTCCCTCGGCGTCATCCTCATCGGCGCGCAGCAGACGGCCAGCGAGGTCGAGCGCCGCATCGTCAGCAACAGCTCGGTGCGGATCGTCGGGCGCCTCGACGCCGCGGAGGCTTCGCGCCCCGAGTACGGCTTCCTCCCGGCCAGCCAGCGGGTCCGCGCGACGCTCGCCACCCCGGGCACGATGTTCGTGAGCCAGCCGGAGATCCCGGTGCCGATCGCCGTCGGCTTCCCGTTCCCGGCCTGGGCCACGCGGCTTTCCGAGGCCGGGAAGGTGCCGACGACCACGGTGGCGTCGAAGAAGTCCGATCCCTTCGCGGGTCTGCCGACGGGAAGCAGCGACCCGTTCGGCGACGACCCGCCGCCGTTCTGACCGACTCCTGTCCGCACGGAAGCAAGGACGCCGCGTGAAGTTCCTGCACACCTCCGACTGGCACGTCGGCAAGACGCTCAAGGGCCGCAACCGCCTGGACGAACAGCGCGCCGTGCTCGGCGAGATCGTCCGGATCGCGCGCGACGAGGCCTTCGACGCGATCCTCGTCGCGGGTGACCTCTACGAGACGTCGGCGCCGTCGGCCGCCGCGCAGGAGCTCGTGGTCCAGGCGCTGATGGCGTTGCGCGACACCGGCGCCGAGGTCGTCGCGATCGCCGGGAACCACGACCACGCGGCGACGTTCGAGGCGTACCGGCCGCTCCTGCGGAAAGCGGGCATCCACCTCACCGGGAACCCGCGGCCGGTCGCCGACGGCGGGGTCGTGTCGTTCGACGCGCGCTCGACCGGCGAGCGCGTCAACGTCGCCGTCCTGCCCTTCCTTTCCCAGCGCTACGCGGTCCGCGCGGCCGAGCTGCTCGCCGGGACCCCGGCGGACAACGTCGGCGAGTACGACCAGCGCGTGCGCGACATCCTGGAGCACCTCAAGTCCGGGTTCTCCGCCGGCGCGGTGAACCTCGTCATGGCGCACCTGACGGTGACCGGCGGGACGATGGGCGGCGGCGAGCGCGCGGCGCAGTCCATCTTCGAGTACCACGTGCCCGCGACGGCGTTCGGCGCCGATCCGCACTACGTCGCCCTCGGCCACCTGCACCGGCGCCAGTCCCTGCCCGCCGCCTGCCCGGTGCACTACAGCGGTTCGCCGTTCGCCGTGGACTTCGGCGAGCAGGACAACAAGAGCGTGGTCCTGGCCGTGGAGGTGACGCCGACGACGCCGGCGAAGATCACGGAAATCCCGATCACGGCCGGACGGCGGCTGCGGACCGTCCACGGCACGGTGGCCGAGCTCGTCGCCCGGGCGGCGGAGTTCGGCGAGGACTACCTGCGCGTCTATGTCCGCGAAGCGACCAGGGCCGGGCTGCGCGAGGAGATCCAGGAAGCCCTGCCGAACGCCCTGGAAATCCGCATCGACCCGGAGTTCGCCGCACCGGTGACGACGGCGGGCGGCGACCGCGCGATCGCGGACCGTTCGCCGGGGGAGCTGTTCGCGTCCTACTGCGAGGAGCGGACGGTCGAGGACAAGCGTGTCCAGTCGCTCTTCGCGCGGCTGCACGACGAAGAGACGAGCGGGGTGTGACATGCGGCCTGTGCTGCTGGAGATGACCGGCTTCGCGTCGTTCCGCGACAAGACCGAAGTCAGCTTCGAGGACACGGACTACTTCGCGCTCGTCGGGCCGACCGGCGCCGGCAAGAGCACTGTGATCGACGCGCTCACCTTCGCCCTCTACGGCTCTGTCGCGCGCTGGGACCACGAAGGGCTCGTCGCGCCCGCGCTCGCCCCGACGGCGAACCGCGCCACCGTGCGGCTGGTCTTCGACGCCGGCGGCACGCGCTACCACGTCGTGCGCGAAGTCCGGCGCAGCGGCGGGAAGAAACCCACGGTCAGCGTGAAGAACGTCCGCCTGGAACGGCTCGCCGACCCCACCGCGCTCGGCGGCGCCGAGGACGACGCCGACCCGGTCGCCGCGGACTCCGAGGTCACCCCGGCCGTCGAACGCCTGCTCGGGTTGACGTTCAAGCACTTCTGCACCTGCGTGGCGCTGCCCCAGGGCGACTTCGCGGAGTTCCTGCACGCCAAGGCCGCCGACCGGCAGAAGATCCTCATCAAGCTGCTGGGCCTGGAGGTCTACGAGCGGATCGGCCGCCGGGCCGGCCTCACGGCGGAGCAGCAGAAGCAGCGCGCCGCCGTCCTCGCCGAACAGCTCGGCAGCTACGCCGACGCGACGGAAGAGGCCGTCGAAGAGCTTTCCGCGCGGATGACGGCGCTCGCGGACCTGGACTCCCGAGTCACCGCGGCGCTGCCGGGATTGTCCGGAGCGACTCGCGCGCACGACGAAGCGCGGCAGCTCGTCGCGACGCTGACGCGGGAGCTGGGCGTCCTCGACGCGCTGGAACGCCCGGACGGCGTCGAAGACCTCGAGACCCGGCGCCGCACCGCGGCGGACGCGGGCACGACGGCACGCGCGGGGCTGGAGACGGCCGAAACCGCGGACGAAGCGGCTCGTGCCGCGCTCGCCGCCGCTCCCGCCCGCGGAGAACTGGAACGGATCCGTTCTGCCCGCACGGAGCTGGCCGAGGCCGAGAAGGCACTCCCCAGCCTGGAAGAGGCCGCGAAGACGGCGTCGCAAGCGAAGGAGGCCGCGACCGCGGCGGTGGCCGAAGCGGTGTCCGCCGTCGACGCGGCCCGCAAGATCCGGGACACCACGGCGAGGGCTGCCGAGGACGCCGCCGCCGAAGCCGCGCGAGCCCGGCAGGACCGCGACCGGCTGGCCGGGCTGAAGCCGCCGGCGGATCTCGGGGACCTGTCGGCGGATTCGGCCCGCGTGGCGAAGCGTGCCGCGGACACCGACGCGCGCCTGCGTGCGGCCGAGGCCGCGGACGCCGAAGCGCGCGCGGCGCTGGCCGCGCAGCCGGACGTCGCCCCGTTGGCGTCGGCACGGTCCGACGCCCGCACGCTCTACGCGTTGTGCGAGGCGCAACGGAAAGCCGCGCCGGAGCAGTCGGCTCGCCGGAAAGAACTGGAAGCGGCGCGAACCGCCTTCGCCGGCGCGGATGCCGACGTCGTCGCGGCGAAGTCGGCGGTGACCGAAGCCGAACGGGCCGGGCAGGCGCTGAGCCTCCGGGCCGGGCTCGCCGTCGGGCACCCGTGCCCGGTGTGCGAGCAGGAAGTCGCGACGCTGCCCGATGCGGGCGGCCACGCGCACCTGGCCGAGGCGCGGGAACGCCTCGAGGCGGTCGAACGGGGCCGCGCCACCGCCGAGTCCGCGCTGCGCAAGCTGGAGCGGGCCGCGGACCGCGACGCCGACTCGGCCGCGTCGGCGGCCGCGCAGGCGGAAGAACTGCGCGCGGTGCTGGCCGACGTCGAAGGTCCGCCCGAGTCGGCGGTGCTGTTGCGCCCGGTCGAGGCTTCCTTCACCGAGCAGGACTTCGCGGACCTCGTCGCGGCCGTGCGCGCGCGGGGCGAGTGGCTGTCCGCGACCATCGATGGCCGCACCCGCGTCGCCGAGGTCGCGAAGGCCGCGGACAAGGAACTGGCGGCGGCCCGCGCCGACCGCACGGCGGCGCAGCACGAAGCCGACGTCGTCGAGAAGTCCTTCGCGGCGGCCCGGGAAGCGCTGCGGGCGGCCCGCGATCCCCTGGTGGAGCTGGGCGCGCCCGCGGTCGACGACGGCGACGTCCCGGCGGGCTGGCAACGCCTCACCGCGTGGGCGGCTTCCGAGGTGGAAGAGCGTCGGACGGCCTTGGCTTCGCTGGAAGCGGCCGCCGAAGCCGCGGGCAAGGATGCCGTCGTCGCGGCGGAGGACCTCAAGACCGCCGAGGGGAACGCCGAGCAACGGCGGAAGCGGGCTTCGGAGGCGGCACTGGCCGAGCAGTCGGCGAGTACCGCGCTGACGACCACCCGGCGCCGGCACGGCGAACTGGTCGACACTCTCGATGGAGCGCCCTCCGCCGAGGTGGTCGCCGAGCAGCTCGCGAAGGTGACTGAACTCGAACAAGCCGCGAAGACGGCCGACGCGGACCTGCGGACCGCCCGCGCGGCCGCGAAACAAGCCGCGGAAGCCCAGGCGCGCATCGCCGAACAGGTCGCCGCCGAACGGCAGCGGCTGTCCCGGGCCCGCGACCCGCTGGTCGGCCTGGGCGCCCCGCCGATCGACGGCGACAGTCTTCTCGGTGCCTGGACCGCACTCACGGACTGGGCGGCCGGGCAGGCGAACGAGCACCGGGACCGGCTGGCCGCCGCCGCCACCGCCGAGGGCGAAGCCGCCGAAGGGCTGCGGGTGGCCGAACGCGCGGTCGTCGACGAGGTCACCGCGCTCGGGGTTTCCCTGGACGAAACCGGCGCGGTGCGCGACCGCGTCCCGGTGGCCGTCGCCGCCGCGCGGGCGCGGGCCGAGGGCGACCACACGGAGATGAAGCGGCGCGTGGCGCGCGTGGCGGGCCTGCACGGCGACATCACGGCCGCGGAGTCCGAAGCGCAGGTCGCGCGGCTGCTCGCGGATCTCCTGCGCTCGGACAA
Organism: Amycolatopsis sp. NPDC048633; assembly: GCF_040650695.1. Classification (NCBI taxonomy): domain Bacteria; kingdom Bacillati; phylum Actinomycetota; class Actinomycetes; order Pseudonocardiales; family Pseudonocardiaceae; genus Amycolatopsis; species Amycolatopsis sp. NPDC048633. The sequence continues at coordinate 202,720 of NZ_JBEZHS010000012.1, forward strand.
ATTCCCGCGCTGGCTGATCGCCGGGGCGCTCGACACGCTCGTCGCCGAGGCGTCGGCGTCGCTGCTCGAACTTTCCGGCGGCCAGTTCGAGCTGACCCACGACAAGGGCGACTTCCTGGTGGTGGACCACAACGAGGCCGACGCCCGCCGCCCGGTGAAGACGCTGTCCGGCGGGGAGACGTTCCAGGCGTCGCTTTCGCTGGCCCTCGCGTTGTCGTCCCAGCTCGGGGCGATGGCGGCGGACGGCGCGACCAAGCTCGAGTCGATCTTCCTCGACGAGGGCTTCGGGACGCTGGACGAAGCCACCCTCGACGTCGTGGCTTCCACTTTGGAGAACCTGTCGGCCACCGGCTCGCGGATGGTCGGGGTGATCACGCACGTGCCGGCGCTCGCCGAGCGCGTGCCGGTGCGGTTCCAGGTCACCCGCGACGGCACCGGCTCGCACATCAGCAGGGAGGGCGCATGACCGCCGTGGCCGGGATGAACTTCAGCGTCGACTCGTGGGACCCGGGCTACGGCAGCTCGATGGAGGCCGAGGAGCTGGCGCGGTCCGGGGCCGAGGTCGAGCTCGACGTCGAGGTGCCGGCGGAAGAATGGGCGCCGATCGACCCGTCGCCGGTGTCGCCGCCCGAGGCGGTGCTGTTCGTCGACGGCGTCCGCCGGATCGACGCCCGCGTCTGGATCGACGACGCCGCGGGGATGAACTCGGCGTCCATCGGGCTCTGCGCGTCCTACGCGGCCGGAGTGGTGTGCTGCTGCGAGGGACGCGCGCACGTCGTCGCGAACGACGTCCGGCGAGGCTTGTTCACGGTCGCCTCGGAGGCCGCCGGGATCTCGACCTCGGCCGGGCTGTACGAGGCGTTCCGCGCGACGGCCAAGGACGACAAGCCGCTGGCGGTGGTGCTCTCGTCCGCGCTGCAGGAGCAGCTGGCCGAGACCGAGCTGAAGACGGCGATGGACGCGCGGGAGGCGATCTCGGGCCACGTCCGCAGTGACCTGCTCGTCGTCGACGGCCCGCTGAGCGGCCGCACGCACCTGCCCCGGGCCGTCGGGTTCATCAAGAGCCACCAGACGACGTACCTGCCGGGCGAGCTCAACGCGATGGTCGGCCGGCTGGACCCGCACCAGCGCACGCCGGTGTTCCTGATGGGCACGACGTGGGTCCGGCACTCCTGGTACCTGCGCCTGCCGTCGGTCGGCGGGCCGCCGTGGTCGGGGGTGGTGCGCGTGGAGGCGGCACCGCACCTCGGACGCGACGAGGTGGCCGGGCTGGCGAACCTCACGCAGTCGCTGCTGGGCCGGTTCGCGTCGGTGGAGTACAAGGACTCGCGGGCACCGCAGAACCTGTACCCGATCGCGGGGCTGGAGCGTGACCTGCGGCATCGGCTGGGGGATCAGCAGTTCGTGTACCGGGCGCTGCGGGTGGCCGCGGCCCGCTAGGCACTGTCGTCGCTCTCGCGCAGGGAATCGACCATGCTCCGCAGGATCCGGAACGCGCCTGACTGCTCGGCCCCGGTCAGGCCGGCCAGCATTCTGACCTCGACGGACCGGACCGCCGCGGTCGCCTTCTCGAGCTTCCGCCGTCCGCGAGGCGTGAGCCGCGTGGGAAGCACCTTCCCGACGGGTGCCGCCGCGGGCCTGGTCACGTCGCCCTCTCGTTCCAGGGCCTGGAGCAGCACGTTCATCGACTGCCGGGTCACGAACGCGCCCCGCGCGAGCTCGGAGTTCGACAAGCCCGGTCGTTGAGCCAGCAGCTCGAGGCAGGAGTAGTGCGTCACGGTCATCCCGAGCGGCCGCAGCACCTCCTCCATGGCCGCGCGCAGGGCGCTGGACGCCTCCTTCAGCAGATAGCCCAGGGACTTGTCCAGGTCGACACCGTCTTGACTCATGTCAGTATTCTGACATAGGTTGACCCGTGTCAGAAGACTGACACGAATGAAGGAGTAACATCATGCCCGTCACCGGCCCCGACTTCATCTCGCTCCAGGCGCGCGATCTCGACGCTTCGCGGGCGTTCTACGAGCAGTACCTCGGCCTCGTCCGCTCGCCGGCGGGACCTCCGCACGCCGTCGTCTTCGAGACGAAGCCGATCGCGTTCGCCCTCCGCGACGTCGTTCCCGGCACCGACCTCGCCTCCGTCGCCCAACCCGGCATCGGCGCCGCGATCTGGCTCCACGCCACCGACGTCCAGGCCATTCACGACGCTCTCGTCGCCGGCGGCCACCCCATCGTCTCCGCGCCGATCGACGGCCCCTTCGGTCGGACGTTCACCTTCGCCGACCCCGACGGCTACCAGGTCACGCTCCACGACCGCGCCTGAAGAAGCGCGCGTCGACTGCCTCGCTTAGACCGGCCCGACGGGGCGAGGTGCTCCGCCGGGCCGGAATCCGCCCTCTGGGGGTGGGCGGCCCCGGGGCGGCGGGCCTGGGGGCCACGCCGGTCCCGGGGTGTCCTTTGTGGAGGATCAGCTCTGCGAGCCGTCCCCCGTCTGCGGTGCGCCCGCCGGCTTCACCCTGACCTGCGGCTTCGCCGGCTTGGCGGTCTTCGACGTTGTCGGCGGCTTCGGCTTCGTCGTGGTCGGTGGCTTCGGCTCGGCCGAGCTGCTCGTCGGCGGCGGGGTGCCCGTGACGGTGAAGGAACCGGTGGCCTTCCGGCCGTCGGTGCACGGGAACGAAGCCGTGTACGTGCCCGGCCGCCGGACCGCCTTCGTGTACCCGGCGTGCCGGCCCCAGTTGCCGCCCTCGGTCCAGCTCAGCGGCGCGGTGAAGCCCTTCGAAGTGACCGGCCCGGACGGCGTGCAGCCCACTTCCCACTCCGCGAACACGACGGCCTGGAGCTGCCCGCCGGGCTCGACCTGCTGGGTCAGCGACCACACGACGGCTTGGTCCGCCGCGGCCGGTGCCGCCAGCGCGAGTGTCGCCGCCCCCGCGGCCATTAGTCCGATCAGTGTTTTCTTCAGCATGATCAGTCCCCTCTCCTGCTCGTCTCTTCCACGCTTGAGCCGGGAAAACGGTTGAGCCACGCTAATGTTCAAGTACGTGAACGACTATCGAGTCTATGTTTCCCCGTCACGTATGCGTTAGCTTGGCCGCCGTTGATCCGTTCGGTGGCGAGGGAGACTCGATGCGCAACGGCCGGCTCGTTCTTGCTGCGGTACTGGGGTTGTCGCTGGCGGCGCCGGCCACGGCGGCCGCGGACGCGCAGCCCTGGCGCGACGCCCGCCAGTCGCCCGACCGCCGCGCCGCGGAGCTCGTCTCCGCGATGACCCTCGACGAGAAGATTTCCCAGCTGCACCTGCAGCCCGACGCCGAGCACCAGCGGTTCGTGCCGCCCGTCCCGCGTCTGGGCGTACCCGGCTTCCGGATCGCCAACGGCCCGGCGGGCATGGGCCCGGCCGACGACAAACCGCAGAAGCCGGCGACCGCATTGCCGGCCACGATGGCGCTGGCGTCGACGTTCGACACCGGCCTCGCGCGCCGCTACGGCCGCCTGATCGGCGACGAGACCCGCGCGCTCGCGCACAACGTGTCCGAAGGCCCGGACATCAACATCGCCCGCGTCCCGCGCAACGGCCGGACGTTCGAGGGGATGGGGGAGGACCCGGTGCTCGTCGGGGACATGGGCGCCGCCGACATCCGCGGCATCCAGGAGAACGGGACCATCGCCGAGGTCAAGCACTACGCGGCGAACAACCAGGAGACCCAGCGCCAGAGCATCGACGAGCACATCGACGAACGCACCCTCAACGAGCTCTACCTGCCGCACTTCGAGCAGGCGGTCACCGAAGGCCACGCGGGCTCGGTGATGTGCGCCTACCCGAAGATCAACGGCGTGTTCACGTGCGAGAACCCGGCCCTGCTGCAGGACAAGCTGCGCGACGACTGGGGGTTCAAGGGGTTCATCCAGTCCGACTGGGGTGCCGCGCACAGCACCGTCGGGTCGGCGAACGCGGGCATGAACCTCGAAATGATCGACGGCACCTGGTACGGCGACAAGATGAAGCAGGCCGTGCTCGCCGGGCAGGTGAGCGAACAGCGCGTCGACGAGCTGCTGCTGCCGCGGTTCCGCACGATGTTCGCGTTCGGGCAGTTCGACCACCCGCCGGTGCTCTCCCCGCTGCCGGTCGCGCAGCACGACGCCGCCGCGAAGCAGTTCGCCGAACGCGGCATGGTGCTGCTGCGCAACGAACACGCCCAGCTGCCGCTCGACGACCGTGCGGTGCGGTCGATCGCGCTGATCGGGCCGTTCGCGCCCCAGGCCAAGACCGGCGGCGGGGGCAGCTCCGCCGTCATCCCGACGTCCACAGTGGACCCGTTGCCGGGGCTGCAGCAGCGGGTTCCGGGCGCCGCGGTGACCCTCGACGACGGCAGCGACCCGGCGCGCGCGGCCGAGCTGGCGCGGACCGCGGACGTCAGCGTCGTGATGGTCGGCGACAACGAGGCCGAGGGCAAGGACCGGCCGAGCCTGGCGCTGGACGGTGACCAGGACGCCCTCGTGGCGGCGGTCGCCGCGGCGAACCCGCACACCGTGGTCGTGGTGAAGAGCGGCGGGCCGGTGCTGATGCCGTGGGCGTCTTCGGTGCCGGCGATCCTGCAGGCCTGGTACCCGGGCCAGCAGGACGGCGCCGCGGTGGCGAGCGTGCTGTTCGGGGACGTCAACCCGTCGGCGAAGCTGCCGATCACGTTCCCCGCGGCGGATGCGGACACCCCGGCGAACACGGCCGCGCAGTTCCCGGGCGTCGACGGCGTCGCGGCGTACTCGGAAGGGCTGCAGGTCGGCTACCGGTGGTTCGACGCGCAGGGCCGCGCGCCGCTGTTCCCCTTCGGGCACGGCTTGTCGTACACGACGTTCGCGTTCTCCGGGCTTTCGGTGCGCACCACCGGCGACGGCGCGACGGCGACGTTCACGGTCCGGAACACGGGCAAGCGGGCGGGCGCCGAGGTGGCGCAGCTGTACCTGGGCTTCCCGGCGGCCGCGGGCGAGCCGCCGCGGCAGCTGAAGGGGTTCTCGCGGGTGGAGCTGGCGCCGGGACAGGCCCGCCGGGTGACGATCGAGCTGGACGCGCGCGACTTTTCGGTGTGGGACACGGGCAGCCACGCGTGGCGGCCGGTGAAGGGCGGGTTCACGGTGCAGGTGGGCGACTCGTCGCGGTCGCTGCCGCTGCGGGCGCCGCTCGCGCGGCGCTGACCGCGATCAGGCCTTGCAGCCCGGTGCGCTCGCCGCCGCGAGCATCAGCTCCCGGGACTCCACCAGGGGCGCGACCGGGTCGTACGTGCCGTCGACGTCCTGCTGGGCCTGCTCCAGCGCCTTCATCGCCGGGTCCTGCGAGGCCACGTCGCCCGTCTTCGCGCGGTCCAACGCCGTCTTCGCGTCGCGGGCGCGGTCGCGGGCCGTCGTGTACTTCGCGAGGAACGCCTTCCGGACCGTTTCGGCCAGCGGCACCGGGGCCGGCGGGAGCGCCGTCAGCCGGTCGACCACTTCGCCCGTGCGGTCCGCGATACCGCCCAGCTGCTCGCTGAGCGCCTTCTGCACTTCCACCACCGAACCGGGCTCGGACGGCGCCGCCTCCGCGTTGGTGCGCTTCCGGTAGCCGTGGATGGCGGAGCAGAAGCCGTCCAGCCAGTCGAGCGTCGCCGGGTCGACCGACGGCGCCGTGGTCGGGGCCGTCACCGTCACGGCCGGCGCGGGCGGGCCCGGCTCCGAACACGCGGTCAGCAGCAGGCAGGCGCCGAGCAGTCCCGGAACGATCCTCATGACTTCCCCTCGCGGTGACTCTTTGCGGATACACGCGCGAGGCGGCCCGGCGGTTGCCTCAAGCGGCGAGCGTCCCGCCCAGCGCGAGCCTGCCGTCGTCGGTCAGCTCCGCGCGCGTCCACTGCCCGACCGCCACCACCGGCCCCCGCGCCGGCCGGATCAGCCCGGCGTGCGCCAGGTCGTGCGCCGTCGCCTGGTCGCAGCACGGCAGCCCGTCCACCCGTAGATCCGGCTCGCAGCTGCAGGTCAGCTCGGCCCGCCCCGCGCCGACGGCCCGCAGCATCGCCAGCGCCCTTCTGGTCAACATGGCCTTTCCCCCTCCGTGGTGCTGTCCTGAAGGAGACGTGACCGCCGTCACCGAATACGCAGCTTTCGCGAGGTTCCCCCGAACGGTGCACCATGACCTCATGACGGATTCGATCGGCGACCCGGCGGTGCGTGCGTTCGTCGACGCACTGAACGCGGGCGACCGCACAGCGTTCCAGGCCGCGCTCACCCCGGACGCGACGATGTCCGACGACGGGACGGACCGCGACCTCGCGGACTGGACCGAGCGGGAGATCTTCTCCAGCCGGGGACACCTCGAGGTGGAGACCGCGGAGGACGAAGGGCGGAAGTTCGTCGCGAACTACTCGAACTCGACGTGGGGCGCGATGCGGACGCGGTGGGCGTTCACCGTTCGCGACGGCAAGGTGGCGCGCTTCGAAACCGGCCAGGCCTGACTTCACCGCACCACCCGTGTGACTCCTGGGGCGGGAGTTACAGGCGTTCCTGCAACGCATCCGCCGCCGCGAGCAGGTCCGCCGCCCAGCGCGCCCCCGGCTTGCGGCCGATGCGCTCGATCGGGCCCGACACCGACACCGCGGCCACCACCGTGCCCGCCGAATCGCGGACCGGCGCCGAAATGCTGGCCACGCCCGGTTCGCGTTCGGCCACGCTCTGCGCCCAGCCGCGGCGGCGCACCTCCAGCAGCGTCCGCTCGCCGAAGACCGCGTCCGCCAGGATCGTGCGCTGCGTGTGCGGATCCGCCCACGCAGCCAGCACCTTCGCGCCCGAGCCGGCCGTCATCGGCAGCCGCGAGCCCACCGGGACCGTGTCGCGCAGCCCGCTCGGCGGCTCCGCCGTCGCGACGCACACGCGCTGCACGCCGTCGCGGCGGTAGAGCTGCACGCTTTCCCCGGTGACGTCCCGCAGTTTCGGCAGCACCACGCCCGCCGCGTCGAGCAGCGGGTCCGTCGAACCGCCGGCCAGTTCGGCCAGTGCCGTACCGGGGCGCCAGCGGCCGTCCGGACCGCGGCGCAGCAGCCGGTGCACCTCGAGCCCGACCGCGAGCCGGTGCGCGGTGGCCCGGGGCAGGCCCGTCCGCGTGCACAGTTCCGCGAGGCCGCAGGGGTCGTCCGCGACCGCCTGCAGAACGGCCACTGCTTTGTCCAGTACTCCGATACCGCTATGCTGTCCCACGACCCGATACTAGCGTCCCGTACTTTGGGAAGTCCAGCATCTGGGAAAACCCTGAACTCGAGCTGCGCCCCTCCTTCGCGGCTCGCATCACGCCCCTGCGGTGCGCGCCCGAGTTCCGACGTCGAACCGTGGAAGGAGCCGGAGATGACCAGCCCGACCGGCAAGGCCCGCACACTGGCGGAGAAGGTGTGGGAAAGCCACCTCGTGCGCCGAGGGGAAGGCGCCGAACCGGATCTGCTCTACATCGACCTCCACCTGCTGCACGAAGTGACCAGCCCGCAGGCCTTCGACGGCCTCCGGCTGGCCGGGCGGCCGCTGCGCCGCCCCGACCTCACCATCGCGACCGAGGACCACAACGTCCCGACCGTCGACATCGACCTCCCCATCGCCGATCCGGTCTCGCGCACCCAGGTCGACACCCTTCGCCGCAACTGCAAGGAGTTCGGTGTCCGGCTGCACCCGATGGGTGACGCCGAGCAGGGCATCGTGCACGTCATCGGCCCGCAGCTCGGCCTGACCCAGCCCGGGATGACCGTGGTCTGCGGCGACAGCCACACCTCCACGCACGGCGCGTTCGGCGGCATCGCCTTCGGCATCGGCACGTCCGAGGTCGAGCACGTCATGGCCACCCAGACGCTGCCGCTGCGTCCCTTCAAGACGATGGCGATCACGGTCGACGGCGAGCTGCGTCCCGGCGTCACGGCGAAGGACATCATCCTCGCGGTGATCGCCAAGATCGGCACCGGCGGCGGCCAGGGCTACATCCTCGAGTACCGCGGCAAGGCCATCGAAGCGCTTTCGATGGAAGCCCGGATGACCGTCTGCAACATGTCGATCGAGGCCGGCGCCCGCGCCGGGATGATCGCCCCGGACGAGACGACGTTCGCGTACCTGAAGGGCCGCCCGCACGCGCCGAGCGGCGCCGACTGGGACACGGCGGTCGAAAACTGGCGGCAGCTGCGCACCGACGACGGTGCCGAGTTCGATGCCGAGGTGCACCTCGACGCGAGCGCGCTGACGCCGTTCGTGACCTGGGGCACCAACCCCGGCCAGGGCCTCCCGCTGGGCGCCGACGTGCCCGACCCGGAGCAGATCCCGGACGAGAACGACCGCATCGCCGCTGAAAAAGCCCTGTCCTACATGGACCTGAAGCCCGGCACGCCGCTGCGCGAGATCTCGGTGGACACCGTCTTCCTCGGCTCCTGCACCAACGGCCGGATCGAGGACCTGCGGGCCGCCGCCGAGGTGCTGCGCGGGCGGAAGGTGGCGGACTCGGTCCGGATGCTGGTGGTTCCCGGCTCCATGCGCGTCCGCAAGGCCGCCGAGGAGGAGGGCCTGGACACGGTCTTCACCGACGCGGGCGCCGAGTGGCGCCAGGCCGGCTGCTCGATGTGCCTGGGCATGAACCCGGACCAGCTGAAGCCGGGCGAGCGGAGCGCGTCGACGTCGAACCGCAACTTCGAGGGCCGGCAGGGCAAGGGCGGCCGGACGCACCTGGTCTCGCCGCTCGTGGCCGCCGCGACGGCCGTGCGGGGCACGCTGTCGTCGCCGGAAGACCTGCTGACCGCCGCCCGCTGACCTCCTGCCGACCTCTCTGAGAGGAGCTCCCACCATGGAACCGTTCACCCAGCACACCGGCATCGGCGTCCCGCTGCGCCGGTCCAACGTGGACACCGACCAGATCATCCCGGCGGTCTACCTCAAGCGGGTGACCCGGACCGGCTTCGAGGACGGCCTGTTCGCCGCCTGGCGCGGTGACCAGGACTTCATCCTCAACACCGAGCCGTTCAAGAGCGGCAGCGTGCTGGTCGCGGGCCCGGACTTCGGCACCGGCTCGTCCCGCGAGCACGCCGTCTGGGCGCTGATGGACTACGGCTTCAAGGCCGTCATCTCCGCCCGGTTCGCCGACATCTTCCGCGGCAACTCCGGCAAGGGCGGCCTGGTGGCCGCGCAGTGCGAGCAGCACGACGTCGAACTGCTCTGGAAGCTGCTCGAAAACGAGCCCGGCACCGAGGTCACGGTCGACCTCGAGACCAAGACCGTGCGGGCCAAGGACTTCACCGCGCCGTTCCAGATCGACGACTACGTCCGCTGGCGGCTGCTCGAAGGCCTCGACGACATCGCTCTGACGTTGCGCCATGCCGGTGAGATCGACGGCTTCGAGGCGGCCCGCCCGTCCTGGAAGCCGACGACCACGCCGGTCGCCGCGAGCTAGTCTCCGACGGAGGCGGAATCCCTTTGCAAACAAGGGATTCCGCCTTCTTCGGTCTAGGCCGGACGGCTCTCCCGCGGTTCCTTCGAGGGCCGCTTCGCGCGGCGGAACCCGCCCCCGGGCAAGGGAAAGTTTCCGTGGACCGGCTGGAATTTGTGCTGCCTTGGTAATACCGTGTCGCTAGTCGGCCCTGCGCGGCCGTGGACGAGTACTTCCTTCTTGGAGGACTGGTATGGCCAACAAGGCCCAGCTGATCGAGGCGCTGACGGAGCGCCTGGGCGACAAGAAGGCCGCTTCCGAGGCGGTCGACGGTCTGGTCGACATCATCATCCGGACGGTCAACAAGGGCGAAAAGGTCAACATCACCGGCTTCGGGGTGTTCGAGAAGCGCGCTCGCGCGGCCCGGACGGCCCGGAACCCGCGCACCGGTGAGGCCGTGCGGGTCAAGAAGACCAACGTGCCCGCGTTCCGCGCGGGGACCACGTTCAAGGACGTCATTTCCGGCGCGAAGAAGCTGGCCAAGGCCGCGCCCGCCAAGCGCGCCGCCGCCGGCACCCGGGCGGCGACGACAGCGCGGGCGACGACGCCCCGCGCGGCCGCGGCCAAGCCGGCTGCCGCTCGCGCGACGGCCACGCGCACTCGCGCGACGGCGGCGAAGCCGGCGACGACAACGCGTGCGACGGCGGCGAAGACGGCCCCGAAGACGACCACGACCCGGGCCAAGGCAGCCCCGAAGACGACGGCGGCGAAGACGACCGCGGCCCGGTCGACGGCCGCCAAGCCTGCGACGACGACGCGGAAGACCACGGCCGCGAAGCCGGCCGCGACGGCCACGAAGACCACCACGGCCCGGAAGACCACGGCCGCCAAGGCTCCTGCCCGGCGGACCACGGCAGCGAAGAAGAGCTGACCACCCGAAACTGTCGTACCCCTGCGGTAATGTGAAATCGGGGGTCCCCCAGGGGGTTACCCCCGCTGAGCCAGTGACTTTTCCGGTAGGGCCCCGCGTGCCTCGCGGGGCCCAACCGCGTTTCCGGGGCAGGTGGGGGAGAAGCGATCCGGCTCACGTACCCAGAGGGTCGGCTTGTGTGCCTGGAGCGTCGGCTCGCGTACCCAGGGAGTCGGCTCGCGTACACGGGGAGTCGGTTCGTGTGCCGGCAAGGCCAGCTCGCGTGCTCGGGGAGCGGCTTCGAATACTCGGAGGGGCACTCGCGAACCGACTGCCCAGGTACGCGAGCCGACCCGCCAGGTACGCGAGCCGACTGTCCAGGTACGCGAACCGACTTCCCAGGTACGCGATCCGGCTCGTGTGGCCGGGGAATCGGGCTCATACCCGCGTTACCTGCTGCCAAGATCCGCCGTCCGAACGGGACCCGTGCACCACTCGCTCGGACCACCCGGCGGGCCCGGGACCGGTTCCGCCCAATTTCGCAAAGTTGCTTGAGCGCCCGGCCGAGTGATGCCACGCTGCCCTCCTCGGGGTCCGCGTCCGGCGGTGCCCGGCGGCGTGCGAACCTGGGGGCGACCACCATCGACATCCGGCTGCTCGGCCCGTTCCAGGCGCTCGTCGGCGGTTCGCCGGTCGTGTTGACCAGTTCCCGGCAGCGCGCGCTGCTCGCGACACTGGCCTTGTCCGCGGGTCGCCTGGTGTCGATCGACGCTCTCGCGCGCGGCGTCTGGGGCGAAGAGCCACCCGCGCACATCCGCGGCAGCCTGCAGACCTACGTCATGCGCCTGCGGCGGCTGTGCGGCGAAGAAACCGTCGTCACCGAACCGGACGGGTACCGGCTGGTCGTCGACCCGTCCCGGGTGGACGCGCTGCGCTTCCTCCGCACCCTCGACCAGGCCGCCGCCGCGACGGAACCCGCGCGTCGCCGGGGACTGCTCACCGCCGGGCTCGCCGCCTGGGGTGGCGCGCCCCTCGAAGGCGTCGGATCCCCCGCGCTGGCCGCGGAATGGGGCCCGCTGCTGACCGAGCGGTACCTCTTCGCCGTCGAGCAGCGCATCGACCTCGACGCCGGGCTCGTCCCCGACGCCCGGCTCGTCGCCGAGCTCACCGACCTCGTCGCCCAGCACCCGCTGCGGGAGTCGTTGTGGGAACGGCTGGTGCGCGTCCTGGCCCGGTCCGGCCGCCGCGCCGAAGCGCTCGCACGCTACGCCGGGCTTCGCTCGCTGCTGGCCGACGAGCTGGGCGTCGAGCCGGGGGAGGACCTGCGCCGCCTGCACGCCGAACTGCTCGCCGCCGACACCGAACCCACCGGCCACACCGTGCCGCGGCAGCTGCCCTTCGACGTCGCCGGCTTCACCGGCCGCGGCTCCGAACTCGCCGAACTCGACCGCCTGCCGCCCGGCGGCGCGTCCGGCATCGTCGTCATCGAAGGGACGGCCGGGGTCGGGAAGACGTCGCTGGCCGTGCACTGGTCGCACCGCGTCCGCGACCGCTTCCCCGGCGGTCAGCTGTTCCTCGACCTGCGCGGACATTCCGCGGACACGCCCGTCACCCCGGTCGCCGCCCTGGCCGGGTTCCTCCGCGCCCTCGGCGAGCCGCCCGAGACCCTGCCTTCCACAGTGGAGGAACGCTCGGCACTCCTGCGCAGCCGGCTGGCCGGCAGCCGCACGCTCATGCTGCTCGACAACGCGCGCGACGCCGACCAGGTCCGGCCGCTGCTGCCCGGCCCCGGCAACCTCGTCGTCGTGACCAGCCGCAACCAGCTGCGCGGCGTCGTCGCGCGCGACGGTGCCCGCCGGATCGTCTTGCGCTCCTTCGACGACCAGGACGCCACCGCGCTGCTCGCCGGCAGCGTCGGACCGCAGCGCCTCGCCGCCGAACCCGCCGCCGTCGCCGAGCTCGTCCAGCTCTGCGGCCGTCTTCCGCTGGCACTGGCGCTGGCCGGGGAACGCGCGTCGCGGTTTTCCGGCGTTTCGCTCGCGGGGATCGTCGAAGAGCTGCGCGACCAGCGGCTGCGGCTCGACACCCTGCGCGACCCGCAGGACGCCGGCACCGACCTGCGGGCCGCGTTCTCGTGGTCGTACAAGGCGTTGCGCCCGGCCGCCGCGCGCTTCTTCCGGCTGCTGGGCCTGCACCCCGGCCACGGCTTTAGCCTGTCCTCGGCCGCCGCGCTGGCCGGCGCGGACCTGCGGGAGGCCCGCGAGCTCGCCGACCAGCTCGCCTCCGCGCACCTGCTCAACCAGCCCAGCACCGACCGCTACCAGTTCCACGACCTCCTGCGCGTCTACGCGGCCGAGCTCGTCGAAACCGAGACGACGGCGGCCGAACGCGCGGGCGCGCGGCGCGGGCTCCTCGACTGGTACCTCGCGAGCGTCGCGGAAGGGACCAAGCTCGTCCGCCCCGACCTGATCACCGACGACATCACGCTCGGCCCCGCGCCGGTGCCCGCCATCCGGTTCACCCAGCACGAACAGACGATCGCCTGGTACACGACCGAACGCGCGGCCCTCACCGCGCTGGTCGGCGTCGCCGCCGAGAACGGCTTCATCGCCCACGCCTGGAAGCTCGCCTGGCTGCTGCGCGGGTTCTTCGCCGAACGCCACGACCGCGACGACTGGATCACGACCGCCCGCACGGCCGTCACCGCCACCCGCGACGCGGGCGACAACACCGGCCTGCAGTACAGCGCCAACAACCTCGGCTCGGCCTACCTGCGCACCCTCCAGCCCGACAAGGCCCTCGAAGCCCTGGAGGAAGCGCGCGCGGCGTCCGAGGCCGGCGACGGCACCGCGCTGGCGGTGGCGATCCTCTCCAACCTCGCCGGCGCGTACTACGTCCGGGCCGAGTACGCCGAAGCCGAGCGCTACGCCCTCCAGGCGGTCCGGCTCGCCCGCGACCACGGCCAGCGAACGTTCGTGCCGCACGCCCTCCTGAACGTCAGCGCCAGCCGCATCGGCCTCCGCAACTACGACAACGCCGCCGAAGCCGCGCAGGCCGCGCACCAGGCCTTCGCCGACTTGGGCGACCGTTACCACGCGGCGCTGGCGCTGGGAAACGTCGCCGAAGCGCTCGAAGGGGCCGGGCGGCAGGATGAAGCGGAGAAGGCGGGCCTGGAAGCGCTCACCGAGCTGAAGGAGCTGAACGCCGACTACGGCACCATCGACGTCCGGATCACCCTCGGCCGCCTCAAGCTCCGCACCGGCCGCGGCCGGGAGGCACGGGAGCATTGGGCCGAGGCGCTGACCGTCTGCCAGCGCCTCGGCGACCCCCGCATCCCGGAGATCCGGGCCCTGCTGGCGACGGTGCCGACAGACAGACCCCCGTCCCGGGATGCGCCGTACCCCTAGCCCGGCGCAGCCCAGCGGGACCCGGACCCAGTACACCAAGATCGACTGTCACGGCGCTGTCTTGGGGCGGTGGGGTTCCCCTGCGCGGTTCGGAGGGCATGTTCGGCGGTGTCATGAACGACTCGTTCACCTCGTCCGACGTCATGAACGACTCGTTCATGACGTTCGGGCTGCTGCCGCCGCCACCGCGATCCGGACCCCCGCCCTCCCTGGGGGGCGTGCCCTTGTCCAGCGTATCGGGGGTGTCGGTCGAAAAGCCGGGAAAGGCCGCTGCCGAGGCCTGGTTGTCCACATCACGGCCGGTGTGTGGACAACCAGGTCAGGAGCGGGTCGGGGAGGGGGTCGGCAGGGCGCTCGGGTGGTAGTCGGCCGCCAGCAGGACCGGGCCTTCCTCCGCCGTCGGTGCGCGGAACGACAGCACCCAGAACGAGCCCTTCTTGCTCGGCACCACGCCGCCGCGGGCGGCCGGGAGCTCCACGCCGTCGCGGTCGGCCAAGGTGCTGACCAGGTCCGGGATCACCCCGCCCTGGCTGCACACCACCGGTGTCCCGCCGTCGCCCGCGACCGCCAGCAGCCGCGCGACGCCCAGCACCGGGTCCGGCCAGTACCCCTCTTCCGACAGCAGCGGCTCGTGGCGCACCTCGATCCCGACGTCGTCGGCGACCCCGTGCACCGTCTGCACGCACCGCAGCCGCGGTGCCGACAGCACCCGATCCGGCCCGTACAGCGCCAGCACCCGCCGCACCGCCGACGCCTGCCGCAGGCCCGCCTCCGACAACGGCCGGAGGTCGTCGTCGCCGGTCCACTCGTCCCGCTTGCCCGCCTTCGCGTGCCGCACCAGCACCAGCGTCGTCAGGCCCACCGGCACCTCGCAGAAAACGCGCAACACCCGCACGTCCTCCGGCCGTGTCAGCAGCTTCTCCGCGGCCGCCGGGTCGAGCCAGCGCAGCTCGTCGACCTCGTCGTTCGCGGCGAACTCGCCGGACACCGCTTCGGCGCTGAAGTAGTCGACCGTCTTCGGGACCGTGCCGGAGCCGGTGCGCGCGGGCACCCGGTACGCCGTCCGGGCCAGGTACCGGCCCAGGACCGCGTCGAACCCGGTCTCTTCCTTCACTTCCCGTACGGCGGCCTCGGCGGTCGTCTCGCCGGGGTCGAGCTTCCCCTTGGGCAACGACCAGTCGTCGTACCGCGGGCGGTGCACCAGGGCGACCTCGGTCGCCTTGCCGGCGCCGCGCCACAGCACCGCGCCGGCCGCCCGTACCTCCTGGGTCATCCGGCGGCCCCGTGCAGCTTCGCCAGTTCCAGCTGGTGGTCGCGCACCCGCGAGCCGTCCGCCGGGAACGGCGACCACTCGCCGCTCGCGGTCAGCACCCAGCACCGCGTCGCCGGGTCGAGCGCCGAGTCGAAGATGTTGTCGAGCTGCGCGGTCAGCTTCGGGTCCTTGACGCGCACCAGCGCTTCGATCCGCCGGTCCAGGTTGCGGTGCATCATGTCGGCGCTGCCGATCCAGTGCGTGCCGCCGGCGCGGAAGTTGAAGATCCGCGAGTGCTCCAGGAACCGGCCGAGGATCGACCGGACGTGGATGTTCTCGGAAAGGCCTTCGACGCCGGGCTTCAGCGTGCAGATCCCGCGCACCACGATCTCGACCGGGACGCCGGCCTGCGACGCGTGGTAGAGCGCGTCGATGACCTGCTCGTCGACGAGGGAGTTGCACTTGATCCGGATGCCGGCGTTCTGCCCGGCCCGCGCCAGCTCGATCTCTTCGCCGATCGCGCGGACGATGCCGCGGCGGATGCCGTGCGGCGACGTCAGGATCGTGCGGTAGGTGTCCTGCCGCGAGTAGCCGGTCAGCACGTTGAACAGGTCCGTGACGTCCGCGCCGATGCTCGGGTCGGCGGTGAACAGGCCGATGTCCTCGTAGAGCCGCGCGGTCTTCGGGTTGTAGTTGCCGGTGCCGATGTGGCAGTAGCGGCGGATGGTCGAGCCCTCCTGGCGCACGATCATCGACACCTTGCAGTGTGTCTTCAGCCCGACCAGGCCGTACACGACGTGCACGCCCGCGCGCTCCAGCGTCCGCGCCCAGGTGATGTTCGCCTGCTCGTCGAACCGCGCCTTGATCTCGACCAGCGCGACGACCTGCTTGCCCGCCTCCGCGGCGTCGATCAGCGCGTCGACGATCGGGGAGTCGCCCGACGTCCGGTACAGCGTCTGCTTGATCGCGAGGACCTTCGAGTCGGCCGCCGCCTGCTCGATGAACCGCTGCACGCTCGTGGAGAAGGAGTCGTACGGGTGGTGCACGAGCACGTCACCCTCGCGCAGCGTCGCGAAGACGCTCTTCGGCGTCTCGCGCTCGCCGAACGCCGGGTGCGTCGCCGGCACGAACGGCCGGTCCTTCAGCTCCTTGCGGTCCACTCCGGACAGCTGGTGCAGGCAGGTCAGGTCGAGCAGGCCGGGCACCTCGACGACGTCGGCCGGGTCGACGTCCAGCTCGCGCAACAGCAGCTCGAGCATGTGCTCGCTCATGTCCTGCGCGACCTCGAGGCGCACCGGCGGGCCGAACCGGCGCTGCGCCAGCTCGCGCTCGAGGGCCTGCAGGAGGTCTTCGTCGCGGTCTTCGTCGACCTCGAAGTCGGCGTTGCGGGTGACGCGGAAGACGTGGTGCTCGGTGACGTCCATGCCGGTGAACAGCTCGCCGAGGTGCGCCGCGATGAGCTCTTCGAGGGGCAGGAACGTCGCCGTCCGGCTGGTCCGTTCGGTCTCGACGCGCATCAAGCGCTGGACGTTGCTCGGCACCTTCACCCGGGCGAAGCGCTCGGTGCCGCCTTCCGGGTCGCGGACCGTGACCGCGAGGTTGAGCGAAAGGCCCGAAATGTACGGGAACGGGTGCGCCGGGTCGACGGCCAGCGGCGTCAGCACCGGGAAGATCTGCTCGGAGAAGTAGCTGGACAGCCGGAGCTGGTCGGCGCCGGAGAGGTCGGCCCAGCCGACGATCAGGATGTCGTGCTCGGCCAGCTGCGGGCGCAGGTGCTTCTCGAACGCGCCGGTCTGCCGCTCGACCAGGTCCTGGTTGCGCTTGGCGATGTAGTCGAGCTGCTCGCGCGGGGTGAGCCCGTCCGCGCTGCGCACCAGCAGGCCGGTCTCGTCGCGGCGCTTCAGGCCGGCGACGCGGACCATGTAGAACTCGTCCAGATTGGACGCGAAGATCGCCAGGAACTTCGTGCGTTCGAGCAGCGGCTGCGACTCGTCCTCGGCCAGCGCGAGCACGCGGGCGTTGAAGTCCTGCCACGAGAGCTCGCGGTTGAAGTACCGGTCGTCCGGCAGCGTCTCGGTGGCGGTCGGGGCGGTGGCGGTGACCGCGGGCGGCGCCGACGGGACGGCGCGGAACTCCTCGGCGCCGCGCGGGTTGCCCTGCGCGGCGCTGCGACGCCGGTTCGACGCCGGGGTCGTCGCGGACGACGTCGTCTTGCGGGTTCTCGCCTTGCCGGCGGTGGCACGGGCGGCGGTGTCGCGCGCGGTGGACTTCGACGGGACCTTCTTGGCCGTGGCGTTCGCCCGCGGAGTGGACTTCTTCGCCGTCTCCGAGGGTTCGTTCGCCGGGTTCCGTCGCCTCCGCGGTGCGGGCGTGCCGCCGTCTTCTGTGCTCACGGCTTCCATTCTTCACTAAGCCACGCGGAATTGCGCAGGCCGCGGTGAAGGTCAGGTGAACAGCTCCGCGGTGTGTTTCCCGACACCCAGGCCGCGCACGTGGGCGAGGTCTTCCGGGGTGTCGACGTCGCTGCGCAGGCTGGGGAGCGGTTGCCGGAGCGGGACCGCTCCGGAGGCGGCGTGTTTTCGCGCCGAGCCCGGGCCGAAATGCGGGTCCAGGGGGGCGCCGGGGGCCGAGAGCAGGAGGGTGGTGCCGGTGCCCTGGCGGTCGGCGACGAAGGCTCGTTTTCCCGCCGCTTCGGCGAGGGCGTCGGCCAGGTCGCCGGCGCGCAGGGCGGGGAGGTCGGCTTGGAGGGCGCCGACGACGGAGTTCGGATCGTCGGCCCGGAGCAGGGATTCACCGTGGCGGAAGGCGGCGTTGAGGGTGCGTTCGGCGGGCTCTCCGACGATCTCGACCCCGAGTTCGGCGAGTTCGGCGACGGCCGCGGGATCGGCGGCGACGAGCAGCACGCGCCGGACGTGCGCACCCGAGGTCACGGCGGCGAGGGTGTCGGCGGCGAGGGCGAGGACGAGGCCGGGATGGTGTTCGGCCTCGACGGCACCACGCAGCCGCGACTTGCCGTCGCGGGGGTGTTTCATCGGCACGACCAGGTCCACGTCCACGTGTCCATCTTTACCCGAAACGGCGGGTGGGTGTCGGCCGGAGGGGCGGGTTGTCCACAGGCGACGGGTGTTGTGGACAAGTCGGGGGCTGGGGTGCTTTCGGGGCGGGGTGATGTCCGGGGGTGCCGATACGCTCGAGACGGGGTGGCCCCCAGGGGGGGGGGTGGGCTCTGCGTGGGGGCGGCTTGCTGGGGGCGGCTTGCTGGGGCCGGCTTGCCAACGGTGGGTGTCCCCGATGAGTCATTCGGGACATCCGGGGCCCCGAATGAGTCATTCGCGACCTCATCGAAGCCGCGCACGTCATCGGTGGTGCAGCGAGCCCTGGTCCGGCGACGTCGCCGGAATCCCGGCCCGTCCCGGGCAGGTTTCCGGCGAAGTCGCCTGTTCGGCTGCCGCGGGGCCGGGTCGCGGCTCGGTCCAGACCATCGGCCGAAACCCCGGCGACCGTCTGCCAAGGCCGATTTTGGTGCGCTCAACGCACCAAAATCGGCATTGGTCCCCTCGACCGACTGCACCGGAGGCGACCCTGCGCGGCTCGCCGGGGCCCTGCCCAGAGCGGGTGGGCCCTGCGTGGAGGCGTTCGCGGGCTGCTGCGCAGCAGGACCGGCCGGACGTTCGGCCGGCGGCCAGGGTGCCGCGCAGGGACTGTGCACGGACGTGGTCGAGCCTGCCGCGGCAGCCGGACGCCGGCTCCCGCGCCACCCACCCGTGCCGCCGATCAGCCCCTCGTCCTCGCCGAAGGCACCCTCCCTGGACTGCTCTTACCCCGGCGCGGCAGGATCTGGGGCGGACGTGACACGTGGAGGAGGAGATCGTGGCCCGGCGTGAGAAGGGCGGCTTCTGGGTGGGGTTGGCCGCCGCTGTGTTCTACCCGCTCACCGGAATCGCGCGGCGGGTCTACGTCGGGGACGAAAAGATTCCGCGGGAGGGGCCTGCCCTGCTCGTGCTGAACCACGTCTCGCACCTCGATCCCATCGTCGACGCCGTGTTCGTGCACCGGATGAAGCGCGTGCCCCGGTTCCTCGGCAAGGAGAGCCTGACCCGGACCCCGATCTTCGGGAAGGTCTTCGTCGGCTCCGGGCAGATCCCGGTTTCGCGCGGCTCGGCCGCCGCCGGGGACAGTCTCAAGGCCGCGCACCAGGCCCTGCAGGACGGCAAGATCGTCGTCATCTACCCCGAGGGCACCATCACCAAGGACCCGGCCGGCTGGCCCAAGGAGTCCTTCACCGGCGCCGCCCGGCTCGCGCTGCAGAACGACGTCCCCGTGATCCCCATCGCCCGCTGGGGCACCAGCCAGCTCTTCAACGGCTACACCAAGAAGTTCACGCCGTTCCCCCGCAAGACCATCACCCACAAGGTCGGCGACCCGCTCGACCTCTCGGCCTACCGCGAAGGCAGCGCGCGCAGCGCGTCGAAGCTGCGCGAGGTCACCAAGGTCATGATGGACGAGGTCACCCGCCTGCTCGGCGAGGTCCGCCACGAGGAACCGCCGTCGGCCAAGCCGGGGGACCCCGCCTGATGCGCGCCGACGTCCAGCGGGTCACCGTGCTCGGGGCCGGCTCGTGGGGAACCGCCTTCGCGAAGGTGCTCGGCGACGCCGGCCGCGACGTCACCATGTGGGCGCGCCGCGAGCAGGTCGCCGAGGACATCCGCGAGCGGCACGTCAACAGCGCGTACCTGCCCGGCGTCGGCCTGCCGGAGAACATCACCGCCACCAGTGATCCGGCGAAGGCCCTCGAGGGCGCCCAGGCCGTCGTGTTCGGGGTGCCCAGCCAGAGCCTGCGCGTGAACCTCTCGGAGTGGCGCCCCCTGTTGCCGCCTGACGCGATCCTCGTCAGCCTCGCCAAGGGTGTCGAGCTCGGCACGCTCAAGCGGATGAGCGAGGTGATCGGCGAGATCGTCGGGATCGACCCGGGCGACGTCGTCGTCGTCACCGGGCCGAACCTGTCCAAGGAGATCGCCGCCGGGCAGCCGGCCGCGGCGGTGCTCGCCTGCGCCGACCACGAGCGGGCCGTCGCGGTCCAGCGTGCCTGCGCCAACTCCTACTTCCGCCCCTACACGAACACCGACGTCGTCGGCTGCGAGCTCGGCGGCGCCTGCAAGAACGTGATCGCGCTCAGCACCGGGATGGCCGCGGGCCTCGGCCTCGGCACCAACACGATGGCGACGCTCATCACGCGCGGTCTGGCCGAGATGGCCCGCCTCGGCGCGAAGCTTGGCGCCGACCCGCTGACGTTCGCCGGGCTCGCCGGCGTCGGCGACCTGGTCGCGACGTGCTCGTCGCCGCTTTCGCGCAACCGGACGTTCGGCGAGCGCCTCGGCCGCGGCGAGACCCTCGAACAGGCGCAGGCCGCGGCCGGCGGGCAGGTCGCCGAGGGCGTCATGTCGTGCTCGTCGATCCGGGCGCTGGCCGTGAGCGTCGGTGTCGACATGCCGATCACCGACGCGATGCACCGCGTGTGCCACGAGGGTGTCGACCCGCGGCAGGCCGGCGCGGAGCTGCTGGGCCGCTCGCAGAAGCACGAGTGGTCCTGACCCTCCCGGCAGGTGGGACGTCTTGACCGGGTCGAGGCGGTAGGGAACGCTGAGCGCCATGTTCGCGTGCGAGATGACTGAGCTGCGGGGCCGTCACGGCCTTCGCGCCGTCATGTGCGCGTGTCGCTGTTGTCGGTGAACCCCGCCCCGGCCCAGCTCGACACCCCTTCTCTTCCGTGAGGACCCTCATGTTCGCCGTTCCGGACAACACCCTGCTGCGTCCCGAGAACCCCGCGCTGCGCCACCCCGTGCGCGTCGCGCTGGAGGTCGCCGCCGACCGCGACCGCTGGAAGCACCTGCTGCGCTACGACCCCGACGAGCGTTTCGCGACGCTCGTCGAGAAGGACGAGCAGCAGGAGGTCTGGCTGATGAGCTGGTTGCCCGGCCAGCGCACCGACCTGCACGACCACGCGGTCGCCAGCGGCGCGTTCACGCTGGTCAGCGGCCACCTGACGGAGGCGGTGGCCCGCCGCGCGCCGGGCGGCCGCGCGGTCACCGAGCTGCACACGCTCTCGGCGGGGCAGTCGCGGGTGTTCGGCCCGGGGTACGTGCACGAGGTGCGCAACGACGGCCCGGACCCGGCGATCTCGGTCCACGTCTACCGCGACGCGGAGCGCGCGATGCGCTCGTACCACCTGGACCCGCTGGGCGGCCCGGTCCTCGACTGAACCAGGCTTCCGCTGTTGTCAGGTCGCCAGCGCCCCAAGGCGGCCTTCGGTGCGTCAGACGCACCCAAGGCGGCCTTCGGTGCGTGAGACGCAACCAAGGCCACATTGGGGCGCTGGGGGCCCTGCCTAGTCCAGGTCGCCGCGGGCTCGGAACTCGCGGTCGATCGTCTCCCGGTCCGCGCCTCCCGCCAGCAGCGTGTGCAGCAGGATCCGGGACTTGCGCGCGTCGAGCCAGCCGGCCATCGTCGCGCCCATCGCGATCAGGCTCGACTCCGAGCCGTGGAAGCCGTACGTCGACCGCAGCGTCGGCCCCGCTCCGGTCCGGGAAGCGACGACCACCGGCATCGACGGCACCAGCCCCGCCACCACGTCGGCCGTGCCGGACGACACGTGACCCGCGCCCGTTGCCGCCAGCACCACTCCGCGCACGCCCGGCTGTGAGGCCACATACGAGAGCACCGAGCCCGAGTCGTCCAGACCGGATTCCACCACGGGCACCAGCCCCGAAAAGTCCGTCCCGGCCAGGGACGGCGGCCGCGGCGGCGACGGGTGGAACCAGTGCACCGCCCGCTCGACGACCATGCCGAGCGGACCCGCCGGCGCCGACGAAAACGCCTCCAGGTGGCTCGAATGCGCCTTCCGCACCCAGCGCGCCGCATGGACGTCGTCGTTCAGCGTCACCAGCACGCCCCGCCCTCGGCTGCGCGGGTCGGCCGCGACGGTCAGCGCGTTGCGCAGGTTCGCCGGGCCGTCCGGGCTGAGCAGGCCCGCGTTGCGCATCGCCCCGGTGACCACCACCGGGACCTCCGACGGCCAGACCAGCTCCAGGAAGTACGCCGTCTCCTCCAGGGTGTCCGTGCCCTGCACGACGACGAACCCGTCGGCGTCCTGCCGAAGCCCCCATTCGCGGCATCGCAGCAGTGTCGTGAAGTCCATCGACGCGCTGCCGATCCCGGCCAGGGTCTCGGCCAGGACGTCCATCGGCAGGTCGCCGATCCCGCCGATCAGCTCCGCGGCGCCGAGCCGGGGGACAGCGCCGCCTTCGCCGGCGACAGGGGCCATCGAG
The DNA here is from genome assembly GCF_040650695.1 of Amycolatopsis sp. NPDC048633. Lineage (NCBI taxonomy): Bacteria > Bacillati > Actinomycetota > Actinomycetes > Pseudonocardiales > Pseudonocardiaceae > Amycolatopsis > Amycolatopsis sp. NPDC048633. Next base: position 225,020 of record NZ_JBEZHS010000012.1, read on the forward strand.
ATGGTGCCGCCCAGCGTGGCGACCGCGATCAGGGGACGTGCCATGCCGCCACCCTATTCAGCCGCCCTTGACCGCCTGGAGCGTGTAGCTCGCCGCGAGCCGCGACGGCGTGTCCTTCAACCGCCATTCGTCCGCGGCCTCGTCGTGCACCATCTGCCCGGGCAGCGCGTTCCACGGGACGCTGTCGTGCTCGGTGAACCCGGTCAGCGTCAGGCCGTTGTCCAGCAGGGCGGTGATGATCTCGCCGAGCGAATGCGCCCACTCGTGCTTCACCGTGTGGGTCAGCTCGCTGTCGACCTCGACGTAGGTGCCCGGCTCGTCGAACACCATCGGCTCGTCGTGCTCGAAGTACGGGTGGCGCGGCACCGCCGGGTCGGCGTCGTCCAGCGTGCCCAGCATCGGATGGCTTTCGCGGATGAACAGCCGCCCGCCCGGCCGCAGCAGACCGGCGACCACCGACGCCCAGCGCGCGATCGACGGCAGCCAGCACAACGCGCCGATCCCGGTGTAGACCAGGTCGAACCGCCCGGCGCCCAGCACCTCGACGGCGTCGTAGACGTTGGCCTCGTGAAATTCCACCGACGCGCCCGCCGCGGACGCGAGCCGCCGCGCCTCCGCCAGCGACGCCCCCGAGAAGTCGAGGCCCGTCACGGAAGCGCCCAGCCGGGACAGCGAAACCGTGTCCGTGCCGATGTGGCACTGCAGGTGCACCGCACGCAGCCCGGTGACGTCGCCCAGCCGCGGCCGGTCGAACCGCAGCACGCCGCTCAGGTACGCGGGATCCTCGATGAAGTCGGCGAAGTTGTAGTCCGGTGACGCCGCGTGCAGCGGAGCGCGTTCGTCCCAGTTGGCCTTGTTGATGGCGAACGAGTCCGTCACGACGTCGCGGCCCGCTCGGCCGCGCTGCGCAGCACGCAGAACTCGTTGCCCTCGGGGTCGGCGAGCACGGCCCAGCCGGTGCCGTCGGGGTTGCGGCGGTCGTCGACGAGCGTCGCGCCCAGGCCCAGCAGCCGGCCGACCTCCTCGTCACGCGGGTCGTCCGGCTGCAGGCACACGTGGAGGCGGTTCTTCACCGTCTTCGGTTCCGGCACCTTCAGGAACAGCAGGTCGATCCCGCCTTCGAGCTCGATGCCGACCTCGTAGTCGCCCGGCTGGTCCCCGTCGGGGATCGGTTTCCCGGTGACCTGGCTCCAGAACTGGCACAGCGTGTACGGGTCGGCGCAGTCGACGGAAACGTGCAGGACGGACGACGGCATGGCACTCCTCGAAGACGGGTGCCGCCGAGTCTGGCCGAGGAGCGGCGCCGGGGCGAACCGATTTACGAAGCCAGCGCCAGCCCGGCCGTCCGGTGCACGCGGCGGCTGTCGTCGACGATGAGGATCTCGCAGTCCGGCCGGTCGGCCGCCCAGCTGATGCCCTCGGTGCCCATCGCGAAGGCCGCGGTGGCCAGCGCGTCGGCGGTGACCAGGTTCCCGGCCACGACGGTGACGCTCATCAGCCCGGTCGCCGGCGTCCCCGACCGGCCGTCGAGGATGTGCGAGCCGCGCTCGTAGGCCGCCGACGTCGCGATGGCGCCGTTGCGCGACTCCAGCACCGCGCACACGGCGAGGGGCTGCTCGGGGTGGCGCACGCCGACCCGCCAGGGCTGTCCCGGTTCCGGTTCGCCGGCGGTGACGACGTCGCCGCCGGCGTTGAGGCAGAACGTCGTCGCGCCCTCGGCCTTGAGCATGTCGGCGGCGCGCTGCACCGCCCAGCCCTTGACCACCGCGCACGGGTCGAGGCCGCGGCCGGGCAGCCGCGCGCGGAACGCGCCGCCGGAAAGCTGTTCGTAGTACGCGCAGAGCTCCAGGACCTCCAGGAGGTCGTCGGTCAGCTCGGCCGCCGTGAGCTCGCCACGGTCGTAGCGGCTGACCTCGCTGTCCTCCTTGAACGGGCTGAACCGCGCGTCGACGTCCCGGAACCAGGCGAAGACGTCGTCGACGATCTCGGCGAAATCGCCGTCGTCCCGCAGGTCGAGGGAGATCGGCAGGCCCATCACCTGTTCGACGCGGGTGGTCATCTGCTGCCCCGGGCGTCGATGGCGGCCTGCAGCGACGTCTTGTACGACTCGCTCGTCTCGGTCGCCCCGGTGATCGTGTCGATGTCGGCGTTCTGCGCTTTCATCGCTTCCTCCTGCAGGCGCGGCAACGCGGTGAGTGCCCGGCCGTCGTCGGGCGCCTGCAACAGCGTGACCGCGACCATCCGGTTGCCGGTGAACGTGACCTCGACCTGCACCGTCCCATAGCTGCTCGATTCCGGAGTGCCCTGGGTCGTGACTGTCGCGTTCGCACTGTCCGGAGTGGACGGAGTGGACGTCGTACCCGGCGGCGGGGCCGCTGTGGACGGTGCGGCGACGCTCGGCGGCGCCTGGGCGACGGCCGCGGTGTTGTGCACCGGCCCGGGTTCGAACCGCCAGACCGCGATGAACCCCGCGATCGACAGCGCGACGACGAAGATGGTCCTTTTCACAGCAGCATCCCCTTAGGCCGCGAGGCTGAAGCGTTCGGCGTGGACCTGGGCCTTCGGCACGCGCAGCTCGCGCAGGCTGCGCAGCACGGCCGACGTCATCCCCGGCGGGCCGCAGACGAAGACGTCCCGCTCGTGCACGTCCGGCACCATCATGTGCAGGTTCGCCGGGCCGAGCATCGCCCCGCGCGGGCCGACCGCCTGGTCCGATCCGGTGAGGACGCTCACCACCGCGCCGCGGGCCTTGGCGAGCCCGTTGAGCTCGGGCAGCAGCACCGCGTCGGCCTGCGTGCGCACCCGGTAGAGCACGACGACGTGGCCGTCGATGTCCTCCAGCAGCGCGCGGATCGGCGTGATGCCGACCCCGCCCGCCACGAGCAGCGCGTTGGGCCGCTGCTGGTGGATCGTCGTGAACGCGCCGTACGGGCCTTCGGCGAACACCCGCGTCCCGATCCGCAGGTTGCGCAGCGACGCGCTGGAGTCGCCGAGCGCCTTCGCGGTCAGGCGCAGCGTCCGGCCGTCGGGCGCGGCGGACAGGGAGAACGGGTTGGCCTGGTACCAGCGGTCCTTCGTGAGGAACCGCCACAGGAAGAACTGGCCCGCGCGCGCCGGCATCTTGTCGAGGTTCTTGCCCGTCATGTAGACCGAAACCACGTCCGGGGCCTCGGAAACCACCGCGGTGACGCGCAGCTGGTGACGCAGGTTCCGCCAGAGCGGGAGCACGACGCGCCCGGCCAGCACGGCGGCCCCGGCCCCGAGCCACATCGTCCACCAGTACGCCTTGGCCGTCGGGGCACTCGCGAACGACGTGCCGAGCGCGATCTGGTGGGTGAACGCCAGCACGATGGCCGCGTAGGTGTAGAGGTGGATGAAGTGCCACGTCTCGTAGGCCAGCCGCTTGCGCGCGAACTTCGCCGAGGCCCCGCCCACGATGAGGATGACGGCGAACGCGACCAGCGCCCGCAGGATCCCTTCGAGCGTGTTGGCCATTTCGACCAGCTCGTCGACGACGCCCTTGTCGGAGACCTCCGCGTACCCGAACACGATGAACACCAGGTGCGCCAGCAGGGTCCACAGGATCGTGAAGCCGGTCCACCGGTGCCACGTCGTGAGCCGGTCCATCCCGATCCGGCGGTCCAGCCAGGGCAGCCGGGCCACGAGCAAGAGCTGGAAGGCGATCGCCAGCGCGCCGTACATCCCGGCGAGCCTGCCGATGCTGATCAGCACGTTCTGGGACAGTCCAGCTTGGGCGAAGAGCAGCGTGACGGCGCCCACGTTGGCACCCAGGAAGAGGAAAAGGCCGGATTTCGCGGCGATCCGGGGGCGGATCGCCGGGCGCGTGGCCTCGGCGGTCTGCGTCATGCTGGTCACACGGATCCCCCTCGGGTTCGGTTCACGAACCTCAGCCTCGCCACGCAGCCTGTGGCGAGTCTGGGTACCGGCTGTCGGATTCCTGTCGGCCCGCGCCACCGGTCGCCGGTCGCCCGCGCGCCGGGAGAAGATGGGGTGGTGCAGCCCTCCGAGCCCGTGCGCCTGCTCGTCGTCGACGACGAGCCGCACATCGCCGACCTCGTCGCCACCGTCGCCCGGTACGAGGGCTGGCAGGCGGTCACGGCCGGGTCCGGCAAGGCCGCGCTGGCCGAGGCCGCGGAGTTCGGGCCGGACATCGTCGTGCTCGACCTGATGCTGCCCGACCTGGACGGCTTCACCGTGCTCGACCGCCTCCGGGAGAACGGCAGCGCGGTGCCCGTGGTGTTCCTCACGGCCAAGGACGCGACGGCCGACCGGATCGCCGGGCTCACCCGCGGGGGTGACGACTACCTCGTGAAACCGTTTTCCGTCGAGGAGCTGATGGCGCGGCTGCGGGCGGTGCTGCGGCGCAGCACCGGCCTCGCGCACCAGGCGGCGGCACGCGGCGCCGTGCTGCGCGTCGGCGACCTGACGCTGGACGAGGACACCCGCGAGGTCCGCCGCGGCGAGCAGCCGCCCGCCGAGCTGACCCCGACCGAGTACGAGCTGCTGCGCTACCTCATGCGCCGGTCGCCGTCGGTGCTGACGAAGGCGCAGATCCTCGACCACGTCTGGGAGTACGACTTCGGCGGCCGGTCCAATGTGGTCGAACTGGTCATCTCGCACCTGCGGCGCAAGGTCGACGCGGGCGACGGCGAACCGCTGATCCACACCGTGCGCGGCGTCGGGTACGTCGTGCGCCAGGTCAACCGGTGAGGCGCTTCTTCCGCCGGTGGTACGGGGCCTGGCAGCGCACCCGGCTGGGCACCCGCATCACGCTCGGCCTCGGCGCGCTCGCGCTGGTCGTGTTCGCGGCCGTCGGCGTCACGATGGTCGGGATCATGCACGGCTACCTCGACCGGCGGCTCGACGAACAGCTGTCCAAGAGCCAGAACACGCAGCTGCCGCAGCTGCGCGAGACGCACGGCTCGCCGCAGTCCGTGTACTCGTGGTACTCGGCGCTGTACAAGGTGCGAGACGGCGTCGCGCTGCCCGAGCCGGGCGGCAAGCTGCCGGGGGACGCCCGCCAGCTCGCGAACATCGCGGCCGAGGCGGCGGGCGGCGACGTCACGCGCAACATCTACCTCCACGACGACGGCCCCTACCGGGTGCGCGCGTGCCCGGTCGACAACGGTTCGGTGCTGCTGTCGGCCGCGCCGCAGAAGGACCTCGACGGCACGGTCCAGCAGCTGATCTGGGTCGAGGTCGGCGCGTTCGCGTTCGCACTGGCCGTGCTGGTGGTCGTGGGGCGGCTGGTGCTGAGCCGCGGCCTGCGCCCGCTGGCCGACATGGCGGGCACGGCGCACGACATCGCGTCCCAGGACCTCACCGCGAACCCCGCCCTGCCGGCCCGCGCGGCCGGCACCGGGGGCGGCGCCGAGGTCGAAGAGCTGCGGACGGCGTTCAACGTGATGCTCGCCCACATCGACACGTCCCTGGCGGCGAAGACCGAGGCGAACGAGCGGCTGCGGCGGTTCGTCGCGGACGCGTCCCACGAGCTGCGGACGCCGCTGACGTCGATCCGGGGCTACGCCGACCTTTTCCGCTACGCGGCGGCGAACGAGCCGGCGGAGCGGGAGGCGCACCTGGCGAAGATCCGCTCCGAGACGGCACGGATGAGTGTCCTCGTCGATGATCTTCTGCTGCTGGCCCGGCTCGACGCGCGGGCGGCCGAGACGCCGTTGCGGCCGGAGCGCACCGACCTGGCCGAGCTGGCCGGCGACGCGGCGGACGCCTTCGCCGCCGGGCGGCCCGACCACCCTTTGACGTCGTCTCTCGAGGCGGCTTTCGTCCACGCGGACCCGGTCAGGCTGCGGCAGGTGCTCGACAACCTGCTGGCCAACGCCGCCGTGCACACCCCGCCCGGGACCGCGGTGCACGTCTCGGTGGCGGCTTCGGAGTCCGAGGCCGTCGTCCAGGTGACTGATGCCGGGCCGGGGATCGCTCTGGTGGATCAGGAGCGGATCTTCGACCGGTTCTTCCGCGTCGACGACTCGCGCACCCGCGGCGCCGGCGGCACCGGGCTCGGGCTGTCGGTGGTCCAGTCCCTGGTGACGGCGCACGGCGGCACGGTCTCGGTTTCTTCGGAGCCGGGCCGGACGACCTTTACCGTGCGGCTGCCCCTCGCCCGGTGACGTGCTCGGGCGTCGTCCAGCCGGGGGAGAGGTCCGTCGACGGCTCGGGTGCGCCGAAGACCGTCCGCACCGGGAGCACGCCGGCCCACGCGGTATCGGCGTCGAGGTCCTCCGGCTCGTCGTCCGGGCCCTCGGCGCGCATCTTCACCGACGCCTCGGTGAGGTCGAGCGCCAGCACGCTCACCGCCGCGAACTCCTTCGCGTTGACCTCCCGCGCGTGGTCCCACGAGCCGGGTGCGAGGTGGTCGGTCAGCACTTTGAGGCCGTGCATCTTCGCTTCGGCGTCCGCGAGCAGCGTCGCCTTCCCGAAGATGACCGCGCTGCGGTAGTTCATCGAGTGGTTGTTCACCGACCGCGAGTAGACGATGCCGTCGAGCAGCGTGACCGTGACGCAGATGTCGAGGTCCTGCGACGCCGTGCGCAGGCTGGCCGCGCCGGTGGAGCCGTGCAGGTAGAGCGTGTCGCCGTCGCGGCCGTAGCCGGTCGGCAGGACCAGGGGCGCGCCGTCGCGGACGATGCCGAGGTGGCAGATCAGGCCCTCGTCCAGGACGTTGTAGAGCGCGGAGCGGTCGGTCACGGCCCGGTGCTTCTTGCGGCCGAGCGTGGTGCGGGGCGTGGTGGACAGCATGCGACCAGCGTCTCCCAGCACAGTGGCATCGGAAAACGGCCACTTCTCGTACACTTGGGAAGTCCACTTGAGGAGGTCCCGTGACCCACGCCGACACCGCGCTCCCGGTCAGCCTCGACCGCGCGGCCGTGACGCCCTTGGCCGTCCAGCTGGCGGACGCGCTGCGCGAAGCCGCCGCGAGCGGGCACCTGCGTGGCGGCGACCGGCTCCCGTCGACGCGGGCGCTGGCCGGCCGCCTCGGCGTCAGCCGCACGGTGACGTCGGCGGCTTACGAGCAGCTGCACGCCGAGGGCTGGATCGCGGGGCGTCACGGCTCCGGCACGTACGTGACGACGCCGCCTTCGTTCTCGGCTTCGGAGGTCCCGGCGCCCGCGGTCCCGGCGCCCGAGACGGAGGTGCCGTCGCTGCTCGACCTGGGGCCCGGCACGCCGTGGGCGGACGGTCTGGACCGCGCGGCCTGGCGCCGCGCCTGGCGTGCGGCGGCGGACCCGGACCCGCTGGTCCGCGCGCACCGCGCCGGGCTGCCGGAGTACCGCGCGGCGGTGTCGGAGCACCTGCTGCGTCACCGCGGGCTGGCGGCCGGTTCGGTGCTGGCGACCGGCGGGACGACGGCGGCCGTCGTCGAGCTGGCCGCGGCGGTGCTCGAGCGCGGGGACGTCGTCGCCGTCGAGGAGCCCGGGTACCAGCGCGCGGTGCAGGCGTTCCTGCGCGCCGGGATGCGGGTGGTGGGCGTGCCGGTGGACGACGAGGGGCTGCGGCCGGACGCGATCCCGCCGGGTGCGCGGGCGGTGTACTGCTCGCCGGCGCACCAGTACCCGATGGGCAGCCGGCTGAGCGCGGCGCGGCGGGTTTCGCTGGTCGAGCTGGCGCGCGTTTCGTCCATGCTGGTGATCGAGGACGACTACGACGGCGAACTGCGCTTCGACGTGGCGCCGCTGCCGATGCTGGCTTCCCTGGCGCCGGATGTCGTGGCGCACTTGGGGACGACGTCGAAGATCCTCACGCCGACGCTGGGGGCCGGGTGGATGGTGGCGCCGGAGGCGATCACGTCGGCGGTGCTGGCTTATCGGGATTCGACCGGGACGCGGCCTTCGCCGGCGGGGCAGCGGGTGCTGTACGAATTCGCGCGGAACGGAGATCTGGGGCGTCACCTGCGGAAACTGCGCCGCGAGATGGCTGAGCGGCGGACATTGCTGGCGGGGGCGCTTTCGGGCGCGGGGGTGCCGGTTCGCGGGGACGACGCGGGGGCGCACCTGGTGGTGCCGTTTCCGTCGGCTTCGGTGGAGGTGTCGGTGATCGCCGCGGCTGAACGGCGGGGGATCCGGTTGGACGGGCTGGCGCGGCACTTCGCCGGGGAGCCGTCGGCGCATGGGGTGGCGATCGGGTATGCGGGTTGTGGGCGGGAGGCTTTGGTGGCTGCGTTGCCGACGTTGGTTTCGTTGCTGCGCTGAGGGTTTGCCCGCTGTGCCGGGGGTCTCGAGCGGCCCAACGGAGGCGCTGCGCGCCGCGGTGCTGATTCAACGCACCCAATGTGGCGTTCGGTGCGTTGGACGCACCGAAC